>CAYRGX010000018.1:0-74810 GCA_964423905.1 uncultured Leptospirales bacterium | reverse complement strand
GGGAGAGAGTGCCACTGTGATCACTGCCGTTTACACAAAAATACTGACACTCTCAGAATCCACCGGCAACAACAGGGATTGGGATTGTCGGATAGTGTCAAATATCTTTCGCTTTTTCCCAATCCTCTAACTGACGTTTTATGCTCACGCTATATCAATCTCTAAATCTTTCAAGTAATCCATATTGAGATATCGTTTTGATCCCCATGATGTTGTTGTGATATATCTCAAGCGGGCTGCCACCAGCATCAGGGCCGACTCCCCATCGGGGAAAGCTCCCACAACCCGGGTTCTCCTTCTTACTTCTCTCAGTATTCTCTCCAACGGGTTATTTGTCCTGATTCTTCTTCTGTGCTCATCGGGAAAATCATAATAACTCAAAGTCTCCTCGATTGATTCCGAAATCATGGCAGAGGCCTTTGAGAGCTTCATCTCCTTCAGCTTTTTTACGACGCTTCGGGCTTTCTCACGTGCCGCCTCTTTGTCCTCCTGGGCGTGAATCGCTTTCAGCATGGTGGCCACCAGTTTCACCTGGCCATGGGGCACCATGGTGAACACATTCCGGTAAAAATGAACGATGCACCGCTGCCACTTCGCGTCAGGATAAAAATGGACAAGGCTCTCAACAAGACCAAGGCTTTTATCCGATATAAATAATCGAACACCACTCAGGCCTCTCTCTTTCAGATACCGAAGAAAATTCTCCCAGCTCTCTTTGTCTTCCCTGGCTCCCTCGGCAACCCCAAGAATCTCCCTGAAACCGTCAGCGTTTACTCCGATGGCTATCAGTACCGAAATATTCCGTACTTCACCGCCCCAGCTCCTTTTCAACCAGATTCCGTCCAGATACACATACGAAAACGACCCCGTGATGGCACGGTTCCTCCATGCCTCGATATGCTTATAAACCTTCTTGTTCAAATTACTGATTGTTCCCGGAGAGACTTTCGTTCCCCAGAGAGCTTCGGTAATATCTTCAACCCGCCGTACTGATACGCCGGCAAGGTACATCTCGACCAATGATTCCTCCACGGATATCTCTCTGCGTTTATATCTCTCAATTATGGCTGTGTCAAAAGGCAATGTTCTCAATTTTGGCACCTTTAAACTTACTTCTCCGGCCTTGGTATGCAAATTCCGTTCGTAATATCCGGCCCTGGTATCTTTCCGTTCCGGATTATGCTCATATTTCTGGGCATTGCAGATCGCATCGGCTTCTGCGTCGAGTAATGCATTGAGTGTTTCTTCTACCGTTCCTCTGACAAATTCTCCTAAATGATCCTTGATTTTTTCTTCATTGATTTCGATAATGTGATCAGATTTCATAAAGTCCTCCTCCTGACGGTTTTTGGTGTGGTAATCTAATTCTCGTCAGTTAGAGGACTTTTTTATTCCTTGAAAAATGTGCGAAAGATATTATACGTTATCATTGTCGTAGTGCTCGCAGCATGGCATGGGGCACCTTCCTGTTTGTTTTTCTTTAAGTAAGGTCTGTATCTTTTTCATTTGAAATTGATATTCTGTTTTTAGACTTTTGCTACAGGTTCGTTGTGTGCCGTTTTAAATTATTTATTCGATTCTTTTTATAATATTTTTTTCTTTATAAAATTTTATAATGTAAGAAAATTTAACGAATTGTAAAGGATTGGTTATTTTTTCGCTAGTATTGAAATTTTCACTAGTAATACACGCCATGAGCATGTAGTATTTATTTTGATTAATAATTTTTCCAAAAGTAATATAACCAAAACTCGCTTCATTTGCATCATTAAATTCTGATTTAGTAACAGGATTGCTTGTTACCCACCATTCATTACCTCCTTGTACCTTCATTAGCAATATAACTTTTTCATCTTTAGATATTTCATTTTTTACTCTCACAACAATATCATGTATTGTTAATTGCTTATCTTCTGGATTTATTGTTCCTATGATTGTTGAGCCAACTTTTGGTTTTACAATAAATACTTTTTGCCTGTTTGATAAATAAATAAATAAACAAATTACAAAAAATAGTATTGCTAAAATCCCTGTAATTATCTTTATTGTTTTACTGGAATCAAAAAATAGCATAAGAATTGCTACAACTCCACCAATAATACTTAATAAAGAAGCAATAAAAGTTAAATTTTCCATTATAACCTCCAGATAATGCTATATAATATTTTTTTCATTCATTAACAAATCCTATCACTTTTTTAGATTCACCAATAAGCCAGTTGTTTAAACCATTTATAAAATAATCATTCATTGATTTGGAAATATCATCAAAGAATGAAATAAATTGGCTCTGCGTTGGTGGATTATCAAATGTATATTCATTTCCATCCATTTCCCATTTTACTAGCCATTTCGAATCTTTCTTTTTCATGAAAAATGTAAAAATATATCTTTTTTTAGGATAAGTTTGCGGCCCTTTTTCTAATAAAAAAATTATTCCACCTGTAGCCCAACCATCATCCTGTAATTCAACAGCTCCATGTGGTGTATAATTGCTTTTTTCACTTTTAGCAAGATCTTCTCCGAGTGGAACAATTCGAAGTATCTTATCAAATTTTGGTGAAAGTTCTAACAAATCTTCCTTTCTTGGGATATCAAGATATTTAACAAATTCATTATATATTTGAGAAAAAAGTAATGATACTTCATGATGATAATCTCTAAATCTTAGTCTTAATTCATCCCATGATTTTGCTATTTCATTATACTTCATTTTGGTTACTCCTTCTTGAGATATTTAAAATGGCGCCCAACACCTTATATCCAAAACAACAATTCGTGCACCTAATGTAATGTTCAAAAAAGCGAAATTTATATTTATCATTATTTCTACACTACAATAATTATCCCCATTCCTTACCCTTTCGTCAATCCATTAATCCCTCTATCCTCGATTTATAATGAAAAAAACGTTATTCGAATACAATTTAATTTCAAATAACGTCAAGCTCTAATGTCCGATTTCCCACACCTTGATATCCCCCCTGGACATGTTTCATTCTATCATACCGCGCATAGTTGTGGAATCAATCGAAGTATTATCCGGATATCAGTAAAACGCTTAATACGCCCGGCAGGTTTCCGCCTGCACTTTTATAGGGATACACGCCGGAATCGCGGCGGATGGCGCATGGCAGTACGTATGAGGCCGTGAAAAAATAACAAAAAAACGGTGTGTGCATGCGAATCCGCGCGTTCGGGCGGACATTTGCCCCATACGGCAGGAAAAAAGATAGAAGTTGAAACGGTGTTGGTACGTAGTTGGTGCCTGGCAGGTAAAAATGAAAAAAATTCTTGTTTTTGGCGCCAAAACGTATATCACACGGGTCCGCGAAGCGGAAAATACATCGATTGTAATGCTCCCCTCGACTCCGCTCGGGGAGCACCCTCGACGGCTCGACTTCGCTCGCCGCAAGTAGCTCGGGGAGCACCCTCGACGGCACGGCTATGCTCACTACGGCGTTATGCTCGTTGCAATCGCCGATCATCGAGTGTCCCGGATCGGGACGGAATAATGATAAGGGGGCCATTACACATAGGATCACTTTATCAATACCCGTGCGGCCAGGGCGATGCTTTTCGCGCCGTCCTGGCGCGCATCGCCACTGAAACATCCTGTTTGACGGATGGCCGCCTGCCGACGTGTGCCAGGATGGCACAAATACGTCGGCGCGAGTGGTCGCCTCAAACGGCAGGCGCGATTTGTCCATCCTGGACGCGCCTGCATGCGCACATCCATGTGCGCTACCGCGACAGGCTTTCGCAAAAAACTCGGGCCACTTTCGGACATCCATGTCCTTCGCGGCATTCGGCCATCCTGGCCAGCACTCGCACACTACGTGTGACTCGTCTCAGGGTCGCGCGTTTTTTTGACATCCTGTCAACGCGCGACACTCGAACATCCTGTTCAGCGCACGTTTTGCGATTGGTGTCCGCCTTGCGGCGGACTATGTAGGTCATCAGTCATGAATAAGACTCACTTGAATTACCATACATTATAATATCCATGAAATTATTATTAGCAGCTTGGCATGGATGCCAAGCTGCGGCTGAGGACGGCCAGGATGGCCATCCGCAAGCCGCTATCGGTAAGAATTCATATTATCGAGACAGAAGCCCCCGCCGGCACCTGAGGCGGCACGAGGGTGGTCGATAGGAGGGCCTATGTGAAATGGCCCCCCTTACATTGTTTCACGGGGCAATTCGCCCCGATGCCGCGTGCCAGTCTGGCGCGAACCGTGTCGGCTGCGGCACACAGGTCCGGTGCCGGACACAATGCGCGTGTACCGCGGGTTCGGAACCGCGCGCCTACCGCAGGTACTCTATATCAATATCTGGTTGATACGATATACGCGGCTTGGCGAGAAACTCGACGAACCGCGCGCCCTTGTGCGGGTGAAACAGGTTCGCCGAGGCAGAGCTTCGTATCACGCACGCGGTGTCCAGGCCGAGTTCCGTTCCCGCGAGCGACAGCACCTCGACGCCTTCGGGCAGCGCGCCCGAATCCACGGCCATTAATACTGTTTCGAGGCAGACCAGGGTTCCGGTCGAAATCAGCTCGAGCGTCTTCGCGACGATGTCGAGCGAATTGACGTGGTTCAGGTGCAGCCGCATCGAGAAGCTGGGCCCGAAAAACGGGATGGTGCCCTGCACGATGTCGACGTGCTTCGACTTCAGCGCCTCCCTGGTCCCGGCGTCGATGCTCATGGGTATTTGTTGCAGGCCCTCGACCTTCCACCGGTCGCGCATCGCGCGCAGTTCAGGAATGTCGTTGAAGGGGCCCCGGTCCATCTTCCCGGTTTCGAAGTGCATGCCCTGGGGGCAGGTGACGCACACGATCCTCGGGCCGGTTATGGCCTCTGCGAGCATCAGGGCCGATTTTCCGGTGATGGACGCAACGACGATATGGCTGAAATCGCCGGAGACGCTTCGGGCGATCTGGATCACCCGTTCGGTATTACGGGGTCCGGGGGCGTCGAAAAGTTCCATGTTCGTTCACCATGCATTCCTTGCAGATTGATTGTGCGGACATCGCCTCACGCCTTGTTCCAGTCGGGCGCTATCGCGTATTTGCTTTTATACATCCGCACCCTGTCGAATATCCCTTCCATTTCCGATATCAGCGAGGGCTCGTTCAATTCTTCGAGGGCCCTGTCCGCGTCATCGGCGCAGGGAAAGCGAAACACCTCCATGCCCGTGGGTATCGGTTCGTCATCCGGGTTGTGCACCCATTCGAAAGGATGGCCGTGATACACGTATTCCGCGTGATGCTTTATCAAAATATCCATCGTTTTCTGGCGGTAATTCTTGAAGTCGTCGAACCTGTCGGGCCTGAGCCATATTTCGGCGATCAAAAAAATCAATTCATCGGCCATTGCCGTCGCCTCCAGTCGATTGTCTCAATCCCCCCGGCGTCGATCGTTCGTCAACCGGTCTAAAGCCTTTCACGAAACAATAGACCGCGAGCGTGACTTCGAAGAAGGCCGCGGGCGCGTTCAACGCGAAATACGCCGCGCTCACGATCCTGATCGCGTCGAGCATCAGGAGGAGCGTCGCAATCAAGGTGAGCGCCGTTCCGATCAGTCCCCAGATCGAGAGCCATTTCGGCACGAGGTGCATTTTGAAAAACGAATAGTAAAGGATAAGGCCGCCCGCGCTCCACGGCAGGATCATGCCGACGTGATTGAACCAGTCCCGAGCCACCCGGAGCAGCTCGCCCGTTGTCTGAAAGTGCGACGATGCCGGGCCGCCCGCGGCGAGATAGCTTTCACCGATGAACAACAGCAACAGAAGTGTGACGATGCCGACATAGAGAAACGCCGCCCCGACGATTCTGAAGCCGAAGTAGGCGGCGGCGGCCGTTTCGCTGAGTTTCCTCACGATCGGATAGAGCAGGGCTGCGATCAGGGTGTACGCGACCGCCATGGCGGCCTGGGAGGCGACCGCGGTTAAAACCTGGAGCTTGATCGCCGATAATCGTGCCAGGTAGCCCGGCTCCTCCAGCGCCGGAACGGAGCTGAATATACCGAAGGCGATACCCGCAACCAGCAATATCCCGTATGCGATCGATGCTTTTCTGTAGTAATTCATCGGTAACCCCTTCATTGCTGATGGTGGCGCTCGATAGTGCCGTACCGGGAGCCGGATGCGATATCAAGCTTACTCTAATGTATTCGACACAAGTTGGTAACAGCTTTGCATCCCCTCCAGGATGGACACCTGCGATCGTGTAATGGTGAGGCGCGAGTCACGATTATCGTTCTTCGCGGACTCTTTTCAACCATGATTTCATTCCCAGAAAAAGGAAGACGGCCAGAAAGAGCCAATATCCAATAATGTATCGTACATCTGTATAATAAGCATACAGCAGAGGAAAGACCAGGTTCGTCAACAGTAATGACGATATCGCGACGACGATTCCAAGAAGTGCGCCGGCCAGGGTGTCGCTGGGATAATGCACTCCCAGGTAGAGGCGCAAGAAAAGTATGACCGGAATCAGCCAGCCAATAATGAGAAATGAACTGAGGCCATATTGAAAACAAATGAGGGATACACTCAACGTTGTCCAGAGGGCATGGCCGGACGGGAAGCTCTCATTTTCTTTTGATCCGTGACCTTTGTCTCTGTTGATAATTTTGATGCCGAGTAAAGCCTGTGTCGCGGGATTCGCATAAGGTCTTTTACGTTTTATGAATGTTTTGAGAAAAGTAAATATGTAATTGCTGATAAAAAAGCCTATCATCAGCATTATTGATAATCGATTCAAAGATTCTATTTCAAAAATTTGGCCGGTTAGAGACGATAAAAGAAGAACCAGCAACCAGAAAGGTCCATCACCGATGAATATGAGGAATTTCACGAACATCGTTTCTCTATACGGAAGCATGTAGAAGCACTTCAGAATATTCCTGTCCAGCTTTTGAAGGAATTCCATAGAAAACCCCGGGGTTGAAATGTTGAAGATTCAGAGTGATATATATCGATGCACGCGCGGCCCAGCGCATTTGTCGTTGTCGATCGTTATCATCGTGCGAATCTACTGTTCATCGATATCCAGCCTGTCGAGCCTGACGGTCGGCTGCAGGTGGGTGAGATACGACGGTATCGTTTCCGGGGGCACGATTTTCGGTTTGCCGATGATTTTCTTTTCCCTTCTGGCGTTTTCTTTCGTTATGGATATGACTCCGGCCTGGCAGCATGCACTGCAATAATCCAACGAAACCTTGAGCCATTCATTTCGATTGCCAAACGAAGGCGGCGCCGGGAGCTGGCCCGGGGTGTTCGTTTCATAGATATTCATGATCTGGCCTTCATGTTCTAAAGGATACAACGCCTCGCCGTACTGCAGTAACGATCCGCAGTTGCCGCATTTCCACACACGAAATGAACCGCGAATGCCGAACGAGCCGAACGCTACCGCAAAAACCGCTACGAGATACAATACCCATTGCGGTAATATTATTTTATGAAAGCGCAGGGTATAATTCCCGAAATAAGCCAGAAGAATGAAGGTGATACCGGCCAGGACAAAAAGTATTCCCAGCACGAGCTGAGTCATGCTCAAACCTCTGGTGATGATGTGTTTGTTGTCCATCGTGAATCCCCCATCCGCACTTATTTGTATTGAAACAATTTCAAATGTAATTATGTTGCTGTAAACCACATTATTCGTCCTACGGGGTTTGCGTGTTGCCGGGGATGGAGAAATGCCTTTGTAGTGCATCAGGCCGGACGAGGCGGCCGGGAGCATGGTGCCATCGCCGCCTCAATGACGGTCGACAACGTAACTGGCCCGCGTTCGGCGCGGTTGACTGTTCCGTTGAGGGCACCATCGAAAACGTAAAACACGGACGCGGCATCGAATGCGGTACGGTCACAACGGCGCTGAAGTCGTTCTCTGAAGGCGACTCCACTGGATTCGCGACGTGCATGCCGAATTGCGGGCTCAAAAAAAACCGGGTCGATGCCCGGTTTTTTTGGAGATTTCCGTAATGAAAAATTATTGGCTGAGAGTGAGAGCTCGTTCGCAATATCGTGTGTGCATTCCCGGAATACCCCAGGGATGTCCGGTATGGTGTATCGCGATACATCACGGCGTTTATTGCAATTTTTCTTATCGGCCGCTTCAATCCTCGATTTCAATTCGACCGGTTTCGTATGCAGCACCAATACGCCGTGGCAAGAAATTCTTTTAAAGATAAATAAATAATTTTAAATATAATTAAAATGATTGCAAAAAGGAACTCGCGCCATTCCATGTGAGACAGGGATGCTGGTATGCCGTCAAAACAGGGGAGGGGTGCCGGAAATAAGCATTTTCACCGTGCGCGTCGAGGTGTTCTTTGCCCGGCAGTGAACATGTGATTTGAAAATGATGGAATCTTCGTTTTTCAGCGTCAGGTGCTCTTTGTCATTCAATACGAGGTCGACCGGGCCGTTGATGAGGTAGATAAAGCGTTCACCCTGGATTTCGCCATCGAGCCTGGCGATCGACAATTCGGAATTCGGTTCCATCTCGGCCCTGTACGATATCATCCTGGTGTTGTTGAGTTTTGACGCGAGGAAGGTGAGCGTGATTTTTTCGTTTTTGCTCACGAAGGTATCGGCATCGCTTTTTTTGATTACCAGGTAATCTTCTTTCTCGACCTGGTTGAAGAAGGCCGACAGACCGACGCCGTAGAACCGAAGAAGGACCTGGAGGGAATTCAACGAGGGGGAAGCCTTGTCATTCTCGATTTGTGAAATCAGGCTTGCGGACATGCCGGTCCGGGTGGCCACATCGTCGAGCGTGGCGTTTTTTTCCTTCCGAAGTTGTTTTAAAAATTTGCCTATTTCCATGACGCACGGATTGACCGGGTATTCAAAGGATGCACGGCGACCAGCGCGACGATGCTGTTTCGATGCAGGGATTCGGAATCACGAAAACGCATTTGACGGCAAATGCGTGACGAACGCAGTTCAGAAGAAACGATACAATATGGGAAGTTCATTGCCATATGACCACTGCAACGCAGGACGCCGTTCCATAACTTCCTGCCGGTACTTCAGATTGTTTGATTCCGATTCTATTGGTACACCACTGATGCGAATCGGCGTTTCGTCAATCCTCTTTTCGTCGCCGGCAAGGGTAAAACGTCGGGTCGACCGCCTTTACTCAGTACCGTTTATGGGTGTCGTAAATGAAAGTGCTCGATAAAATCAGGCATTCATTGCTGCGAAATTCGCTCCGGAGACTGCCGGAAAACGTGCAGTCGGTCATCACGACCTGCATTCTCAGCATGAGCGCGGCCCTTTCGGCGGTGGCATTCCTTTTCATGACCAACTTCCTGTTCTCGCAAACCTATCTCGTGTTCGTGAAGAAATCCCCGACGTTTTTTATCATCGCGAGTTTTGTCGTCATATCGGCCAGCTCCCTGGTTGTCGGGTATCTGCTGAACGTGTTCAGCAGGGAAGCGGCGGGGAGCGGCATTCCCCAGGTGAAAACCGCCTACTGGAAGGAACTCGGGCATATCTCCTTCAAGCCGGTGCTGGTAAAATTCGTCGCGGGAGTATTGAGCATCGGCGGCGGAAACAGTCTTGGCCGCGAGGGCCCCTCGGTGTTTCTCGGGAGCGGGGTGGCTTCGAACGTCGACGGGCTGATGGGCGCCTCCATCCGTCAGAGAAGGGGCGCGGCGGTCATCGGCGCCTCGGCCGGTCTGGCCGCGGCCTTCAACACGCCGATTGCCGCCATCACGTTCATCATCGAAGAAATCGTCGGCGACATGAACAACCGCTTCCTGGGACGCGTGGTGCTGTCGTCGGTCATCGGCGCATTTGTCGTGTACGCAATCCTCGGGCGGCAGCCGGCCTTTTCGCTGCCCTCGGTGGATGACGTCAGCTGGTTCCATTATCTTGTCGTGCCTTTCGTATCGGTCCCGGCCTCGTTCGCGGGAATCGTCTTTCAAAAAAGCGCGATATTCGTGAGGGGGCGCGTGAAACGGCAGAAGCGTATCCCGCTCTGGCTTCTTCCGCTCATCGGCGGGATCATCACGTGGTGCATCGGTTGCGGCGCGTTTTTGGTGACAGGCAAAATCGGGGTGTTCGGCCTCGGTTACCAGGATCTTTCCAGCGCCCTGAACAACGATCTCGGATGGCAGATAGCCGGCGTTCTCGTGCTGGCCAAGCTCATGGCCACCATCGCGGGATACGGCTTCGGCGGATGCGGAGGGATTTTCGCCCCCTCGCTGTTCATCGGCGGGCTGACGGGCTATTTCATGGCCGGTCTTTCGGGATACTGGGTGTCACTGACGCCGGCGGATCACATCGTTCTGGCGGTTGTGGGAATGAGCTCCTGCCTCGGGGCCATTGTCCGGGCCCCGCTTACGTCGATGCTCATCGTGTTCGAGATGACGCACCAGTTTTCGCTGGTCCCGGGGCTGCTGCTCGGGACAATCATAAGCCAGTCCGTGGCGAACAGGTTCTCCAGGCTGAATTTCTACGACGCGCTGCTCGTGCAGGACGGGCACGACATTCACAAAATCCGTCCCCCGGTCGACCTGCACGGATGGCAGAAACTGCCGATTTCCGCGATAGCAAGCCCGAACCCCGTCGGCCTGCACGAGCTCGACGAGGACGGGATGCGGCATGTACTGGAAGCGTATCCCTACAACGCGTTCCCGGTGTTTTCGGGTACGTCCGTCAGGGGCTATGTCACGCGCGGCCAGATCGAGAATGCCCTGCGCGGCGGCAAGCTGCCCAGGGTCCAGAAAATGGTTTCGTGCCATTCCGACCAGTCCGTCCGGGATGTGGGCAAAACGTTCGTAGACTCCGGCGCGCATGTCGTGATCGTGCTCGACAGGAAGACGAAGGAGGTCAGGGGGATAATCACTCTGCACGACCTGATAAGGGCCCAGGCTTCGGTGCAGAGTTGATCGTGCATTTGAATTTCATGCGGTGATCGGACCGCATGTTCGCGGCCGGTGAACTGCCGGTGCGGAGGAGACCGGGTATCATCATGGGCAAGAGGGCGCTGACACTACGATGAACGACTCGATATTCGCGATGCTTTTCGGCGTGCTGGGCACGGTCCTTTTTCATGTGGGGAAAAGCATGCAGAAACAGGGCATTGCCATCCTCGGCATTCTCAGAAAAAAGTACCTGGTCCGTGATGGCACAGTCATGTTGAGAAGGCGCGACGAGCATGACGGCTTGATATATCTCTGCGGTATTATCTTGAATAACACCATCGCGCTGTGGATCATGCTTTCAAATCTCTTCGCCCCCTCTTCCTATTTCACCTCGATGTTCGGCGTCGGCCTCATCGCCCTGCTGCTCTATTCGCGCATCGTTCTCCATGAAACGATCACCGGCGGAAAATTTTTCGGAATGCTGTTGATCGCCGTGGGCACCTTCATGCTCGGCATGGAGGGCCTGCACCGGAAACGGATCACCATGGCTGAGATTGACACGGAAATGGTCGCCATGGTGATTTCCCTGTATATCGCCGCTGCAGTTCTTTTCATGATCGTTGCGTACGCATCCGGACGCGGTCGCCGGATAGCCCTGGCGACCGGTATTTTCACGGGTGGTCTCGCCAGTCTGGATCCCGTACTCAAAGGCATCGGCCAGCATTACGGCGGGGGGATCGGGCTGGTGCCCTCCACGGCGATCGGGTGGGTTCCATTTGCCGCAAGCTTTATATTTTCAACGGCTTCCTTCATCATTGCGCAATTGGGGTTCGCGCGGAACGCGCCGTTGACAGTGCAGGTCTCGACCAGTACGAGCGTCTACATCTGCTTTCCGGTAGTCATACTGGGGCTCGCGCTTCCGGGGTACATGGTCACCCGCATCACCTTGCTGGGATTGTTCATTGAAATATGCGGCATCTTGTCCGTGTTCGGGTTCAGGATACCGATGCCGTCACTGAGAAAGCCGGGGAATGGAACGTGGCGGATGCCTTCCGAAGACTGAACCGTGCGACCTGCTGCCCCGGAAGGCGGTGCGAGAAAAACGCGTTCGCGAATGGAATCCGGAACGCGATCGCGCGGAACATGGCGATGTCGGTTCAGTCTTTCGAAACGACGACGCTCTTCTCGAACGCGCCCCACTTGCCGCTCTTCACGCCGTTGCGCTCGCTCCCCTCGTATGACGAAAGCCCCGGTTTGACCGTGACCCTGACCCTCCCGCCCTTCGGGCCGATGACTCCCGCATGGCGCGCCGCGGCGCAGATGGAAGAGTCCGCGGTGTAGGTGTCGCTCCCCCAGAGGGACCCGCCCTCGCATCCGCCCGGGCAGTTGTAGGTGAATGTCTCGCCAACCGCCGCGCCCATGTCCTTCGCCGAGGCCTTGCATCGGTCCTTTGGCGCGACGAGGGCAATCATGTAATGGTTACTCCCGCTTTTTTCATCGTAATGGTAGCCTATGCCTATTTCGGTCATCGCCGGATCGAGCAGTTGCTTCACGCCCTTCAGGCTTTTCATGACATGAGGGGTCAGGTTGATATCCGCGTCCGAAAGGGCCACCCAGCTGCAGTACAGTGAGCTTGCAAAATACCGCTGCCTGGCCATCTCTTTCCATATATCCGCATCTTTCTTATTCCTCGCTTTGGCGATCACCAACTGATGCAGCGCCTCGTTCAGGTTCTCCGGGCTTGCGAATTCCGGAATGCCCCGCGTCTTTCTCTCGGCGTTTGCCGCCTGCAGGATCGATTTGATTCTCCTCCCGCTGCTTTCTTTCGCGTTGTATGCTTCGCCGATGTTCGAAGGTGACAGGAGCTTGATATCAAACTTTGTCGAATAGGCGTAACTGCCTTTCGGCGCCCTTCCCGAATACCATGTGTACTTGCTATGGGTTTGCACCCAGTTCGTCTTTTTCTGCTCGCCGTCGATGGTGTAGGTGAAGTCCCCGCCCCGGTAGAAGCCGAGCGCCCACCCGTCGAAATACCCGAAGTAGGGGACGTCCGAGGTCATGGACGGGTCCACCGGTATCCACCCGTAGCGCTCAAGGTAGAACTCGGGCCAGACGTGGGTGCCGAACTCGACCTTCTGGTTGATCGAGCCTCCCACGATGTGTCGCGCGGGCACGCCCTTGCACCGCATGAGCGAGACGAATATCGTGGTGAGGGCGGCGCAGTCTCCCCCGCCGTTGTTGAATATCTCGGTGACGTTGCCGTACTTGCCTGTCGTTTTCCACTTGAGCGCCTTTTGCAACGCGATGAAGGCGTTACGCGCGTATTCGAGATCGTTCTTCGATATTCTTTTGGCCGCGTCCGCCATCTGTTTAATCCTGGGATGGTCGGACTCCACTGGTTCCGACTTCGCGGTAAAGCGTTTGTAAAGCTCGCTCGAGGTATCGTAAGGATACACGGTCCCGATTTTTGAGAAATCGACGTGCACGCGGTACACGGTGATGTCGTATTCGAGGCGGATATCGTCCGGCAGGCCGTTCTTGCCGACGTTGACGAGGATATGCTGATCGTCGTTGTCGAACTTGACTATCGTGCCTTTGTTGCACACGACCTTGCTTACGTCGTGGTAATCGTTCGTGGTGGGGACCGGGCTCAGGAGCCATATCTTGTAATTATCGACTCCGGTGAAGTCGTAGTTGTTTTTCGAAAGCGACAGCGTCATCTTGACATGGAATTTCGTGGGGAAACGTTTTATGATCACGTTCCTGTTGTTCGCGGGAAGCGCGTCGTTTCCCGCGATCAGGAGGATCGCGAACGTGAGGCACATGAGGGCTTTTTTTCTCAGAGGGGAATACGGTTTCTCGTTCATTCGTTTTTCCTTTGTATGATATGTCCAGCCCTGAGGGCGGTTTTGACGCGTGCGGTTATTCCAACCCGTCATTCAGCAGGGTGGATGCCGCGGGTAATGTCAATCCAAATTGCGCGGGACCGCCCGTTGGGAAAGTGGTTTCCTTATTATAGGATCGATACCTGCCGGCAGGTATATCCCCCCATCCATCGATCCGCCCGGCACTATCATTCACGCGGTTTGACAGATGCCCTTCAGCCTGTTTCTCTGTAAAACGCGAGCATGCGGTATATCCCCACAAGGCAGAACAGTCCGAGCGTCATGACCGCCACGAACATAACCCCGGTGTTGGACAGCACGGTCCACGCCTCGATGGTGCCCACGACGAAGCCCGCGCAGTAGCTGATCACGGCCAGAAAGTAGGCGCGGTCTTTCCCGGCGAATGCCTTTTTCTGCCGGAAGAATATCGTTCTGAATAAGGCGAAGATGATGAACGAGGTGAGCAGCCAGCCGAAAAAGTTCTGCACCGGGATGCCGTAAAAGATCCTCTCCGGCGGCAGGCTGCCGAGGCCGGTCCAGGTCCAGGTGCCGCGGGAGACCCATATGGGGTCGACAAGGATGTCCATCGCGGTCAGGGCGATCGAGTCCACCGCGGCGTAAACGAGCGTGGCGGGGACCGACGCGCCGCCGCCGAGCAGGCGGTGCAGGGTCTTCGATCCGTCGAGAATTTCGTTGGTGAGGATCACGCACGGGTAGAGAAAGAAGAACCACGAGAGGGGGATAAGGAACGGGACCGTGTCGAGTATCTTCGGCCCGAGCACCGTTCCGTAGTGATACTCGCCGTAAATGAGGCCGGTCTTCACTCCCGCGAATTCCATGCAGAACGACACGATCGCCGTGATCGCGAAAAGCGCGCCTGTGCGGAACGGGCCGAAATACCGCGTTCCGTGCAGGACGCAGTACCCTGCCATGATCGTCCCGATGGCGATATTGTAGTAAAACGGCGACGTTTTTCCGAAAAAGTCCCATGCAAGATTCAGTATGACGGCGGCAAGTGATATCCAAAAAAAAACGAGCATGGTGCGGTATTTCCATCCGGCGTTTTTCATAGGGCACCCTCCATCCATGCAAATAGTTTTTGCGCGGGTCCCCCTCACGACACCCGCGGGCCCGAAAGGTCGCGCCCCGCGAGCGCGGCGATATGCGACAGCGCGTCGAGGCATTCGGCGAGGCGGCCGCGCCCCGCGTCGAGGGTGACCGCGGCGCGCACCTCGAGGCACGAAAGCGCGTTCTCGTCGCCGCCCGACAGGACGAGGGCCCGCTTCCTGCCGAGCATGAGCACGTCCCATCCCGCGGTAAGCGCCACCGAGACGTATTTTCGCGAGGCGTCCGCGAGCGCGGCGAGCGTATCCCCCGAGAGCGTGGCGAACAGGCCCAGGGCCTGTTCCCTGGACTGGCCGCCTCGCAGCATGAGGTACATCCCGGGCGCCGCCTCCACCCAGCCCATCACGGACCTGAGGCCCGAACCCGGTTCGCCGGTGACCGCGAGGTGGATGTTGACGCCGGCGGTGCCCGGGGCCTTCACGGCGCAGAGCACCACGAGGCGTCCTCCCGGGAGCGCGGGGAAGAAACCGGATTTCTGCGCGACACCCATGTTCAGCACGGTCCGGAGCCCCCCGTACGTTCCCGAGGCGTATTCCCTTCCGAAGAAGCGCTTCCTCTCGAAGCCCAATCCCGCAATGAGTTCGTCGAACGCCGTCGCGATTCTTCGGTTCCTGCGTATGACCAGGGCAACGACCGCGCACATTAACAGGAACAGCGCACCCCAGGCGGGGAGAAAGAACGACAGGAACCCGCCCGACATGAGCCCTGAGTATATCCCCGGCGCGACGAGCCGTACAAGCGCGAACGCCAGGAAAGGAGTTATGAGGAATATGGCAAGCACGAAGAGCGATCGTTTCATGGCGGACCCCCGCGGAAAATCTGCTGTCACACTTTCCATCTAGGGGGATATACCCGCGGGCGGCGTCGCGTCAAGCGGGAAACGACCGGCCGACCGCGACCGGAGTGTGTTGAGTATCGCTCATTGTGCGGCAATAATGCCGGCATCTGATACGCGTACCTTATTGTCTTGACATCCGTCGTCGATGGGCATACCCTATCTGAAAAAACGGGGGGTATAATGAAAGCTGCAATAATCTCCGGGATATGCGCCCTGCTTGTCTTTGTGTCAATAGCCGGTCATGCCGCGGGTATCGGCATATACGGCACGGGCGGCATCGCCAGGAGTTCCTGGACCGGCAGCGGGGCGCGGGCGGTAAACTCCAACGATTATTTCTACGGCGGGGGCCTGGTGATCGATACGGCCGTGGCGAAGGACAGCCCGCTCAACTACCGTTTCAGGGCGGGATATAACCGTTTTTTCAGGTGGATGCTCAATTTCGGGTTGAGCATCCCCATCAACGACGTCAACATGTATCATACGATCGGGTTCGGCGTGCTGCGCACGAAGACCATACGCTTCTGGATCGGGCCGCAGGTCGGCTTTCACTACCTTTTTGCCGATCAAAGCAGGACGCACTATCAGGTGGAATTCCAGTTAATTCCGACATACACTCCATACCTGGTCTATCCGGTTAAAACGAGAACCGTGTTCAGGTATGTGGAGTTTGACCTCTTGCTCGCCATGGGCGTGAACGTAAACCTGGGGGATCTCGTCACGCTCTTTCTCGAGGTGGGGGCCGGGTATGAGGGCAAGTTCAGCGTGGACGGACCCGGAACCGGCCATGGTATCGGGGTGCTGGCGAACGCGGGGATCATGTTCCGCGTCAGAGACAGGTATGAAAAGAAAGAAGCAAAATGACGTGGAAGGCGCTTCGCGTGTCCCGCGGTAAATAATCCATGTAACAGGGGGATTCAATGGCGGCAGCAGCGGGTATCGTGTTTCTGGGGTTCTGTATTGTCATGGCGGCCTTCGTGGTGATGTCGGTGCGCATCTACCAGGTGAAGCCGGAATTCATGAAAAAAATACTCACCTACCTGGTGGTGGGGACGCTGGGGGTCGTCTTCAGCGTGGTGGCGGTGGCCGTGGGCCTCAAGATCGATTCGCGCCACACCGAGACCATGACGAGGAGCTTCAAGTCGGTAAAGGAAATCTGGGGCGGGCCCGTCATGCAGAATTCGCCGCTGTTTTCATATGAAAAAATCGAGAACGAGCAGTTCGAGAACAAGAGCACCGGCCAGCTCGAGTTCCGCAAGCGCCTGGTCTCCGGCGAAATGGGGTTCGCGTCCCAGCGGCTGGTCCTGAAGATCAGGAAGAACGTGCGGAAGAAAGGCCTTCTGATTTTTCCCGGCTACGTGCTGGATTTTCGAGGCACCTATATCATTAAAAACCAGCACGGCATGGCCAAGAAGGCTTACTTTCTCTTTTCCCTTCCCGAGGGTGCCGGAAACATGACCGGCCTCGAGGTGGCCGTCGACGGGAAGCCCTACGCCGGCGACATCAATTTCGCCGACGGCATCGACTGGTCCGAGACGATGGGGCCCGGCGAGGAGCGCACGATCCAGATATCCTACACGGCGCAGGGTACGGGTGTGTTCACCTACGCGCTGGGCCAGCGGGCGGTGGAAATGCGCGAACTCGCGGTGGCCGCCGAGACCGATTACGACGACGTGAAGATCCCGGACGGCTCCATGGCCCCGACGAAGAACGTGTCGGACGGGTCGAAGACGCGCATGGAATGGCACGGCAAGAACCTGGTTTCGAGGCAGAACATCGCCATGGATTTCAAGGTGGAGGGAAACTACGGGAGCATCGTGTCCAGGCTTTTCTTCCATTCGCCGGTGGCGATCTTTCTCTTCCTGGGATTTCTCGTGATATTCACCGTGGCCCGGGAGATGAGGCTCCATCCCATGAATTATCTCTTCATCATGATATCGTATTTCATCTTCTACCTGCTCGGGTCGTACGTGATAAGCTACATACACGTGGTGCCCGCGCTCGCGCTTTCGCTGGCGGTGTCGACCGGCATCCTGGGCTATTACGGGTTCCTCGCGGGGAAGGGACGCGAGCTCGTGCTGGCCCTTCTCGCGGGAGCGGGACTGTTCCAGTGGATATTTTCCGTCGCGTTCTTCTTCCCGGAGCACACGGGGTTTCTCATCACCATC
This sequence comes from uncultured Leptospirales bacterium, assembly GCA_964423905.1. GTDB lineage: Bacteria > Spirochaetota > UBA4802 > UBA4802 > UBA5550 > CAYRGX01. Next base: position 56,911 of record CAYRGX010000018.1, on the reverse strand, counting down.
GCGAGCATTCTGGCATTTGTGGCGCTCATGCGCGCGACGGCGAAGGTCGATTGGAAGGGAAAGTGGTGATCACTTGAAAAGGGGCGCGAGTTTCTTGAACTCCGGCGTCCCCGCTTTTTCCATGAGCATGAAGACCGCGGTTTCCGTCGGATAGACGATCGCCCCGGCGTGGACAAGGGCCTTCATCGCGGTTGAGCGGTCGTGGGCCCTCCGGGAGGCGACCGCGTCGCTGACGACCACGGCGTTCATCCCCACGGACATGACCGAAAGCGCAGTCTGGAACACGCACACGTGGGACTCGATCCCCGCGATCAGCATGTTCTTTCTTCCGCACCCCGTTATGCGGCCGCGCAGCGCGTCGTCGCGCATGCAATCGAAATGCATCTTCTCGAGGAGGTCGATCCCCTCGAGCTTCGACTTGATCTCCGGGAGCGTATCCCCCAGCCCCTTGCGGTATTGTTCCGATGCGACGACCGGCATCCCGAGTACGCGCGCCGATTCTATGAGTATGCACGCGTTCTTCACGAGCGTGGCCTTTCTGGCCTCCTCCATGGCGGGGAAGAGCCGCTCCTGGATATCGATGACGATGAGTGCCGTGTCCTTCGCGTAAAGGATGTAGTTTTCTGCGTTCATGGTTTTTCTCCCCGGTGTATGTGCCGCTGTGCGTATATCCCACCCTCGTTTCATGAAATGTAAAGCGAAAAACGGGCCGCTGTTTTCTCGTTGACGCGACCGGTTCGCCGTGACACAATCGCGCAATTTAAAGGAGGATCATGAAAATGCGGAAACTCAGGTCGTTTGTTGTCATGATTGCGGCGATCGTCGCCGTATCGGTCCCCGCGATGGCGGGGGAAATGCTCGAACACGTCGACAAGGCGGACAAGTTCAAGATATCGTACCCGGATCATTTCAAGCTGGATCTCACGCGAAAGAACCTCAAGGCCTACGTGAGCTCGCCCGAAAACATCGCGAGCGTCGGCATCATGGTGCAGAGGGCAAAAATCAGCGCCGCCGACTACATCCAGGCAGTGGAAAAAAAGATGGGCTACCCGAACATGGTCGCGCCGGGCAAGAGGGTCATTTCGCAGAAGCAGGCCATGGAAGTCGGGGCCGACGGGGCCGCGCTCGCGCTTTTCAATATAAAGACCGAAAACGGCATCGTGCAGCAGGGCTGGGTCGTGATGACCAAGGGCGACACCATCTACATAATGTTGCAGACCGTCGCCGAGAGCGGGAAGAAGCAGTACGGCAGGAACATCAGCGCTATTGCAAAGACGTTCCGGATACTCGACTGAGGAGCGTTAAACGCCCCGTGCATGCCTTAAAAGTGCTTGACCGCGAATCGATTCCGGTCATAATAATGGCGTGCACGAGGGCGTTGCATCAGCCTACGGGTTAAGTCCGGCCAATCCATCGCAAGGAGGGATGATATCATGAAACGTTCAACACTGGGGATATGCTGCTTCCTGGGGATCATGATGATGGCCTCCTGTTCCAGGAAGGCTACGCCCAACAAGGACATCGATTTTCTTTTCGACACCATAGAGCATGTATGGAACGTCACGATCGAATATACGCGCCAGGGCAAGGCAGACCAGGGCCTTGATATCTGCGAGAAGTACGTAAGGGAACGGCAGAACATGATAGAGGCCGCCGGGAAAAGGATGAGCGAAGACATGTTCAAGGACGAGGTACGGCGGTACTACGCCGAGCGCACCCAGAAAAACCGGGCCATGACCGACAAGTACGAGGATTATCTCACGAATAACCTGAGCGCGGAGCAAATGAAACGCTTCAACGATATCACCGCCGGGATGGTGGGGGAGAAGTACATGACCAACATCCAGTGGACCACCGATCCCTGGGAATTTTTCTGGAAGGCGATCAAGGCCAAGTTTTAGGACCGTTTCGGGGTTGCCGGCGGGTATGGACGCAATCTGGATGCCCTGCCCGCGCGCGAGGTACACATGACAGCAGGGGGTTGCGGGATGATACGAACATGCGTGGCGTGCGCCGTCTTGGTGGCGTTCGTGCTGGCTGCGGGCGGTTGCGGAAGGGGAAGGTCAATCGAGGCGATCCATGACGACCTGATGCAAAAACTCGAGACCGGGAAGGCCGTGGAGATCGCCTGGGGCGAGGAACAGAAAAAGCATTCATCCATGGCCGAATCGAAGCGGGGAGAGTTCGAGAATTCGTTCAGCGGGAAAAAGATCCGCACGAAAATCAAGATCAAGGAATACAAGCCCGCCGACATGTCCCAGTTCCAGAAGGCCTTTTCGGCGTTCGATTATTACGCAAAGGAAAAATTCAACTTCAACAGGCTGATGGTCGTTGTGGGCAACGGCCCGAATTACGGCTCCATCGAGACCTCGTACGTCGTGTTCCTGCCGAACAAGCACATGTTCGACTTTTCAAAGCAGCAGGAGATCACCGTGGAAGGCCTGGTGGACAGCGTCAGCTTCACCTTTTACAACTGCCATATACTGCTCTATCCCGCCAGGCTCGTGGCGAAATAAACCTGTCAGCGCGTGAGCATGAAGAACGGGGGATCGATGTATTTCGGGTCCTCCTTCTCCATGACCTCGATGATGTGCCCGTAGGTCCTCTTTTTCATCTCCGAGAGCGTTTTGCGCGACTTGTCGAAGGTGCGCGCGTAGGCGACCGCCTCCTTCACCGTGTCGGCCGCGTCCGCGCATGCCTTTACGATCACCCCGTGGCGCTCGAGCTCGGGCGCGGTCATGCGCTCGCCGGACCATTTCATGCGGATGAAAAGCGGGTAGGGGATCGCCTTTTTCATCCACTCGATCATCGATGGGGTAAGCTGGATGCCGAGATCGATCTCCGGAAGGCAGAGATAGCCCCTGTCGGAGCGCATGAAGCGGAAATCGCAGGCCCCCGCGAGCATGATGCCGTTGCCGAAGGCATGGCCGGTGACCGCCGCGATGGACGGAAAAGGGCACATGAGCAGGAAGCGGAACACCCTGTTGTTCTCGTAGAACCAGCGGCTCACGCCGGCGATGTCGTTTGCGGCGAGCATTTTCTCCATCCAGGCGGTGTCGATGCCGAGGCTCCAGCTCTTCCCGTCGCTTGAGGCCAGCACCAGCGCCTTCACCGATTCGTCGGCCTCGACCTCGCCGAGCACCTCGAGCATGCGCGCGGTCCATTCCGGGTTGTGGCGGTTTTCTCCGTTGTTCATGGTGACCACGGCCACCGTGCCGTCTTTCTGCCAGTCGACAATGCTCATGATGCTCCTCCATAAATCGTGATGGATATGATTTCAGGCCGAGGGTACTCGGCGGGGGCGCGGGACGTCAATCAGTATTCGGGAATCCCGTTCGAGGCCCTGTACCTTTCCACAAGGTGGTAGGCCATGATACCGAAGGCCACCGCCACGTTCAGCGACTGCTTGCGCCCGAACATGGGGATCTCCACCGCCATGTCGCAGAGCGAGAGGAACTCCGGCGTGACGCCCTGCACCTCGTTGCCGATCACCAGGCAGAGGGGGAACCGGTACTCGGCCCCGTTGTAGGGGATCCCGGCGCTGGTATGCTCCAGGGCCGCGATGCAGTAGCCGCGCGCGCGGTATTCGCGCAGGGCCTCGAACTGGTTGGGAACGCGGCGCCACGGCACGAATTCCACGCTTCCCAGCGCGGTCTTGTCGATTTCCGCGCGGGGCGGGTAGCCCGTGTACCCGCAGATGCAGAGCTCCCCGATGCCGGCGCCGTCAGCCGTGCGAAAGATGGACCCCACGTTGTTGAGGCTGCGTATGTTTTCGAGGATCACCGCGACGGGGTAGCGCTTTACGCCGAGAATGTCGCCGGGCGCGGGGCGCGCGGCCTTGAGTTCCCCGTCGGTGAGCTTGCGGAACCGCGGGGCTTCTTTCCCGTGGTCCTTCATCGCTGTTCCCGCGCCTCCCGCGTCATGAGCGCCCTCCGTACGGAAGGCGTCGCAGTGCAACCAATTTCGCCGCGGCCACGGCCTCTTCCCGGTCAGGGATGCCGAGCCTGCCGCCGTACTCGCGGCACGAGAGCGTCGCCACGGCCACCGCGAACGAGAGGAGTTCCTCACGTTCAAGTCCGAGCGAAAGCCCCAGCGCGAACGCCGCATGGAAGTTGTCCCCGGAGCCGGTGGTGTCCTTCACCCTCACCCGCGGCGGCGCTGCGCTGATGACGTAATCGTCGGCGAACCAGGTGGCGCCCCCGGCACCCATCGTGACGATGAGCTCTCCCGCGATGCGTTCCCTGAAAGACCGCGCGGCATCGAAAAGGCCGTCACCTGTGGCGGCCATATCCCCCATAATGAAAAAATCTGACGAAGGTATGAAGTAATCGGCCACGGCCATCATCGCGTCAAGGCCCTGTCTCTGCCGCTCGCAGTCGTACACGACGAGGCCTCGCGCCGCCGCCGAGAGCGCTGACGAGAGATAGGTCACCTGCGGATCGAGCAGGATAACGGGCGCCGCGGCCACGAGCGCGGCGAGACCGTCGTCGAAGTCGAGGTTCGGCAGGGACGAGGGCTCGTAGAATATGGTGCGCTTCCCGCCCGACGATACCACGATGGCGGCGGTGGGGGTGCGTCCCCCGGGCACGACGCGAAGGAGGTCCGTCCGGACGCCGAATTCCTCGAGGCGCCTGCGGCAGTACGCCCCTCCCTCGTCGTCGCCGAGGGCCCCTACGTACCTGACCCGGCCGCCGAGCCGCGCGATGCAGCACGAGGCGGTGCTGCCCTGGCCTCCCCCTTCCACGAGATGCTCCGTCACCGCGACCTTGCGGTCCTCGGCCGGAAATGCGTCGACCGCATACACGTAATCGACGCAGCTGCGCCCGATCACGAGCACGTCGAAGGGTTCTGACGGGGCGGCGGTTCGCGGCATGGCATGCTCCGGTACGGGAATGCGCCGACCATAGCGGACAGGGGCCCCCGTGTCAATCGAGTAATGCTTGACGGAACGGTGCTGGAGGGTTACGATAGGAGACCATCGAAGGCGGAGGTGGATATACATGCTGATAATCCGTGTCTCGGTGCGCGTTAAACCCGGGTGCGTCGATGCGTTCAGGGCGGCCACGATCGCGAACGCTTCGAAAAGCCTGGAGGAGCCGGGCATCGCCAGGTTCGATTTCATCCAGCGGGAGGACGATCCCACGCGCTTCGAGCTCATCGAGGCCTACCGCGACGACGCGGCCCCCGCGCGCCACAAGGAGACGGCCCACTACGCGGCGTGGCGCGACGCCGTGGAGAACATGATGGTCGAGCCGCGTTCGAGCGTGAAATTGCGCGCCGTGTATCCCCCCGACGACGGATGGGGCATGCCGTGAACTTCGAGTTCGCCACCGCCGGCCGTATCGTGTTCGGGAGCGGGACAATCTCCATGCTCCCCGGGCTTGCCGCGGGTTTCGGCACGCGCGCGCTTGTGCTCACCGGGAAAAACGCGTCCCGCCACGCGCGCGCGCTCGACGCGCTGTCATCGGCGGGGATCGCGTGCACGGTCACGGCGGTCCCGGGCGAGCCGACCGTGACGATGATCGACGGCATTCTGGACGGGTCCCGCGGCGCGGGCATCGAGCTCGTGATCGGCATCGGCGGCGGCAGCGTCATCGACGCGGCAAAGGCCGCGGCCGCGCTCCTCACGAACGGGACCCCGCTCGCGCGCCATCTGGAAGTCATCGGCGAGGGGAAGCCGCTTGACAGGCCCGCGCTTCCCTGTATCGCCGTGGCCACGACCGCGGGCACGGGGTCGGAGGTGACGCGGAACGCGGTCATCGCCTCGCCGGAGCGGGGCGTGAAGGCAAGCCTGCGCCACGCTTCCATGCTTCCCCGGGTCGCGCTGGTGGACCCGGATCTCGCGCGAAGCCTGCCGCAGGACGTGACCGCCCACACCGGGCTCGACGCGCTGACGCAGCTCATCGAGCCCTTCGTATGCACGCGCGCAAACCCGGTCACGGACTCGTTCTGCCGGGAGGGTATGGCCCTGGCCGCGCGTCACCTGGCAGCGGCATGCGCCGACGGCACGAACGCCGGGGCGCGCGAGGGCATGGCGCTTGCGAGCCTTCTCGGGGGCATGGCCCTGGCGAACGCGGGCCTCGGCGCGGTGCACGGCATCGCCGCGGTCATCGGGGGGCGTCACCCGGGTGCGCCCCACGGAGGGGTATGCGCGGCGCTGCTGCCCGCGGTGATAGAGGCGAACGCGGCCGCGATGGGCAGGAGCGGCCGGGACGGGCGCCGTTATGGCGAGGCCGCGCGCATCGTCACCGGCCGCGCCGACGCGGGTCCTGTGGAACTCGCGCGCTGGGTGCGGGGACTGGCCGCGTCGCTTTCGGTGCCGGGCCTCGCGGCCTGGGGGGTCAGGGCGGAAGAGGCGGGGGATATCGCCCGCCAGGCGCTAAAGTCGAGTAGCATGAAGGCGAACCCGGCGCCCCTCTCCGCGGGAGAGCTGGAGGAGATCATCGGCCGGAGCCTTGACCGGCCTGCGGCGCTGTCTCAGCCTTCGTGACAGCCGTGCTCGTGCTCATGGCACGATATGCCTGAGTCCGTCAGAGTGCCCGCAAGCCATTTCTCGGCCACGTCCCTGACGTTTCCTGAACAGCCGCGTAGCACGTCGATGCCCCGGCTGTTCAATACCTGGACCGCCCCCTCGCCCATGTTTCCCGCGAGCATGAGGCTCACTCCCATGTCCGAGAGCGTGTGCACGATGTTCGATTTGCACCCGCACCCCGCGGGGGACATCACTTTCTCCTCGGCGACGATCTGGTTTTTGTCGTTCACGGTGAAGACCGTGAAATACTCGCAGTGCCCGAAATGGCCATCCACGCTGTTCTGATGTGACGGAAGCGCTATTTTCATGGTACCTTCTCCTTTGTTCATGTTATGATTTCGGAAACCCATCCCTTCGCGGGCACGTCCAGTCCCGGTGCTCGTGCGGGCAGCGGTCGGTCCTGTTGCAGCTGGTGCAGCGGCCGCCGGCCCGGCGCCCAAGGGACACGGTGCCGCCCTCTATTTTGAGCGGCTTGCCGTGGACCAGCGCGCCTGCTATTTTTTTACGGGCGGACTCGACGATTCTCCCGAAGGTCTGGCGGGACACGCCCATGTGCGCGGCCGCCTGTTCCTGGTAAAGGCCCTCGTAATCGGCCAGCCGGACCGCCTCAAGCTCGTCGAGGGAAAGCACCGTTTCGACACAGGCCCCGCGCGACGTCCCCACCGGACGATACGAGGTGGCCTCCGGCACGTACCCGATTTTTCTGCAACATTTTTGCCTGGACATCGATGCCCTCTGTATTGACACCATATGGGCATATGCCCATATGGTGTCAATACAATATTCATGAAAATTAGTCCTTCGAGAGGGGGATATATCCGTCCCGGCCCTAATTCACCGGTCCAAGGCAATCCGCCGAATAATACTTTACTTTCCCGGCCCGGGCATTACCATAATGACTGTCGCGGACTGGAGGTGCAGCATGGAACGTGCCGGCGGGAGCAAGGGCGTAAAATTTGGAGTGGTGTACTATCCCGAGCAGTGGGACCGCTCGCTGTGGAGGGACGATCTCAAGCGCATCCGCGAGATGGGCGCGACCGAGGTAAGGCTCATGGAGTTCGCCTGGTCTCTCATCGAGCCGGGACCGGGGCGTTTCGACTTTTCGCTCTTCGACGAGGTGCTCGGCATCGTCGGCGAACTCGGCATGAAGGTCGTGCTCGGGACGCCCACCGCCACGTTCCCCGCGTGGCTATTCGACGCCGACCCCTCCATCGTGCAGATCCACGAGTCGGGCGTTCGCCGCGACTGGGGCGCGCGCCGCGAGGCATGCTTCAACGCGCCGCGCTACCTGAAGGCCGCGCGCGCACTTGTCGGGAAGGTCGCGGCGCGGTACGGGAGGCACCCGGCGGTCGCCGGGTGGCAGGTGGACAACGAACCCGGACACGAGGGGTCCGACGTGTGCGTGTGCGGCCACTGCGCCGCGGCCTGGCACCGCTGGCTCAAGGCGAAGTACCGCGACATAGGCGCGCTCAATGAAGCGTGGGGCAGCGTGTTCTGGGGACGGAACCTCTCGTCGTTCGCGCAGGCGCCGGTACCGCGACACCAGCTTTCAGTGACGCAGAATCCGCAGCTCCAGCTCGATTACGACCGCTTTTCGTCCGACTCGCTGCTGTCCTTCATCGGCATGCAGGTCGCCATCCTGAGAAAGCACGTGCCGGGAGACCGTTTCATCACCACGAACATGTTCATGCCGCCGCTCGGCACGGTCGTCGACTTCGAGAAGATGTTCGCCGGCATGGACCTCGCCGGCTACGACAACTACCCGGTCTGGGGCGAGATGGACGAGCCGCTCCCGCACTTTTTCGTGTCGCTCATCCTGAGCTATATCCGCGGACTGAAAGGCGGCGCCCCCTTCTCCGTATTCGAGCAGTTCTCCGGCTTTCAGGGCCACACCTGCCTGGGATACCGCCCTCCCGACGAGCGGATGGTCCTGTGGACGAACCAGGCCGTGGCCCACGGGGCGGACCGCATCTGCTACTTCAGGTGGCGCACCGCGCCTTTCGCGCAGGAGCAGCTCTGCTACGGCATCCTGGACGCGGACGGGCAGGACACGACGCGCTACCGCACGATAAAGGCGAACATCGAAGGGAAGGGGGATGCGCTCGCTTCCTTCGCGGGAACCCGCGTTGAATCGCGGGCCTGCCTCCTCTACGACATGGACAACCTGCGCGTGCTGAAAAGGCAGCATCTCTCGAAGGGCCTGTTCAACGAGCCGGTGAAGTACCTGCAGATCGGCTATCCCATGGAGCTCGCGCGCTGGTACGCGCCGCTGGCGCTGTTCAACGTGAACACCGACGTGCGCACGCCCGCGAGCGTGGACCTCGACGCATACGGTCTTGTCCTCCTGCCGCTCTACCAGATGGCGGACCCAGATTTCGCCGCGAGGCTCTCGGAATGGGTCAGGGCGGGAGGGGTGCTGGTCCTCGGCTGGCGCGCCGGAGCGCGCGACATGAAGGACCATGCCGTAAGGCAGGAACTCCCCGGCGTTTTCGCGGAGATGGCCGGCGTGCGGGTGCGCGTGTTCGAGTCCCTGAACCAGACGAAGGTGAAGATACGCGCGGGGATCGTGCCCGCGAAGGGCGAGATCTGGGCCGACGTGCCCGAGCCAGTGACCGCGAAGGCTGTCGCGCGCTACACCGACGGGAAAAAATTCTACCGGGGGAGCCCCTGCGTCACGGTGAACCGGCACGGCAAGGGGCTCGTGTACTACATGGGAACGTCCCCGGACCCGGTGGGGCTGCTGGTCCTTTTCAGGAAGATCATACGTTCCGCGGGAATAAAAACGCGCTTTTACGGGAAGGAGATCGAGGTCGTGCGGCGCAGGACCGCCGACGGCGGCGAGGTCGATATCCTGCTCAACCATTCGGGAAAAAGGAAGTTCGTCCCATGGGGATTCGTGCCGCCCTACGGCATGAAGGTCAGGAAGGTGTAGCTACTCGATGAGGTCCAGGTCGCCCCGGGTCTCCTTGCGCTTTCTGATGTTTCTTATGATCGAGTCCCGTTGCTGGCGGGATATGTTTTCCTTCGGGATGTGGTTCGGAACGTCGAGGTGACCCGCGCCCGAGCAGATGTCGCATACCTTTTCAGGGATGGTGCCCGGGACGAATATCTCGTCGATGGTCTTGCGGCACGATCCCGAGGGGAGCATCCCCGAACGTTCGCATACGGTTTTTGACGCCAATCCCGCGAACGTCGGGAAATCGAGCACGGGTTCGCCCTTCAGCGCCTCGCGCATGTATTCGCCGAAGATGGGCGCCGAGATCGAGCCTCCGGCCTGACCCGGGCCGAGCGACATGCCGAGCCGGTCGTAGCCGATCCATATTCCCGTGGTGACCTGCGGCGTGAACCCGACGAACCACGCGTCCTTCCAGCTGCTCGTGGTGCCCGTCTTGCCCGCGGCGGGCCTCCCGCAGCCCGCGGCTCCGCCGGTGCCTCCGTTGATGACGCTCTTCATCAGGCTTATCATGATCTGCGAGGTTTCCGGTTTAAGTATCTGGATGGTGCCGTCCTTTTCCTCATTCTCGAGGAGCTTCTGCACCTCCTCCTCCCGGTTCTCGAGAATCTTGCCGTCGCGGTCTTTCACGTAGCGTATATAGAACGGGATGACGTCCTTTCCGCCGTTCGCGATGATTGCGTAGGCCCGGGTGAGCTCGAGCGGGCTCACCTCAACCGACCCGAGCGCAATGGAATAATCGCGGCGGATGCGGCGGTTCGCCACGGACTTGTCCATTCTAAGGAGCTTTGCCATGTACTTGATGACGTACTCGATGCCGAGCTTCTGGGTGATGTTCACCGAGACCACGTTTACCGACATCGCCAGGGCCCTCCGCAGGGGGACGAACCCGCTGTAATCGCCCTCGTAGTTCTCGGGGATCCAGTCCCCCCCGTCCGTGTCGAGGAACACGAGCGGCGAATCGAGGATGAGCGTCGCGGGCGTGAACTGACGGCTCTCGATGGCCGCCGAGTAGATGATGGGCTTGATCGCGGAGCCGGGCTGGCGGTACGATTGCATGACCCGGTTCAGCTGATTGATGCCGGAAAATTCGCTCCCTCCCACAAGGGCCTCGATGTACCCGTTGCGCTGGTCGATGGAAACGATGCAGCCCTCGACGTTCTGGAGGTCGCGGTCCTGGAAGTAGGTCGACTTGTAGCGGTCGAGGAATTTCCCCATAACGTCCATGCCAGCCAGGAAGTTGAGTCCCTCGAACTCCTCGACGATTTCGGCCCTGAAATGGGTGTTGATTTTTTCGTTTTCGCGGGAACCCCGTTTCCTGAACCGCGGCAGGTCCGCCAGCATGGAAAAGAGCTCGACCAGGTCGCTGCTGTAATCGGCGACGATATCCTCGTTTTTAAACGCCAGCCTTCCCGAAGTGTCGGATTGACGCCGCAGGTGCTTCTTCAGCACCTCCTGGGCGATTTCCTGCTTCTTGACGTCAAGCGTGGTGTACACATGCAGGCCCTGCTCGAACACCATCTCGCTCCCGTATTTTTTCACCAGGTGCCTGCGCACGAGCTCGGTGAACCACGGGGCCCTGTTGATCCTCGCACTCATCGTGGTCATCGTGGGAGGCATGTCGTTTATATACGCGTTGTAGGCGGGCCAGAAATCGAGGTATGCCTTTTCCGCCTGAGGCACCGTGATATAGCCCATTTCCACCATGCGCGCGAGCACTATCTTGTGGCGTCCCGCCGAGATCTTCGTATGGCGAAGCGGCGAATACATGTTCGGTGCGGATGGAAGCGTCGCCAGGAGCGCGCTTTCGGCCAGGTTGAGCTCGGAAACGGACTTGCCGAAGTATATCTGCGATGCGGATTCGACCCCGTACGCGCCATGCCCCAGGAATATCTGGTTGAGGTACATCTCGAGGATATGGTCCTTTGAGTAGGTAGCCTCGATCATGAGCGCGATGAAGGCTTCCTTTACCTTTCGGAATATGCTGCGCTCCCTCGTGGTCAGCAGTATCTTCGCGAGCTGCTGCGTGATGGTGCTGCCGCCCTGCCGTACCCGGCCGGCGAAAAGGTTGATGAAAAAGGCGCGGACGATCCCACTCGGGCTGATGCCGAGGTGGTCGTAGAAGTTTGCGTCCTCGATGGCGATGAAGGCGTGGACCACGTGCGGGGGGATTTTTTTAAGGGGGACGACGTCCCGTTTCTGGCTGAAGAGCTCGGACACGAGCTCGCCGTTGCGATCGTATATCTTGGTGCCCGCGTTGGGGTGGTATTCCGACAGCGCACGGACCTTCCTGTAGTCCATTACAAGGATGATGAGCATTGCGGCCAGAATGCCGCAGCCTATGCCTATGAGCAGGGGGCGCGACGATCGCACCCTGTCGTACAGGGACGATATGAAGGATATGACCGAGTCGGGGAGGTTTCCGACCGGGAGAGAAAACGACCTGCGCTTCCCGTGTCCGCGCCCGGACGGGAAGGATCCCCTGGCGCGCGTTTCGGACGCGGGCGTGCGTCGGCCGGGCATTCTCGACCTGAGGGACTTCAGAAACGATACCGGGCCGCGGCCACGGGAATCCTCAGGCACGTCGATAGTAGGAAAGGTAGACCTGACCCGCGCCGATACCTGCCTGGTACGCGTTTCGTATTTCGTGGCAGCGCGGGTCCGGAGGGATTTGAGGAAAGAGATGGGGCCGGTTTTTCTGGGTTCTTCAGGAGTGTCGAACTTCGGAAAGGTCGATCGGGATCGTTTCGTCAAACCGCGTTCGCGAATCCCCCTTTTCAGATCGTCGATTATGCGAGCGACTTTTTCCCGGAAGTCCTTTTTATCGCCGGGTTTTTCGGGGCGCTGGTCCGCGAAGCTCGTGGAAAAGCGCGTTTTTTTCCCTTCAAATCGTGCCATGTGGTTGATCCAATGAATGGCTACTTAGAATGTCCATAATGAATAATGCAAGAATAAAAATATGATTTTTTCGCCGCCGGTATCCATATCCATGGATATGCTCCCCTGAGGTTGTAAATGTATGGGGATATAAAATCAAATTGACTTTTTCAATTCGCGAAGGTATGATCCCCCTGTCACTCGACTACGAACGATATGATGCGTTACCATGAAAAGGAAACCGGACGCCAGCGCGGAACAGTTACTGAGGATCATCAACCAGCTGATATTCAGCCGGAAGAACACCGTCCTCGTGTACGGGGATAACTGCACGCTATTCCCCTCGGAAATACATCTCGTGCTGATGATCAGCGACGGGCGATCCGAGAATTACTCTGCAATTGTCCGTCAGCTGGGCGTGACCAAGGGCGCCGTATCGCAGACCATAACGCGCCTCGTGAATAAGGGGATACTGGAGAAGAAAAAGGATGCGAATAGCAACGACCTCGAAATTCTCCTGACCGATCTGGGCAGGAAAGTGTACGGGCAGTGCAAAAAAATACAGGAGGCCGTGCTTGACGATTTTTCGACATACCTGTCGTCCATTCCCGAACGCGACAGGGCCGTTATCGGGGAATTCCTTGATCATATTGAAACCAGGTTGCGGCAGTGACGCGCGATCGCGCTTTTTTATGCATCCGGACGATTACGGCAGGGATAATAGCTCCTCTCGCTGCGGAAAAATCGATATTTTAGCTTGACGGCTTGTCGTTTAGATGCTAAATTATAAGTAAACGTTTAGTATCTAAACGAAAATACAAGGCTGGGAGGTAAGATGAAAAGAGTATTGTTCGGATATAAGCACCGCATGGTGCCCATCCCATGGGCCCTGTTCACGAGAATGGCGTCCATCGAATCAGAGAAGGGCCGGCGGGCCTTCGGGAATCTCGACGAGGACCAGCGCAAGGTGCATCACTTCGTTGTGCGCGAATTACCGGGACATGCCAGGCCCATGGGACCGGAATTTGTCGCCGGCAGGCTTGGTATGAATATCGGGCTGGTCGAGGCGATAATGGACGTGCTCGAGCGGCGGAAGGTCTTCCTATACAGGCCGGGAGGCCGCGAAGTGGAGTGGGCATATCCCGTGACCGTGGCACGCACCCCGCACAGGGTGGAGTTCTCGAGCGGAGAGTCGATTTGGGCGGCCTGAGCGACCGACGCGGTCGCCACGCCCTTCGTGCAAGGACGTTTACGCGGTGAGTCGCTCACCTTCACCATCCACTCATCATGCGCCTGCTGTGGCAGGGAAATCAGGTTCAGGATGAAAAGCGATCTGAGTTTTACGCTCGAGGATCCGGAATCGAACCCCGTTTTCTTCGTTCCGATGGTCGATTTTACAAAATTGAAAAAGCCGAGCATCATCGAGGATTTCTGAATGAAGTCGATCTTCTTCTGGTCAGAAGAACACGCGAGAAAACACAGGAAAGCACAGGGCGGTAGAAACGGACTTTACCTCACCCTGGCACAGAACGCGTTCCTGGCCCCGCTGGCACAGGAAGTCCCGTTCGAGTTCAACCGCTGCCCCCTGGGCGGTTGACCGGAAGAGGCGCGTGAAGGCCCTCCGGTGCATCTGGCACCGGGGGCATCACGCCTCCTGAAAAATCAATTTCGACGCGACAAATCCGCCGTGTGTATGGTCGGTTACTTCTTCGCTACCATGATGGTATCGTCAAATTGATGTTTGGATAAAAAGAGCAGGGCTATATAGGGCTCATGTGAATGTTCGATAATAAATTTTTTAATCCTTCTTTTCCATCCCGGTTCACCATCGATGAACCAGACCAGTAAATTGATATTGTAGTAAAATTTCATCTTCAATCCATATCTGCGGGCCGTCAGGTAGTATTTAATGGCTGAAAACCAGTGGTCGCGTAGATCGAATTTAATTGACTGCTCGGTGCCGAAGTGTTTCGTCTCCAGCAACCTCCTAATCGGTTCGGCGATCAATATCGCCCGACCTCCTGTTTTGAGGACCCTGGCGATTTCTTTGAAAACTGGATTAATGTTCTCGATATGATGGATGCTTGCGACGGAGACGACCCAGTTAAATGTTTCCTTCCGGAATGGAAGATCGCACATATCGCCCATCATGCGTTCAAAATACACATCATCACCGTAAATATATACATCCGAAATGGGCAGGTGATGGTTGATATCCAGGGCCACGCAGGAGCATCCCTTCATGGCAAAGCGGTAGGTACTCCAGCAAATGTCTGCGCCGAGATCGAGCAGAGTATCGTCGTTGCTGTTGGTTATCATTGACATGCCTTTATTGAAGGAATCTTTCTCGTGCGTGATGCTTTTAAGAAGTGTGTTTTTCTGGAAATGGATACTGTTGTTACCTTCGGGGAGTGAAAATAGCTCGTCCTTGAATTGTACTGCTTCATCGACAGTGAAAGGAATTGCTTCTTCGTGAAGATCGAATTCTTTCCAATTTTTTTGCATCAGGGCCACCAGTTCTGAGTTGCGGGAAATAAAATTCAATACACCCCTATTGATCTCGAATTCCTGGTTGCATGACGCACAGATTATTTTTCCTTCCCGGATTTCTTTCTCATTTTCATTTTCCACAGTTAATTCAAGTGATGTTGATTTGCATCCAGGGCACGTCAATTGCTCGATAAATTTTTTTCGCATGACATTCTTCCTTGTTTTTGGTGTATAGTGATGCGGGATGTATATCGATTTCATACTTTTTAAACAGGATTTTTGTCAATAATCATTTTTCCGGATAGGTGGAGAACGGTGTCGGAAATCTGCATGGTGGTGATACCCGCCTCATTTCACTCTTGACAAGAATTGAGAAAAACGTATCTTGAGATATCGGGGTTTTTTCGATATGTACTGACCGTAGATACCAATCCCCGCCGTTCTCGATAAATGGGTTCTTTCAGCAATTTGCAGCAAGGAGAAAACAGCGATGAAAATAATGAAGCTCGGTCTTGCGCTAACATGTCTTGCGGTGTTTGCCTCCTCGATGCTGCCCGCCGGAGCCGCCGGTAAGACCGGCGCGTACATGCTGACCTTCATGCTGGGAGACGTGAAGATCGTTTCTGACGGGACGACCCGTACCGCGGTGCTCCACCAGTCCCTCGGCGGCGGCGAAACCATAATTACCGGGCCGAAATCGATGGCGGACCTCCTCATGGGGAAAAACGGCTATATGCGAATCCAGGAAAAGTCGAAGATATCCCTCGCATCGCTCAAAAAGGCCAAGGGGGATCCCGATCTCGACATGGAATCGGGACGGGTCATGGTCATCAAGTCGAAACTCGCCAAGGGTAACCGTTACGAGGTCAAAACAAGGACGAACACCGCCTCGATCCGGGGAACGGTTTTCCAGGTCTCGGACAGCGGCAAGGAATCGCAGCTCGATGTGCTCTTCGGCTCTGTCCTGGTGAACCCCGTGCTCAACGGCATCGTGCAGAGGCAAGTCGGCGAAGTCGTGGAAGAAAACCAGTCGCTCACACTGGACCAGGCGCTCGTGCAGGATATACTCAAGAAAAAGAAGAAAATGACCGCAAAAGAGATGCGCCGCGAGGTCAGGGAGTCGCTCATGAAGCACGTGGCGGAAATCCGCCGATCTCCCGAATTTCAGAAGCTCAACGACGATCTGAAAAAGCAACTCAAGGAACAGATAGAGAAGGCGAAGAAAGAGCTCGAAGAAAAGGGACTGGACCGGAAATCCCTCAAGAAAAAAAAGAAAAAGGACCTGATACGAGAGCATCTCGAGGGGAACAAGTAGATCGGGCCTGGTACAGCGTTCGCCCGCGCCCGGGTGGAGCCGTACAGATAGATCGGGCTTCGACTCGTCTTGTTTTCCGCTACAACATATGATTATGACGGAATCCCCCGGCACATGATTACTGTGCCGGGAATGGTATTCCTCCCGGCGGGTTCCTGATAAAAAAATACCGAACCCCATCAATGAATTTTTTCTCTTGATAGTTCTATTGGTGTGTTATAATAGAGTCAATTGTTCCTGAGAGGCTCAGTATGGAGCATCAAACCGCTCTTGACGGGTTTGTTGACAAATATCATCTGTTTTATGTTGAAGCGATCATGCAGGACTCCTCATTCCCGCAGATCAGCCACGTGAAGGAAATCTTCGAAAAGCTGACCATAGACGAGTTCATTGACATGGTGGACAAGGTCCTTGCCGTGGAGGATTACGAAGCCACCCAGCAGTTTCTCTATTTCCTGATCCTGTTCCGTGACATGAAGCATCTCCAGGAGTACATGAACTCGCCGCTTTTTACCCTCGATATGCTGGAAAAGCTCGTTCTTTTTACCTACGGGCATTGCACGGCCCATGATCATTCCACCGAGCGGATAATCGACGAAATCCTTTATTTCATAAAGAACGAGAGGCTCCTGGACCTGGTGCTCTCCTCGAAGTACATCGCCCGGGACAAGCTGCTGCTTTTTTTCATCCTCTCGAGGTTCGACATTGACATGCTGAACCGGTATTTTTCGCAAATCAAGAACGTGAACGAGTTCATCAGCTATTTCCTCAGGATGCCCGATGAGATGCTCCGTTCGATCATATCCCGCAACTACCAGCTGTTCCAGTATATCATGCTGATGATGGCGGAGGGAGACACCGACCAGAACCTAACCGGCGAGTTCCTCAACAAGTACAGGAAGGACATCGACCAGTTCAGCAGGATCAACGACATCATCCGAAAATACCGCAGCAACACCGATTCCGAAAAAGACCGCGATCTTCCGTTCGATCAGCGCGATATGCAGAGAATCGCCTTCCTGGTCAACATGATCAAGGAGTGCCCGGATCCGGTCAAGGCGGTCGAGTATTTCGCCGGCGAGAAAGTGTTTATAGACGATTTTGAGAAGAAAATCGTGCTCGAGGTCGTGACGAACCCCCTCCTGAAGAATACGTTCCACTACAACGGCAGGCTGTTGATCTCCGATTGACCGCGTGGCGGAGGCGCAAGAACCGTCGCATGGATGAGGATAATGAAAACAAGGCCCGCACTCCGCGCCTTCGTGATGTTCATGGCCGGATATGCCGTCTCGTTGATCGCGTATCACTCGAGGGAATTCCGCCGCACCTGGGAACGGACCGCCAGGGAGAAAGGCGTGAACTCCTGGCACCACAAGGACTGACCTCGCGAGGAAGGACACGCCGGCCGCGGTGAGGGCCTATATCGCCAGAATCGGCTTCGCCGCGAGCTGCGCCGAGGAGGCCCTGTACTGGAACGCCTTGACCGATTCGTCGGGCAGGGCCCTTCATGGATTTATGCCCGATGCCGTTCCCTGAAAACAGCTGGACGTGTCCGTAAAAACGACCAGGCGGTGGTCGTTACGCAGAGAGTATATCCCCCCAAATGAAAATTTTTTGAAAATCAAAAAAAAAGTTAAATCAATAGAAAAACGATGAAAAACGATGAAAAACGGCCATATTTTATGATAATTGCCATTAAACGCTTCATATTGTCCTAAAGGGATATTTCTTCGCATGACGACTTTTTAAATGGCGATAAAGAAATTCCAACAAGCTATCAAGGATGATGGCTCTAAAAATCAAGGAGGATAGAAAATGATCATTAACCACAACGTAGCAGCTATTTTCGCCCACAGAACCCTCAAATTCCATGATTGGAGCCTCACCAAGGACGTGGAAAAACTTTCGTCCGGGATGAGGATCAACAAAGCGGGCGACGATGCTTCCGGTCTCGCTGTTTCTGAAAAAATGCGTTCGCAAATTCAGGGCCTTCGCCAGGCGGAGCGCAACACCGAGGATGGCATGTCCATGATCCAGACCGCGGAGGGATATCTCACCGAGGTCCAGGAAATCCTGCAGAGGGTCAGGGTGCTCGCGGTCCAGGCGGCAAACGGCATTTACACGAACGAGGACCGGCAGCTCATCCAGGTCGAGGTTTCCGAGCTCGTCGACGAGATCGACCGTATCGCGTCGCAGGCGGAGTTCAACAAGATGAAGCTCCTCACGGGCTCCTTCGCGCGTCTCCGCCCCTCGGCGTCGATGTGGTTCCACATGGGGCCGAACATGCACCAGAGGGAGCGCGTCTTCATCGAAACGATGACCACCGCGGCCCTGCAGCTCAGAAACGCGACCACGCTGACGTTCATCTCGATATCGACGCCGGGCAAGGCGAACGCGGTCATCGGCATCGCGGACGACGCCCTCAGGCAGATATCGAAGCAGCGCGCGGACCTGGGCGCCTACTACAACAGGCTCGAGCACGCGGCCAAGGGGCTCATGAACGCCTACGAGAACGTGCAGGCGTCCGAGAGCCGGATCAGGGACACGGACATGGCGGAGCAGATGACCTCCTTCCTGCGCTACCAGATCCTGAACCAGGCGGCTACGTCCATGCTGGCCCAGGCGAACGCCAAGTCACGCGGGGTACTCGAGCTGCTCAAGTAGCGACGGAGCGGCATACCACGAAAAAGGGGCTGTCCACCAGGACAGCCATTTTTTTATGCATGGCTTGCATCGCGCCGAATCCCTCAACGCATGTCGGATTGTTTCATGAACAGAAAACTCCGCGCTCGCCGAGTGCGCCCCGTATTCGGGGCGTGTACCGAGGCGAGCGGAGCAAGGGCTCAGTCCCTTATCGGCAGGTAGAGAAAGCTGATCGGGTCCACGTACAGGCCGTTGATGACGACCGAGAAATGCAGGTGCGGCCCGAGGGAAAGACCGGTCGCGCCCACGCGTCCTATCTGCTGTCCCGCTTTCACTTCCTGGCCTTCCTTGACGGTAAGGGAATCCATGTGCATATAGTGCGAGAATATCCTGTTGCCGTGGTCGATCGTCACGAAGTTGCCCTCGTAGAACATGAGCTCGGCGATCGCCACCTTTCCCGACGCGACCGCGAAGACGGGCGTGCCTTTCTTCCCCTTGAGGTCGATGCCGCTGTGGGGATAGACCGCGTCGCCGAGGTTGATCTTTTTCCCTTTCTCGGTCTTGTAGCGCGCCATCACCCGCATGGCCCAGAACGGCGACGTGACGAAGTGCTCGTTGCGCGGATGGGCCAGGGCAGCCTGTATGCGGTCCGGGCTCAGCGTGGCGAAGACTTTGCTCTTCTTGGCGATGCAGCGCTTGATGAGGGCCGCGTTCTCCGCCTTGGCCGCGTGCGAGGAGTCCGACATCTTACCGAGGTCCATCTTGCTGCGTATGACCTGGAAGTTCGTTTTTTCGATCGGGACCATGTATTCGACGCTCCTTGTCTCTGCGCCTATCCTGTAGGTGAGGGCGAGCGGAACAGTGCCGGGCTTCGTCGCGGCATGGATGCCGGCCAGGAGGCGGTATCCCCAGCTTTTTTCCGTGAAGTACACCGGGGTCTTGTTGAACATGACCTGCACGAGGACGAATTCCTTTACGTCCTTGCCGACCGGGTAGACTTCCGCATACAGGGGATAGGCCTGGGCGAAGCGCTGGGCGTACATATCGACGGCGACATCATCGTTTTTATATTGCAGCTTTTTCACCGCCTGCTGCTTGAATCCCCTGGGAAAAATGTTCTTCGGGCGCGCCTGCTTCTGCGGGTGAGGGGACCTGACGGGCTTGCCCCCCGCGTACGAAAGGGATGCGGTCAGCGTGATAATGAGTACTGCGGGAACGAGTGCGCGGCAAAGGCATTCTTTCATGATTGCATTAACCCCGGGGAATGGATTCGGACGGCGGGGAGGTCCCGTCTCCATGGGCATCGATTAAACCTGCGAGCCGATTATTGCAAGCGATATTTTCGAATTTATATCGACACACCCGCGCCCTTCCCGTACGGTGATCCGATGCGAAACACGCTGAAGACCGTCGCAATACTCGCGGCCGCGTTCCTGTTCTACGTTTTTGCCGTGGAGCGCTATATCGTTTTGCATCCGGAAAGGGAGCTCTACTTCGACGACCTCCCCGCGGAGTTCGACGGCTTCAGGATCGCGATGGTGTCAGACATGCACCTCGGCGCGTTCATGCCGCGGTGGTGGTGCGCGCGGCTCCTGAAAGGCGCCATGGAGACAAAACCCGACGCGATCGCGTGCCTGGGCGATTACGTACACGCCAGGAAAACCTCCAGGGAGCTCCTGGCGGCGTGGCCGCTCCTGCGTACGCTCCGCGCGCCTTCGGGGGTGTGGTTCATCAACGGGAATCACGATCACTGGGCGAACCATCGCCTGTCGCTCTCGCTGCTCGATAAAAGCGGAAGATCGTTGCGACTAAGGCACACGGTGCTCGCCAGGGGAAAATCGACAATCGTCGTCGCGGGCACCGGCGATTATCTCGAGGACGACAGCTCCGTGGACAGGACACTCGCGGGCGCTCCGCAGGGCGCGTTCACGATCGTGTTGACGCACAATCCCGACGCCACCGAGCAGTACTACAATTCAAAGGTGGATCTTTTTCTCTGCGGCCATTCCCACGGCGGCCAGGTGACGATTCCGTTCACGGGGTATTCCCCGATCGTGCCGGTCAGGCACAAGAAGTTCAATTTCGGTCTGAAGAAGAATTCGCGGGGGACCGCGGTATTCATTTCGAAGGGTCTCGGCTGGTCGGTGCTGCCGGTCAGGTTCAACACCTTTCCCGAGGTTCCCGTGGTCGTGCTGCGGAGAACGCCCCGATGAGCGGTCAGAGCGGTTTCACCGGATAGAATATCCCCTTATCCGCATCGTGAAGGCAGATGAAGAACACGCCCTCCTTCGCGGGTTTCTGGAACACGCACCCGTTCTTTTCCCTCGAGACATCATGCACCACGGCGCGGTAGCCGTTTCTCAGCTCGATGACCTGCACCGGCAATTTTCCCGCGTGGCTTATCCTGTACGTTTTTTTGCCCTCGCCGCCCTCGACGCGCACCGACAGTCGTGAGAAATCGTAGGCGGCGTTCCCTGTGAAGACCTGGCAGGCGAAGAAGGCCGGGTGCTTCGAGTAATATCCCCCCTGCACCCCGACGCCCGTGGAGAAAAAGTTTTCCCTGAGCACGTGCCCCCGGTGGCCCGGGTGCTTCATCCACGCGTCGACGATGGAGCGGGCCAGCCTCATGTCGTCGAACCATTTCACCCTGTAATCGTGGAAATCGAGGTATTCGCCCTGCGCGTCCTTCTCGAGGGTGAAGGGCCTATCGGCCATGTCCATGGCGAACTCCATGGCCATGTTCTCGCCGCATACTTTCCACCGTCCCCCGAAGCGGGTTACCCTCTTTCCGGGGCTGCTCATGGCAGCCTCGAGCGAGGAGTGGGTCAGGTCGCCGATTCTGGCGCACTGGCCCGCCTGCCACACGGCCGCTTTCTCGAGTACGGGATCGTGGGTCAGCGGATGCAGGTTCCTGGATGCCCGTTCGACGTTGACATAGAAGAGGATCCAGCGACCCGTGCCGGTCATGTCCAGCTTCGGCGGCTCCCCGATGTCCCGCGTGGTATTCGACCCGCCGGGGAGCGCGGCGAGCATGAGGATAATCACTGCGGGACTTGCCCATCTGTTCATGTCATACCTTCAACCTTGTTTTTTTGCCCGGCCCGTTCGCCGGTTTTTCGGGGAACATCTTTTTTATGCGCTCGATTTCTTCCCCGGAAAACGCGTTGTACCTGAGGTCGACCTCGTCGAGAAAGGTCATCGTCTCGAAACCGGGCGGGACCTGCCGGATGCAGTTCCAACCGAGCTTCAGGGTGCGCAGGCGCGTCATCCGGTAGATTCCCTCCGGCAGCGAGGGGATATGGTTGTGCTCGAGATTCAGGTCCCTCATCCGCGCACACGAAGCGAGCTCCGGCGCGATCGAGACGACACGATTGCCGGACGCGTTCAGGGTCTTGAGATCGACGAGGCGTCCCATGCCCGCGGGAAGCGACCCGATGAGGTTGCCGCCCAGGTTGAGATATTCCAGCCGCTCGAGCGAAAGAAGGGGGCCCGGTACCTCCGCGAACGCGTTTTTTCCGGCGTCGATCCACCGCAGGTTTTTCGCGGCCGCGATTTCCGCAGGCAGCGATTCAAGCCGGTTGTTCGATATGTCCAGCACGCGGAGGTTCGCGAACGACCCGATTTCAGGCGGTAGCGCGCGCAGGCCGTTCGATCCCAGGAAGAGCGCGCGCACCTTCGACGGTTCTTTCATGGCCGCGCCGATCGAGGTGTGTCCCTCGAAGAGAGGCAGAAGAATGAACACGACGGAGAGAGCGGCCGAGGCGTAATCGATGACACGGTCCTTTAAGGCGCGCGGCCCGCTGCCGGAAATGTACGCTATTTTGAAAGGAAGGAAAAAAACCGAAAAGAGCAGAAACATCGCGAACGTGTTGACCACGAGCATCCCGGGATCGTGCGCCCAGCGCAGAAGCGACATGGCAGGCCCGCCCGCGAGGACGAGCCCGGACCACGCGGCGGTGAATCCGACGCAGTAGTGCGCGAGCAGGCAGAGGTCGGCCGCGATCTCCCCTGTGCGGGTCAACGCCTTTTTTTCGGTACGGAAGGTCATGCAGAGGACCGCTATCTCCTTGATAATCACCGCGACAATGGCCGCGGACATGACGGTCCGGCCCGGATTGCGATCGAGGTCGAAGCCGAAGGACTGGACCGCGACGAGGGTCAGTACGGCGCTCACGATCAGGTGGAAGATCCACACGGGGACCAGCCCGGATTTACGGTCGCCCGGCCCGATCCGCCGGTGGAGCCCGTAGAATTCGAGCGCGGTTGACACGCAGATGGCTGCGCCGAGGGCGTAGTTCGTCTCGTGCAGCGCGATGACGTCGGTCGTGGCCCGTGCGACCGGGTCGTGCAGAAAGTAATCGAAAAAAAGATAGGCGATCTCGTCGTACAACAGCACATACGCGGAAAAGAGGAGCGTGATCGCGACCCCCCTGTGCGCGGAAAGGTATTGAAACGCCTGTTGTATGGGGTTCATGGCTGGCGACGAATCTCCGTTCGCGTGGTAATGGCCGAAGCGTACACGGGCACGTCGTTTCTGTCAACAGCTTTGCGGGGGCCCGCCCGCGCAACAAAATCCCGCGCGACGAAAATTTATCGTTGTCAGGAGGCATGCCCGTGTCTATGATTCGGCAAAAAAGAAGCACCCGCAGCCCGGCGCGGTTGCATCCCCCGGCGCGGCGGGACACAAGCAGCGAGGAGAATATCCCCATGCCACACAAGCAGACCATCATGGAGATCCTCAAGGAGGTCTACGAGACCAGGATGCCGTTCAACATCCTTCTCGGGGTGAAGGTCGAAAGCATCGACCTGGACCACGTGTGCGTGCGCATCGACATGAAAGACGACCTGGTCGGCAATTTCAACAAGGAGATTCTCCACGGCGGGGTGATCTCCTCGTGCCTGGACCTCACCGGGGGCATCATCGCGGCGGCCGGCGTCATCAAGCAGATGGACGGCCGTTCGCTGGAGGATATCGCCAAGAGGCTCCTGGGGATGAGCACCATCGACCTCCGGGTCGATTTCCTGCGGCACGGGAAGGGCAGGTACTTCCTGACCACGGGCGCGGTGCTCCGCACCGGGAACAAGGTCGCGGTGGTGCGCGTGCAGATGCACAACGATGAGGGGGCGCTCATCGCGGACGGGACTGCGGCCTACATCGTCGGGTGAACGGCGGTACTGATTCGGATGAAAACGTTGAAAAAAATGTGCATGTTTCGGCTGGGAAGCTTTCTCCTGACTCTTGTAATGGCCTTCGCCGCGATGTGCTGCATGCGGTGCAGCGCAAAGGACGAATGGGGTAATACCCATATCGAGCAAAATATATATTATAAGACCTTTGAGGACGCATCGGTTTATGAATTCAAAAAAAACAGGATCGATTATAAAAAGACCGTGTTCGACGAATTCCTTCCCGTGGTCAGAAAATTCAGGCGAAAAATTGAGATCCATGACCTTGAGGGCATCCTGCGCACATGCTATTCCCCGGAAACCTTGCGGGATCTCATGAAACATTACAGGGATAAAAATTATTCTTTCGCCGGCAGGGACGAATTCATCGGCCTGTGGATCCGGCAGATAAAAGGGAGGAATGAAATTGTCTATCTCCGGACTTCTCCCTATTTCATTATTGATGAATCCATCGATTGGAACCGGCACCGGTGGATCATCGAACCGTATTCGTATACGGGTGAGGACGGTACCTTCGTGTATGTATTCGACCTCGTCGCTACCACCGGGAAAAAGGGCTCGCCCATGTACGCTTTCAGATTCATGAAGGAGAAAGGCGGGTACAGGCTGCGGATGATCGATTGCGTCATGGCGGGTGAAGGAGTGCCGCCCTTTTACCATTGAAGGACATGAGGCTCTGCCATGACGGGAACAATCTTCATTGCCATTGCAATCATCGCGGCGCTATTGCTTGCGTATGACCTTGTGAGCACCATCGGGATCGCGATGAATTCCCTTTTTTTCTACAGGCTGGGATGGAAGAAACCGTTCCAGGCGCCCGATCCCATTGAGCGCGACAGGCTTGTGCGCAATATCAGGCTCGGCGCATCGGTCATGAGCCTCCTTCACGAGGACCGCGGGATGATCCTGGTGCGGGAAAGGTTCGGCCTCAGGCGCTATCTCAACCGGTTTCTGAAGCTTCGCGCGATACTCTATTGCGGAAACATCCCGGCCAGAGCGGAACTCTACTTCGATCCCATCGGGTTTGCCGTGCTTCTCCTGTGGATCGTGCTGGTTTCCCTGCCCGTGTTTCTGACGCTGATGTTCGCGGGCGCCTTTTTCGCCCGCGGCGTGGTATATGTTTTTGCCGCATGGCTCTGCTGCGTGTGTGCGATCTATGCCGTTGCAGCGCGGGGCCTCGTGCGGACCATCGCCTCGTACGAGAATTTCATAAAGGCCGTGATGGGCGATTGACGCCAAGGGAGGGTAACGATGGCATCAGATGAGAGCTTCGTCGTCTATGTCGCGGACCAGATGCGCGATGCCGGGACCATACGATACCGGAAGATGTTCGGCGAGTACGCCCTGTACTGCGACGAGAAGGTCGTGGCGCTTGTATGCGACAACCGCCTGTTCGTGAAGCCGACCGAAGGCGGGAGAGCGCACATCGGCGCGGTCACCGAGGCCCCCGCGTATCCCGGGGCGAAAATGAGCTTTCTCGTCGAGGACAACATCGACGACCGCGAGTGGCTGGGTGAATTGATACGCATCACCTTCGACGAACTCCCCGAACCAAAGGCGAAGAAGAAGAAGAAACAATGATGGGCATTTCATGACGTCAGGGGCATCCTGGATTCTTTGTACGGGAGGACGGGAAGGCGAATTCCTTCCCGGTTTTCATCCGCCTCTGCGACGCGAAGGCGGATCCCGATTGCCTCGTGAGATTCATCGAATGATGGAGCCATGGGCACGTCTAAGGCAGATGCGTCCTGATATCGCATCCTCACTTTCGGGTAACCGCCAATGGGATTTTGGGTGTTGCTCAATCACGACCGCGCATCTCGTGTAGGAAATGCGGAAGGGGCGATACGGTCACACCGCGGCCCGCGGGATACGGCGCATCCACCGGCGCGACGATCCAGGCCTCAGCGATGCCGAGATCGTCAAGGGCGGCGCGCAATCCCCTGCCCGGCGAGGGAGTCGAGGAGGCCTTGCATTCGACCGCGACCGATCGGTTGCCTCGTGTGATTACGAGATCGATTTCGTTGCCTGACGCGGAGCGATAAAAACCCGGACGCCATTCGGGAAGTTCCGCGGCAATGTTCTCGATAACGAAACCCTCCCATGACGCCCCGTACACGGGATTTCCAAGGAGATCGTTGTGCGTGCGTATATCGAGCAGCGCATGAACGATGCCTGAATCACGGATGTAGATTTTCGGCGATTTGACCAGGCGTTTTTTCAGGTTGGTTTCATGGGGTTGCAGGATCCTTACCATGAAGGTTTTTTCAAGCAGGTCAAGATGATTCCGCACGGTGTGGTGGCTCACCCCGAGCGAGTCGCCGAGACGGGAGGCGTTGAGCACCTGCCCGTGAAGGTGTGCGCACATTGTCCACAGCCTGCGCACGGCGACAGAGGGGATGCGAAATCCTAACTGTGGAATATCCCTTTCGAGAAATGTCCTGATGAAATCGGCGCGCCACTGAAAGCTGTCCGCGTCGCTTCCGGCAAGAAAGCTCCGAGGAAAGCCCCCCCTGAGCCAGAGCGTGCGGAGCCTTTCCATCGAATCCGCTCCGGTTTCGGAGAGGGTAAACGGGGAAAGCTCCACGAACGATATGCGCCCCGCCAGCGATTCGGAGCCCTGGCGGAGAAGGTCCCTCGATGCAGAACCAAGAACGAGGAATTGCCCGTTCGATCCGCTCCTGTCAACGATGCTTCTGATGAGTGGAAATATTTCCGGGAGCCGCTGGATTTCATCAAGACATATCGGTCTGTTTTTATTAAGTTCGAAGAAGGCAACGGGGTCGGCAAGCTTGGTGAGTTCAGCCGGGTTCTCGAGGTCCAGATAAAGACTGTGCAGCATTGTTGAGGTAATACGTCGAGCGAGGGTTGATTTTCCACACTGGCGAGGGCCGAGGATGGCAACAACCGGGTTTTTTTTAAACCGATCGAGTATCTGTTTTTCGTTATTGCGGTGAATGTAAGTATGCATATTGGAAACTTATCTTCCAATATGCATATCTGTCAAGTCTTTTATGAATGCTCCATACAATATCATTGGTAAAATAAAGATATGTCATGGCTGGCAGATAATCCGGGAATGCCTGTTCGATCCGCACAGCCACATTCAGATATTAATAATGTAAACCGCATGCAATAAATTTGGGGGATATACGTCTTCCATCCCATGAGTCCGGAACGAAAAAGAAACAGGCTCGCGGCCTTCTTCTCGGGTGAATACTCCCGGATGGTGGCGTTCGTGCGCGAGCGCATCGACGACGCGGCGGAGCGGGACGGCGAGGACATCGTGCAGGACGTGATGGAGCGGCTGGTGCACGCCGCCGACTTCACGCTCCCCGTGGAAGACCTCGCCGCGTACGCGTACCGCGCCCTGCGCAACAGGATCGTGGACGCACTCCGCGCGCGGCGGGACACTGTGTCGCTCGACGCGCCGTACGCCGGCGATGAAGGCGCCACGCTTAAAGACGTGCTCCGCGACGCGCGGTACGACACCGCGGCCGGGATCGAACGGCGGGAGATAGCCGACGCGGTGTTCGCGGCGATAGACTCCCTGCCGGAGGCCCAGAGGGCCGTGATCATTGCCACCGAGTTTGAGGGACGTTCCTTCAGGGATGTGTCCCTGGAATGGGACACGCCCGTGGGCACGCTCCTGGCGAGGAAGTCCAGGGCCGTGCAGAAGGTGCGGGAGATTCTTTCCGGGCTCGCGATTGAAAAGGAGGACCTGCATGAAAATTAAATCGAGAACACGCTGCATCAGGCACCGCGGCTGGCGCCTCGCGGCGATGATCGTACTGGGAATACTCGGGGTCGCGGCGTTCGCGCTTCTCTTCGGACTGGCGGTGCAGTACCTGTGGAACTGGCTCATGCCCGATCTTTTCGGCCTGAAGACAATCACCTACCTCCAGGCCTTCGCGATCGTGATACTGGCGAAGATCCTCTTCGGCGGGTTCGGCATGGGACACGGCCATTCGAGGAAGAAGGACGATCCGTGCCGCGACCGGTCCCGCGACGCGCGGCTCCCGGATGAGGCGGCAAACCGCAGGGAGGACTTCGACGGGTACTGGGCCAGCGAGGGACGCGCCGCTTTCGAGCGCTACCTCGAGGAGAAGGGCCGCGCGAAAAAGGACGAGGGCGCCGGCGAGTGACGCAACCAGTTTCGCCGCAGGGGCACGGGGTCGCGGAGAAGAGCATTCATGCTCAGGGATCTCCGTGCCCCTGCGGAGGTTATTACTTCCTCAGCTTCGGCGAGTTGAACCAGAGCCCGGATACCTTGTAGCCTTCGCCGTATTTCTGCAGCACAAGCTTGATCGCGATCTCCTTCTCGTCCT
Source organism: uncultured Leptospirales bacterium (assembly GCA_964423905.1). Lineage (GTDB taxonomy): Bacteria > Spirochaetota > UBA4802 > UBA4802 > UBA5550 > CAYRGX01. The sequence continues at coordinate 28,586 of CAYRGX010000018.1, read as the reverse complement.
TGAATTTCCCGGTGTATTCGACGACCTGGCACTGGTCCTGCCGTAGGTTTTCGACACCGCGCGCGACTCGTACGCGCCGATCTTGGATTGAATCTGTTCCCTCGTCTGCGCGAACACCTTCTCCGGAAGGGCGTTCTTCATCTGCTCGTCGAAGTCCTTTGAGTAGGCCGCGTAGTCGCCGCTGTTGTATCCCTCCAGGACCGAATCGGCTATCGGCTCGGCTGCCGCGACAAGGGCGTTCTTTTCAGCGTCGGAAATATCTTTCTTCGAACAACCGGCCGTGATCATGGCGCACAGGACCAGCGGTATCGCGTAATACTTTATGCTATACTCCTTTATACTGCGATATATGTTTTAATAATGCAGGTGCAGGCTCGGGATGCAACGATAACATGAGATGGCACCATCCGGTCGTGGCCCAGTTCCCGCGGTTATCGTGACATGATGCAGAGCGGCAGATATCCCTTTTTTCATCGCGCCATGAACCAGTACAACGAGTACGCCAGGGCGGCGAAGCCGAAAATCGCGTTCACCGGCCTGACAGGCGGCTCCATCGCCCCGAGGATGCGCATGGGAAGAAGGCCCGAGAACGCGTAGAGAAAGAGCTTCCACGCCGGGGAGCCGGCATCGGCGAGCACCGCGACTGCCAGGTCGTGATAGAGCACCACGCAGAGCACCGAGAGGGCCGGCTCCATATGACGCGCGTAAAACGCGACCGGCTTCCGGTCGCGGGCGCCGGCCCCGAAGCGGATAACCAGGAAGAAGCAGCCGATCGCGCCGAGCACGAGCGCCATTCCAGCATTGCCGTGGATGAGATGCTTTTGATACATGAGGATCGGGATGTAGACGCCCGCCGATATGACCGTGAGCATTGCCGTGATGTACCCGCCGTAGAACAGGGCATCGGCCTTTTCCCCGGCGCGGTCGGCAAGCCCCGAGAAGAGGGCCGTGATGCGCGAAGGAACGACGACGCAGATGCAGAGGATGGTAACGACCATTGCGGGTTCGCTGAAACGGAAGATGAAGCTCCTTCCCCCGGGGGAGAATTTCGCATCAAGCGCGTAATACGCCGCCACCAGGAGCAGGTCGAGCGCGAGCTCGCGGATGTTGATGTGTTTTCTTATAATGGCGATGAAATTATGCATGGCCGTTTTCCGAAAAGGAAGAACAGGGGACTCTATGCGCATCCGGGACGAGTTTCCGGAAACGTTTGTCCCTGCAATACCGCAACACGACATGGCGGATTTGTAAATAACAATTGCCGGCGATTAATGAAAGAAACGTCTACTATGAAAATCAATTGACAGGACACCGAAAGGCCGTGCATGCCATTCACATATGAGATCATATGGCGGATATGCAGAAAAGCGGATGACAGCGATGGCTCTCAACGCCGCATTCCTGGTATGGGGTCTCGCGTTTCTCGCGTCCTGCGGAGACCGTGGCCCGGGCGCTATCCTCCCGTGGCCCTCCGCGCCGAAAAAGACGATCGAGACGGAAGACGGCCACTGCCGGCAATTCGATATTCCGAAGTGGAGCCTCTGTTACCTTGTCGGCGTGGACAAACTGTGGTGCGGTGACTGCAAATCCGGCGAGGTATTGTACGCCCTGGGGTACCGCGCCGGGAAGGGCCCGAACGCGCCGGGGTTCAGGCTGGCCCGTTTCAGGATTCCCGCGGGCAGGGCGGTCGAATTCGAGTACTTCGCGGTAAAAAAGTCTCCGGCCAGGTGCGCGGGCACGATCATAACGCCGCCGTGCAATCCCGACGCCACGAACATGTCCGTTGAAGTAGACTTTCCGGCCTGGGTCAGGTTCGTGCCGCTCTGATCACTCTTTCTGCATCTTCACGGTAATCGACGTGCCCTCGGTGCCCGCGTAGAAAACGATGATTTCCGCCATGGTCGCGCCCTCGTTCACGCCGTAATGCCACTTCTCCACGACCTCGACGATCGGGTCCCCGGCCCTGAGCTTCAGCTTCTTTCCGTCCTTCGTGACGACGGTCAGGCTGCCCGAGAGCAGCACCCCCGCGTTGATCACGTGGTGCTTGTGCATGTCGAGCCGCGCCCCTGCGGGTATGGCGATCCTCAGAATGGTGATCTCCGGCCTGCCGCCCGGGTAGGCGGGCAGCCTGTCACCGTCCCATGATTTTGTCGATTTCGCGAGGGTCCTGACGGTCACCCCTTTCGGCTCGTCCGCGTTAAGCGCGGTGAAGAGGAAAGAGGCGATGCTCAACGCAAGAAAAGTTTTTTTCAATGTCGACATATACTCCCCCGAATATGAGTTAACCGGCGCCGACGCAACGGGTTATTGCGCGCGGCGCCGGCGTGATGCGTACTATTACGTGCGCGGCGTCCGGGAGCGTCTACGACAATTTATGGGGCGGAACTCTCCCGGTCGTCGATCACTCCCCCGATCCGGCCAGGACCTGAGCGAGCCTTTCCGCGGCTTTCGCGGCCTTCCCGGCCTCGTCGAAATCGTAGGTCCCGGCCGCGGTTTCCCGGCGGAGCAGCTCGACGCGCGCGCGCCGTTCCAGGTCGTATCCCTTTTCCGCGATCGAGACGAGCGACGCGGCGTCCGGGTCCGCCCTCCGGACCGAGCGCGCGAGCGGTGTCGTGTTCCTCTCCGCGAGAAGGCGCCGCGCCTCGTCCGATATCTCGACGACGTCGCGCCTGCCCGGTTGCGCGCGCCTTTCGTTTTTAATGAAACGCGGTCCCCGCGACGGTGCGAATTCCCCGGAGTTCCTGTGGGCAATCTGCTGGGCCGATTTTTTTACTATCATGGTAAGTCTCCTTTACATCGTTGTGACATAATCAATATCGGAAGTACTACACAAAAGTTAACATAAATTTATGTGTAGTTGTTATTTTTTTTCAATTTTTTTTGGGATATACGCGCCGGATCGGGGCGCCCGCCCGTATTAATGGCATCGGCGCGTCATGGCCCGGAGGCTTCATGAGCGCGGGTATATCCAACATTATTAACAGAGGTACAACATGGAGATGAAAATCTGGAAGGTCGTGGAGGGAATTTCACAGTCGGGAAGGGGCCTGCCGAGGGCCGAAATCGAGGCAGCCCTGGGGGATCCCGGGGTGTATGTGCCCGAGTTCACGGCCCTTGTGGAGAGGGACGCGTCGGACATCCGCGCGATGGTAAAAAGAAGGGGATATGTCGGCTACGTGCCCGCGTTCATGTACCTGGCGAAGCACCGCGTGAGCGACGCGTATTCCGCCGCGATCGAGTTCTGTTCTCATGTGCACCGGATCGACAACGAGACGCTCGGCGACTTCGTGGGCTTGCACCTGCACCGCGTGCTGGCGTCGCTCTCGGGCGGGGACGCGGCGCCCCTGAAGGGCCTGATCGAGGCCGACGACACGGACGACTTCATACGGCACGCGTGCATCCAGGCGCTCGTGGTCATGGCGAACATGGGCCACCTGTCCCGCGCGGAGCTGGTGGGTTATTTCAGGGAGCTTTTCAACGGCAAGCTCAGGCGCCGCGCGACGGACATCTGGTCGCTGTTCGTGTTCACCTGCAGGGACATCTACCCGGACGAGCTCATGGAGGACATCGAGCGCGTGTACGCCGACGGGCTCATGGACATGTACATCCCGCGCTCCGATTTCTGGAAGGTGCTCGGCGTGCCGAAGAAAAGGGCCCTGCGGAACCTGGCGGCGAACCCCCGGTACCAGCCGGTGGAGGATGTCCTCGAAGAGATGAAAAACCTTCCCTGCTACCTGGAGGACGATTGGGACGGGCCGGACGTGCGCATCGGCGATGACACGGACCTGTCGCCCAGGGTCGGCAGGAACGAGCCCTGCCCGTGCGGGAGCGGCCGCAAGTACAAGAAGTGCTGCCTGCGCGCGTCGGCGTAACCCGGAATAATGGCTTGCCATATCGCGCGCCGGATGCGATCGGGTACGTAACGAGGTGACCCATGGCACACGAACCGGTTCTTTCCTGGATGCTTTCCAAAGAGTCCCGCGGCGGGCTGGGCCCCACGCCGGATTTCGCCGCGTGGAAGGCGCGCTACGACGCCGTCGCCCCGCTTTTCGCGGCGAGCGTGGAGCGCGCCCTGGCAGGGGGGTTTCTCTCGGACAGGGCCGCGTTCGCCTTCGCCTGCGGCTACCAGAACGCGCTCCAGTTCCTCGTGCCGGGAATCACCGGCGACCGCGTCGCCTCCTTCTGCGTGACCGAGGAGGAGGGCGGGCATCCCCGGGCCATTAAGACCGTGATCGCGGAAGAGCCCGGCGCGGGCGGGGCGCTCAGAATCCGCGGCGGGAAGAAGTTCGTGACCCTGGCCTCGGAGGCTTCGCTTCTCGCGGTCGCCTGCTCGCGCGGCACGGACGGCGCGGGAAGGAACCGCGTGGTCATGGCGCTGGTGGACCGCTCGCTCCCGGGGATTACGGTGGAACCCATGCAGGGGATTCCCTTCGTGCCGGAGATAAGCCACGGTACGCTCGTCATCGACGTGGTGGTGCCGGCCTCGGCCGAGCTGCCCGGCGAAGGGTACTCGGATTACGTGCGGCCGTTCAGGACCGCGGAGGACATCCACGTGTTCGCGGGAATCGCCGGGTTCCTGCTCGGGTCGAGCTTCAGGCATGGGTGGCCCGCGGACGCGGCGGAGGATATCGCGGGGTTCTGCTGCGCGGTGCGCGGCATCGCCGGCGGGAACGTGAAAGACCCCGCAACCCACGCCGCGCTCGCCGGGCTGGAGGGCATGATGGCGAGCCTGGTCGTACGGCTCGATCCGCACTGGGCGCTCGCGGACGCGGACGCGCGGGAGCGCTGGCAGCGCGACCGGCGCATTTTGACCGTGGCGGGGCAGGTGCGGGAAAAGCGGAAAAACTCGGCGCGGGAAAGGCTCGGCCTGTAGCCCCGGCTCAGCGGGGCACCAGGCGCGCCAGGATCTCCACGTGGGGCGTCTGCGGGAACATGTCGTAGGCCTCGACGGACTCGATGCGCCAGCGTCCCAGGGCGGCGACGTCCTCCCCGAAGCTCAGCGGGTTGCACGAAAGGTAGAGTATGGAACCGAATTCCCCGGCGTCGACCAGCGGACGCATCGAGGGCGCGAGGCCCGCGCGCGGCGGGTCGAGCACCAGGGTGTCGAATTTCCCGCGCGCGGCGGCCATGTACGCGGCCGCGTCCGCGCACACGAACTCCGCGTTGCCCGCGCCGTTCAGCTCGCGGTTGAGCCTGGCCGCGGCCACGGCCTCCTCCACGATCTCCACGCCGGTGACGTGTTCCGCGGCGGGCGCGAGGTAGAGCGAGATGCTCCCGACCCCGGAATAGAGCTCCAGGACCCTTCCCCGCGCGGCCGCGCGCATCGCACGGTAGGCCCGTATCGCCGTGGCCGAGTTCGACTGGAAAAAGGAATTCGGCGTTATGCGGTAGCGTATTCCGTCGAATGATTCCTCGATGTATCCGCCCCTGACGGTCTCGAACACCGGGCCGAAGCTCACGTCGGCCTTCCCCCCGTTGACCAGGAGCGACACCGAGTCGGCGATGCCGGCCGCGGCGTCGACCGCCCCGCCGAGAAGGTTCTCCGGGCGGGACACCACGAAGTTCACCATGAGGTTCCCCGTGAACATGGCCTGGCGCAGCACCACGTAGCGCAGATACCCCTCGTGCCTCAGGTAGTCGTAGAACTCGATGCCTTCGAGCAATCCCGCCAGTAGCTGCATGGCGCGTTCTGACTTTTCCTGCATCAGGGGGCAGCGCTCAAGCCCCACCACCGAGCGGAAGCTCCCCGCGCGCCGCAGGCCCATCCTGCCGAAGGCGCACACCAGGTCCATCCTGTTGCGGTAGCGGTACGGCGGCGAGCCGTGGACGGTCTCGATCGCGGCGACGCCGTCGAGCACGCGGTTGAGGTATTCGCGCTTCAGGTCGAGCTGGCGCTCGTAGGGGACGTCCTGTAAAAGGCATCCGCCGCAGGATCGGAAGTGGGGGCATGCGGGCTCGAGGCCGCTTTCCCTGTACGGCTTCGCGATGTCCCTGAAAAGATCGTGCTTCTTTTTACCCATATATGGCAGCATGCGCTCCATGTCGAATAATACGGCCCTGCCACCGGGCAGGATCATGGCCGCCCCGCGGCCTTCCAGCCGCGCGGCGCGGAATTCCCCGGTCATCGGAACGAAGAGCGCCGCCGCGTCGAACTCGTCGCGGGACATATCCCCGAACGCGCCGCGTGCGAACGCCGCCGCGGCTCGTTTGCGCGGCAGCGGGCCGCCGGGGTAGCGCAGCGCCGCGGGCAGGTACGCGCCCCGGGACGCGCGCGCCCAGTCCCATCGCAGGCAGTCGAGAAGGAAGTCTCTCCGGGAGGGGAACTTTCTGTCAACCCAATTGAGGAGCGCCGCGGCGAGCGAGGCGCGGTCCCTGGACAGGGGCAGGTCACCGAACGCGGCGGACAAATCCGACAGCATCGTGAAGGGACCGTCGTGCAGCGAAAGGATTTCCGCCATGGCCGATGCGAACGGGGATTCGTTGTAAAAAAGGTCGATGACCCGCGCGATGCCCCGCAGCCGGGCGATGTCGTCCCCGGAGAGGGTCCGCGTGCGTTGCACGGCATAGGGAGGGTCCGGGTCGTGCTCGATGCCGAGTTCGCCCGCCCGCCCGGCGATCTCGGTGCCGGGGAGCACCTTGAGAAATCCGGCCTGGAAATGGTCCGCGCCGAGCCGGTAAAGGGCGTCGATGCCGCGCGCGGCGGATTCCATGGTTTCGTGCGGGAGGCCGAGCACGAGGTCCACGTGCGTGTGCACGGTCCCGAGCGAGACCAGCCGCGCGATGCGCGGCCCGATCGATTCCCATTCGTGGTTTCTGCGGACCGCGGCCAGGCTTTCCGCGTTCAGGGACTGCACGCCGATCTCGAACTGGAACAGGCCCCGCGGCGCGCGTTCCAGCAGGGCGAAGTCCTCGTCGCCGAGGAGCGCGGGAAACACCTCGAAGTGGAACGTGGTCCCGGCGCCGCGGAAATCCTCCATGATTCCCTTCCATATCTCGCGGCCGCGCGCGGGATCGAGGTTGAAACTGCGGTCGACGAATTTCACGGTTCCCGGAGCGTGCCGCATGACGCGGCGGAGCTCGTCCCTGACCGCGGCCGCGTCCCTGAACTGCGGGCGCTGGTCGTCGCGCGACGAGAGGCAGTACGAGCAGCGGAAGGCACACCCGCGCGACGACTCGTAGTACACGAAACGGTTCGCGAGCCCGGCAAAGTCCGCGTCCTCGTAGGGAAAGGGGATGCTCGAAAAATGGGGGTTTTGCACGCGGACGATTTTTTCCGCATCGCCTCGGGGGGGATATGCCCCTTCCAGCACAAGGCGGAATCCGGCTTCGCCAGGACCCGCCACGATCCGGTCGATCGCCGGGACCGTCGCGAGCCATTGTTCCGCACTGTATCCCGCCTCAGGGCCGCCGAGCACGATCATGCATCCGGGGAGCGCCTCCCGCACCGCGGCGATCGCGGCCGCGACCTGCGTCGCGTTCCAGATGTAGGTTGGGAACGCAACCGCATCGGGCCGCTCCGCGACGATGCGCGCGGCCGCGGAGGCCGCGCTCCCGCGCGCGGAAAATTCCATGATAATGGGGTCCCAGCCCGCGTCGCGCGCGACGTTCCGCAGGCAGTAGGCCGCGAGGCACGAATGGGTGTAGCGCGCGTTAAATGCGGCGAGCACAATCTTTTTCATCGGGACGGGTTCACCCCGGCCGCGGGAGTCCGGGCCGTCACCTCCGCTCGATCTTCACGAGCACCCGCTGGTTGAGCGCCTGTCCGCGGAGGGTCCTGTTCGTGTACGCGGGATTGTAGCTCCCGAAGTAGCGCACCACGTACTGGGCCTCGGGGAACCTGCGCGCGAGGGCCTCCCTGACCGCGAGCGCCCTGAGCCGCGAGATGTTCATGTTTTCCCTGATCGTCCCGGGCAGGCTCGAGAAGCCGTACACTGAAACCGTGTCTCCCTTCGCGATCGGAAGTTCCGCCAGTTTCCTGAGCTGCGCGCGCGTGATACCGGCCCCGCCCGACATGAAGAAAATCTCGGTGTAGCGGGGCTCGGCGGGAACCGCGGTCTTTGCGCTCATGTGCCTGGGGGATATGACCAGCGCTTCGCGCTCGAGCAGCCCGTCGGCGGACGCCACCGCGTAGGGGGAATGCACCATGATCTCGACGTAGACGCGGCCCTTCATGTTCGCCGTCACGCGGAACTTCCCCGTGTAACGGTATCCGTCCGCCCAGGCCCTTCGCGCGAGCTGTGTGCGCTTCAACCGGGTGCCGTCGGAGGCCCTCAGCACCGCGTAGAGCGTCACAGGCTTGTGGAGAAAATACGATACCGGTATGTACGTGTCAGGCTGTACCAGGGAGAACATGGAAAGTTTCAACCAGGGGGCGCGGGCCGAGATGGGAAACGAAAACTTCCTCGTTTCGCCGGTCTTTTCGAAGATGTCGAGCACGGTGTCGCCGGAGAAATAGACCTGGAGCGGCGTCGACTTGACGAAGGTCTCGCCCGGGCCGACCGCACCCTCGAGACCGTCGCCGTTCTGGAGGGCGAGCTCTCCCTTTCTGAGTTTCAGCGAATACTTCACGTTCACGGGCTTGTCCGTGTCGTTGAAATAGGTGAGGATCGCGTAATAGGTGTTCGTGTCCGGGTCGACGAGGAACACGACGGGCTCCCTTTTGTAACTGATGGCGCCGAACTGCGTGGCCGCGGCCATGCTGTTCCCGGCGGGGACCGCGACGGGGTCCCACCAGAGGAGGACCGCGGAATCGCCGGTGACCCTGTTCGTCTCGTTCACGGTGTAGTCCCATACGGTTTTGTACGCCGAGACCCAGTTCGCGAACGCGATCCGATCGGGGGGGACCAGGTCCTTGCCCACGAGAAAGTTCTGTAAAAATACCGCCGGACGTTCTCCGCCCTTGCCGGCCTGCGACGGGTCGAACGCCTGCCAGATGCTGGTAAACGACGGCGTGAATTCGAACTCGTTCGTCTCGATGCGGCGCGATGAGCCCGCGGGGATGAGAAAGGGGACGCCGTCGTTCGCGCCGGCCCACGTGTCGAAGAGCAGGCGAAAACCGATCGAACGCATCCGGTCGCCGCGGTTTTCGACATCAAGTCGGATCATCGTCTTCACGATTGATTCCGTTTTCTCGGGCCGGAGGGACTGCGTGACAGTGACCGCCTCGTCCGGGATGTCATAGGTGATCCGGATGGTGCCGTCGCCCAGCTTTTTCGCCCCGCGGTTCGGCATGTCTTTCAGCAGGTACGCCCTGTCGTCGATCTTCACCGAAACCAGGGACGACCATATCCCGTTCGGAGGGGCGTTGTTGGGATGCCCGTAGAGAAGGTCGAAGTCGCTGCCGGCGTACGTGCCCCCGATGGTAAACTGCCCGTTGCCCGCGACCTTGACCTCCACCGAGAAATCGTTTTCCCCCGCGGACGACGAAAACAGCGCGTCGACCGCACGGTTGGAGTACTGTTCGTAATAGGGGTTCTGCGAGGACGGGAGCGTTTTCAGCCGGTACCTGTCGGGCGTGATTACGATCCCGCCCTGCCGCCCGCCCCCGAAATGCTTCGCGAGTATCTCGAGGATGTCATCCGCGAGGTAATAGCCTCTCAACGAAAGGACGTTGTCCGGTGCGTTGAAGGACGCACGCGTGATTTTCAGTTTTTTCGTGAAAGGGGGGTTCTTGTCGCCGACGTAGCTTACGCGCAGCGTGTTGTCGTCGAGGAGCATGGCGTCGGTGCCGGATATTTCGATCCGGTACGGGTAGGTATGCGGCGTGCTGTTTTTTCTGAACGTCAGGATCAGCGGGGAGGTGAAACCGGTGGTGGTGTAAAGCTTTTCCGGAGGTTCCTTTACGGTGACCGGGAGGGTCAGTTTGTAGAATCGTTTCTGGTAGCTGCGGGCCGCCTTCCTGTTTGCGTTGTCGTTCTTCAGGGAGGGGTTGCCGGAAAGGAGCGCGTCAATATCGCGGGCCAGTTGCGCGTATTTTTCTTCCGAAGCGGGCACTTCACGGTCCAGCCTTTCGGCAGCGTCGATCATCTTTAAAAACTCGTTATTCTTTGCGGCTGACAAAACGGATGGGACCGATACACACCACGCGATCATGATGATTGCAGCCGGGATGAAAACAAGGCCGGGTATCTTCATAAAGGTATCTCCCTGCGTTGATATCGAATTGTCCGTTAAAAGTGGCGCAAGATCAAGCGGTTTTTCCCGCGTTCCGGCAAAGAAAAAGCAAACTGCGGGGACCGCAGTTTGCTTTCAAGGGTGGAATTCGATTGGAGAACGTATGTGTCCGGGTTATTTGTACGCCCCGACGGCTCCCAGCTTCGCCCATATCTGGTTCGCCATAACCGATCCGCCCGCATTGGTCGGGTGGATGCCGTCGCTCTTGATGTACGACGATTCTTTGCCCGCGAAGCTCGCCCGCGGATCGATGAAGTAGACGTTCGCGGGGGAGAGGGGGGCCGCGATCGCGTACTGCTCGTCCGCGTACTTGACCACTCCGTTCAGCTTGGTTTTACCGTACAGGAGGGTGGTCAGCGTCCCGGCCTTCAGGGAGTAGTAACCGGTATGTATGATCGTGTCGACGCCGTCCGCGTCCATATCCGCCCAGAGGTCCTCGAGATCGTCGAGAACGCCGTCGACGTATGCCTTGCAGGAGCTCGATACCGTCATCGTCGAGGACTGGCATGCCTGGCTCCAGTAGGCGTTCATCAGGATGTCGTTTCCGCCGCCGTCCATGAGAATGGTCTTGATGCCGGGACGCGCCGCGATCGCGGTATTATACTGGTTGGTGATATATTGGACCGTGTCGCCGCTTTTTGAATAATCCTTGTACGATTTTCCGGAAAGGGCTTTCAGGTTGGTGTGGATAAAACCGTCGAGGTCGTAAATTGAGTCCCCGACGATGACAACATCGAACTCGGTGGCGGTGGGATTCGTCATGTCCGCCATGCCGCAATTTGTAAGAACGAGGGCCATTGATGCGAGAAAGCACGTGATCAGAAGCTTTTTCATAAATTCCTCTTACCTCTTAATAAATAGTTTCAGTAACCATCAAAACAAAACGTCCGGACGGTTTTATATAAATTACATATTAAATTATCGGCTGTCTCGTCATATTCAGCAAGTGTTGGATTTGTCCATCCGGATGGTCCATCCAGGAGACTCCGGAAATGAAAAAAATGCCAGGATGACGGCGTATTTCCCGCGTACCCGGAAAAAGCGTAATTTTCATTGAGGCCGGGCAAATACGAGAGTATATCCAACTATTTTGTTTGCCGATAATACGTATACGTATTATATTTATACATATGAAACAGAACAAACTATCGTTCAACATGCTCGAGACCGCGGACGACCCGTATTACCTGATCAACCGCGCGTACCTGTCGATCACGGCCGGAATCAAAAAATCGTTCGCGTCGGCGGGCCTTGACCGGGTCAACCCGGCGTACCTGGCCGTGCTCATGTGCCTCTGGAAGGAGGAGAGCCTGGACGATGCCCTGGCGAAACTGGGAACCTCGGGCGGGATGAAGACCGCGGACCTGGCCCGGTGCGCGGGCATCGAGCCGTCCAGCATGACGGGCGTCATAGACCGCATGGAGCGCGACGGCCTGGTGCGGCGGGAGGACGACCCCGACGACCGGAGGGCGCAAAAGATTCGACTCACCGACACGGGGAGCGACGTCAGGAACGCCGTCATCGCCGCGGCGGACGCCGCGCTCGGCGAGGCGTTCGACGGCGTGGAGCCAGCAGGGCTCGAGGAGCTGAAAAGCGTCCTGCGCAGGGTGCTCCTCAACACCAACAGGGGCAACATCGAATGAAAAACGAAGACCATTACCGAAAGCTCGAGAACATGATGCACTCCGCGCCGATCGTCGAGCTTGTCGGGGCGGTCGTCGCCATCGACGAGGGGCGGGCGGAGATCACGCTCCCCGTGAAAAGGGAGCTCTTCCACGCGGCCGGGGCATTGCACGGGGCCATGTATTTTCTCGCGCTCGACAACGCCGCGTTTTTCGCCGTAAACTCGCTCGTGGAGGACGTGTTCGTGCTCACGTCCACTTTCAATACGTACCTGCTGCGGCCGGTCGCGAAGGGCGTGGCGCGGGCCGTGGGAAGGGTGGTCAGCCGCACGAAAAACCAGTTCGTCGCCGAATCGGTGCTGTACGACTCGGATGAAAATGAGATCGCCCGGGGCAGCGGGGTCTTCGTCCGCAGCTCCATCGCGCTCACGCCGGAGATAGGGTACCGGTAGCACGCCGGTTATAAATCAAAGGAGACAAACCATGGAACAGGCGCTCGAGAACATCACGCTGCGGAACGGGTTCACGTTCAGCTTTCCGGAGGTCACGGCCGGGTCGTACATCGAGTACAACGGCATACGCCTCACCACGATCGAAAATGGCTATGCCCGCGGCGAGATCGACATCAGGCCCGAGCTTCTCAATCCGAACAAGGTCCTCCATGGAGGGGTGCTCGGCACTCTGGCGGACACGGTCGCCATATTCGGGTGCGTGTACGCATACGAGGTGCCGTCCGTCACCACGGTGAACATGACGGTGTCGTACCTCAGGCCGGTGAATTCCGGCACGGTCGCCGCGGAGGCTACGATGCTCTCGGAGGGAAAGAACATATCCCACTGGCGCGTGGACATTACGGACGGGGAGGGGCGGCAGGTCGCGGCCGCGTTCGTGTCGTACTCGATAAAGAGGTGAGAGGCGATTTAATAGACGTGCGAAATCAAATGTCAGATTTGCGATGATGTGAAAATTATTTCTTCCTTAATTAAAGACTACTCATCTGAAATAACCTCAAGAATATTCGCATTTAGTTTTATCATTACAGCTTTTTCAAGTTGATTAATTCTCATTAAGATAATTATTGTAATACATGGTTAAGTTTAAAAACATAAACTCATGGTCCGAATTTGAATCAATCTTATCTGGTTTAAGCAAAAAAGAGAAAGGGGACGCCTTTGAAGAATTAACTCTTCATTATCTTAGTATTCATCCAACCTATGCAACTCAGTTAACTAATATTTGGCAAAGGCAAAAAGTACCTCAAAATATTCGAAAAAAATTAAATTTTCCTGATAATGACGAAGGCATTGACCTTGTAGCAAAAACAAGAGACGGAAATTTCTGGGCTATCCAGTGCAAGTATCATGCAGATGATAATCATTCACTCACCAGAAGAGAGCTGGCTACATTTACAGATCTGACATTTGGAATTTGCAAGGGATTTGAGCTCGCCCTTGTTTGTACCTCGACAGATAGATTTAGTCACAAACTTGAAATGTATGGAGAACGTATTTCTTTTATTGCCGGGGATGTATGGAGAGGGCTCGATGTTGATTTCTTTAACCTTCTGCATCGTAATCTTTCCAATCGCCCCGTAGCATTAAAGCCCTGTAATCCAAGACCTCATCAGGAAGAAGCCATCAAAGAAGCCATCAGTTATTATATTAAAGGAGAAAATGAGCGAGGCAAGCTCATTATGCCCTGCGGCTCAGGCAAGAGTCTAACGGCTTTCTGGATGGCTGAAAAGTTTAAAGCGAAGTTAATATTGATTGCAGTCCCGAGCCTTGCCTTAGTCAAACAGACTTTTGAAGTATGGGCAAGGGAGTCTATTGCCAACAAACATAATATCAGATGGATTGCTGTTTGCAGTGATGCGTCTGTTGCTCATAATGAACATGATGATGTATCTGTTCTTGTTCAAGATTTGGGAATAAGAGTACATACAAATCCCCAAGAGATAGCTTCATGGCTGAAGCGTTCTTTTGGAGGTATCTCGGTAGTGGTGACAACATATCAGTCAGGAAGGTCAGTCGCTGATGCTTCCCGAATTGCATCTGTTTCCTTTGACCTTGGAATACTAGATGAAGCACATAAAACAGTTGGAAAGAGAGGAAGTCTTTTTGATCATCTTCTCCACGATGAGAATATTGATATACATAATCGGATATTCATGACTGCCACGGAACGTAGATATCGTGGAGAAAGTGACGATGTTTTAAGCATGGATGATCCTACTGTGTTCGGTGAAACCTTCTATCTGCTTAGTTTTAAAGAGGCACTTGAGTTTGAACCACCAATCCTTTCAGATTATAAAATCGTAACCGTTGCAGTCACACATTATGAAATCGAACAGATGCTCAAATTAAATCTAATTGTTAAGCCAGACAAAGGGGAGTGGGATGAGGAACTGGAAGCAGAAATGCTTGCCGCCCTAGTGGCCCTTCGTAAAGCAATGTGTATGTTTTCAATACGTCATGCAGTGTCGTTCCATTCCCGCATTTCAAGAGCTAAAGCTTTTCGTGACAGTCATGATAGATTTACAAAAATATTTCCTGAATATGGGCCACTTAATACATTCCATATAACAGGACGAACAGCAACAGCTGTCCGAAAAAGTGAAATTAATGCATTCGCTAAAGCTGAACGTTCTTTAATTACTAATGCTCGTTGCCTATCCGAAGGGGTTGATGTTCCAGGAATAGATTGCATTCTTTTTGCCGACCCTAAACGGAGCATTATTGATATTGTCCAGGCTTTGGGTAGAGCTTTGCGGCCAGTGCCAGGAAAAAAATTTGGTTATGTAATAATTCCTGTTGTAATTGAAAATACCGGTAAACCAGAAATAACACGATTTGACAATGTATTGATGGTTTTAAGAGCATTGGCAACGAACGACGAGCGTATTATTGAATACTTTCGGTCAATATCCCAAGGAGAACATCCTTCTGTGAGTATTCCCGTTGAGTTCACCGTACCGGATGGAATTACCGTCAGTACTGATGAATTTATTAATTCTATTGAACTCAAAGCATGGTCACGTCTTGCAAAGTTGTCATGGCGACCTTTTATAGATGCACGAACATTTGTACGAGGCCTACACCTTAAAAGTGAATATGAATGGCGTTCTTTTTGTATGGGTAAACAACCTGAAAAGGGAAGATTGCCTTATGATATTCCGCCATCCCCTCATTATATATATAAAGACAAGGGTTGGTGTGGCATGGGTGACTGGTTAGGCACCGGAGCTATAGCAACACGTTCAAGAGTTTATAGACCGTTCAAAGAAGCGCGTGCCTTTACGCGGCACCTGAACCTTAAAAACAGTGACGAATGGAAATTGTTTTGTAAAGGGGATCTGCCAGAAAAGGGAAAGCTACCAAATGATATACCAGCATTTCCAAACAGGACATACAAAGACATGGGTTGGCACAGTATGGGTGACTGGTTGGGTACCGGCACAGTTGCCAATTATCTCAAGGTTTATAGAACGTTTGAAGAAGCACGTGCATTTGCTCAAGGTCTGAAGCTTAAAAACTGGAAAGAATGGAGATCATTTTGCAAAGGAAAGCTCCCCGAAAAGGGAGTCTTGCCAAAAGATGTTCCGGCATCTCCCCACAAGACTTATAAAAATAATGGCTGGCAGAATTCAGGTGATTGGCTTGGCACTTGTATATTGGCCACTTATCACAAAGTCTACAGACCTTTCCATGAGGCTCGTGAGTTTGCACGGAGCCTGAAACTAAAAAATAAAAGAGAATGGAAAGAATTTTGCAGAGGTCAGCTATCTGAAAAGGGAATTCTTCCAGAAGACATTCCAATCTCTCCAAACAAAACCTACAAAGACGAGGGTTGGATAGGAATGGGTGACTGGTTAGGTACTGGCACTATCGCAAATTTTTTTAAAGTTTACAGACCGTTTGAAGAAGCGCGGGATTTTGCAAGGAGTATCAAGCTAAAAGGTGGTGAGGAGTGGATTAAGTTTTGTAAAGGTCAGTTACCTGAAAAGGGGACACTGCCAGATGATATACCACATTGTCCAAACCAAACCTATAAAGAAGATGGCTGGCTCAGTATGGGAGACTGGTTAGGAACGGGCACTGTTGCTAATTATCTGAAAGTATACAAACCATTTGAAGAGGCACGTGAATTTGCCCGGAGACTTGAACTAAAGTGCAGTGCCGATTGGAGAATCTTTTGTAAGGGTAAACTGCCAGGTAAGGGGAAGCTGCCTGATGATATTCCAGCTAACCCCGATAAAACTTATAAGGACAAAGGTTGGCAGAGTTACGGTGACTGGTTGGGAACAGGTACAATTGCCCCAAATTTAAAAATCTACAGAACGTTTGAAGAAGCACGTAATTATGCACGAAATCTTAAACTCAGAAAAGAATATGAATGGAGAGAGTTCTGTAAAGGTAAACTACCCGAAAAGGGAACCTTACCTGATGATATACCATCAAATCCAAATGTAACTTATAAGGGAAAGGGTTGGAAAGGTATAGGTGATTGGTTGGGTACTGGCAAAATTGCCTCACGATTCAGAGTGTATAGATCCTTTGAAGAAGCACGAATATTTGCTCGAAGCCTTAAACTAAAGAACGGAGTTGAATGGGGAGCGTTTAGTAGAGGATTGGTACCAGAAAAGGGTACGTTGCCAGACGATATTCCAGCAAATCCTTCGGGTGTTTATAAAGATCAGGGTTGGAAGGGTATGGGAGATTGGCTAGGGACAGGTACAATAGCTTCACGATCGAGAGTATTTAGACCGTTTGAAGAGGCACGCAAATTTATTTGGAGCTTGGATTTAAAGAGAGAAAATGAGTGGAGATTGTTTCGTAAGGGTAAACTACCCGAAAAGGGAACCCTTCCTGATGATATTCCCACTAATCCAAATGTTATTTATAAAGATCTGGGGTGGAAGGGTATGGGAGATTGGCTAGGTACAGGAACAATTGCCCCACGATTGAGAGTATATAGACCGTTTGAGGAAGCTCGTGAATTCACTCAAGGTCTGAAACTTAAAAATGGTTATGAATGGCAAAGATACTGCAAAGGACAGCTGTCAGGTAAAGGGGCTTTGCCAGATGATATTCCAAAATTTCCAAATAGAACGTACAAAGATAAGGGTTGGCACAGTATGGGTGATTGGTTAGGTACTGGCACGATAGCCAATTCTTTAAAGGCATATAGATCGTTTGAAGATGCACGCGCTTTTGCGCGGAGTCTCAATCTTATTGGTTGGAAAGAATGGAAAGAATTCTGTAAGGGGAAATTGCCTAATAAAGGTTCCCTACCGAAAGATATCCCTACATCACCAAGTAAAGCATATAAAGATAAAGGTTGGAGAGGTATAAGTGATTGGTTGGGGACTGTAGCAGTTGCCTCAAAACGTAAAAAATTTTGGCCTTTCAAAGAAGCACGGGAGTATGTACGCGGTTTGAAACTTAAAAGTATTAAGGAATGGCAAGCATACTGTACAGGTAGACTAATGTTATTAGATGGTTTGCCCGATTATATACCAACTCATCCTGATCAAACATATAAAGATGAAGGTTGGAAAAGTTATGGCGACTGGTTGGGAACTTATATCATTGCCGCAAGTCGTAGGAATTTTAAGACTTTTATAGAAGCACGGGAGTTTGCGCGGAGTTTGAAACTAAAAAGCAGTGATGAATGGAAAAGATACTGCAAAGGCCAGCTACCTGGAAAGGAAACCCTACCCGATGATATACCTACAAACCCAAACAGAACATATAAAGATCAGGGTTGGAAGGGCATGGGAGATTGGTTAGGTACAGGCACTGTAGCCTCAAAACTTAAAATCTTTAAACCTTATAAGGAAGCACGTGAATATGTACGCAGTCTGAAACTTAAAAACCGATATGATTGGAACATGTTTTGTAAAGGACAACTACCTGAAAAGGGATGCCTGCCAGGAGATATACCAATGAACCCGAATAGGACTTATAAGGGGAAGGGTTGGAAGGGTATACGCGACTGGTTGGGTACGGAAAATGATATTCAAGAACAAAAAAGCAAGTAAATAGCGGCAATTTCTTTGGAGTAATATTATCTGTTTCAAATTAGAATAATAATGGATTTGATTCGTTATATAGTTTAAGTGTAGTTTATGGATTTTACCCATAGGGAAAAAAGTGGGACTCCTGTATAATTCAGGAGTCCCATGCGCGCCTGGCAGGATTCGAACCTGCGACCATCGGATTCGTAGTCCGGTACTCTATCCAGCTGAGCTACAGACGCGTGTATTGATACTGGACGATACTAAGTTACTTCGCATCGCCCCAGAGGTCAATCTTATTTAGGTATTCCTGCACGTAGGGAAAATCTTCCTTGCTTCCCTTGTAAATACGGTACGTACCCAGCCCGCACAGCGCGAAATACGCCAGGTGCGAAAGCCAGATGAGGAGCACCGTGATGAGGCGCACCCACCTGAACGAGGCCGGCAGGAACACGATGAGGAAGGTGAGCAGGGTCGGCACCGCGGTGAAAAAGCCCGCCATCTTGACCGCGTTCGTGGCGTGGTGCATGCAGAACTGGTCGTCCGTTCTAAAGAGGAAGGCGTAGATCCAGCCCACGAACGGGAGGTAGATGAACCACTGGAAGGGCAGTTCCTTTTTGAATTTGAACCGCTCGACCTCGAGCATCAGCCTGTTTCTGTCGGTTACAAGGTTTACTATCATGGTTTTCATTCGGAGAAGGGGGGATTCGAACCCCCGGTACCGTTACCAGTACAACTGCTTAGCAGGCAGCTCCCTTCGGCCTCTCGGGCACCTCTCCTTTATCGTGTGATTGTCACGGCGCCGCCGGCGCCGTGGATTGACTGCTCGCTGATCGGAGAGTGAGGGATTCGAACCCCCGGGGTTATTCACCCAACGGTTTTCAAGACCGCCTCCATCGACCACTCGGACAACTCTCCGGTAACAAATCTATGAAAGGGGCGTTCGATGTCAAATAAAAAAGTGCCCGTCTTTCAGGCATGCACGATCTCGGTGCCGATGCCCGCGTCGGTGAATATCTCGAGCAACACCGCGTGTTCCACCCTGCCGTCGATGATGTGGGCCTTGCCCGCCCCGCCCGAGAGCGCCTCGCAGCAGCAGTTCACCTTGGGGATCATCCCCCCGGTGATTTTTCCGTCCTTAATGAGGCCCGGTATCTCGCCCAGCCTGAGGCTGGACACCAGCCCCCCGTCCAGGAGCACGCCCTCCACGTCCGTGAGGAGCACCAGCTTTTCCGCCTTCAGCGCCTCCGCGATCCTGCCCGCGGCCAGGTCTGCGTTGATGTTGAAGGTCATGCCGTTTTCGTCGACCGCCACGGGCGCGATCACCGGTATGAACTTGTCCCGGTCCAGGGTGAGCAATATGTCCGGGTTGACGAGCGAGACCTCGCCCACCTGGCCTATATCCTCCTTTTTACCGTTGACGTCCTGGTATATCTTGCGGGCGGTCATGAGCGCCCCGTCCTTGCCCGAAAGCCCCACGGCCTTGCCGCCGGCCAGGTTGATATTGTTCACGATGTCCTTGTTTATCTTGCCGACGAGCACCATCTCCACGATCTCCATGGTCTCGGCGTCGGTCACCCGCATGCCGCCCACGAACTCGCTCTTCTTGCCGACGCGCTTCAAGAGGTCGCTGATCTGCGGGCCGCCGCCGTGCACGATCACCGGGTTGATGCCCACGAGCATCAGGAGCACCATGTCGCGCGCGAACGAGCGCACCACCGAGTCGTCGATCATCGCGTTGCCGCCGTACTTGATCACGACGGTCTTACCGTAGAATTCCCTTATATAAGGGAGAGACTCGAGCAGTATGTTGACTTTTTCCAGGTATTTTTTCATGGAGGCCCCCTTCACGGGACGATGGTGCGGTCCCGCGCCGGAGCGCGTCAATACATTTTGCCGGCCGCCCGAATTAATCCTTGCCAGACGGCCGGGGCTCTGTCACAGTAAAGTTATGGGGATATACACCGCCCCGAAGACACGCACCACAGGATAGACACATGATCGCATACAAGGGATACGACGACGTCATCGCCAGGGTCCGCGAGGCGAAGCAGGACCACGTGTTCGACTTCTGGGACGGGCTCTCGGACGATGAGAAGAAACGGCTGCTCGACGATCTCGCCGGGGTGGACTTCGCGCTCCTCGAACGGCTCTACTCGTCGGCGGGCGCAACCGCGCACAGGGACTATTCCCCCGCGCCGTTCATTCGCGTCCCGGAGACCGCGGACGAGCGGAAACGGTTCGACGAGGCCCGGAACGCCGGCATCGAGGCCGTGCGCGCCGGCAAGACCGCGGCCTTCATGGTCGCGGGTGGGCAGGGCTCCCGGCTCGGGTATGACGGCCCCAAGGGGAAGTTTCCCATAGGGCCCGTGTCCGGCAAGACCCTCTTCCAGATACACGCGGAAAAGGTGCTGGCCTCGTCGCGCAAGTACGGCGTTTCCATCCCCCTCCTCGTCATGACCTCGACCGAGAACAACGACGAAACGGTCGAGTTCTTCGACGCGCACAAGAACTTCGGGCTTCCCGAGGAGGACGTCATCATCTTCGCGCAGAACATGATCCCCTCGCTCGACACGAACGGCAAGCTCATCCTCCAGTCGAAGTGCGGCATATTCAAAAACCCCGACGGCCACGGCGGGAGCCTGACCGCGATGCAGACCTCGGGCGCCATGAAGTCGCTCCGCGCGCGCGGCGTCGAGATCATCTCGTATTTCCAGGTGGACAATCCGCTCGTGCGCGTTATCGATCCCGTGTTCATCGGGTTCCACACGCTCGAGGGCGCGGACGTGTCCAGCAAGGCGCTGCTCAAGGCCTACCCCGAGGAGAAGGTCGGCGTGTTCGTCCGGTTCGACGACGGGAGCGTGGGCGTGGTCGAGTATTCCGACCTGCCCGAGCACAAAGTGCGCCAGATGGACGAGAAGGGCGGGCTCGCGTACTCCGCGGGAAGCGTGGCCATCCACCTCTTCTCGCGGGCGTACATCGAGTCGCTCACCTCGGGCACCGGCGCGTCACTACCCTTCCACACCGCGAAGAAAAAGATCAGGGCGTGCCGGGGCGAGACCTTCCAGGAAATCGACGGCTACAAGTTCGAGAAATTCGTGTTCGACGCGCTGCCCCTCACGGAGCGGAACGTCATCCTCGAATCGAGGCGCGAGGAGGAGTTCGCGCCGGTGAAGAACCCCGCCGGAATCGACTCCGTGGAATCGTCGCGCGCCCTCATCTCCGGCCTGGCACGGTCGTGGTGCGCCGCGCGCGGAGTCGCGGTGCCCGCGTGCGTGAAGGCGCTCGAGATATCGCCGCTCCGGGCGCTCGAGGCCGAGGACATCAACCCGTCCATGAAGGTGCCCGAGCTCGAGCGCGTGTACATCGATGCGCGGTCCGCGGGATAGGAATTTCAAGTTCGTATTCGCGGGCTACCGGGGTTTTTCATCCTGGGTTTCGGACGAAATCGTCGACGTGCTCCGCGACGCCGGCGAGAGGATCGCGGCCGGTGCGCTCGCGATGCTCTGTCCACGGGGCATGTCCTTCGAAACGTCCATTATAACTGAAACGAACACCCTGCAGGGGCCCGGGTGGCCGAGGGAACGCACGGTACGGCTCGAATCACGTCCCGCTGAAATGGGTGCGGTGTCGTTCTTCGCGCGGGTCGGCGTCGTGTACGAATATTTCAATCCCAGGGACGGGGACGGGTGGACTCTCGAAATCGCTATCCATGAGACCGGGAAAAAAACGGAACCGATCATGCAATTCAGCGCGAACAGCCACACCATCGAGGAAAAATTGGCCCTTTCAATCGATCCGGGGTGGATCGGGAGTATCAGAAATATCGATGATATTCTTAGAAGGGTCTTCGACGACGAATCAACGCTGCGGGAAGAGTCAACCCGGTGAGAATCTGGACCCGGCTCAGGTGTGGAGGGTGAAACCGCCGGAAGAGGCTTTCCACTGGGGGAAGTACCTTTGCCGCGTTCCTTCTGGAATGGCCATCGGTTTGCCGGGGGACATATCCCCCCAAATTGTAATTGACTCATCTCGGAAGCATTGCTTCAATACCGGCATCTCAGCCCGTGGAGTGGACCATGAGTAAACCGTCCGCAGTGAAAGCCCTCATCGCGTGCGCGGCACTGTCCGCGATCGCGTTCTCGTCCGCGCTCTCCGCGGGGGGCGGCGACGCAAGAAAGAAGAAACCGGACGACGCGAAGATACTCGTGCTGGGGTTCAACTCGGCGCTCCTCACCGACCTCGAGGACCGGCTTTTCAGGGAGACCCTCATGCGCGCGTTCAGGGAAAAGGGATACCCGATCGTGACGGTGATGGATCTCGAGGCGCTGTTCCAGAGGGAGGGCGTGAAGCAGGTGCGGTGCCTGGGCAACACGGATTTGAAGAAACTCATGTCGAAGTGCGGCGCCGATTACGGGATCACGGGGACCCTCGCGCCGCGCGGCAGGGGCGTGAAAAAGGTCAAATCCGGAGAGACGTACGTGCTCTACATGACGATGTACGTGAAATACAAGGACGCGTTCGTGAGCTTCACCGTGGAGTCGCCCGGCGCCGCGAAGCCCGGCGACTTTTACTCCTCCATGACGTCGAAGGCCGCGGCCGAGGTCGACGCCTACATATCCCGCTGAGGCGTCATTTTCCCAAAAGAAACTTGTTGATCAGGAACTCGGTCTGGAGCGGGTTCAGGTCGAAGCGGCGGCTCGCCTCCTCGATGAGCTTCGCCTTGTCGGTTTCGGGATGGTCCCTGAGCTCGAGCCCGATGTATTTTACCGCTTCCTGTATCGCGTTGTCTGCCGCCATGGCTGGTCCCTCCTACAGTGCCCGCATGTGTTCGGGCTTCAGGATGCTCTCGTCCCTGGTTTCGAGTATCCTGTCGAGCAGCTTCAGCACCGCGTCCCTCTCGCGGGGGAACGTCGCCCTGATGGGAAGATAGTTGGACGCGTGGTTCGAGGTGAAATAGCAGTCCCTGCGCATGCCCATCTCGCCGATCATCGTTCTCAGCTCCCCGAGCAGGCCGAACTTGTCCGGCAGCGTGAACGTGCCCGCGCGGTAGCTCGCGTAGAGCTCGGTGTTGGGCAGAATCATGACCGTGAGCGCGGAGGCGTAATCCGGCGACATGCGCGCGAGAAGCCGCCCCGTGTCTGTGGCGTGCTCGCGGCTCTTCTCCGTGCCGCCGATGCCGAGGAGCACCGTCTGCGAGAGAAGGATGCCCGCCTCCATGACCTTCGCGGCCGATTCCGCCATGCGGTCGGGAAAGGCGCCCTTCTTTATTGTCCTGAGCACGTCGACGTTCCCGCTCTCAATCCCCTGGTAGACGATGCCCAGGCCCGCCTCCCTGAGCTCGACGAGCTCGGCCGGCGTCTTCTTGATGATGGCTTTGGTGTTCCCGTATACCCCGATGCGCTTGATCCGTGGGTTCTTTTTCTTGATATACCCGATGATCTCGAGGATCGTCGCGTTGGGGAGGATGAGCACGTCGCCGTCCGCGAGGAATGCCTTGTCGAAATTGTATCCCCACGAGCTGGCCTCGTCGATGTCCCGTTTGATCACGGACATGTCCTTGACCCTGAATTTCACGTCCTTGTAGGTGCCGCAGAAGGTGCACATGTTGTGCGAGCAGCCCACCGTGACCTGGATGATCATGCTGTACGCCTCGCTCGGGGGGCGTATCACGTGTCCGACATAGTCCATTGCGTCCTCGTATTCGTTAGAGTGTCCGGGCGGTTACCTTGTTGCGCTCAACCGCGCAAATTGGCAAGATTAATTTTTTCGCCCTCGTCGGGCGAATTATCCCATATGATCGCGTGGAGCTGCAGGTTGAGCCTGGCGCGGAGGCCGTCCCGGAGCATCATTTCCGCGAGCGCGCGCGCGTCCATGCGGCCCCGGGCCGGGGAGAGGTTCACCGCGGCGGGGCAGCCCGCGAGCTCCCGTGCCATGAATCCGGCGGCGTAGCGGTAGTCCTCGGCGTCGGCGATCACGAACTTGACCTCGTCTTCCGCGCGGAGGAGGGGGATATTGTCTTTCAGCACCGACCCGGCCTCGCCGCTCGAGGGCGTCTTCACGTCCATGATCACGCGCGCATGCGGCAGGAGCGCGCCCACCGGGAGGCTGCCGTTGGTCTCCACCTGCACGTCGGTCCCCTCGGGGAGCGCGCGGACCAGCTCGGGCGTGCCCGCCTGGAGCAGGGGCTCGCCCCCGGTAAGGGTCACGTGGTGGATGCCGCGGCTCCCGCGCGCGAGCGCGGCCAGGCGCTCCACGGAAATTTCCGTGAACGTGCCGTCCCGCGCGCGCGGGGTGTCGCACCAGGCGCAGTTGAGATTGCACCCGGCCAGGCGTATGAACAGGGAGGGGAACCCGGCGGTGCGGGTCTCCCCCTGGATCGAGCGGAATATCTCGCAGACGCGGAGCAGCATCACTCCATCATGCCGAAGTAGAAGCGTTCGATGAGCTCGAAGTTCTTGCGGACATGGCCCTTCTCCGCAAGGATGTCCATGTGCCCCGGGAGCAGTATCTCCACGTCCAGCTGCGAGAGCCGCTTGATGCTCTCGATGAGCTGCGCGCCGCTCCCTCCCGGAAAATCGACGCGGCCCACGCTCTGGTTGAAGATGACGTCGCCGCAGACAAGGACCTTTTTCTCCTTCCAGTAGAAGCACGCGGAACCGGGGGAGTGGCCCGGGGACTTGATGACCTCGAGCTCGCCGCCGTCCACCTTCCAGGTCCCCTCCTCGAGCACGGGATCGAACCGGTAGTCGGGGAACGGCATGCCGAACATCTCGAAGAACATGGGGCCTTCCGTGTTCAGAAAATCGACCTCCTCGCGGAGCATGGCCACGGGGATTCCCTTTTTCATGAAGTACTCCGATCCCTCGATATGGTCGGGATGACAGTGGGTGTTCACGACCCGGCGTATCTGTTCCGGCTTGATGCCGTCCTTTTTCATGTTTTCCAGGAGCATGTCCACGTAATTCGCCAGCCCGGGGTCGAAGAGCATGTTGAAGGGCTCCCCGAAGTAAAAGCTGTTGCAGTTGTTTTCAAAGTATCCCCGCCACTCGTAGGCGTAGACTCCGTCGGTGATTTTCATGTTTCTCTCCGGTAGATTATTCTTGCATGAAGCGGTCCACGAGGTCCGAAAAATGGCCCAGCGCGCTCGCGACCGGCCCCTCATCCGCCATGTCCACGCCCGCCGCGCGGAGCTCGTCCAGCGGGAACATGCTGCCGCCGAGTCCCAGGAAAGAGAGGTACCTGTCGCGCGCGCCCGGGTTTCCCGCGAGCACTCCCTTCGCGAGCGCGATCGCCGCGGATATTCCCGTGGCGTACTTGTACACATAGAAGGCGGAATAGAAATGCGGTATGCGGGTGAACTCGAGCTCGAGCTCGGGATCGATCACGATGGCCCCGCCGAAGTAATCGTCGAGCAGGGAGCGGTAAAGTCCCCGGAGCGTTTCCAGGGTGAGGGCCTCGTTGCGCTCCGCCAGGTCGTGCGCCCGCTTTTCGAACTCGGCGAACATGGTCTGCCGGTAGAGCGTTCCCCTGATGTCGTCGATTTCCCTGTTGAGGATGTAGCGCGTCATCGCCGCGTCGCCGCGATAGCGCTCGAGCAGGTGCGCGCTCAGCAGGGTCTCGTTGAAGGTGGACGCCACCTCGGCCACGAAAATGGTGTACTCGTGGTCCACGTACGGACGCTCCCTGATCGAGTGCAGCGTGTGCATGGAATGCCCGGCCTCGTGGATGAGGGTGTACAGGCTGTTGATGGTGTCGGCGCGGTAGTTGGTGAGGATATACGGCGGCGAGTCGTAGCAGCCCGACGAATAGGCGCCGCTGCGCTTGCCCCTGTTCTCGTACCGGTCTACCCACCCCGAGAGCAGTCCCTTCTTCATCTGTGATGTGTATTCATCCCCGAGCGGGGCGATCGCCGCGACGCATGTCTCGACCGCTTCCTCGTAGGGCATGTCGAATTTCACGTCCTGCACCAGCGGGACGTAGGTGTCGTAAAAGTGAAGCTCGTCCAGGCCCAGGCTTTTTTTGCGGAAGTCCAGGTACCTGAAGAGCGGGGCCAGGTTCTTGCGGACCGAGGCGATGAGCGCGTCGTAGACGGCCTCGGGCACGTTGTCCCCGAAAAGCGCGGCGCTCCTGCACGAAGCGAAGGAGCGCACGCGGGCGTGGAACCAGTCCTTCTTGATGGAAGATGCCAGCGTCGTCGCCAGCGTGTGCCGGTGGTTTACATAGGACTCGTAGTATCGATGGAAGGTGTTTTTCCTGACCTCCCGCGAGGGGTCCATGAGCAGGGAAATCATGTTGCCGTGGGAGAGCTCCACCTCCCTGCCTTCGCCGTCGGTGACGAAGCCGAACTTCATGTCGGCGTTGTCGAGCTGGCTGAATATCTGGTTCGGCGCCGCGCTCACCTCGCCGCCCATGGCCAGGATCTCCTCGATCTCGGCCGAAAGCGTGTGGGGACGCCAGCGCAGTATTTTGTCGAGGTAGAAGCGGTACGCCGCCATGGCGGGATCGGCCAGGTACGATTCGACGACCGGTTCCGGCAGCGCCTGGATTTCGGGCGTCATGAAGCTCGATCGTTCCGAGGCGCGCCGGTACAGGTTCATGGCTCTCTGGAGAAGGCCCATGGCGGCCTGGTCCGCGGTGTCCTCGTCGCTTTTCAGGTGGGCGTAGGTGTAGATGCGCTCGAGCGCGCGGCCTGTGTCCAGGTCGAACTCGAGGGCCTCCCTGAAAAGGGCGGGCGATTCCGCGAGCCTGCCGGCATATCCGTCATATCGCTCGATGTCGCGTTCGATTTTTGTATACAGGTCTTCCCATTCAGCGGTGCCGGGGAAAAGCGGGGTAAGGTCCCACCTGTCCCGGGCCGGGATTTCCGACCGTTCCGGTATTCGTTCGGCCATGTGTGCCTCCGGTCAGTAGAGCGCGGCGAAACGCTCGCCGTATTTGTCGAGGTAGACGAACTCCTTCAGTTCCTTCCTGCCCGGCGCCTTGAGGTCTTTCGACTCGGGCTTTCCCACGGGCAGGACCGCGACCACCCCGGTGGTGTCGGGGACCTGGAGCACCTTCGCGCAGGCGTCGTGGTTCAAGGAGCCCACCACGACCGTGCCGAGGCCGAGCTCGCCGGCCTTGAGGCAGAGGTTCTGCACGGCGAGGCCGAGGTCGAACATGAACCAGTCGCCGTATTTCGTGCGCGCCTCGCCGCCCTTGTACCCCGAAACCTTCACGCGCGCGCACGCGACGATGAGCGCGGACGCGCCGAAGGAGCACTCGCGGGCCGGGTTCGTGGCCGAGTAGGTTTCCGTCACTTCCTTGATGAGCTCCCGGTCGCGGACCACGATGAATTCCCAGCATTGGGTGTTCGCCCATGACGGCGCGTAACGGGCCGCCTCGAGGAGCTGTTTCAGCTCGGAGTCGGTCACATAGTGGTCGGTGAACTTCCTGACCGACCTTCTTGAAATAATCGCTTTCTCAAGTTCCACGGGTCCCTCCTTCGCGCAGATGCCGCCTTGTAAGAATGCCTCTCCCTTCCGGCTATTTCGGCTCGATGAGCACGGTCGGTACGGTGATCGTCTTCCCTGCCTCGGTCCTGTGGAGAATGGGAACGTCGATGTCGACCGCCTTCTCGCAATAGTTCGGGTGCCTGAACATGAGGCGCATCGGCATGTTGCCGAACCTGGCGACCGTTCCTGAAGGGTGTGAGGGCCAGAAGTGGTAATATCCCATTCCCGCCCCGACCGTGCGGTACGGGTTCTGCCATCCCTCGTCGATCATCTCGGCGAGCGAGTTTTCGATGGCCAGGGACACCTCGACGTCGGGGATCACGCTGAAATCGCTCTGGTCGAAGACGATGCCCACGATGCGGGGAAGTATGGACGATGCCCGGATGGGGCCGGTCTTCACGGTGATGGCGGATTCCCGCCGGTTTATGATCTCGTTTATCGATTCGTATATCATGAAAATAATGTCGACCCTGGTCTGGTAGTCCTTGCCCGCGCGGATTGACGCGTGAAGGAGTCCCCGTTCGCTGGTGATGTACCACGGGGGCATGCGGTTCAGCACGTAGGCGATGATGTCCTCCCGATGCCGCGCGCTGACAACGAGGCTCGAGTCCCTCAGAAGGACCTCCTCGAGGATATTGGTCACCATGTCTTTCATGACGTTGTGAATGGGCATGTCATTTCTCCGGTGCGCGTGTTCTTTTTCCGCGGGGCGCCGGCCCGAACGCGAGGGAGAAAACCTCCCCGATGTCAGAAACAAGATGGAAAGTGAGTCCCCTCCTCACATAGGCGGGGATATCTTCCAGGTCCTTCCTGTTTTCCGCCGGCAGGATTATCTCCCTGAGCCCCGCCCGCTTCGCGGCGATGATCTTTTCCTTGATGCCGCCCACGGGGAGGACCCTCCCGGTGAGGGTGAGCTCGCCGCTCATGGCCAGTCCTTTTTTCACGACCCTCTCCGATGCGAGCGAAAAGAGCGAGGAGGCCATGGTAACGCCCGCGGACGGGCCGTCCTTGGGGGTGGCACCCGCCGGGACGTGTATGTGGATCACGTTGTCCCTGAACATGTTCCCTTCCGCGCTGTTGTTTTTCATGAAGTGCTGGACATAGCTGTAGGCGATGGAAGCGGACTCGCTCATGACATCGCCCAGCTGGCCGGTGATCTTCAGTCCCGCTTCCTTTCTGCCGGGTACCGCGATCGATTCGATCATGAGCGTGGCGCCGCCCAGTGGGGTCCAGGCCAGACCCACCACGACGCCCGGCCGCGAGGGCCTGGCGATCTCGTCG
>CAYRGX010000017.1:34713-79696 GCA_964423905.1 uncultured Leptospirales bacterium | reverse complement strand
ATCCGGCAGATCAGGCAGGAGCTCGGCAGCGAAAGGGTGCTGAACGTGCACCTCACGCTGGTGCCGACGATCTCGGTGGCGGGCGAGCAGAAGACCAAGCCCACGCAGCATTCCGTGAAGGAGCTCATGGAGCTCGGAATACTCCCGGACATCCTCCTCTGCCGCACGGGCCGCGCCCTCTCGGAGGACATGAAGAGCAAGATCGCGCTGTTCTGCAACGTGAAGGAGAAAAACGTCATCTCGGCCGAAGACATTCACGGATCCATTTACGAGATTCCGTACATGTTCCAGAAGAACATGTACGACACGATCGTTCTCGATCATTTCAAGATGAAGGCGCGCGAGGTGAAGATGCCGGAGTGGGACCGGTTCATTCGCCAGCAGCGCAATCCCGTGAAAAAAGTACGCATCGCGGTCGTGGGCAAGTATATCTCCCTTCAGGACGCCTACCGCTCCATCTACGAGGCGATCATGCACGGCGCGGTCGCCAACAGGGCCGAGCTCGATATCGTGCGTATCGACTCGGAGGACATCGAGACGGTCAAGGGCGGAAAGATCGACACCCTGTTCAAGGGCGTCGACGGGCTGCTCGTGCCCGGCGGGTTCGGTACCAGGGGCATAGAGGGGAAGGTCAGGGCCATCGGGTACGCGCGTGAAAACGGCATACCCTTTTTCGGGATATGCCTGGGGATGCAATGCGCGGTCATCGAGTTCGCGCGCAACGTGTGCGGCCTCAAGGACGCGAATTCGCGTGAATTCAACCACGACACACCTCACCCCGTGATATCCCTCCTGGAGGACCAGGAGATCGTGCTCGAGAAGGGCGGCACCATGCGCCTTGGCGCCTACGCCTGCAGGATGAGGGAGGGAAGCAGAATACGGAAAATATACGGAAAGGAGCTGGTGCAAGAACGGCACAGGCACCGCTTCGAGTTCACCAACAGCTTCCGTGAACTTTTCGAGAAGAACGGCATGGTGTTCGGGGGGGTGCATCCCCCGAACAACCTCGTGGAGACGATTGAGCTCAGGACGCATCCCTGGTTCATCGCGACGCAGTTCCATCCGGAATTCAAGTCCAAGCCCACGAAGCCGCACCCGCTGTTCAGGGACTTCATCCGGGCCGCTTCTGAAAAGGAAAAGCCGAAGGGCGAGTCCTGATACCGCCGCGACATGCCGGTTCGTGCCGCGATGCCGGCCATCCCGGGGGTATCGGCCGGCGGCATTCCTACCGGAACAAATTTCTTGACTGGTCTGGTTTTTACGGCCATTATATTAATGAGGAGGATATACGGATTCGTGAACGCCGGGTTCCGCGCGCGGCGCCACGAACGGTTCCTGAAGGCGCGGAATATATCCACTTCGCGAGGAGGGCTCAATGCACCGGTATATCAAAAAGATCCTGTGTCCGGTAGACGGCTCCGAGTATTCGATCAAGGCGCTTGACATGGCCATCGCCATGGCCCTGGCGGCGGATGCGAAGCTGACGATACTCGAGGTCGTGGAGGAGTTCGGCCCTTTACCCGGATTCTACGACGAGGCGCCCGAAGGAACCGACCGGGTCAAATGGATTTCGGAGCAGCGCTTCGAACACGTGCATCCCGTGCTGGACGAGGAAAAAATCCAGTGGGACCGGATGGTGGTCGAGGGATATCCGGCCGACAAAATCTGTGAAATCGCCGAAAATGGCGAGTACGATTTCGTCGTTCTCGGGTGCAGGGGAAGATCGGCCATCGCGAGGTTTCTCCTCGGCTCGATATCGGACAGGGTGGTGCATCACGCTCATTGCAGCGTGATGGTCGTGAAATAGGGGTGTCGACGGGGACCGTGGGAGGGTTTCCGCACGGCCGGGACCATTATACGACCATGTACGCGAAAAAAGCATTGAAAAAAAACCCGGAAATAGTAATCAGGTCAAATTGCGGATTTTTCGTCCGCGGAGTGTTGCCGTCCGCGCGGGGGGTGGCAATATGTATTTGCATTGACATTACTATGGTGCATTACGACGTTATCTCAAATTAACCAGAGGGCAGACTATGAACATTACCGTAACCGGAAGACACCTGAACACTTCAGACAGCCTGAAGGACTACGCCGAAAAGAAATTCTCGAAGCTGGAGAAATACTTCAACCAGCTCATCGATGCCCACCTTATATTCTACGTGGAGAAACAGGACCACGGGTGCGAGGCCGTGATCAACGGCGACGGCATCCAGTTCCACGGGAGGGAAAAAGCGGCCGACCTCTATTCTGCGGTCGACCTTCTCTGGGACAAGATGGAAAAGCAGATCGTCCGGTACAAAGAAAGACACCAGACCCACAAGGGGCCGGAGAAATCAACCGGTGCCGTGCCGGATTCCATGTTCGATTATTCGGTCGGGGAGGGACGGTCGGTGGCGCTTTCCCAGGTCAGCAACAAGCCCATCGATAAAATCGAGGCCTTCCTCCAGATGAAAATCCAGAAGAGGGACTTCATCCTGTTCAAGCTCGGCGATGAGAATACCATCGAGAGCGAGAAGGCATTTTCCAAGAAGAACTACGCAATCATTTATCGCGACGGGGCCGGTCTCAAAATGGTCGAGATCCCCTTCGAGCGCATCAAGAACGGCTCGGCCGAAAAGGACATGTTCGTGGAATACCTGATGAAGGTGCACGACGATTCTCCTTCCGACCCGAAGATCGATTTCACGAAAAGCAGCGCGGCCAATATAGGCCTGATGACCATCGACGAGGCGGTGCAGGCGATCGACGACAGGGAGCTTAATTACCTTCCCTTCTACAACACGGAATCGCATTACCTGAATATCATCTACAAGAACGGAAAAAAGCTCGAGGTCATGGTTCCCGCGTTCTGAGCGGTCCCGGGGCGGCACGATAATGGATCGTCAATTTCTGGTCAGGGACTTCCTCGAGGACAGCGGTAAAATACAGCTCAACCTGCGCCTGGTCGCGGGCGAGAAGGGGCTGGACAAGGAAATTCGCGTGGGCGACATCAATCGCCCCGGCCTGACGCTGGCCGGCTTTTTTGATTTTTTCGCGCACGACCGCATCCAGATATTCGGCCTGGGCGAAACGGCCTTCATGAAAAAGATGACCCAGAAACAGAGGCTGGACATCTACACCAGCTTCTTTTCGTACGACATCAACAGCTGCATTTTTACGCACGGGGAGGAACCCGACGATCTTTTCAAGGAGTTTGCCGATCGCAACGGCGTGCCCGTGTTCATCACCGACAAGTACACCACGCGCTTCATAAACTCGATCGTCCATCTCCTTGACGAGGCGTTCGCACCGACGGTGACGCTTCACGGGACGCTCGTCGACGTATTCGGCGTGGGCGTTCTCATACTCGGCAAGAGCGGGGTCGGCAAGAGTGAGTGCGCGCTCGAGCTCGTCGAGCGCAGCCACAGGCTGGTCGCCGACGACATGGTCGAGATTCGCGTCATCGACGAGTCGCTCCTCATGGGGAGCGGGTCCCCGGTGCTCAAGCACCACATGGAGATACGCGGGCTCGGCATCATCAACATACGGGAGATATTCGGCATACGCTCCGTCAGAAACAGGAAGCGTATCGAGCTGGTCGTCATGCTCGAGGAATGGGACTCGACCAAACAGTACGACAGGCTTGGCCTGGACGAGACCTGCTACTCGATTCTCGACCTCCACGTGCCCTATATCATGGTCCCCGTCCGGCCGGGAAGGAACATCCCGATCATCGTCGAGACCGCGGCGCTTAACCAGCGGCTGAGAAAGCTCGGGATCAACTCGGCGAAGGAACTTGATGACAACCTCCAGCGCTGGATGGAAAACAAGACTAAGCACAGAAAGAAATGAAGCAGAAAGAGGTGTACATCAAGAGCGATGCGGGCGTGCACGCGCGGCCCGCGATGATGCTTGTGAAGGAAGCGATGAAATATCCGTGCGAGATCAGGCTGATAAAAGACGGCGTCGAGGCCGATTGCAAATCGATCATGTCGGTGCTCGGTCTCGCGATCCTGCCGGGATCGACGCTCATCGTCCGCGCAAAAGGCGAGGACGAGACCGTCGCGGTGAAGGCCCTCGTCGACATGATCGAGAACAACTTCGTCGCGAATGAAAAAACTAATTAAAAATTTCGTAAAAAAGCTCAACATCATCACTGATGAAAGCGAGATCCAGGACGTGACGTTCCTGGTCGGCATTTTCGTGATCATATCCCTGCTTATCATCGCGCTCTTCCCCGGGCGCAACGCGGGGAATATCATGACGAGGGAATTTTTCATCTATGCGGTGATGACCGTGCCCGTTATCGCGGCGCTCTACTTCATAGTCATATCCTTCCAGAAAAACCTGTACACCGAGAACTGGTTTCTCGGCGGCGCAAGCATACGCAAGAAAATGGCACTGGCTTTCGTTTTTGTCGCGATCCTGCCGACTCTCCCCGCGATCATAACCTCGAACTACGTGGTGCACAAGACCCTGCCCGACATGATCATCGACCGGATATCGAAGGCCCTCCAGGAGGCTATCGACACGTCGAACGAGCCACTGGTATACATGCACGATTCCATGCACAGGGAGATGGAGGGCCTGAAATACCAGATACGCAACGGCAGCGTCGTGCCGCAGGACCGCGCGTCGCGCGACGGCCTCAGGGCGCTCTATCGCATCCGCGGGTATGCGGTCCTCGTGTACGAAATCACGCGGGATCCCGACGGAACGCACTACAGGGCGCTCGACATCAAGGAGGACGAGCTGAGCAATGGGTTCGGGGAGTTCTTCGAGATGGTGCCCTTCAAGTCGGATATCCGCGTTGACAAGCTGGCGCTCGGCAAGAGCACCTATCTCGCGGGGGCGCTGTCCAGCGGTAACACCGTGATCGTTCTCTGCAGCACGGTCCGGGAGGAGATCCCTCGCCGCATCGAATTTTACGCGCAGTCCATGTCCGATCACCGGAGGATCGTCCAGCTCGTCAATAATTTCAAAAACAACATCGGGATGTATCTCTTCGCCATATCCCTCGTCATCATTGTCATAAGCGTTCTCCTCAGCCTCTACCTCTCGAAGAACATCGTGAAGCCGGTACTCGAGCTTTCGAACGCCGCGAGCGAGATCGCGGATGGTAACTTCAACATATCCCTCCACCGCGAGGCGAAGGACGAGCTGGGCCAGCTCTACATATCCTTCAACCGCATGGTGAAGGAACTCGACCGCAACAGGAAGCTCATGTACCAGAAAGAGCGGCTCGAGGCCTGGCGCGAGATGGCGCGGAGGCTGGTGCACGAGATCAAGAACCCGCTGACGCCCATCCAGCTTTCCGCGGAGCGGATGAAAAAGCGCTACCAGGAAAAGCACCCAAAGCTCGACGAGATCATCGTTACGGGCGCCGACACCATTGTAGAAGAGGTGCAGGTGCTCATGAACATCCTGAGCCAGTTCACCAAGTTCGCCCGGCTGCCGGAGATGCACCCGGTCAAGACGGACATCCGCTCGCTCATAGAAAATTGCGTGACAATGTTCTCCAGCCATGAAAACATATCCTTCAGCCTGGAGCTGGACGAGCGAATCCCCGAAATACCGGTCGACCGCGTTCTCATTCGCCAGACGCTGAACAATCTCATGCAGAACGCGGTAGAATCGATCTCCGGCAAGGGCTCGATCAGCGTGAAGGCCGAGTACCTGAAACAGGACGCAAAGGGGATCGTGCGCATATCCATCCGTGACACCGGCTCCGGCATCAAGAAGTCCGACAGGGACAGGGTGTTCGCCCCCGGCTACTCGACAAAGCCCACCGGGACGGGACTGGGGCTGGCCATCGTGCAGAAGATCATCATGGAGCACGGCGGCGAAATTTCTTTCGAGTCCGAGAAGGGCAAGGGGACCGAATTCATAATCGAGCTGCCGGCCGGGCAGAGGAGAGGGTGATCCATGGCGAAAATAATGGTCGTTGACGACGAGGTTAACATCATCAAGACATTGAGCTCCATTCTCGAGGACGAAATGCACACCGTTATCTCGAGTCGCTCCGGCGAGGGCGCGCTGGAGATGCTGGAAACAAACGAGGCCGACCTGGTGGTCCTTGACGTGTGGCTCCCCGACAGCGACGGCATCGACATCCTCGAACGGATCAAGACGCGCTTTCCGGGCACGGGCGTGCTGATGATATCGGGCCATGGCTCGATCGACATCGCGGTAAAATCGACCAAGCTCGGCGCGTTCGACTTCCTCCAGAAGCCGCTCTCCATGGAGCGGGTAATGACCACCGTGAACAACGCGCTCGAGCAGGTCCGCCTGAAGCGGGAGAACATCAAGCTCCGCAAGGTCTCGCAGATGGAGGACGACATGATAGGGTCGTCGCCGCAGATTATGGAGATACGGCGCATCATCGAGACGGCCGCCGGGACGAACGCGCGCGTCTTCATCACCGGCGAGAGCGGCACGGGCAAGGAGCTGGTCGCGCGCGCCATCTATCACCGGTCCGCCCGCTCGGACATGCCCTTCATCAAGGTGAATTGCGCGGCCATCCCCAACGAGCTCATTGAGAGCGAGCTCTTCGGGCACGAGGAGGGATCGTTTACCGGCGCGGTGGGACGCCGCATGGGAAGGTTCGAGCTCGCCAACGGCGGGACCATCTTCCTCGACGAGGTGTGCGACATGAGCCTGGCCGCGCAGGCCAAGGTGCTGCGCGTGCTGCAGGAGCAGCAGTTCGAGCGCGTGGGCGGCACCGAGACGCTCACCGTGGACGTGCGCGTGATCGCGGCGACCAACGTCGACGTGCGCAAGGCCATCGACGAGGGCACCTTCCGCGAGGACCTGTACTACCGTCTGAACGTGATTCCCATCGTGATGCCGTCGCTGGCCGAGCGCATGGATGACTTTCCCGTGCTCGTGGACTACTTTCTCAGGAACTTCGCCGAGGAACACGGCGTCGGCATCAAGGCGATAGAGCCCGCGGCCATGGAAGCGCTCATGAAACACGGGTGGCCGGGCAACGTGCGCGAGCTGAAGAACGTTATCGAGCGCATGTCCATCATGGTGCAGGAGGGGACGATCACCGCGGGGGACGTCCAGAAGCACCTCGAGGCCTATGACTACGACGATGTCGTAACCAAGGACACCTCCTCGCTGAAGAAGGCGCGGGAGGACTTCGAAAAGGAATACATCGCGCGGATACTCCGCAAGAACGACCGGAGCCTGGACCTTTCCGCGAAGGAGCTCGGCATCGACAGGGCGAACCTGCTTCGCAAGCTGAAACAGTACGACATCAATCCGGAAAGGATATGACGCCATGAACGGAGGACCGGGGACGCACGACGAGCTCGCGCGCTATCTCTCGGTGCGCGCCAGGAGCGGGCGCGTCCTGCTTTGCAGGGGGGAGGACGAGCGGCGCGCCCTGGCCGAATGGCTCGCCGAGCGCCCCGCCGCGCGGACTGAGGAGCCGCTCGGCCTCGCTGACCTGGTGTCGAGCTGCCGCCGGTGCGGAGAGTCGTCAGACGCGCGGCCCGGCATCGGCAGCGGGAGCAGCGGCGTGATGATCGTGCTCAACCCGCCGCTCCTCGTGGGAAGGGCCGAGATCGAACTTTTAAAGAAGGAATCAGCGGAGCTTTTAAAGAAGATAATCGCCGCCGCGGGGCTGGAGCCCGCGGAGTGCTACATCACCGCGCTCGTGAAATGCGCGACGCCCGACCCGCTCATGGAGCCGAGCCTCATGGTGAAAAACTGCGGGGACATACTCCGAAGCGAGATCGCCGAGAAGGCGCCGCGGCTGGTGCTCGTGTTCGGGGACATCCGCCCGCTCCAGCCGATCATCAAGGACAGCGGCGAAACCGCGTGGTTCAACCTGGACCATCCCATCACGATGATAAAGAACCCCGAACTGAAAAAGGGCGCGTGGAACACCCTGAAGCTCGCGATGGCGAAGCTCGCCGCGGGCTGACCCGGGTCAGGCCTGCACCTTTGACTGCAGTATTTTCCGCACCTCGGCGCCGTCGGCCTTGCCCTTCAGCTCCTTCATGATCTCGCCCATGACGCGGCCGAAGTCCTTCTGCGACACGCCTCCGATCGCCTTGAGTTTCTCGTCGATGGCCTTTTCGATGTCGGCCGCGGACATCTGCGCGGGAAGGTATGTCTCTATGATCGCGAGCTCGGCCTTTTCCTTGTTGGCAAGGTCCTGGCGGTTGCCCTTCTCGAACTCCGCGATGGACTCGCGGCGCCTTTTCGCCGCGCGGGAAACGACCTCGAGCATCGTCTCGTCGGACAGGTCCTTGCCGGTCTTGGCCTTTTCGTACATCAGGTCGGACTTGACCATTTTGAGTGTTTCGGCCCTCTCGGTGTCGCCCGATTTCATGGCCTTGGTGAGATCGGCCTCTATGGTTTGCTGCATGTTCATGGCATGGCTCCTTTTTTTAAGTAATGCCGGGCCTTCAGGGGGCGTGTCAATACAAATTTAGGGGGATATACCCGCTGCCAATACGTTCAGGCAGGCCGATGCCGGGTCCTTCGGCTCTGCTCAGGGCAGGCCTGTCGAGGCACTTGCGCCGAGCCTGTCGAGGCGTGCCAGACACCTATTTCCGTGGCATCGGGGAACGCCTTCTCCACACGTCACAAATACACAATCCTGCGTTGTGCCGTACGCCAACATCCTGTTGGCTGTTCCGAAGGGTCCCCCGATGCCACGGAGCGATGTTACTTACCCCCCCCTCGTCTGTCGATGATTGATACTTTCGTTGGGAACACCGATAACTATCGGTGAGAATATCCCCTTGAAAAGGGTGCCAGACACCTGTGTTCGGGAAGACACCGCCCGCAGGATTCGGTGCATGATGTGGGTGGTGCCAGGCACCTGGTTCCTGGCGGCCTGCAGGGAAGGCGCCTCAGGGCCAGCGGGACTCGGACATGGACATGGAAGACTCGGACAGTCCTCGGCCCATCGGCATCCTTCCCCGCAGGCCTGTGCTGAGCCTGATAGAGACGGTGCCAGACATTTACGCCTGCCGAGTGATGCCGGAGTTACATGTGCAATAATTCTGTTGTGTATTCCCGGCATCGTATCGAGGCAGGCGACAGGCCTGTGCCGGCCCCAATCGGGATGGAAATATTGCCCATGGCGTTCATTTTATCTTGACTGAATGCTTTGCATGGGAGGTACTATCTCAGGGGCAATGTGGTATTGGATATTCCAGCAGCCCAATAATGCCATTATTACATCATGAAGAATATCATCAGAAAGACATCGGGATGGTTCCGCACCGACACCATCAAGGATTCCCGCGAAATCGACGATATCGTCCGTAAAAGGCTGTATATCATATTTGTCATCTTTCTGGCCGTACCGCTCGTCTTGTTCGGCACGATGCATCTCATGCATGGCTTTCTCTACATCGCGGTCATCAATAACATCGTCGTGGCGGTTTTGCTTACATGCATCGTGGCCATGAAATACCTTAATAAGTGGCGGCTGGTGTTCAGAGTCACGTCGGTGATCATTGGCGGGGTCCTGACCGGCTGGATCTATGTGGGCAAGTTCGGCGGCTATCCAAGCATCTTTATCCTGACGTACCCGCTTTTCACCTTTTATCTTCTCGGCAGGCGCGAGGGACTCGTCCTGACGTCGATCATGTGCGTGATCACCGTTTTGGTTTTCGTCAATCCTTTCGGCATGCCGGGCGCGCACACATATTCATTCGATTATTACATCAGACATATGATCGCCCTGGCGATAATCGTCCTTTTCACGTATAATTACGAATCGCTGCGTGAATATTTCGGAAATGAAATTGAAATCGAAAGAAACAAGCTGCAGGAGCGCAACAGGATCATCGAGCATGAACTGATGCTGGCGCGCAGCATTCAGGAAAGCATGATCCCGTCAAAACCGGTCGCCGATTTCATCCACTCTCTCTACCTGCCGATGGAGGAGCTGGGGGGCGACTTCTACGATTTCATCAGGTTCCCGGATTCGGACAAAATAGGGATATTCCTCAGCGATGTTTCGGGACACGGCGTGCACGCGGCGTTTATAACCTCCATGATCAAAACGACCATATTGCAGGCCGGGGACCGCATCCACGACCCCTCGGGGCTGCTGATGTACATGAACAATGTGCTCCAGCACCAGCTGGCGGGTAATTTCATAACCGCCTTCTATTGCATCTATGATCCCCGCGCCCGGTCGCTTCATTACTCGAACGCCGGCCACCCGCAGCCGTATATCATCACCGATGAGGCTGTGGACCAGCTGCAGGGGGGGAAAAACACCGTAATGGCCATGTTTCCCGACAACATGCTTGAACGAGTGAACAAACGGTATGTGAACTTCACGGAGACGCTCCCCCCGAATTCAAAAATACTGCTCTACACGGACGGTTTGATCGAGGCGAGGCCGATCGGCGACAGTGAAACGTTCTTTGAATACGAAAACCTCAAAAACATATTGTACGAATATAAAGATGCGTCATGCGATATCTTCATAAATAAAATATATGACAGGCTTGTCGAGTTTCGCGGCGGAAACCGTTTCAACGACGATATCTGCATGATCGGCATCGACGTGCGGTAGACCCAGACCGTTCTTTGCCGAGGACCTTCTATCGCTCCTGTATTTTCACCCTTTTCGCAGAAAGGTATTTCAAGTATTCCTCGCGTCCTTTCTTGTTCATCGTGCCCGCCTGTTGGCGGACGATTTGGGGTCTTATGGTGCCAGACACCTATTGCAATATGGCTTTCAGCCATAGGCCGATAAGGGCCCCGGAGCGGGGCATGGGCATTTGGAGAGAGGGTGTTAACGCGAACACCCTCTCTCCACTCTCCCGCGCGGTCGCTCAAACGTCGCGACAGGCTGTCGGAAAAAACTCGCCTCGCACACAACGTGTGACTCGGCTCAAACACGTTTCCCGAATGGTGTCCGCCATACGGCGGACGATTTGGGTCTTACAGTACCAGACACCTTCTCATAATAAACCGGCCTGTGCCGGGCCCGTCAGGAGGTGCCAGACACCTCATGTTTTAGAGCACTTTTTAAGCGAGGATATGTCCCCGCAGGCAAAAAAATGCCCGCCGGGGAGGTGGCGGGGCTTTTCGTATTCTTTATTGTTCGCTCACCGGGCGGAGTCGAGGTGAGTGAACAGGATCCGGTCTACTTGAATTTGTATTCCATGGCCTCGGCCTGGTCGCGGAAGGTCTTCATCATCGCGTTCTCCAGCGTGTTCTTCTGACCCTTCTTCTGGCGTTCCGCGGCGATGTATTTCTGCCTCTCGTTGCCGAGGACCTTCAGTCGGTCCTGTATCTTCGCCCTTTTCGCCGACAGGTTCTTCACGTATACCTCGCGTTCCTTCTTGTTCATCTTGCGCATGTTGCCGGGCATCTTGCTCTCGTCCATGCGGGATATATCCCCCTTGTTTTCCTTCGCGTAATCAACCACGTCCCACTCCGCGTTCGAGTAGAGTCCGCTCGATTTCGAGAGCGACCGGTCAACCTCGGAAGCGGCACCCATGTCCTTGGCTTTTTTATCCTGAGCGGCCTGGCGTTCCTGCTTTTTCTTCCCTTCCTGGCCGTAGGCCACATAGGTGTCGTTCAGCTGCTGGTTCAGCGACATGATCTCGGGGTCCTGGGGCGCGACGATCTGCTCGGCCTGTGCGTTGTGGTCGATGTTGATATACTTGCCGTGGGCCAGCTCTGCCCCGTCCTTCCAGAGGCCGTTCACGCCATCCTGGTATCCGCCGCAATAGATGGTGTTCACCACTATGCCCTTTTTATAGGCCCGGTGCGCCGCCTCCCGGTAATCGGTCGTTCCCTGGTTGAAGGGCTCGTTGCCCGCGATGAATACCAGCTTCAGGTCTGACGGATCCTTGCTCCACTGGAGGTTCGAGACCGCGTTTTCGATCACGCCCCCGCAGTACTCGCTGCCCCCGCAGGTCGTGAGCCTGAACAGGTCCTCTGAAACGCGGTCAAGGTCCCTGGTGAAGGGCGTGATCATGCGGATATGCCCCTCGCTCGCGGGAATCCTGTCGTTCCCGTACTCGAACAAAGCGACCTCGAGCACTGGCGCCATCCCATCCCTCCTGGCGGTTGCTATCTCGTTCACCATTTTCCAGAGCTGGGCCTTAGCCTGGTTGATCAGCCCGTCCATGCTGTTGCTCGTGTCGAGCAGTATGGCGAGCTGGATGCGCCCCCCGTCCGGTTTGGCGTGTACGCCGGTCCAGGCGGTGAACGCGAAAATCATAGCTATGAATGCGATTGCCGGTTTTTTCATGCTTTTCCTCCTCGCTTTTTGTACATTAGACGGGTAGGGCGCGCTCCGGGTTCCCAAAAAATCATTGACCGCATGCGAAAATAGCCCAGCATAGCGCCGAATACCACATGAACATGCCAAGACGAACAGTTCTTATCGCGGCGCTCCTGTCGGTCATAATGGTTTCCGGGTGTGATTTCGGGGGCACCTCCGGTTCCACCGCGGAGGGCGACATGGTGCGTCTCTACGTGCAGAAAAACATACTCAACCCGGCATCGGCGGATGATCTCCTGGTCGGCATTATCGACTGTTTTACCTACGATTACACCCCGTCCGGGTCAATTGTCCCTACCGTTTCGGGCACACTCGGGTATCAGACCGGGGCCGTGAATTACGCGATCGACTTCAACAACTACATCAATTCTTACCTACAGTATAGCGTGGGAACGGGCTTTGATCCTGACGTGTACAGTATTTCCGTATGGCTGAAAAGCCTTTCAGCCTTG
The DNA here is from genome assembly GCA_964423905.1 of uncultured Leptospirales bacterium. Lineage (GTDB taxonomy): Bacteria > Spirochaetota > UBA4802 > UBA4802 > UBA5550 > CAYRGX01. The sequence continues at coordinate 66,985 of CAYRGX010000017.1, read as the reverse complement.
AGCGGCGACTGTACGCTTGACAGCACGGACAGAGGCACCGTGTTCAGGCTCACGGATTCGTCCGGGCAGCCCTGCTTCCGACTGCTGGCCTATTGCCCCGGCACGGGGACCGGGTACAAGTACGCCCTGCAGATCTACGGGGCCACGGGCAACGATATCCTCTACCCGCCGGACGCGCCGCAGGTCGCCAACGGCCAATGGGTCCACGTCGTGTTCACGGTCTACAAGTCGTTGCGCGTAGTGAGGATATGGTATAATACGGTGGAGTACGATTCCATGAGCGTGGGGTTCGCGCCGAGGTCTTCCGATACCGGCTCCGTGCTGTCGGTGAACCTCCCCCCCTCGGGCTATTCCGCCTTCAAGGGCCTTGTCGACGACCTCAGGTTCTACGACAGGGCGCTGGAGTACCGCGACGTGCTCGGGCTCTATAAAATGAAAACCTATTGATCGGCTTCGGTGCGGCCGCGGGTGGGGGATATACCCGCGGAATTGGCTATTTCAATATGAAATCGACGCGAACCGGCACCTGCTGTTTCTTGAGCGCCCTTTCCAGCTGGCGCACGTTCTTTGCCGATTCCTTTCCCCCGATGACGCGCATCTTTTCCATGAAGAGGCCGTAATTCTTCACCGGGATCTCCAGGATCACCGTTTTGCAGGTGCCGCCCGACTCTTCCGATTTCAGTATCTTTCCGTTAACGGAACTGGCTATGTCCGCGACCCTGTTGCAGGCGCTGGCGGCGTTCCTGTACCCGGGGGCGCTGTCCCGTTTCATGGACTTCCGCTCTCTTTTTGCCGTATCCTTCATGTCTGCCGCGCCCGAGGCGCCCTCGTTCGCAAAAGAGTCGTCCTTTTTCTTCATTTCCAACTTCCCGGCGGCCTTGTCCGACGCGGGTGTCCTGTCGAAGATCAACGCGACCTCCTGGTACTCGACACGTTCTTCCTCGGCCACGGCCCTGTCGTCATTGTCGGACTCCATTTTCGACAGGTCGCGCACCGCCTTCCCGCCGAGGCTTTTTTTGGACATGGCGCGTTTGCGCGACGCGATGACATCGCTCATCAGGCCCTTCTCGCGTGATCCGGCGCGGCGCTTATTCACGGAAGGTGACGACCGCTTCCCGGCCTTCTCTTCCGCGATTATGTCCGAGCCCTCCTGGGACACGGGCGCGATCCTCTCCGGTGAACGCCGGAACCCGAACGGATCGAAGAAGATGACCATGACCGCGCACGCGGCCGCGAGCCCGGCCGCTTCCAGGGGCAGCTTGATCTTCAGGGGATAGAATATCCTTTCGATGAACCCGCGCTTTCCCGGAGCGGTCCCGAGCCTCTCGTGGAGTTCCTTCATGAAGCCGTCGGGGGCCTTCACGCGGGCAAGCCCGCGCATTTGTCCGGCATAGGCGCGGTAGTCTTCGAGCCCGGCCGCGCACGACCGGCATTTTTTCAGGTGGGCCTCGACGCGCGCCGCCTCGGCCGGGCCGAGCAGGCCGTCCGCGTAATCGGGGATCATGACCGATACCTTACGGCATTCCATGTTCCACAACCCCCCTTAGAGAATCGCGGAGACGGTGGCGCGCCCTGGACAGGCGGGATTTTACCGTTCCTTCCTTCATTCCCGTGATTTCCTCGATGTCCTCGTACGATTTGCCCTCGATGTCGCGCAGCACGACAAGCACCCTGAGCTCTTCCGGCAGGGCCGAGATCGCGCCCTGGACCGCCCGCTCGGTGTCGTTCTTCAGGGCAAGCTCGTCAGGGGACGACATCGGCGACCGGGACCTGTCGGGGTCGACGGTCGCCCTGCGGCTCCCGCGCCTGTCGATCGAGTCGCGGCAGGTGTTCACCGCGATGCGGTACAGCCAGGTGGAAAACCTGGCTTCGCCGCGGAAAGCGGGCAGGCCGCGGTATGCTTTTATGAACGCTTCCTGGGCGCAATCGTGCGCCTCGTCGTAATCTCCCATCAATCTGTAACAGAGGTTGAACACCATGTCTTTATACCTCATGGCAAGGGCATCGAACGCCCGCATATCGTTGCCGGTCCTGAACCGTTCAATCAATTCCTGGTCGCTCTGCTGGCCCGTGATACCTCTCATGCCTCGAAACTAATCTTTAGACGGTTTATAAATGCAAAAAGTTTTTATATTTTTAGATATTTTTTCATGGGTGGGGGAGGGGGGGGATTTTCACACGGGAAATAGACGTTATTATTGTATTGTATATCCTGCATAAAAATCGTGATTTATGGTCCGATACCGTATAAATGTTCATATTTCTTCTTTATAATCCATAAGGATTCGCATATTAATTTATAAAAAGCCCAGCTGGATGGATTTTTTTCTTGACTATACACTGTCTTATAATATCTTATCAATTAATACCGTGCCACGATTCCGCCCTTGCTGGTTTCCATAGAGTGTGGTTTCGGAGGGATTTGTTTACATAGAGAAATTCATACACCGGCGGGATCGCCGGCACGGTTAACATCAGGAGAGGTAGCATCATGAAAAAGATTACGGTTTTCTGTCTGATGCTTGTCGCCGCGTTGGCGTTCTCTTGCTCGGAATCGGGCAGCAAGAAAGGCCTCCTTGCTCTGGCCGGCGGTGGAACGGGCGATACGAGTCAGGACATCGTCAACGACCAGGCGAGCACCGACGAGTTCCAGTATCAGACTGTTAAAAATGTCAGTTTCGACCTTACCATCCTCGATGCGGATGGAAATCCCATCGACAAGGTCATGATCCTCGTCAACGCGGGAGAGGACGGCGAAGTTGGCCAGTCCGTCACCGGCACTGACGGGAAGGCGGTATTTTCATCATCGATCAAGACGATCGTGGGGACCATCACCCTCACGTTCGAAAACAATTACTACGTGACCAAGGTCGTTGAAATCAACGACATTCAGCAGCTTCAGTCGGTCATCAGGACCATTTATCTCGAGAAGAAGGATCCTCCTCCTCCTTCCCCCAAGGACTCCGACGGTGACGGCGTGCCTGACGACCAGGACGAGTTCCCCAACGACCCGGCCCTCATCGGGACCGTTAAGGGCGAGTACACCATCGCGTACGAAGACCTCTATCCCCAGAAGGGCGACGCGGACTTCAACGACCTGGTGGTGAAGCTCACCCTGAAAGAGTATATCACGCCTGACAACAAGGTGAGCAAGGTCGACGTGACCACGAAGGTGCTCGCTGCCGGAGCGGGCTATGTCAATCAGTTCTATATCGGCATAGGCTCCAAGGATTACAAGCTGATCATGAAGCCGAAGAATTATCTGAACGGCGGATCGAACACCGAAAAGGGCGAATCGTTCTACGACGCGACGCCACAAACGCAGACCATTGTCTTCAAGACCCCCGTGCCGCGCGCTGATATGCCGCCCATGCCGTACGATCCGTTTATAAAGGCGAACGGCGTGACCACGAACCAGGTACACCTTCCGTTCGTAAAGGCTCCGCGGTTCACCGGTAACGTGCTCGATTCTGACAAGTTCCCGTGGGCGATCCTTGTTCCCGCGAACTGGGCATGGCCCTATGAGTCGGCGTCCATATTCACGGCGTATCCCAAGTTCAAGGGATGGTACGAATCCGACGGCACCACGAACAAGGACTGGTACCTGTCTCCCGATTCCGCGAGCGTATTCCCGGTCGGGACGGCGATCGGCGCCTACATCATGAAGGTCCTTCCCGGCACGAAGAGCGGCATCCTCATCGGGATGATCGCCGGAATCGCCGCCATGGTGGTAGGGATCAACTTCTGGAGGAAGAAGAAACACGATTCTCGTGGCGCCTGACAGCGCCTTACGATACATGGTTCCGGGTGCACCGGCATCCGGAACCGGGGTATTACCTTTTCAGTAACCCTCCATATCCTCGCAGCCCTGGAAAAGAAAACTTCTTCCAGGGCCGTTTTTTTTATCGGGCCCGCCCCCTGAAATGAAAAAATATGGCAGACCGCTCTTGACAAAGAGTCGGCCCGGGTGTATCAATTCTACAGGCGAGAATACAATCCCCATCAACCGAACTGGACGAAACCGGAAGGAGCGCCGAGGTGCCGAGAGGGGGAAATTTTCGCTTTTTTGAGCCGATCGAGAGATCCCGGGAGGGCCAAGTGCTTGTCAGTCTCTTGTTGATGCTTCTGGTCGTGTCGTTTTCGATACACGTGGTCTTCCTCGCGATATATATCCAGAAGCGAAGGCCGAGATACCTCACGCTCTTCGTCAACACAACCGTCGTCAATGTCATCATCGCGGGCCTGATAATGGGCATCACCATCTACCGACCCGAGGAGGCGCGGAAGATCGACGCGAAGGTGCTGACGTGGTTCATCGCCGGCGTGATCCTGGTGCTCACGGTCGCCATCCAGGCCTTTGTGTTCAGGAGGATATACCGACGGTGCAAGATGCCCGAGAACTACCACCTGAACTACTTCGGGAAAAAGGTGCTCCACCACACGGTCGTAAGGCAGGGCGATATCGTCCTCTTTTTCGCCACGATGCCCTTTCTGCTCATCGTGGGGGCCTACTTCGTGGCCAGGCTCATCAATATCATCCTCTACGGCCACCTGTGATCGATCCGCCGCGGGGTATATCCCCATACCTTTCCCTTCCGTTATTTCATTTTACATCGATGCCACAGGTGTCGCCCAGGCCGGGCCTCCACGGCCGCCCGCTCACCGTATTGCTGACGCAGTTCGTGAAGCGCATCAGCCGGATTATTTTCAGGATATACGCCCTCTCGCGCGGCGCGTACCGGGCGCGGAATTCTTCCATGTAGGCGCCCGCGGGCTCGGTCCCGCCGAGAAAGATCCAGTCCTGCGCGTACCTGAGCGCGAGCCAGACCGGCCGCGGAAAGTCGTGTTCGTCGAGCGCGACGAGCCTGTCGATTTCGTCCGTTGAGATGCCGAGCCTCCCCGCCAGGGAGGCGTGGACACCCATTCATCCGTGGCAATTGTTCGCGACCGACACGGCGAGCATGACGCGCTCGCGGAGACGGGGATCGAGCCTGATGAGGGTCATCGCGAAGGTGGGACCGCGGAACAGGTCGTCGAAACGGGCGACGAAGTCGCGGAGAGAGTCGAACCTGCGCTGCGTTATGCCGGTCATTGGATTCTCCGCCGCCTTGCAGTCATGCGACGCGCTTTCATGGTCCTGTTTCCCGTGTAAAGGTGTCTGGCACCGGTTTTTCAGGGCTTCCAGAAAAACGCGCCGCCCTCCTTGCCGTACGAACCCTCGATGCGCCCGTCGATGGCGACGCCCTTGATTTTCTGGGATACGAACGTTCCCGCCGCCTCCGGTTCCAGGCGGTGGAAGGTGCCCATGCCGTTTTTCAGTTCGAGGAATATCCACAGGTCGCCGTCGCCGCTCCCCCGCACCGCGAACGGGGCGCTTATCTTGAACGCGTCGGCGTTCGCGTCGCGCTGCCCTCGGAGGTAGAGCTCCGGGTCGTTGAGGCTGTAGACGCTGAACCCCATGCCGGAGAAATCCGAGCTCCTCACCGACGCGGTACCGCCCGCGGTGAACGTCCAGTGTATCCTGTCCACGAAGAACCCCAACGCTCCCGGCGGGACGCCGATCCGGGAATCGTACTCGTAGCGCCAGCGTTCCTTTTTCGCCAGGAAAGCGTTCCAGGCCTGCCGGGGCGGCGGCGCGGTGAAGCTCGACGCGGCGGCGCATTCCAGCATTTTTTCAGCGAGGGAGTCAATGGACTTTTTGATCGTCTGGACGTCTTCCATGCTGTTGTCGTCCGCGTGTTCGTAGGTTATTCCGAAGAGCACGCTGTGGCCCTGCATGGAGGTGACGACCGTGACGGTGTGCGAGTGCATGACCTTTTCCATATACGCCCTGGTGGTCGTCCAGGAAACCGCGGTGGCGCCGGGTACCTGCACGCGCTCCGTCTTCTCCTGGACTATTGTCACCCCCTTGAGAGAGCCGTAAATTCCGGGCATGAAGGTCCTCTCCGTCCAGGATTTTAATTCCTTTTCCGGGTTGGTGCACCTTCCCGTGTATAGCGCCACGATCGCGGGAAACGCGGGGCACCTCTTTACCCTGAGCCTCACCGGCATGACGTAGGATAGCTGGTTTGAGGGCATCGCGCGTTCCCGGAAATTCCATCCTGCGGGGACCGGTATGGAAAAACCGGCGATTTTTTTCACGATCGAGTTCGGGGGAGCGATCTTCCATTCTTCGGCCCGAGTCTCGCGATCGCCCCGTACGATGATGGCTGGAACGACGGCAAGAATGCAGAAATATCCCGCGATTTTCATCAACCCCCCGCACGATTCTTTTCGGATGAATATAGCACGGTCCCTGCGTGATGTCAACGTCATATTTCGGTCACGGGAGAATCGAATCGGCTGCGGTGATATCCCCCCCTACCTATCTTCGTTCGTAACAAATAACGCCGACGGGAAATAAGCGGTTGTCAGAATGGGCCGGGGCCGGTATACGGTATTCGCCCGCGCATGAATCCTGAATGAAGATATATGCGAGGGGAGGAGGTCATCGTGCGAATGCTTGCCGATGCCGACGCCATGCCGACGGCGATACGGGAAATACTGTTCAGGGCGGCCGAGAGGACCGGAACGCCGCTGGTGCTCGTGGCCAATATGGCGTTGAAGCACCCGGCGTCACCCCTGGTATCGGCCGTTGTCGCCCCTTCAGGACCCGACGAGGCGGATGACGCCATAATCGAGATGGTGCTCCCGGGCGATGTGGTCATAACGGCCGACATCCCGCTCGCGGCCAGGGCACTGGAAAAGGGGGCCTCGGCAATCGATCCCAGGGGGGGCGTGTTTTCCCGGGAGAACATACAGGAAAGGCTCGTCATTCGAAACCTCATGGAAGACCTGAGGGCGGGCGGCGTCGATACGGGCGGGCCTCCGCGCTTCAGCGCAAAAGACACGAGGGAATTCGCGGGCAGGCTTGATCGCATTCTCGCGAAACGCGACCTTAAAGAATGACTGCGTTTCCGGGCAGGGAGCGGCGGTTGTGAATCAGGATATACTACATCTTCGGTTGTCTAAAACAAAGTTTTAAATCAATAATAATAATTAAAACAATGTTTTTATTTATTGACAGGGGGATATACCTGTGCATTATAGGCGAATCTGACCTACCGGAGAGACCTGATGCATATCGATTCGTCCTTTGCCGGAACCCCGCTGCGCGACTATGAAACTACGGCCCACTGGCAGCATGCCATGAATTACGCCGCGGCGGTGAACGACTCCAACCTGGCCTACTTCGACGACGAAAGGCCCGGGGGGATCGTCGCGCATCCCATGTTCTGCGCGGCCCTGACCTGGCCGATCGTCGAAAGGATCGGCGAGTTCATCGATTCGAGCGATTTCCCCAGGGAGCTCCTGGCCACGCAGGTCCATTTCACGGAGGACCTGGTATTGCACAGGTCCGTGGCCCCGGGCGAAAGGCTCACCATACGCGGGCGCGTGGACCGCATCGAGCCGCACCGCGCCGGGACCCACGTAATCATACGCTTCGACGCGCTTGACGACGCCGGCCATCATGTGTTCGTCGAGCACATCGGGGGGCTGATGCGCGGGGTTGAGTGCAGGGGCGGCGCGAACGGCGGGGTTCCGCAATCGGCGGCGGTGGCCCCGACCGGCGGCGCGACGCGCGAATCGGCGATTCCGGTCGGCGTCCTGGCGCCCTTCGTCTATGACGCGGGCTCGAAAATTCATTTTCCCATCCACACGTCCGTGAAGTTCGCGCGCCAGGTGGGGCTTCCCGGCATCATCCTGCAGGGGACGGCCACGCTCGCGATGGCCGTCTCGGACATCATCAACAACGAGGCCGGCGGCGACCCGGGAAGGGTCATGAAGATACAGTGCAAATTCACGGACATGGTCATGCCCGGATCGCAGATAACGCTGCACGTGACCGCCGGCGACAAGACCGATTTTCAAAAAGAGATATTCTTTACGGTGACGAACGCCGAGGGCCGGCCGGCCATACGGAACGGCCTGGTGTGGATCGCGCCGCAGCAGAGGAGGCAACCATGACGAACAAACCCGAAGAGCTCGTACTGCCGCTTGTCAATTCCTACATCGATCACTGGGCCAGGCGGACGCCCGACGCCGTCGCCCTTATACAGCACGAGGACGGAAGGTCGTTCACGTACAAGAAGTTCGCGACCATGGTGGACTTCTTCGCGCTGAAGCTCCTGGACATGGGCATCGGGAAGGGCGACACCGTGGCCACGCTCCTTGTTTTGCTCCCGGAGCACGTTTTCCTCATGTACGCGTGCTTCAAGATCGGCGCCATCATCGCCCCGCTCGACGTCCGCCTCCAGGACGACGAGGTGGTGCGGGACATCGGCAAGATCAAGGCGAAGGCCTTTTTCTTCCTGGGCCACACCCCGGTGCGCGACTTCAGGACCGCGGGCGCCGCGGTACGCGACCGCTGCCCGCACGTGGAGCACCTCGTGCAGTTCACGCCCGACCCGAAGCCGGGAGACGTGATCGACGGCGCGGTGGCGATTACCGAGCTCATGAGCAAGAAGCGCCTCGTGTGGCTCAAGATCAGGGACATGTTCTCGGGCGGACTCAGGAAGGTGTACTCGTCGATCGACAAGCGCACCCCCGCGCTGATCATCTACACCACCGGCACCACGGGCGAGCCCAAGCCCGCGCTCATCTGCCACGAGAACATCATTGTGCAAAACCGCATCCTCTCGCGGGGGATCGACGTCGGCAGGATCGTCATCCTGGTGAACCTTCCCCCGAGCCACGTAGGCTGCGTCACCGAGACCCTGATGACCACGCTGTACCTGGGCGGCACCGCGGTCATGCTGAGGATATTCGACGTGGCCGCGAGCCTGGACGCCATCCAGAAGCACAAGATCAACGCCATCGGGCAGATTCCCACGCAATACCGCATGATGTGGGCCCATCCCGATTATCCCAAATACGACCTCTCGAGCCTGAAGTTCGCGGCCTACGCGGGTTCGGCCGTGGACGTGGAGTTCCTCAGGAAGCTCTCGACCATGGCACCGAACATCGGCACGGGCATCGGCATGACCGAGAACGCGGGCTTCGCGACATTCACGCCCCAGGGAATCGGCTTCGAGGAGATGGCGGGCCAGGTGGGGCGGGCCTTTCCCGACCTCGCCGAGGTCACCATCAGGAAGCCCATGAACGCGGACGGCGCCGCGGGCGCGGAGTGCCCCGACGGGGAGATCGGCGAGATATGCTACCATCCGCCCATCGTGTTCCTGGGATACTACGACCAGCCCGAGGCAACGGCAAAGGCAATATCGAAGGAAGGGATACTCTACACGGGGGACATCGGATATTTCAAGGATATGGGCCGATACCGGGCGCTCTTCCTCTCAGGACGCGAGAAGTTCATGATCAAGCAGAAAGGCTTCAAGGTGTTCCCCGGCGAGGTCGAGGACCACATCGCGAGGATGGAAGGCGTGGACACGGTCGAGGTCATCGGCATGAAGCACGCCGTGTTCGACGACGGGATATTCGCCTTCGTGAAACCGCGGCCCGGAGCGGCCGTCACCGCGGAGGCTGTGATGGAGCACTGCAGGGGGATCGCGTCGTACAAGCGGCCGCAGCACGTGGAGATATGGCCCGCGGACAGGGCCTTCCCCCTGACCAGGAGCACAAAGGTGGACAAGCTGGCGCTCAGGAAGCTCGCCGAGCCCGTGATCGAGTCTCTCCGGGCGAAGGGCGGCTGGGACGCCTCGTAAAGGAAGGACCTGCGGCGCGTGAGTGCGAACAAGACCGGGACCGTGATGGCGGTCCCCGCGAAGATCAAGGAACGGCTCTATCCGGTGGTGCTGGATCTTTTCTCGGAGAGGGACTTTCACCAGACCAACCTCCGGGACATATCCCGCATATCCGGCATAAGCACCGGAACCATCTACAAGTATTTTCCCTCGAAGGAGGCGCTCCTCTTTTCAATCCTGGACGAGAACATCGCCGGGATCGGCGCGCTCATACGCGACCACATCCGCGGCATGGAGGACACCAGGGAGATATTCAGAAAGATTTTCTGGGTCACCATGGATTTCTACGACAGGAACCCCGGCGTGGCGGTGACCGCGTTCATCACGGTCCCGATGCGGACCTGGATGAAGGAGCGCTCGTACCGCAGGGAGGGAGAGCGGGCCTTCGTGAAGGAGGGGCTGGACCGGGCCAGGGAGCGCGGGGATATCGACCCGGCCATAGACGACCGGCACCTTCTGGACCTGTATTACATGTTCTGCCACCGCCACATCCACTCGTGGTATTTTTACGGAATGACCTGGAAACTGTCTGACACCATATCCGATTTTTTCGAGCTTTTCTGGAAGGCAGTGAAAAAGTAGGATATACCTTCAAGAAGAGGTGCCAGACACCTTCTCAATGGTGCTTTTTTAGTAAATAATGCTCTAAAAGTCTGGTGTCTGGCACCTCGGTACATTAAAAAGCCCCGCGTTTTACGCGGGGCTTTTTTAATGTTGGGTTGCCCGGGACTCGAACCCGAAACCTACTGATTAAGAGTCAGTTGCTCTACCTGCTGAGCTAGCAACCCTGATGGTGGTTATGCTGAGGGACAAGGATTCGAACCTTGATTTACGGGGCCAGAACCCGTCGTCCTGCCGTTGAACGATCCCTCAATGGGAGTGGTGACGTCAATGATTTTTTAAGATTCACGAAAATCATTAACCCGTCCTGATTCACTATTTTTTTCTGGAGTTATCTGTCAACAGAATAATTAATCGAACATGCTTTCGAATTTTAAATGCATGTTACATTTTCCGGAACGATCAAGACTGTGATTCAATGATGTTTTTATGCTCTAAGTATTTATCTAGAAGAGAATTCTGGAATTAGAGGTGTCAGACACCTCTAATAAAGAGTTATATTATGACTACGCTGTCACTATCCCAATATCGTGAATAGATAGGAACATTTTCATAGTACAAAACAAAAAATGTGTTGACCAGTATATATAAAGTATATATATATAATATATATACTCGATATGAAACAGGCGCCAGCAATGTCCATCAGATACGCGATACTCGGCCTTCTCCACTACACCGATATGCACGGGTACCGTATCAAGGAACACATCGAAAAGAATTTCGGCCACATGTGGTCCATCAACTTCGGACAGATATATCCAAACCTGAAAGACCTCCTTGAAGAAGGATTCATCTCCATGCGCGATCTCGTCCCCTCTGACGACGGCGGCCCCCACAAGAAGCTCTATTCCATTACCGACAAAGGAAAGGAGGAGTTCTCCCGTTGGCTCGCCGAATCGCCGGACCGTCCCATGCTGCTGCGCGACCCCTTCCTGCTGAAGTTCGCCTTTTTCGGATTCGGAGAGCACCGGGACGCCCTTGCCATGATCGACGAGCAGATCGACATCTACGAACAGCAGCTTGAACGACGGATGCACAACCGCATCCGCTGGGAGCGCCAGGGCGTGTACGTGCGGCTCGTCGCCGAGCTCGGGATCACGCAGAACGAAATGTATCTCGGGTGGCTACGCAACGCCCGTAGTGAAATAGAGAAAGAAATCGGCCTTCTGACGGCAAAAAAATAAACGGCTCCGCAACGGCGCAGCGGTGTCCCTCGATCCTGTCGTGGAATCCCCGGGGGGAGGGGATGGGGGGATATACGCCGCGGCGCTTCGCCGATCGCTTTAACGTTATGCGAACTTAATTAACGCGGCGGCGCGGTCCGTACCAGGGGGGGGGACTCATGACTGCATTCGATTCAATGTTCGTGAACGGAAAATGGACCGCGCCCGCGGGAATGGGCACGGTGGACGTCGAGAACCCGTGCACCGAGGAAACGATCAGCTCGATCAGGCTGTGCGACCGCGCCGACGTTGACCGCGCGGTCAACGCGGCCCGCGCCGCTTTCCCGGCATGGTCCGCGGTGCCCGTCGCCGGGCGGGCCGCGTTTTTGAGAAAAATCGCCGAAGCGCTGACCGCGCGCCAGAACGAGATCGGCGACACCATCGCGCGGGAAATGGGCATGCCCTACCAGCTCGCGCGCATGATACAGGTGGGGCTCCCCATCGCGGTGCTGAATTCCTACGCCGATATCCTCGAGAAGTTCGAATTCGAGCACCCCATCGGCGGCACGCAGATCGTGAAGGAAGCGGTCGGCGTATGCGGTTTCATCACACCGTGGAACTATCCCCTTCACCAGATAATAGGCAAGGTCGCCCCGGCGCTCGCCGCGGGATGCACCATGGTCCTGAAACCGAGCCAGCTCGCGCCCCTCAACGCGTACCTCCTCGCGGAGGTGATGGAGCAGGTCGGGCTTCCCGCGGGCGTGTTCAACCTGGTGCCAGGCACCGGCGGAACGGTCGGCAACGCCCTGGCGGCGCACCCGGACGTGGACATGGTCTCCCTCACCGGCTCGACCGCTTCGGGCGCGCTCGTGGCCCGGGCCGCGGCGGACACCATCAAGCGCGTCACCCTGGAGCTCGGGGGCAAGTCCGCCAACATCATCCTCGACGACGCCGACCTGCAGACCGCGGTCGGCAAGGGCGTGTTCTCGTGCTTCCTGAACTCCGGCCAGACCTGCATCGCCCTGACCAGGATGATCGTCCCGGAACAAAAGATGAAACAGGCCGCAGAGATCGCGAAGGCCACGATCGGCCTCATGAAGATGGGGGACGCCTTCGAGGACGGCGTATACCTGGGGCCGATGGTGGACGCGGCGCAGCGCCAATCCGTGTGCGACTACATCAAGAGCGGCATCGCCGAGGGCGCGACCCTCGTGGCGGGCGGGCCCGAGCGGCCCGAGGGCCTGCCGAAGGGATACTTCGTGAAGCCCACGGTCTTCGCCGGCGTGAAGCCGGGCATGAAGATCGAGCGCGAGGAGATATTCGGGCCCGTGCTCTCGATCATTCCCTGCAGGGACGAAGACGAGGCAGTGAAGATCGCCAACGACAGCGAATACGGCCTGTCAGGCTGCGTGTGGTCGGGCGACACGGCGCGCGCGCAGAGGGTGGCGCGTAAAATACGCACGGGGCAGGTGCTCATCAACGACGCCATCTTCGATGTGAACGCGCCGGCGGGCGGGTACAAGAAATCCGGCATCGGGCGCGAGAGGAGCGCGTACGGTCTTGAGGAGTACCTGGAGATCAAGGCGCTCCTGGGGCACAACAGGGCGTAGGAACGGCCCCGGCTCGGGGCCGCGCGAAATACAAGTACGAAGTGAGGGGGATATAATGGATTTCAACGGTATTACCCTGGTCACCGGCGCGGCCGGTTTCATGGGGAGCCATCTCGTGGAGTACCTGGCGAAGAAAGGGGTCCGCGTCAGGGCCTCGGCCAGGCCGCGAAAGGACATCTCGTTTTTCGAAAAGCTCGGCGTGGAATACGTCGCGGCGGACCTGACCAAGCCGGAGACGCTACCGGCGCTGTTCGAGGGGGGCGTGGACAGGATATTCCACCTCGGGGCTATCTGCAATTTTTCGACGCCCTACGAGAACCTCTATCCGACCAACGTGAAGGGCGTGGAAATTTTCACCGGGCTCGCGCTCGAGAAAGGCGTGAAGCGCTACGTGCACGTGGGATCCACGAGCGTGTACGGCTACTACAAGGGAACGCCATTCAGGGAGGATTCCCCGCGCGACCCGAAGGACGCGTACGGCACCAGCAAGCGCGACGGCGAGGACATGGTGTGGAAGCGCATCAAGGAGGGACTGCCCGGGATCATCACCAGGCCCTGTACGGTCTACGGGCCCCGCTGCAACGACGGCGCGGGAAAGGCCTTCTCGAGGCCCTCTGATATCAGTGCGATCCCCGGTAGCGGCATCCAGCTCCTCTCGAACATACGCGCCGAGGACGTGGCGGCGGCTGTGGAGCACCTTTCGTTTCAGGACAGCGCGGTGGGGAACGCGTACAATATCGCCGAGGACACGCATCCCGGCCTCGAGGAGGCGCTCGTGCTCGCATCCAGGGCGTTCGGGACGAAGGCGCCGACGCTCCACCTGCCCCTGTGGCTGGTGAAGATCGCGGCGAAGATCGACGGCGCCAAGGCCGCCAGAAAGGGAAAGATTCCCGATCTCGAGTACGACGCGGTGAAGTATCTCTACGAGGACTACGTGGTCGACAACGCCAGGCTCAAGGCGACCGGCTACAAGCTGTTGTATCCTGATTTCGGCGAATCCATGCGCCAGATGGGCGAATGGTACAAGAGTCAGAAAGCGTGAAAGTTATTTTCCAATATTAAAAGGGGGACGGAATATGAAACAGGTCGTTGTGATAACGGGTTGCGGAGACGGAATGGGAAGGGACGTGGCCATCATGCTCGCGAAAGCGGGACATTCGGTCGCCGGTTTCGACATAGACGCGGCGGGTATCAAGTCGCTCGACGCGGAGCTGAAGACGATTGGCGGCAACCACTACGTGATTCCGCTGGACGTCACAGACTACAAGGGAATCGCCAAGTTCAAGAACAAGGTCCTCGAAACGTACGGGCACGTGGACACGGTGCTCTCGAACGTGGGTATCGGGTTTTTCAGCCCGTTCGAGGAAGCGGATCTGGCAAAGGCCCAGAAGTGTCTCGAGATCAACGTCATCGGCGCCGCGGCCATCTTCCAGGCGTTCATCCCGTCCATGCGTGAGCGGCGCTCGGGCAAGCTCATCGCGATGTCGTCGCTCGTCGGGAGGATCCCGTTCCCCTTCGAGTCGATCTACTCGGCGAGCAAGTTCGGCGTCACGGGGCTCGTGGTTTCGCTCCGCTACGAGGTGCAACCCTTCGGCATCCAGGTCGCGCTCGTGGAGCCGGCCCAGGTATCCACCACCTTCGCCGCGAAGATCCACGTGCTCCCGAAGGAGGGATCGCCCTACCGCGAAAGGGCCAGGCGGTTCATCGAGCGCGACGACGAGCTCATCAAGACCGCGCCCACGCCCGCCATGGCCGCGGCAAAGATCGTCAAGATCGTCGAGGCGAAGAAAATGAAGGTCTTCAACCAGGTCGATTTCATGAGCACGTTTTTCCTGTTCCTGAACAATTTTCTACCGATGCGGATCAGGGACGCGATCCTGGTGAACCACATGCACATAAAAGTGTGACCCGGAAGGGATTATTTCGTTATATTGATAACGGGGCCGTGTGAGGACACCGGCCCCCGCGGCGAACCCGATACCGTGCCGCAAAGGAGGAACCTATGAGCACCGAACACGCCACCATGCAAAACGTACCGATGTCCCGCATCGGGAGGCTCCGATGGAAAATCATCGACGCGCCCCAGGAGGTGTGCGTGGAACGGGCTCGGTACGTCACCGAGGCCATGAAGGAGCACTGGAGCGACCACCCGCTGCGGCGGATGAGCTTCGCGCTCTCGCACATACTGAACAACATCAGCGTGATCATCCGCGACGACGAGGTCGTCGTGGGGTGCCGCACCTCCAAGCTGAAGGGCGCGCCGCTCTTCCCGGAGAACAAGTCCCGCTGGATCGAGGGCGACCTCGACAGCTTTGAGAAGCGCGTGCTGCAGCGGGCGCTGATCACCGACGACGAGAAGACCGAGCTTGCCGGGAAGGTGCTTCCCTTCTGGCGCGGCAAGACCGTGGAGGAGGCCATGGAGAAGCTCCTCCCGCCGGACGTGTCAGAGGACATGGACAAGTATATCTTCACCATGATGCTCGAGATAACCTACGGCATCGGGCATTTCACCATGGACCATAAAAAGGTCCTGGCCGCGGGACTCAGGGGCGTGATCGACGGGGCCGAGAAAAAATGGAAGGCGATGCCCGAGAAGGACAGGGAAAGCGAGAAGGGAATGTTCTACGAAGCGGTCATCCGCTCCTGCGAGGCAGCGATCGCGTTCGCGAAGCGCTACTCGGCTCACGCCACCATGCTTGCCGCGAAGGAAAAGGACCCGGCGCGCGCGGCCGAGCTCAGGGAAATCGCGCGCGTGTGCGACAGGGTGCCCGAGCACCCCGCGGGGAACTTTCACGAAGCCGTGCAGAGCATGTACTTCATTCACCTGATATCGCAGATCGAATCGGGCGGGAACTCGATTTCGCTCGGCCGCATCGACCAGGTGCTGTACCCGTACTATAAAAAGGACCTGGACGCGAAAGGCACCACGCCGCAGAAAGCGCGCGAGCTGTTATCGATGCTGTTCATCAAGACCAACGAGATATGGAACGTGCTCGAGGAGGCCTTCATTCCCGGCGGCGAGGGCACCGAGGGCAAGACGACGCAGAACGTCACCGTCGGCGGCGTCGGCGCGGACGGCGAGGACGCCACCAACGAGCTCAGCTGGATCGGCCTCGACGCGTACGCCGACGTTCGTACGGTCCAGCCGAACTTCGGCGTGAGGGTATCGAAAAAAACGAAAGACGACTTCTTCGCGAAGGCGGTGGACTACTCCCGCGACGGCGTGCTGATGCATTTCCACAACGACGACGTGATCGTGCGCTCGCTGGTGAAAGCGGGACACACGCTCGAAGACGCCCGCGATTATGGCGTGGTGGGGTGCCTGGAGCCGAACGCGCAGGGCAAGTCGTTCGCTTCCACGTTCGCGGTGCAGTTCAACGGGATCAAGTGCCTGGAGCTCGCCCTGTTCAACGGCGTCGACAACATCTTCGGCTACCAGAGCGGCCCGCAAACCGGCGACGCTGCAAAGTTCGAGAGCTTCGAACAGGTGTGGAACGCCTACGACGCGCAGGTGCGGCATTTCTTCACGCAGATGACCAGGGGGATGGAGGTGCTGGACCGTTCCATCGCGGCCGCGGTGCCGTCCCCCTTCGCATCGGCCATGGTGGACGGCTGCATCGAGAAGGGCAGGGACCTCACCGCGGGCGGGGCCGTGTACAACTCGACCGGCGTCCAGCTCATGGGTTTCGCGAACATCGTGGACAGCCTCTACTCGCTGAAAAGCGTGATCTTCGACGGGAAGCGCCACACCATGGCGGACATGGTCGGCTGGCTGTCCGACGACTGGCAGGACAACGAGGACAAGCAGGCCTACTTTCTCAACCGCGTGCCCAAATACGGCAACGACGTCGACGAGATCGACCGGATGGCCGCGCGCGTGGTCGAGCATTACTGCGACGTGGTCTCGTCCCGGAAGAATTTCAGGGGGGGCGCGTACTGGCCCGGCATCTTTTCCGTGGGATTTCACGTGAGCTTCGGCGCGTTCACCGGCGCCACGCCCGACGGCAGGTTCGCCGGGAGCGTGCTCGGAAACGGGGTCACCCCCACCACCGGCAACGCGATTTCCGGGCCCACGGCGATCATGAACTCGGTGGCGAAGCTCCCGGTGGAGGGGCTCTACAACGGGGCAAACCTGAACATGCGCTTCCAGGGAAAGAAGATCGCGACGAAAAACCTGATGCTGCTCATTAAGGCGTTTTTCGACAAAGGCGGCGAGCAGGTGCAATTCAACATGCTCGATTCGGAAATTCTGCGCGAAGCGCAGCGGCAGCCCGAGAAGCACCGCGACCTGTTCGTACGCGTCAGCGGCTACTCGGCCGAGTTCACGGGCCTGAGCGAGATGGCGCAGGACGAGATCATCAGCAGGACGGAATTCGATCTCTGAGAGATTATATCGCATAACGATATTTCGACGGGCGCGACACGAGGAGAGACGCGATGGGCAAGGTCATGACCACCGCCGAGGCGGTGCAGCAGTTCATTAACGACGGCGATTTCGTTTTCATGGGGGGATATATCTGCAGGCCCCCCTTCGCCGCCATCCACGAAATCATACGGCAGAAGAAGCGCGACCTGACGATAACCCGCAGCAACGCGGCGGACGACTTCGACATGCTCATCGGCGCGGGCTGCGTGAAGCGGTTCATATCCACCTTCATATCGCTCGGGCTCTACGGCCTTGCGCGCTGCTACCGGCGATCCATCGAGAAGGGCATACCCCACAAGATCGAGCTCGAGGAATACACGAACCTCTCCCTGCCGCTCATGCTCATGGCGGGCGCGCTCGGCATGCCGTTCGTGCCGGTCAAGGACATGGTGGGGACCGACCTCATGAACGTGAAGTCCTTCATGGGGGAAAACAAGTACCGGATGATCCAGTCCCCCTTCGACGGGGCCCCGGTGATGCTCGCTCCCGCGATCAGGCCCGACGTCGCCGTGATCCACGTGCAGCAGGCCGACGAGGAGGGCAACGCGCAGATGTGGGGGATCGGCGGCGACTGCCGCTGGGGCGCGAACGCGTCGAAGAAGGTCATCGTCAGCTGCGAGCGGATCGTCAGCCGCGAGACCGTGGGTAAGGACCCGTCGCGCACCATCGTCCCTTCGTTCAAGGTGGTCGCGGTCACGGAGGAGCCCTTCGGCGCGCATCCGGGGTACACGCCCGGGTTCTACGACGTCGACTTCTCGTACGGGTACGCGTACAAGGAGGCGTCGAACACGGTCGAGGGCTTCCAGGCGTTCCTGGACGAATGGGTCTTCGGCGTGAAGGACCGCGGCGAGTATATCCAGCACTACATACAGAAATACGGCTACGCGCAGTTCAAAAAGCTGTCGGCAAAGTTCGACTACGGATATCCCGTATCGTACTCCTTTTAGAGAGGTGAACCATGACCGCCACACATCCCGATGATTATATAAAACCCGAACTGATGGCGTGCTGCGGCGCCCGCGAGATACACGACAGCGACGTGGTCATCGTGGGGACCGGCTTTCCCACGATGTCGGCGAATATCGCCTGCCATACGCACGCGCCCAACGCGAAGATGATGCAGGAGTCGGGCGTGTTCGACGCGCGCCCGACGCGCCCGGCCCTCTCGGTGGGCGACCCGTGCCTGAACCCGGGCGCGGCCATGATCGGCGGGCTGATCGAGGTCATGGGCATGTTCCTGCAGGGCGGGTGGGTCGACGTGGGCTTTCTCGCCGGGAGCCAGGTCGACAAATACGGCAATATCAACACCACCGTGATAGGCGATTACGCGAGCCCGAAGAGCAGGCTCCCCGGTTCCGGCGGCGCGAACCCCATCGGCGCGCTCGCGAAGCGCACCCTGATCATCGCGCTCCACAACAACAGGACCCTGGCCGAGCGCGTGGATTTCGTGACCACGCCCGGGTACCTGGACGGCGCGGGCGCGCGCGAGAAGTGGGGCCTTCCGGCGGGGACGGGTCCCCAGGTTATCATCACCAACAAGGCCGTGCTCCGCTTCGACGCCGACACGAAGGAGGCGTACCTCGCGAGCTATCACCCCGACACCTCGGTGGACGAGGTCGTGAAGCTCACCCCGTGGAAGCTCAACGTCGCCGACGACGTCCACGAGACCGAGCCTCCCAGGGCGGAGGAGCTCCGCGTGCTCAGGGAGGTGCTCGACCCGTTCAGGATGATCAAGATTTACGAGGGAAGGGGATACGTGTAGGCACACGCCGCACGTTGTTTCATAAGACAGTAAAAGCACCGACGTGAAGGGGGGATACGCACATGGAATATACGAAAGAACTCGCCGGATTCTGCCACGAACTGAAATTCGAGAAACTGCCCGCCGAGGTCGTGCACAAGACCAAGCTCTGCCTGCTTGACTACGTCGCCAGCGTATACGGATCGCTCCAGCTCGACGCGGTGAAGGGCACGGTGGAGTTCGTGCGCTCAACCGGCGGGCCCGAGCACGCGACCGCGCTGGGGTGCGGATTCAAGACCGGCATACAGAACGCGGCATTCATCAACGGCACCACTGCCGAGGCCATCGAGGCCCAGGACGGCGTCCGCTTCGGCGGGAACCACCCGGTGTGCGCGGTCGTTCCCGCGGCCTTCGCGGTCGCGGAATGGCTCGGCGCGGACGGGAAGGCCTTCCTCTCGGCCATCGCGGCCGGTTACGAGGTCGCCAACAGGGTATCGGCCGCGGTCCATCCCTTCCACACGCTCTCGGGCTTCATGCCCACGGGCACCTGCGGCACCTTCGGCGCGGCCGCGGCCGCGTCCAGGCTCATGGGCCAGGATCGCGATGGAATGCTGAACGCGCTCGGCAACGCGGGGTATATCCTCCCCATAACCATGGCGGAGCACCTCATGGGCGGCTGGACCGTGAAAATCGTTCAGGGCGGCCAGGCCGCGAGCGCGGGCATCATGGCCGCGGGCCTCGCGGGGAAGGGCGTCACGGGATGCCCGGTGGTCTTCGAGGGATCGGTGCTCAAGGGCGGGTTCACGCAGATCACCATGAAGCAGGAGCCGAAATGCGAGCGGCTGACCGACGGACTGGGCGAGCACTATTCCATGATGGACGTGTACTTCAAGCCGTACACCGCGTGCAGGCACACGCACGGCACGGCGCAGGCCACGCTGGAGCTCGCCGCCGAGAAGAAGCTCAAGCCCGCGGACGTCGAGTTCATCGAGGTGTTCACCTACGGCATCGCCGCGCTCGCGGTGGGCAAGGGCGTGCCCGAGGGGGGATCGTTCGTGTCGGCGCAGTTCTCCATCCCGTACGTGGCGGCCGTGTGCCTGCTCGACGGCACGCTCGGGCCCGAGCAGCTTACCGAAAAGAGGATCGCGGAGCGCGACGTGATCGAGCTTTCTAAAAAGGTGAGCATAAAGTCGGACGACGCGCTGAACGCGATGTATCCCGACAAGACCGCGAGCCGCGTGGAGGTCGTCCTGAAAAACGGGACGCGCCTGTCGAGGCAGGTGGATATACCCAAGGGCGACCCGCGCGATCCCATGACCGCGGACGACCTTTCGGACAAGATCGTGCGGTTCTCCGCCGGCAGGGACCGGAAGAAGATATCGCGCGTGGTGGAGCTCATAATGGACCTGGAAAAGGCAAAGGGCGTCGGGGAACTGGCGTCGCTGATATAACAGAATACGAGGACCAAGAAACGAGGAACGAGAATGGATTTTACGCTGAGCGAAGAACAGAGAATGCTCGTCGACACCATTAAAATGATGGGCGAGCGGGAGAAGTTCAAGGAACTGGCGAAGCATGTCGACGCCACGTGCGAGTTTCCCTTCCAGCTGCTGAAAAAATACTCCGAGCTGGGGCTCCTGGGAATGACGGTGTCGCCGGAATACGGCGGCGGCGGGCAGCCGGCGGTGAACGCGGTGCTGGTCATCGAGGAGCTGGCGAAGTACAGCCCGATGATCGCCGCGCCCGTGTTCGAGTCGAACATGGGGCCCGTGAGGGTCATCGACCTCTTCGGCACGGAGGAGCAGAAAAAGGCGATACTGCCCGGCGTGTGCGCCGGGGACAAGAGCGTGTCAGTGTGCATGACCGAGCCCGAGGCCGGGTCCGACCTGACCTCGCTGACCACGAACGCGGTCGAGGACGGCGACCACTATATCCTCAACGGGAGGAAGACCTTCATCACGGGCGCGGGCCACGCGAGCCACTACATGGTGTACACGCGCTTCGGGAACGTGAAGGGCTACAAGGGCGTGGGCGGACTCCTGGTGGAAAAGGGCATGCCCGGTTTCACCTTCGGAAAACAGGAGCTCTTCATGGGCCTGCACGGCATGCCGTCGTGCGACCTGATCTTCGACGACGTGAAAGTGCCGAAGAGCAACCTCGTGGTGAAGCCCGGCGATTTCAACAAGCTCATGTGGACGTTCGACATCGAGCGCTGCGGCAACGCGGCCATGTGCCTGGGTCTTGCCGGTGGCGCGATCAACGAGGCGAAGGCCTACGCGATGGAGCGCCAGGCCTTCGGAAGGCCTATCTGCGAGTTCCAGGCCATCCAGTTCATGATGGTGGACATGACCACGAAGCTCGACGCGGCGCGCCTGCTCGTGTACCGCGCCGCGAACGGCGCGGGCCAGGGGCTGCCCTCGATGTACGAGGCGTCCATGGCCAAGGCCTTCGCGAACGAGATGGTGGTGGACGTGACCAACCAGGCCATGCAGATATTCGGCGGATACGGGTACAGCTCGGAGTTCCCCATGGAAAGGATGTACCGCGACGCCAAGGCCTGGGGGGTGGCCGGCGGCACCATACAGATGCTGAAGATCGGCATCGCCAGCATGATCTTCGGCCGGCGTTTCGACCAGCGCAAGGGATGAAAACCAAGAAGAAAAAAAAGGGGGATATATGAGCGAGTATTACAAGGACGCGGACGACCTTCTGAAAATTTACGGATACTTTCTGGACAGGGTCCTCAAGGACGAGAAGATCGGCACCAAGATGTCCAAGGCTGGG
The DNA here is from genome assembly GCA_964423905.1 of uncultured Leptospirales bacterium. Taxonomy (GTDB): domain Bacteria; phylum Spirochaetota; class UBA4802; order UBA4802; family UBA5550; genus CAYRGX01. The sequence continues at coordinate 44,894 of CAYRGX010000017.1, read as the reverse complement.
ATCATCATCAAGTTCATCTACACCGACCCGGACACGGAAATCACCATTGATTTAAAGAACCCTCCGTCGAAAGAGGGATATTACGGCACCTTTTACCTGGGTCCATGCGATCTGAAGGAGGACGTGTGGTCCAAGCAGTCCGCGGACCACTCGCACCGCTTCTGGCACGGGCTCGAGAACCCGGTCGCGAGCGTCACCAAGGGGCTCGTGAAGCAGGGCGGGAAGGTGACCGCCATGCTGAAGCTCCTCCCCGTGGTGAAGCCGGCGTTCTTCATGTTCCCGATCGCCCTGCACGAGATGGGGCTCGATCACCTCATCGTGAAGAAAAAGGACTAGGCGTTCCGCCGGGCATGGCCGCGGCAAACGCCCCTGACGGGGAGACCGAATGTACGGTAACACGGGAAACATCGCCATCGTTGATCTTTCTGCCGGTACGGTCGAGAACCTCGGGCTGGCCGCGGACACCTACCGCCGTTTCATCGGCGGGAGCGGCCTCGCGGCGAAGCTCTTCTTCGACCGCGCCGACTTCTCTGCAGAGCCCCTCGACCCGGGGGCCCTCCTCATGTTCCTGAACGGCCCGCTCGCCGGGGTGAAGCTCTCCGGCGCGAGCCGCATGACCGCCGCGGCGCGCTCGCCGCTCACGGGCGCCTTCGCCGATTCATCGTGCGGGGGATACTTCGCCCCCGCGATGCGTTACGCGGGACTGGACGGCGTCGTCATCACCGGCAAGTCGGCGCGCCCGGCGGTGCTCGTGCTCAGGGACGGGACCGCGGCCGTCGAGGACGCGGACGGCCTGTGGGGAAAGGGCATCATCGAGTGCGTTCCGGCGCTGGCCGAACGCTACGGGAAAAAGGCGAGGAACCTGGTCATCGGCCCCGCGGGCGAGAACCTGGTCCCGTTCGCCTGCATCATGAACGAGGCGCACCACGCCTTCGGCAGGTGCGGGCTCGGCGCGGTCATGGGCTCCAAGAACCTGAAGGCCCTGGTCGCGGTCCCCGGGGAGCCGCAGATTTCCATGGCGGACCCGGAGCGCGTCCGCGCCATGATCAAAGAGCTCACCCCCCGCATCAGGGAATCCCTCATCTCGCAGGTGCTCCACGACTTCGGCTCGCCGGGGAACCTCGAGGGACACATGTACACGGGCGACGTGCCGGTGAAGAACTGGACGTCGAACTTCAACGAAGAGATGGCCGAGGCGCTCACCGGCAGCACCCTCTCGGACAGGTTCCTTACCAGGACCGGCACCTGCGCCTTCTGCGCGGTCGGGTGCAAACGCATCGTGAAGGTGGATGAGGGGCCGTTCGCGATCGACGAGGGCCCCGGCCCCGAATATGAGACCGTGGCGGCGTTCGGCACGCTCATGGACTCGTCGGACCTCGCGGCCGTGTGCAAGGCCAACCGCGTCTGCAACGACCTCGGCATGGACACCATCTCCGCGGGGTCGACCATCGCCTGGGCGATGGAGGCCTGGGAGCGCGGGGACCTGGACGCGGAGCGCACCGGCGGCATCGCGCTTGAGTGGGGGGATATGGACACGGTCGTCCACAGGGTGCTTCCCGCGATGGCCGCGCGCACGGAGCCGCTCGGCGAGCTCCTCTCGCTCGGCAGTGCGGCCGCGGCGAAGATTGTCGGCGGGGACTCGATTGAGTATACCGTGCAGTGCAAGGGGCTGGAGGCCCCGATGCACGACCCCCGCGGCGGGGGCCACGGGCACGCGCTGGCGTACGCCATGAGCGCGCGCGGCGCCTGCCACGTGTCCACGGCCATGCACTTCATGGAGACCGGGGCGTGCAACTATCCCGAGATAGGGTTCGAGTTCGACCTCGAGCCCCTCACCGCGGAAAAGAAGCCCGAGACGCTCGCGCTCGCGGTGGCCATCGGTAGCGTCGAGAACAGCGCGTGCCTGTGCCAGTACGCGGACCGCGCGCTCACCATCGACGAGATGGTGGAGCTCTTCAACGCGGTCGCGGAGTACGGTTACACCCCGGAGACCATGATGGAGACGGGGACCCGCGTGTACCACCTCAAGCGCTGCATCAACTACCGGCTCGGCTTCACCGCGGAGCACGACGACCTCACGAAAAGGATGCGCGAGCCCGCGCGCGACGGCGATCCCGAGGGCATCGAGATCGAGTTCGACGCGATGAAGGACCGCTTCTACGAGGTGATGGACATGGACCCCGGAAAGGGGATCGCGAAGCCTGAAAGGCTCGAGTCCCTCGACCTGGGAGAGGAGGCGAAGCGGGTATGGTAGCCGACGGGATTCGGGTGCACGTGACCGGCGCGGGCCCCACCAGAAAGTACGTTGCCGAGGGGGACGTGGAGGTTTCGCGCGGCTCCACGCTGGCCGACCTGCTCATGCATTACGACATTCCTTCGGGGATGCGCCTGGTGTGCCTCGTCGGAGGCACGCGGCGGCCCCCCGCGACCGAGTTGAAGGAAGGCGACACGGTCGCGATCGTGTCGCTGCTCGCCGGGGGGTGACTGGCGGGGATGCGAACGACGCGCCCTTGTCGTATGACATTTATCGCATCGTGGGAAAACCATGACATATATGTTGTTTGCTTGCTATTAATATTCTGAAAGCGGATTACTAAAAGTATACAGGGAGACTCGGGACGGCCCTGGACGAGAGGGTAGAGGGACCGGTATTGATCCCTCACGCGAAACATGGAGGCATGATATGATGTCCAGATTGAGTACGTTTTTATTCAGCAAATACGCCGATGGCGACATACGGAACTACCAGAAGGCGAAGGCCATCATCATGCTCTGCGTGCCCATCGCCCTCCTCCTGGCGGCGGATGCCGCGTTGCTGGTGTTCGTCACCTACAGGCCGGGCACCGACATAATCGTGCTGGGAATAGGCTTCATCGAGATCATGCTCGTCGTAACTTTCGTGTTGACGGTACGAGGCCACAACAACGTCTCGTCGCACATGCTGATCGTGACCCTCACCGCGGTGCTGGTGCTGGTGCTCACCTCGTTCGACAAATCGACGATCACCGGCAAGAACGCGACGAGCGTGACCGACACGATCGTGTTCGTGTACCCCATCATCGCGCTCGCGGCCCTGATCACGAACAGGATCTCCGTGGTCATCTACTCGGCCTTGGTACTCGTACTGATCGTGATTTTCGGGGTTTACTGTAAAAACGCCGGTTTCATTGACGATTTCGCGTTCAAGGACTACCTGCTCGACACCTGCATCACCTTCAGCATGCTCGCGATCATCTGCGTCACCATGCTCACCAACAGCATCAACTCGTACCGCTCGCTGAAGGAGGCGATGAACAAGATCACCCTGAAGAGCGAGCAGATCGGCGATCTGTTGCAGCACACCAGCAGCGTGGCCGCGAAGCTCACTGACTCGACCGGGCTCATGGCCAGCACCGCATCGAGCTTCTCGAGCGGGACGCAGTCCCAGGCGGCCTCGCTCGAGCAGATCACCTCCACGGTCGAGGAGCTGACCGCCAGCGGGGAGGCGGTGCACGACATCGCGAAGCGGCAGGCGGGACTGGCGGAAAAGGCCCACGAGGACATCGAGACCCTCCACGAGCTCGTGACCCGGATCGGCGCGACCATCACCGACGCGCTGAGCATCAGGAACAGGCTGAACGGCCTCGTGGAGAAGTCGAAGGAGGAGATTCAGGCCGTGCTGCAGGTCGTATCCATCGCCATATCGAAAAACAGGGACGCGCAGAACACCACGAACATCATCGAGGACATCTCGGACAAGATCAACCTGCTCTCGCTGAACGCGGCCATCGAGGCGGCGCGCGCGGGCGAGTACGGGAGGGGTTTCGCCGTGGTCGCGGACGAAATAGGCAAGCTGGCCGAGAGCACCAGCGCGAACCTCAAGTCGATCAACGTGATGTTCGACGCGAGCAACAGCGAGATCAACCGCGTGCACAACCGGCTCGAGGAGTTCATCGGGTCGCTCAACGACATGGTCGAGCACATCTCCGAGTTCGGCACGCGCATCGACCTGGTCACGGACATGACCCGCCGCGACCTGGAACTCAACGAGAACACGCGCCGCTCGCTGAAAGACGTGATCGGCGGCATGGCGAGCGTGCTGAACGCGACGGGAGAGCAGAAGACCGCCATGGACGAGATCGCCCGGAGCATCGCGATGATCAACTCGTCCACGCAGGAGGTCGCCATGGGGTCGCTCGCGCTCACGTCGACCGCGAAAGAGCTCGCTGACACCGCCCTGGACCTGAAGGGACTGTCCGACCGGGAAACCTGACCCGCCGCCGCGTCAGTCACCCACAGTGCACTGGACCGCCAGGTACGCGGAGAGGATGTTCGGCCCGAGTATGTCGCGCCCCGCTGAAAAGAGAAGGTGCCACGTGTCGTTGAAGTCCACGATCATGCCGATGTTCGCGGCCGCGCGGTGCTCCGCTCCCTTCGAGTCAGGCGAGTAATAGAAGCACTCCGCCACCAGGGTGAAACGCTTCGCGAATTTATACTGCACCAGCCAGCCCGCGAACCAGTAATTCCTGTTGTCCTTGCCGGGATTGTACCAGAACCCCCCGCCGCCGTAGGTCGTGAAGTCGCCCGCGCTTTTCTGGATGAAGAGCGGCAGGTAAAGCTGCGGCAGAAAGTTGTATCCCATGCCTTTCGTGGCGGTGGGCGCCTCGATCATGGGAAAGATGCCGATCTGCGGCGAACCGTCCGACTCGTGCAGAAAGCGCACCTTCATGCCGATCTCGGTATATCCATACCCGAACTTCGCCCGGTTCCATTTGTTCCGGTCGTAGGCATAGGGCGGCGCCACCCGGAAATCGGCCTCGTGCCCCCTGGTGATCGAGTAGACCACGGGCGCGAGCACGTGGAGCTGCACGTCCGGGAGCACGCCGAAGTTGGCCTCAACGTGCGGGGCCGTGCCCCCGATCTCGCCCTTCCGGTAGCCGAACTGCGAGGCCACGTAGAACTCCCAGTGGCGGAACTCCACGGTCTCGGGGTCGTCGGTCACGAAGGGAGGGCCGGCCATCGCGTCGCCGGGGCCGGCGGCGTGCCAGGATAAAAGCGCGAGCGCGAGCGTGAGCGCCAGCCGGAACCGGCCGGAAAAGGTCCGCGATTTTTTGGTGCCGGATATGTTCCTTCGCATGACGTGCACTTCCCGGATTGTAATCCGCGGGCCCGCTCGTGCGGCGCGCCGGTTAATATATGATATACATTTTTGCGGGCGGAATCCAGCGTTCCGGCCGCGCGGCCGGGTATTTTTTCAGGCAGGTGCCAGACACCCGGCGACATAACGCGCCGGGGGGGCATGCGCGGTAATTGCCCGACATGCATGAAGCGTTCAGACCGTTGAAGTGGCTCCAATATGAGAATCAACTTCGTTATGCGAATCCCAAAATGCGGATTAATGCGATGAAATCGGCGGAGCCGCAAAAAATGAATTGAAAACTCGGCGGAATATATCCAACATAATCTCGCGGCAGACCGGCGGGCCGCCGACACACACAGACAATGGCTGACCAGCCGGACCCGGCACGTTCAAGGACAATCGTTTACAAAACGGGGGAGGCCCCGGCGGCCGCGCCCCGCAACGAGGAGGAATCCCGATGTCGATAGTGAAGAGGTTCGTCGCGGTCCTGGTGTTCGCGGTCGCGGCGGTGTTCGTGGTCCTGTTCTGTATCATACTGAACGTGGTGAACGAGACCAGCGGGCCGAAGATCGCGAAGTACGAAAACCCGCAGAAAGCATTGATGGTCATCGACGTGCAGGAGGACTACACCGGCACCACGGCCCGGTCGCCGTTTCCGTACAAGGACTCGAAGGCGGTCATCGCGCGGATCAACGACGCGATCGGCGTGGCCATGGACCGCCACTACCGCGTGGTGTACGTGCGCCAGGAGTTCGCCACCGGGTACGAAAAGCTCGTATCTAAAATGATCGCGGGCGACACCGCGATCAAGGGAAGGCCGGGGACCGAGATCGACAAACGCGTGGCTGTCGTGTCGAAGAACGTGTTCACCAAGTCCATCGGCGATGCGTTCTCGAACCCCGCGCTCGAGAAGTTCATGGTCGAGAACTCGGTCGACGAGATTTATCTCACGGGCCTCGACGCCGAGCGCTGCGTGCACTCGACCGCCAAGGGCGCGCTCAACCGCGGGTACAAGGTGCACATCCTCACCGACGCGATCCTCCTCAATTCCATGGAAAAGTGGGACGGGCTGATGAAGGAGTACCGCAAGGAGGGCATCGTGCTCAACAAGGTGGGGGATATGTGAGAGTGGGATTTTTTTTGCCGCCTCCGGCGGCGGGGGTGGGGGATATGGGGCGCTGGCGCGCCCCGGGTCCGCGTCTTATGACTTGCCTCAGCGGGCAATGGTTACTATTGAGTAATACTTATGAATCCAAAAACGAATTCATTATTTCATTTTACAAAAGATATTCCTTCACTACAATCAATATTGGTTAATGGTTTTTGGCCAAAATATTGTGTCGAAGATGTTTGTTGGCTAGGCTATAGTATATTTGATTATATTGCATATCCGATGGTTTCATTTTGTGATATTCCATTATCTCGAATATCTGAACATGTATCATCTTATGGAAAATTTGGAATTGGGATGACGAAAGAATGGGCGATTCAAAATAGACTAAATCCAGTATTATATGTTACAAGTAACAGTGAAATATCTATAGCTTTTCGTGAATTAAATGAACACTTGAATCAACTTATTGATAATGATAAAATTACTGCTGGCAAAATCTCAATGAGGTCATTATTAGCATATTCGAAACCGACAGAAGGTAATATTATTCCTGGAGATCCATCAAGCAGAAAAGCTTTTTATCAAGAATCTGAGTGGAGATATATACCAAAGAATTCTAAGATAGATGATCACATAATAAAAAAGAATTATGATAAGGCACCACTACTATATATTGAAAATGAAAAAATTAAACAGTTATGTAGTTTAACTTTTACCCCTAAAGATGTGAAGTATATATTTGTTGAAAAAGAAGATGATATTCCGGAAATAATAAACTATATCCAAGCTGAACCATCACTTGGCAAATATCCAAGTAATGATTTAAAAATTTTGATGTCGCGAGTCATATCTTTAGAAGACATTATGAATGATTTTTAATTACTGTTGTTGTTTAAATAGAGAGAAAAGTGGTGGTAATCGCCTGACAGTCACATGAATAAATGGCGGCCTCTGTTTCACTGAATGATAGCTTGGCGCCCCGCCCGCGCAGCGGGCGACCCCTCCCACCCCGCGCGAAGCGCGCGGGAGGGTGGCGGGCTGCCGTCTCCGGCGGCGGAGGTGGGGGATATGGGGCGCTGGTGCACCCCGCCCGCGCAGCGGGCGACCCACCCACCCCGCGCGAAGCGCTCGGAAGGGTGGAGGATACCGCCACGGGCGGTGTGGGGTTTACAAATGAAAGAGGTAGTCATGCCTTGTAATCTATTTCGCGAATCTCAATATGACTAAGAACCGGACTCTACTATAATGTATGGAGATATTCCTTTTGTGGCATCAGGTGGAACACCACTAAAATGAACGTCGAAATCAAGCTTAAAAAATTTCAAAAAATTATTAGAAATCCAATCAATTCTTGACAACTGGATTGAATCAAAATAAATAGTGTCTGACCGGGTTTAATTGACACTAAATATAAACAGTGTCGTATCGGCGAATAGCAATTAATTTTTACAGCCGCACTGTCAGAATCTTTTCTATCGTTAATGACGTTTTCTTCCGTTACGACTGCCGTGAAAGCCCGTTCAGATACCAGGGGACTACCTATATGCCTTTTCAGGGACAATGCGCGCTTTATGTTATCTTCATGCCGGTATCTCCAATAACCGAACTAGGGTTTGCCGGCGTTTTGAAAACATTGAATAACATGACACCTGAGATGTATCTCCGGGTGACTCGATGATACTATTGCATTCTTTATCATAGTACAGTGATTATACGACGATAGCGATATGCATTCTGGTGAATCTGGAAAAACAATCCTCCTCGTGGAGGACGAGCACGTCACCTGCCTGATGATGGAACGGACCCTCCGCAGGGGAGGATACCACACCCTCGTCGTCAACAGCGGTGAAGACGCCCTTGAAATTCTTGAATGCGTCAAGGGCGTCGACCTTGTCCTGATGGACATCAACCTCGGCGAGGGCATGAACGGCATCGAGGCCTCGAGCCTGATAATGCAACGCCACGACCTCCCGGTCGTGTTCCTGTCGTCGCACACCGAACGCGAAATCCTGGAGGAAGCCGACCGCGTCGGCTCCTGCGGGTATGACGTGAAAAAGAGCGACGACGCGGTGCTCTTCGCGGCGATCAGGACGGCGTTCAGGCTTTTCGAGGCGCGCCTGACGGAAAGGGAGCACCTCAACAAGCTTCGAAAAACAGAGGAGCGCTTCAACGGCATCTTCGATCATTCCATCTTCGGCATATTCCGGACGACCCTCGACGGCCGGTGCAACGCCATCAACCCGGCGTTCGTCCGGATGTTCGGTTTCGATTCGTTCGAAGAAGTGAAGGACGAGCTCTTCGATATCGGGACGCAGGTGTACGCCGTTCCCGAGGACAGGGATCGGCTCATCAAGCTCGTGTACGCCCACAACGGCGTCATCAGAAACCATGAACTGGAGCTCAGGCGAAGGGACGGTACCACGTTCTGGATTCTGCTCAACGCCAGGCTGTATTTCAACGACGAGGAAAACGCGCCGATCTTCGAAGGCACCTGCATCGACATCACGGAGCACAAGCGCGCGCGGGAGAAGGTTCTCGATTTGCTTTTCGATAACGAGGATGCCGTCAATTACCTGCAGTATTATCGCAGAATGGAATGATCGAAAGAGCTAAAGGGGGCTCCGCCCGCGCAGCGCGAAGCGCGCAGGAGGGTGGAGGATGCCGCCACGGGCGGCGTGGGATATTTTTATTGAAGTTCGATTTTTTTCTTGGATTTTACCTTCCATAATGTTACATGGATATTGTGGATGTAATAAATGAGAAAAAGATGACGGTATCAATGCTTTTCGGCATTGAATCCACTATGAGGGCGTATGCAAAAAACGAAGGGAAATCCCGATCTTATCAAGCAGATCAACAAACTTGAAGCTGATATTTTGTCTTTGAAGATCAATTACACCAAGAGCCGTATGCAAGAAAGCCGGAAAACAAAAAACAAGACCCTGTTCGGTTCCGTGTCCGGGTCAGATATCAGTGAAAAACACATCAATGCAAGTCTTTATCGGGGCCTTGACGCGGAATGAATTACGTGATCGATACCCACATCCTGATCTGGTATTTTATCGGCAGTGAACGCCTGCCCGAAAAGGCCAAAAGGATCATTGATGACTGCCTGAACGGCGGGGGACTATTGCTCATCTCGACCATTTCGCTCTCGGAAGCGCTCGACATTTCCGATAAGAAAAAAATCAGGTTCGATTTTCGCGCGATGCTTAAGATTATCCAGAACGAACCGGCATTTCAGATAGTCGATTATTCGCTTCCGATTTTCATCGAAACGATGAAACTTAAAAAAATACGAGAAATTCATGACAGAATCATCGCCGCAACCGCCCGGCTTTTCGGCGCCTCAATTCTGACGAAAGACAAACTGATAATCGAATCGGGGGAAATAAAGTATTATTGACCAGGTTCACATTGTGCTATGCGAGGTAACGCCCGCTGGGGTGGGTAAGGCAACCAACAATGATACATGTTGATTCGATTGTATCAAATCAAACAATAAAAAGCATTTTTCGACATGCACCCCGCCGATAACAAAAAATCAATCCTCCTCGTGGAGGACGAGCATGTAACCTGCCTGATGATGGAACGGACCCTCCGCAGGGGGGGATACCACACCCTCGTCGTCAACAGCGGTGAAGACGCCCTCGATATTCTTGAATGCGTCAAGGGCGTCGACCTTGTCCTGATGGACATCAACCTCGGGGAGGGCATGAACGGCATCGAGGCGGTTGGCTGAACGATCCCCCCGGCGAAATACGCCGACCCCCTTAATAAGGGGGTCAAGAGAGCTGCCGTCGTTTTAAATTGAAAATGTAATTTCACACAATCTTGACCCCCTTGACAAGGGGGTCGCCGGTACCCCGGCGGGGGGATCGCTTGACCAACCTGCATGAAAGAGTTGAAAAATTATACCGGATATGGGAGGATCGCGCTTCGGTTACG
>CAYRGX010000017.1:0-34671 GCA_964423905.1 uncultured Leptospirales bacterium | reverse complement strand
CAACGTTGAATGGGGCGACAGGGCTATGACAAAACCGAAGCGCCTGTCAGATGAGGGTATATCCCTCTCAATAAACCATCATGAATGGAGTGATTCAGAATGAAAAACGACGACGAATTAATCACCCTCGGCGTATATGAAAACCAGGTCGAGGCCGAGATGATAGAAAATGCCCTGAAAAAGAACGACATACAGGTCTATGTCGCCGATACCATGACATCCATGATCGATCCCGTATATGGCAATGTAATAGGAAACATAAAAATAAACATTCAGAAGAGAGATCATCGGGAGGCGAAACGGATTCTGGATGATTACGGATATACGTACATTGAGCCGCGGGAGGATACGATGGACTATAAAAAATACATAAAAATCGCGATACCGGTCATTGCCATTATCGGCGTGGTCCTGTCGGTCGTGCTGTACAGGGACATGAAAGCATCCGATTTGCCGCGAAAACAGCGCGTGCTTGAAAAAGAATTGATAAAGCTGGAGAACATCTCGGACATAGGGTCCGATAAGTACGTCACCGTCGCCGGAAAACTGATCGACATACACAAAAAAGACACGGACCCGTACGCGCTAAGCAACTTCTATTACGAGCGGTGCGAGGCGTTGAAAAAATTCGGGAAGGATACCACCGCGCTCTATGCCGAATACTTCCTGGAAAACCTGAAAGACAGGGTCGCAAAAAATGCAGAGGCGAACTGCGACTGCAAGGAAATGAATCGCGCGATGGATATACTGAAAAAAGACGATGCGAAGTCGTACGCAGGGTACCAAAGATTCTTCGGCGGAAGAAAGCTGAATTGCGAGGAATAGCTTTTTTACTTGCGCCGGCGTTCCCTGGCTGACGTCACGCCGGGGAGGACATCATCAAGGGCCATGGCTGATATGCAGAAGTGACCGGCTCAGCATCATGACGCCATGGCCGACCTCAGGCAAGGATGGTTCAATGATAGTAAAAATAATCATCTCCCTCATCGCCGTCGCCGGTATAATCGTGCACGCGATATTCCCCGAATACAAGATAGACCTGATCACGCTCGGCCTGTTCGCGCTCGCGCTCGTGCCGTGGCTGTCCAACATCGTCGATTCGTTCGAGCTCCCCGGCGGCTGGAAGCTGAAGTTCAAGGCCCTCGAGGAGGCCGGGAAGCGCGCGGAGAAGGTCGGCCTGGTCTCGACCGACGTCACTTGTGACGACGTGGAGAAATATTCCTTCCAGATGATCGGCGAATCCGATTCCAACCTGGCGCTCGCGGGGCTGCGGATCGAGATCGAGAAGCGCCTGAAGCTTCTCGCGGAAAAGAACGGCATCGGCACCAGGATGCAGGGCGTCGGGAGGCTGCTGCAGATGCTCTCCGACAGGGAGCTTGTCGGCAACGAGGAAAAATCGGTGCTGCTGGACATGATCGGCCTGTTGAATTCGGCGGTGCACGGCGCGCGGATCGACCGGCAATCGTATTCGTGGGCGATGCAGTACGGGCCGGGAATCCTGAAGTCCCTGGACGAGCGGATCGGTGGAAAAGATCGATCCGCGCGCGCCACGGGAAACAGTCGCGCAGTGAAACGGGGGAGATAAGCAATTCGCCGCAAGGGACAAAATTTATAACCATTTCGGGACATGCCATGAAAAGAACGATAACGACCATATTGATACTCTTGTCCGCCGGTGCTCTGTGCGCCGGTGATACTGTTCTGATGCGGCCGAAGGAATTGAGGTTCGTGGTGAACTCGGATATAGTCAATAGGATTAAATTCGAATACGACGCGAAGGGAAACATCTCGAAACTGGTGTCGTATGAGGGCGATACGCTGGAGTACTACAGCGTGTACTCGTACGATGCGGGCAATCGAATCGCGGAGATACGTAAATATGAAAAGAACAGATTGGTGGAAATAAAAAAGCCCGTGTATGTCATGAATAGAATTTCGGAGATGAAGGAGTATTCCGCGGACATGAAGTTGTCGGAATATTCGAAGTATGTCCATGCCGGCAGCATGCTGGCGAAGATCGACTACTATAAAAATGACGGAAAATTATACCAGTACGTGACATTCGAGTACGACATGGAGCGACTGGCCAGGATGAAATTCGTCAAAATCAATGAATACACGATGGATGTTGTTTCGATATACAAATACGACATGATCGTCGAACAGACGCTCATGCATTCTTCAAGCAGTACGGCGGCGAAGAAGGAGATAATCTACGAGATAGGCATCATCACCGACTCGTCGCTCCAGGAAATCTATCGGATGTAAGTGATGGGGCGCAATTTGAATTTCGCAACCTCGACAGAACGCGGGAGCCATCGATGAAAAATTTCCGGATAGCGATGATCGTTTTTCTTGCAATGGCGATATTGTTCGTTATATGGATCGTTTCCCCCATGCTGTACCATTCCTGCTACAAGCCTCATGTCGCGGGCAGAAAGATCGCGGCAGGTATATCCGAAATCAGGAAGGCAAACGCAGATGGAGTGGACAGGGAAACGCATTTTCGGAGAGCGGAGGAACTGTTCGCGGAGGTCGGCGAAGATTACGTAAAAAACGATGCCCGCGCGTACAACGGGTATGCCGCGGCTTACCTCGAGGCTGGCGAACACGATCGCGCTTTCACGAAACTGCTCGCCTCCCTGAGGATCGATTTCGACAATCCCGCCACGCTAAACCGGATGGGCGCGTTCTTCTACGGTATTCCCGACGATCGATTCGATAAGTACAAAACGATCGTGCTGAATGATTTCGGGAAGAAGCCGCGTCCGAAAACATCCCTGTCGAACAAGTACGATTTCGCATTGTACTATTATTGCCGTTCGCTCGCCGGAAACGATAAAGACGAATCGCTTCGCAACGTCAAGGATATCCTGTCGATACAATACGTTGAACGACACTGATATCACTCCTCGAGGTTGATGTCTTCCAGCCTGTCCTTCCCGTTTACCGTCTTGAATCGAATTTCGATGACCGCCCCGTTGTCGTTTCGATTTTCGATCGTCCCGCCCAGCTGCTTGACGAGCAGGCTCGCCAGGTGAAGACCGAGGGAGCTCGTGGTCCTGATGTCAAATCCGTCGGGGAAGCCGACGCCGTTGTCGCGAATGCTGACGCTGCATTCCCTGCGGTCGTCGATTGTCATCGCGAGATGTATATCCCCCTTCCTTCCGTCCGGGAACGCGTACTTCAGGGCGTTCGAGATCAGCTCGTTGAAAATCTGGCCGAGAGGGATCGCCGCGACGATGCTGATCGGCTCGTCGGTTATGCGCATGTCGAACGCGATGGGCCGGCCGTGCACGTGGTAGACGTCCGACAGCGAGTCGACGAGGGTATGCACGTACTCGTTGAAATCGATCCTGGAAAGGTTCTTCGAGGTGTACAGGAGGTTGTGCACCAGGCCCATGCAGCGTATGCGCTGCTGCAGCTCGGACGCGACGGTCACGATTTCGTCGTGTGACATTGTCTCAATGCGCGAATTCAACTGGAGGTTGATCATGCCGTTGATCAACTGCATGTTGTTCTTGACCCTGTGATGGATTTCCTGCAGCAGGGCGTCCTTTTCGCGGAGCGAGGCGACGAGATCCTCCTCCGTCTTTTTGCGTTCCGTAATGTCGCGCACGATCATGCTGGTTTTCATGGTCCCGTTGCCGTCCGTGAAGATCGCGGAGGAAATCTCGCAGGGAAATTTCGTGCCGTCTTTGCGCAGGCAGGTGAGCTCGCCGTAAAACTTTCCGGTGCGGTCCCTTTCCTCCACCGCCGGCCACAGGCGGGGATCGGAAGCGTCGACGAGGGCCGACCGTCCGGACGCGAGTATATCCTCCTCGTCCCTTCCGAAAATATCGCATGCCGTCCGGTTCGCCTTCAGTATTCTCCCGCTCGGTTCCGTCAGCAACACGCCGTCCATGCTGTTCGCGAAAAGCAGGCGATAGCGTTCCTCGCTCTCCCGCAGCCGTTCCTCGGCCTGTTTTCTGGCGGCTATTTCCTCCTGGAGCGCCCTGTTCGCCAGTTCGAGGTTCTCCATCTTGTGTTCCAGCTTGCGGACGAGGACCTCGTTGTATTCCTTCAGGATCACTTCGTCCTCCGCGTCCGGGATCCTCGTCGACGGCGCCGCGGTCCTGCCGGCCTTGAGCGCCGCTTCGACCCGGCGCAAAAAATCGTCGGGCCTGACGGGTTTGACGATAAACGCGTCCGCGCCGAGGCCGAGGGCGAATTGCTCGTCCCTCGGGTCGGTATACGTCGCCGTGTAGAAGATGAAGGGTACGTTTTTCAGCGCCCCGTCCTTTTTTACCGCCTGGCACAACGTGAACCCGTCCATTTCGGGCATGAGGATGTCCGATATGATCATGTCGGGGACGTTCTTCCGCGCGAGGGGGAGGGCCTCGGCGCCGTTATGCGCCTCTTCCACTTCGTAGCCGTGACCCTCCAGGAGCGTCCGCAGGAGGTAGAGGTTCTTGGAGTTGTCGTCTATGACCAGAACGCGTTTCATGTGGTGCCCCCGTTCGATGGTGTGGGAATAAACCGTTCGATTTCGGATATGAACGTATTGGGGTTGATCGGTTTTTCTATGTAGCCGTCGCAGCCGGCCTCGAGGGCCTTTTCGCGGTCCCCGGCCATCGCGTACGAAGTGATGGCCACGATCGGAATATGGCGGGTCGACGGGCTCGACCGCAGGACCTTGGCGACCTGGTAGCCGTTCATCATCGGCAGCTGGATATCGAGCAGGATGAGGTCGAACGGCCGCTTCGCGGCGATCTCTATGCCCAGCAGCCCGTCGATCGCGCTCACGACCCTGTGCCCCCGTTTTTCGAGCAGGAACGTGGTCAGGTAGCGGTTCTTCTCGTTGTCTTCAATGAGCAGTATCGTCCGTTCCATGACGCGTCTCCTTCAAGGGAAGAATGAATGTAAATGTGCTGCCTTTCCCCCATGCGCTCTCCGCGATTATCTCGCCGCTCATCAGGTCGGCCAGGCGCCTGCAGATGGCGAGACCCAGCCCGGTCCCCTCGTTCCTGCGCGTCAGGCCGGAGTCGATCTGGTGGAAAGGCTGGAAGAGCGAATCAAGGTCCTCCGCCAGGATGCCGATGCCCGTGTCGGTCACGCTGCATCGCGCGGCGGGAACCGCTTCCGCCGGCTGAACCGGGCCGCGCGGCCTGTATGCGGGAATCACCGCGGCGGTCAGCGTCACGGCTCCCTGCTCGGTGAATTTTATGGCATTGCTGAGCAGGTTCAGGAGAATCTGCTCGGTGCGCCTTCGGTCGCTCACGATCGTGCCCACTTCGGGACCGACGGACACATGCAGCGCAAGTCCTTTCTTTTCCGCCGACAGCCTCACGATATCCACGGCCCTTTCGATGATCTCCCGCAGGTCGAAGGGCTCGGCCGACACCCTGAGCTGGCCCGCCTCGATCTTGGATATGTCGAGAACGTCGTTGATGAGGGATAATAAATGCTGCGCGCTTTCCTCAACCATGCCCATCTGCTTCGTCTGCTCGGCGTTCAGCGGGCCCGCGAGGCTCTGCAGGAGGATGCCGGTGAAGCCTATTATGGAATTCAGGGGAGTGCGCAGCTCGTGCGACATCGTGGCGAGGAACGCCGACTTGATGCGATCGGCGGCTTCCGCCCGCTCCTTCGCCAGCGCCAGCTCGCCGAGGGTCTTTTTCAGCGATTCCTCCATGCGCTTGCGCTCCGTGATATCGTTGCCGACCGACAGGATTTCCGTAAGCGAGCCCGATTCGTCCAGGATCGGCTTGTTGGTCCACGCGATCCAGACCTTTTCGCCGTTCTTCCTTGTGTTTTCATTTTCGTTGAACGCGTGCTGTTCGGGATGGCGGACGATGTCCTCCATCAATGATTCGAGGTTTCTTCCCGACGACTCCTGCGCGGGGACGATCGTGCCCACGACGCTCCTGCCGATTATCTCTGTATCGGCGTAACCGAAGAATTTCTGGGCGTAGGCGTTGAAAAAGGTGATCACGCCGTCGGGCTTCCACCGCATTATCACGCTGTTGGCGCTTTCCACAAGGTCGCGGTATTTTTTCTCGCTTTCGGCGAGCGCCGCCTCGGCGTGGTCCCGGTCTTCCATCCGCCTGAGGAGCTGCTCGTTCACGCGGACCAGTTCCTCGTTTCTCTCCCTGACGATTTCCTCGAGATGGTCCTTGTAGTGGCGCAGGTCGCGTTCCGCGATCTTGCGGTCGGTGATGTCCCTGATCGATTCTATGGCCCCGTACACGTTGCCCCTGCTGTCGGCGAGCGCAGAGGCGGCGCCCGACAGGTACCGGTTGATCAGCGGGTTGTAGCGCTCGGCGAACATCATGCCGCCCCTTCTTTCGATGTTCTCGTAGGTTTCGAGCATGGCGGGATCGGCGGGCCCCATGACGAGGTCGATCAGTATGGAGCGCCGTTCGCCGAAGAAAGGTATCGCGTATTCGTGATCGCCTTTCCTCAGCATGTCGTTTTTGGATATGCCGCTCAGTTCCTCCATGGCACGGTTCCAGGCGATCACCCTCCCATCGGTATCGACTGCGAACGTGGCGTCCGGCAGGAAATCGATGATATCGTACAGCTCCTTCTGCGTATGGAGCCGGGATTGCTCCGCCTCGCTCCGCTCGTGCATCAGCACCGACAGGCAGAGGATCACGATCGATATCACGCCTATGTACGTTTGCAGGTAGAGAAGCGTTTTTTGGGGGATGACACCGCCGGATGGGTCGGCGGGGTTGATCGTGAAGAACAGGGCGATTCCCGAGACGAGCAGGGCGGCCAGCGCCGAGAAGAACCTCCCGAAGCGAAGCGCGATCCAGAGGAGGGGCGGTATGATCACGTACTCGAGCCGGTAATTGAACCGGAATATCACCATCGACGTCAGCGCCAGGACGAGAAACACGATGGCCGCCTCGACCAGGTACGGGAAGGTGACCGCCTTCAGGTCCTTTCTATTCGCCATGAGGATGATCGGTGAAACGATAAGGATCCCGGTGGCGTCGCCGAGCCACCACGTCAGCCACAGCCGGCCGAACGACGGCCATGCGCCGGTAGCGAGGCACAGGCTGGCGACGCCGATCGTCGAGCTTACCATGGTGCAGGCGAGGCTTCCGAATACGATGAAAAAGAAAAGGTCCCTGATCGTATTGAAGGGGTTTGACGACCCGGTAAAGCGTCGTATCAGGTATGCGCCGAAGACTCCCTCCAGGGTGTTGCCGGCCGCGGTTGCCAGCGAGGCGGATACGTAATAATCCGGCGCGAGGCCGAGGCCGTGCAGGGCAAGGATGTTCGCGAGGAACGCGGCGGGAAACACCGCCCCCGCGACACGGTAGCCGCGGACAAGGATGACAGCCAGAGAGATGCCGGAGGGCGGCCACACCGAGGTCACGTTGGTGTCGCCGACCGCCAACAGCAGCGACAGCCGGGACGCCGCGAAATAAAGGGCGGCGATCATGAGTATTTCAAGGACGGAGTTCAGCCGGGAAGGTGCCGCGCCGTCGTCCTGTTCGATGTTGTTCCGGGTTGTTACCTTGTTGAGCACCCTGGTCCGCCGCATCGTATTGTTGAATGTCGCCGCGCACCGACCGTCTGTCTGGCGGAACCCGCACGCAATGGGCCGGCTGCCAGAATGGCGGATGTGCCGTATCTATTCCAAGTTAGGCAGATATCGATGAAATGACAACTAAGAATTCGAATTTTCACGATCATGACGGTGACGGGCGCTTCCCGGCCGGCCGCAGGCATGGCAATCGAGTTAGTCTGCATCGGCCGCAAGGCGGATGGGCAGCGCTGCGGGCCGACTCCCCCTGTCAGGGACGCACGCCGGGTGCGGGAAGTATCTTGACGGATTCCGTCCCCGGGTGTAGGGTTGATCTGGCGTGATGAAAAGTCCACTGTCCGAATGGAGGGCGTATACCATGCAAACAGGAGAGCAGTGCCGCCTGTGCGGAAACGGAGACTCTGACGACCTGTACGGCTACGCGATCTGCGATGAATGCAAATCGGGGCTGGGCCTGTTCACGGACCAGACGATCAAAAAGCACGTATCGATGTATGGAGATCCCGCGAAGAAGCATTCTTACGAAGAGGAGATCGTCGAAAGGCTGGATTTCATCGAGAAGGATTACGTCAAAAAGAAAATCAAGCTTCTTCATGTTCTCGATCGCCTGAAGAACATGTCATAGGATTATAACCACGAGAACAACAAGCGACGTGATAGGCGACATCCGGCTTTTCTACAAGAACATGTGCCCGGCTGAGCTTGACGTGCACGCCCGGACTCCCGACTCGCCCGAAGCCGTATCCCTCTTCGAGGAAAGGCACGGGAAGCTTCCCGACGATCTGAAATACTTTCTGCTGAACGCCGACTTCCACGTCCAGCTCGAGTTTAATTTCACCACGCTGTCAATTCACGAGATCGAGGGCCAGCTTGCGATGATGA
The DNA here is from genome assembly GCA_964423905.1 of uncultured Leptospirales bacterium. Classification (GTDB taxonomy): domain Bacteria; phylum Spirochaetota; class UBA4802; order UBA4802; family UBA5550; genus CAYRGX01. Next base: position 26,252 of record CAYRGX010000017.1, on the reverse strand, counting down.
ACGGGCTGCTTAAGGACGGCACTTTCGACGGATGGGTAGAGAGCAGGGGCATCGAGGAATCCAATTACGGCATACGCGAGGGCATCATCAAAAAATGCTGGTGGAACGGCAAATGGATTCCCTTCGCGGAGGACGGCTGTGGAAACCTGAAGTGCCTCGATCTCGACCCCGCGCAGAACGGCACCGGGGGGCAGGTGATCGAGATGGAAAACCAGGACGGCGCCGGTCCCAACGCCACGGCCCACAGGTCGTTCACCGAATACATGGCGTACCATCTGGAACTGCTCGTTCAGAACAAGTATGAGATAGATTCAGACGGCCTGATTTCGATCGATCCGTATAAATGACCGCGCCGTCATCAGGCCGGGAGCTACGTGGTTATTAATGATTGCATTCCTGCGCCTCTTTAATAGAATGTCTCACCGTGAACGTCATCTCGCTCCTCGCCAATATCGCCCTCGTGGTGTACCTCTACCTGGGCATCCACGTACTCATCCTCGACAGGAAGTCGGAGGCCAACAGGGTCTTCTTCCTGGTGTGCCTTTGCATGGCGCTCTGGACCCTGGGCGCGGTGTTCGCGTTTTCGTCGGACACGAAGGACGACTTCATGTTCTGGTTCAGGCTGGGGAGCTATCCCAATATCATCTTTTACCCGATGACCGTGCATTTCTGCCTGGCCCTCACGAAGCTCGTTCCCCTTCGCGTCCCGGTCTATGCCCTCATCTACCTGCCGGCCTTGCCGGTGTACTACCGTTCCTTCACGGGAAACATCCTCTTCAGGGACTTCATGCGGGTCGGCGACTACTGGGTGTTCCTTCCGGATTACAGCTCTCCCTGGCTCGCGTACGTCGCGGCGTATTATTTCGCCTGCATGATGACCGGCGCGGTGTGCTTCATCGCCTGGAGCATGCGCGCGAAGACCAACAAGGAGCGAAAGCAGGGGAGGATCATCGCGGCCGCGTTGCTGGTCTCAATCGTGACCGTCACGCTGGATGAGATAGTCCTTTCGAAACTGCAGTTCTACCAGTCGAACGCCCTCTCCCCGATACTGTACGTGTTCTGGATGGGGGGCATCTGGTACGCGATCGTGAAGTACCAGTTCCTCAGGATATCGCCCTCGGTCGTGAGCGACTGCATCGTCGAGTCGATCGACGAGTCGTTCCTGTTGCTGGACAACGACTTCAGGATCACGAGGGTCAACAGGGCCGCGGAAGAGCTTTTCATGATTCCCGGAAGGGAACTCGTGAAGCGCCCCATGGTTGATATCATCGAGGAGGGAGCGGACCTGGCCCGCGAGCTGGAGCGGATGCGCGTAGGCGCTTTCGGGAGCTTCTCCTGCCGCATGCATTTCAGGGTGGCGGACGGCCGGCCGGTGCTGGTCGACACCAAGCTGAAGGCGGTGCGCGATTCCCACGGCGACAGCATCGGGATCCTCGTCATCGGCAAGGAGGTGAAGGGGCTCAGCCGTTTCCGCGAGCGGTACCGCCTGTCGCCGCGCGAGGCGGACGTGATCAACCTGATCGTGCAGGGTAATTCGCGCAGGGACATCGCCCGTATGCTGCAGCTTTCCGACGAAACGGTGAAGACCCACTGCACCTCGGCCTACAACAAGCTCGGGGTGGACAATAAAATCCAGCTCATCAACCTGCTCAAGGAGTACAACCTGGTATCGGAGCAGCAGGCCGACACCACAGTGGTGCTTCTCAGGTAGCGACCGCCCGGCGCCCTCAGCCCGCGGCGCCATCCCTCATTTTTCCGGCCTGCTCACCCTTTTGGGGGATGCTGACTGCCCCGCTATCGAGTATTTTAATCTCTTGATGATTCCCGGGAGCCGCGGCGCCTCCATGACCGCAATGCGCCGGAAACCGTCAAAGACTAAAAGACTACAAGAGGAAGAGGTTAACATGAAAAGAACTCTTACAGGCAGGATCGCGCTGGCGGTTTGCATCGTCGCGTTGATCGGTATCGCGGCGTTTGCGTACAATGTCAACGACAAGGTAAAAGTCGACTGGAAAGGCGGCTTATATCCTGCCACCATACTCAAGGCCGAGAAAGGCAAGTTCCTGATACACTATGACGGGTATGCCTCGAGCTGGGACGAGTGGGTGACCGCGGACCGCATAAAGGGCATGGCCGGGGCCGAGTTCGAAGTAGGCCAGACAGTGAAAGTGCTCTGGAAGGGCACCTGGTATCCCGCAACCGTGTTGAAAGCGAACAACGGCAAGTACCTCATCCATTACAAGGGGTTCGGTTCGAACTGGGATGAGTGGGTCGGTACGGGCCGCATCAAGAAGTAATATACCGGCATTCTTGGATTTCTGTCCCGCGGGATTTCCGCTGCGTCACGCACCGGCCGACCCGCGGGACTTTTTGTTTCTATCGAAGGGGGATATATCCCCCCTGTCCTCTTCAGCCAGGATAGCGAAACGCTGGAGCTTCGTTACGGATCAGGGAGAGCCACGGCGTGTCGGGGGATCCCGACCCCCGTGCGTTAGCGGGAGAGATCAACGGAAAAATTCGCGGTCTGGGCATCCGAACGTCGTGCGAATGACAGGGAGCGCGCTGTCCATCCGCACTGCATGAATGGATCGTATTGCGATGCCGCGATTTCATTGCGCCGCGCTTGAATATCAGTGGCAGGCGTCGCACTTCTTGTTCGTATCGATGCCGGAATGGAACGCATCGAAGCCCTTTCCCGTGTTTTTACCGCCCTTCACCTTGTTGTTCCTGGCGATCCTCCCGGCGATCTTGTTCCACGTCTTTGTAATCAGGAAGCTTTTATCCATGTCCTTCCATATCTCCACCAGCAATTCATACGGGAGCGCGATCGTCATCAGGTCGGCCGGGAGGTTCGCCCTTGCCGAAACGTCGTGAAGTCCCCACACCGCCTTCCCGGCGCCGCTTCGCCTGAACGCGAGCGGCATGGCGACCACGGACCCGCACCCGGACGAGAACCCGGTGGCGACGCGGTCGCCTTCGAGCGGAGCGCCGAAATACAATAAGTACACGAGCGCGCTGAGCTGGTCCGGGTTCGCGAAGAAAATGACTATCTCCGGTTTATCAGTGCCGGTGAATTGCTCCAGGGGCTTGAACACGGCATGGCCTTTCGATTTTTTGGGATATTTCGCCTTGCGGATGTATTCCCTTGCCAGCTTCGGCGTCTTCACGAACCGCTCGCACAGGCTCCCCGCCAGGGGGGCATGGGAGAGGAAGTACTCGGCCCCCGTGAACAGGCCGTCCCTGAACCCGAGAAAGAAGGCCGCGCACGAGGGCAGGGACTTCTCATCGAAGGCGTACGTGCTGCCCTTCGCGCTTGCCAGAATCCTGGGCATGATGCATCCGCTTATCGGCTTTTTGAAGGCGACCGCCCCCTCCGGTTTCGTATCGCTGAAATAAAAACCCACCGGCGAGTGCTTCATCACCAGTTTTTCCTTGAAATCCCTGCTGATCCTGGCCGGGTTCATCATGATGTCACCTTTACCCTTGGTGTCGTATGCGGTTCCGCGGGAACGCCGGTTGTCCGGCGAATCCTTGCCGCAGGCATACATAAGACCCATGGACGCGGCGGCTATTGCCGATCTGATGGTCATTTGCAGTAAACGGCGCCGGGTAATGCCCATGCGTGCACCCCATGTGTCTTCGAAGCTATCATGCGTTTTGTTTGGTTTTCCAGGGCTTGATGATCGATATAAACACGGCAAAAACGATCGAGGCGACCTGAAAACCGCCGAAATACCACAGCAGGTGTTTGGTGCCCATGTATGCCGGATTTGCCAGCGCGTCCATTCCTTGCGCTTTCGAAAGAGGGGGCAGACTGTTGAGCCATGGTCCCAGGAGGAACGTCCCGGACAGTATGCCCCATGCGATGATGATCCACTTGACGGTTATCCACCTGTGCTTGAACCAGCCCCAGTTCGTGAATATCGAATACACCAGTCCCGTGAGAAAGGACCCTATGGCCCCCGGAATTATTATGAAATCGTCTATGAATTTCATGGAGGCGTCGATGCCGAAAAGATCCATTCCCTCCTCGGGGCGCAAAAAGAGATTAATGGCAAGCAGGCTGATGCCCCCGCCCGCCCAGGCACAACTGAAAAACACGTGAAAGCATTTGAGCCATCGCTGGCCTCCCGGACCGAGCTTTTTCATGATTGCATACTCCTGTTTCGACAACATGCTTCATTCGAGCGGCGGGAACAACGCCGCGTCGTCAATCCGTGGAACATGGTTGCATGTGCAACCAAATTGTCAATAAAAAAGTTGCCGCAGCAACTAAATTTTACTATACTGTACCCATGGCGGTTTCTCGCGTCGAAAAACAACGGACGCGATCGTTTTATCATTGATGCGGTGGGGCGTATGATTTCGTATGCGCGTGACCGCGGGAAGAAACCTGAAGTGATCATTCATATTTACATTTACATGGCAGGTAATCATGGCTGAAAGGGAACGATCGAATGATGGCATGATTCCCGCTTTTTTAAACGATGCCCTCGGTTTTAACCTCTACAGGGGGGGGCTTCTTTTCCGCAGGGAGCTGGCCCGCGCGCTGAAAAAATACAAGATAACGCCCGAACAGTGGACCGTCATGGCGACGCTCTGGTTTACGGGCAAGCCCCTGATCCAGAGCGAGATCGTACAGCTCACGATGAAGGACAAGCATTCGACATCCCGCATCGTACAGAGACTTGAAAGGGACGGGCTCATAGAAAAGAAAACCGACGCGAACGATGCGCGTAAAACAATAATTCGGCCGACCCCGAAAGGAAACTCCTTGAAAACCAGGATTCCAAAAACGGTGACCGATCACTTTGACGTGCTGTTAAAAGACTACGGCGATGATGAGATCCGGTCCATTGTGGAAACACTGAAGAAATTGCGCGGGACCATGGGCGATCTTTAACTACCGGTTAACGGTTCCCCATGACAATACCCGAGTACGCGGGAAGCCGGACCGAGCCGTTCCCGATTTCGATCCGTTCGTGCGCCGGATAAAGCACGTTCGTGCAATCCTCGACAAGCCTGGCTGAAACTGTTTTGCCCGAGAAATTCAGGAACACCGCCTTCCTTTCGCCGCCGTGCTCGCGCACGTACACGAGCACATTGTCGCCGCCTGTGCCGTTTTCGACCAGCTTTAGCGTGCCCCGCTTTAACGCCTCGCTAGTGTTCCTGAGTTGCAGAAGGGCCCGGTAGGCGTTCAGGAGCGAGGCGGGGTCGCGTTCTTCATTCTCGACGTTCGTTTCGGTGTAGTCGCCGTTCACCGGGGCCCAGGGCCTTGGGGACGGACCGGTGAACCCCGCGTGGGCGGCGCCGTTCCACTGCATGGGCGTGCGCGCCCTCTCCCTGATCAGGAGGTCGCCCAGGCCGAGCGCGTCGGCGATCCCCTGCGGGAGCCACGTATACAGCTTCGCGAGGGGGTCTTCCGCGTCACGGATCGCGATCTTCGCGTTTCTCATGCCGATCTCCTCGCCGTAGTAGGTGACGGGTATGCCGCGCGCGGTAAACTGGAACACGGCGATGAGCCGGGCCTTGCGCGCGTCGTTCCCGAGCTTCAGCATCAGCCGCCGCTGGTCGTGGTTCCCGAACACGTAGGTGGGTATGAACGGGTGGGGATACTCCCTCTCCACCTTCCCGAGGAACTTCCCGAACCAGGCGGCGTTGAATTTGAACATCAACGTCTCGAACAGGAACACCGTGCTCAGCCCGTCATGGTTTTCCCCGACGTATTTTTTTATGATGTCGTCCGGACCAGTGACCTCGCCGACCGCGAACCGGTCGCCGTCGAACTCGTCCAGCACCCTGCGGAATTCTTTCGCGAACGTGAAGCACTCCGGGTGGTTGATGGTGTATCGTTTTTCCTGGAAAAAGGCGTCGAAATCGGTTTCCGTGGGGAAGAACTTGAACCTGAACGGGTTGTCGCGGAATTGGTCGTCCTTGAAGCACGAGTGGAAGATGTCCAGCCTGAACCCGTCCACGCCCCTGCCGAGCCAGAAGCGTATGTTGTCGAACATGGCCTTCTTCACGTCGGGGTTGTAGTAATTCAGGTCCGGCTGAAACGAAAAGAAGTTCGCGAAGTACCATTCGCCGGTCGCTTTATCGTACTGCCATCCATGGGGGTATATCATCGAAGACCAGTTGTTCGGCGGTCTTTTCCCGTTCCTGCCGCGGCCCCTGCGCCAGATATACCAGCTCCGCCGGGGATTGTCCCTGCTCGACCTCGACTCGACGAACCAGGGGTGCTCGCTCGAGGTGTGGTTCATGATCATGTCCATGACGATGCGCATGCCGCGCGCGTGCGCGCCCTCGATGAGGCGGTCCATGTCGTCCATGGTGCCGAAGATGGGATCGATGGAGCGATAGTCGGCGATATCGTACCCGTGGTCCAGCTGGGGCCCCCGGTACGGCGGCGAGAGCCAGATCGTCTCGAAGCCGAGGCCCTTTATGTAATCGAGCCTGGAGAGTATGCCCGGGATGTCGCCGATGCCGTCGCCGTTGGAATCCATGAACGAGCGGGGATATATCTGGTACACCGTCGTCGTCTGCCACCACTTCATGTCATATCCCCCTGTCATTCTGTTTTCGTCCGGGCGCGAAGGACTCCGTTCCATCCGCATGCCGCTGGAAGATGCCCGTCAATGCGGTCCGCGTTTCGTTATAGGGTTACAACGTCCGGGCGGGATTGTCAAATGTAAAATGGATATCCGGCGTTATGGTGCGGGGTCTATCCTCCCGATGTTTGATCGATACATGATTATGACCGGAGCTCGAATGAACAGAAAAAAGATGAATGATAAATATGTATTGACATATGGTGATAAATATGTATATTGAATATGTGGATTTCGAATGGGATGAAATCAAGAACCGGGAAAACATCAAAAAGCATCATGTTTCATTTTACGAAGCCCAGATGGCTTTCTTCGATACCCGAAGGGTGCTGGCGCTCGATACCAGGCATTCGACTGATTTTGAAAAGCGATATTTCTGTTATGGTAAAATCGATGAGCGGGTGATGACTGTCCGGTTTACCGTCAGATACAATACCATCAGGATAATCGGAGCAGGTTACTGGAGGGAGGGAAAAAGAAAGTATGAAGAAAAAAACAACAACCTATAGTGCGGCTCCGAAAGAAATATCAAAGGCCATAACCGTGTCAGAAGTAATCGAGGATTTTTTACCGGCACCCGAATTACTAATCAAAAAGCAAGATACTGTCAAGGTCACTATCCTGTTGAGCAAGAACAGCGTCGATTTTTTCAAAGACAGGGCCAAAAAAATCGGCGTGCCCTACCAGACCATGATCAAAGCCGTGCTGGACAGGTACGCTGTACATTACAAGGGAAGCGATAATCAACTGTTGCCTGAAAAATAGTGACATTTTCTTTTTGAACAAGTCGATGTATCAATCGACTCCGTTCACCGTAAAACCCAGGGCCCGGGCGCAGGAGGCCATCTGCCGATCATGCGTGACGATGGTAATATCCGGCCCGGTCAGCCTTTTCCAGAGCATTGCCGTGGCAAGGTGAATCGCATCGAGCGTTCCGATGATCGTGGGGAAGCTCTCGGCCGCACGCATTTTAACGGCGTCCGTCAGCTCGATAATATGCATTCCCGCCAGAATCCCATTCAATCCATACTTCAATTCCGCCACCTGGTCATCGGTCAATACCTTTTCCATGCGGTACCGATCGAGGACACGATGGCATTCGATATGCACTATCTCGCTGGACCCGATCCGTTCATATTTCTTGAAATCGTCGTATCTGCGCGGGGAACCCAGAAGGTTGCGCAGGATTACCGATGAATCCAGGTAGCAGTTCATCTCAACGAGCGGTCATCCAGGAGGTACGCGAGCGGATCCACCCCGGAGGTCACCGTCACGGGCGGGATGACGAATTCCTGTTTCGGTTCACGGATAACCAGTGCCGGCTTCTCCCGGTACGGGATGATCTCCGCGATCGGCACGTCGTGCGACACGACGACGAAGGACATACCCCTGCGCACCTGCCGGAATGTGGAGCTGGCTTTCGCCTTGAGGGTGGAAATATTTATGGTCTTCATAAGACCTAATATAGTCTCGTTCTGGCGATTTGTCAAGGTAATTGTACTATCAGGAAATTCCCATTCCATGCCAGCTCGGGATTTTACAAACCCCTGTGTATTCGGTAAATAACGGCCTTTAGGAGATTACATCCCTGTTTCTTATTGATATACGAACGGTGCGTCGGACCTGTAAAAAATTATTGCGAGTAACGGACACCAGTCGGCACGGAACCAGCCGCCGCCGTGACACGAACAATCCGGGCATGGTTTAATAATCTTGAAGCGAGCATGGATAATGCCTGTGCGCTACCTGAAGGCCCGATTCATTCAACCAGGACGAAGCCGTACCTGTTCTGGGTTTCGTCCCTGTCGTGCAGCACGTTGATGGGGAGCCCCGCGTTCTTCACGGTCTGGTACACGTCGATACCGAACATCTCCTCGCAGGGCCTGACCTTACCCGGATGGGAGCATTCCTTGCCCTTCTTGGCGTTGCAATCCTTGCAGAAATTACAGGCCCTGAGCGCGAAGGCGAAGTAATAGCCGTCCAGGAACAGGGCCTTCTCCAGTTCGAGACACGCAAGCGTCAGGTCGTGCGCGTCGTTGTTATGCAGAAGAAATATGTGACGATACGCCATTATCATCTGCCTGCGCTCCTCGATGGAAAGGCCGTTCGTCTCGCACCGTATCGTTTTATGCTTCGCGTTGTCGCAACCCCAGCGGCACTTGAGCACCGCCCTGATGTCGAACACGACCTGTTCGGGAGAGACCATCAATATGTCGGTGACGTTGAACCTTTGCGCGATCGCCCTGTACTTTTCAATATCCATATTTCCTCCCTCCACGCGATGTTGATATGCATTTCCGGTTACAGAAGGTAGCCCGTTTCGATGGCCCGTACCAGCCCGCTCATTATGCGGACCGCCGGCGCGCCATCAATCACATCGTGGTCTATGAGGACCGTCACCGGCAGGTATTCCCGTATCAAAATCCTGCCGTTGACGACGCCGGGTTTCTCGTTTATGGAGCTCGTTGCAAGGCACAGAGGATTTATGGTCCGGGGGATGATCCAGCCGTTGACCTTGCCGATCATGCCCACCGAGGTGACTACCACGGACCCCATGGCGCTCCTGACCAGGCGCGGGCTCGACAGGACCATCTTCCAGAAGAGCCTCCTGAGAAAGCCGGGGAGAGCGTAATAGACGCTCATCATGAACCGGCTCCTCGATGTTCCGAGCACATAGTCCCCTTCGTTCTTCAGGAACTGCTCTTTCACCGCGCGTATTTCGCGATGGATATCCTGGATCGATTTTGCGTTCGCCTCGCGGATGATGAACGGAAGGGGGACGCTCTGCGATCCGATTTCCCTTTCGACGATGATCGAAATGTCCACCCCGTCGAAGGTGACGATCTTTCTCTTTCCCCTCCTGACGCCGTGCGCGAGAGGATTTTCATTCAGGATGTCCCCGATGCACTTGATCATCCACGCGGTGAACGAAACCGGCACGCCCTTGTTTCTCAGCGCCCTTATCTTTTTCCGGGCGACCGTGACGTCGACCTCGACGAGGCCGATCACGTGGTGCCTGTACAGGCCGACCCTGCCCACGTCGAAGGTCGCGATCCTGCTCGCGGGGTATGTATGTGTCGTATAACCCTGTTTCACGGCTCGATCCTCTTTCCCAGAAACACGATCTCGACCCTGTCGCTCATCCTGTCCCTTTTGCGTTCGGCGTATCCGGCATGGCGGTACAGGCGCAGGTTCTTCACGCTTTTCTCGCCGGTGAAAAGCTCGAAATCGCGTATCCCCTGCCGCGCGAAACGATCTTCGATTTCGGCGAGGAGCTTTTTGCCTACGCCACGGTCCTGACGGTCCGGGCGGACGATGAGCCTCCCGATGCGGCACGTGCCGTCTTTCGCCTGCGCCCGCACCGAGCCGACGATCGCGCCGTCGTCGACCGCCTTGAGCACCACGCACGAGTCGAAGTCCGCGCGCAGCTCTTCGACGGTCTGTGTCAGCGGGGGGATGGAATAATCGCCGTAGATTTCGGCCTCCTGGAGGTAGGCGGCCTTCTGCAGATCCAGGATTTCGGCGCAGTCGGCCGTATCGGCATCGACGATTTTCATAAGTGGCGTCTGCCTCCTCCCTGCGACCGGTGAATCCGGATGAAACCTTCAGAATGTTTCGTCACAGAACCTGTTCGGTGCGAAATCCAGCTGCTTCCCGCTGATATTCAGCGATCTTCCATACGCGAGCGCATCCCCCCAGCTCTGCCTGTCGGTCGATGCCCGGAACACTTTCTGACGGAACACGATCAGCAGTTCGTCGTCCCTGTAGAAATGCGCGTAGAATTCCTGCCGTCTGAAAAGAATCCTGTCGGCCATGTTTCGCTGGATCGCGGACACGACCTCGTCGAGTTCTTCCTCGCGCACCTCGACCTTGTACAGCCTGATCAGGCCAAGCAGGACTTTTTTCGAGCCGATCGATTTCAGCCGGCCGAAGATAGACCTGTCCTTCTGGCTGACGCTGACGATAATGCCGTGGTATATCCCCATACTCATTCGCTCCCGCGCGTTTGTATGAACTCTATCGGGACCCCGTCCTCTTCGATGAACGCGACGATGGTCCCCGTTGACGGGCTGTTCGGGGCAATGATGACGTTCCTGCCTTTAATGGCCTCGTGCACGTCGTCAACCTCGAACGCCACGTGGGCGACTGTCCTGACGATCTCGGGCAGGGGGCAGTCGTCGTCGTAACGCATTTTCTCTATGCCGAACTCGCTCTTCTCGTACCCGTAATGGTACGCACCGTAATCCTCGAGGTAGACCTCGCCCTCGATGGGCGCCTTCACCGGGATTCCGACATGGTGAAACCTGTACTTGTTTTCTATCAACTCCCCTCCGGGGTATGGCGGTCATGAATGGCGATTGTGTGTATTTTCATGCATTATGCCATTCGGGGGGGAATCCTGACCAGCACAATTTTCCAGACAGGGGCAGTGCCGTTGCCGTTGAGACTTGACCATGGGGAAGGGGGATTCGCCTGCGCGTATGAAAGCGAGGCGATGACCGTCAAGGGCTTATCACCATGTCCGATGCGTGTAAGCGCGGAGCCTGAGAAACGGACTCGATGCCCGCCGCGCTTTTCCCGCCGCATACGGTACGCGGCAGCGTCGTGCGACGCTGCCGCTCCGGTGCCGTTGCCGCGTCACTTGTAGCTGTCCCCGCCTACGCGGAACATGAACGCCACGGTGACCCTGCCGTCGCCCCCGTACCCGCCGCTGGTTTTGCTTTTCCCGATTTCGGTGTAGAACCGCCCGGCGCCGAGAAATCTTCCCGAGCCGGTCATCGATATGGTGAACACCTTTCCGATATTGACGTTCAGCCCGACGGCGAAACCCATTCCGAGGTACACTCCGGTCAGGTTCGTCAGCATTCCCCCGAAGCTGATCTGCGGACCGAGCCAGAGGCGAACGTACTGCGTCCTGAGGACACCGAAACCGAAATAGTGGACCGTGGACAACAGGAGCGAGTTTTCCCACTTCGTGACCGTCCTGTATACCGGGATATACGTCCCGGTCCTCTGCTGGAGATAAAGTTGCGTCGCGTAATCGGTTTCTTCCGCCGTGTACGAGGAATGCAGGTTCCCGAAGCCCAGTTCAAGCCGGTAATTGAACAGTACGTCCGACGCAAGGTTCGTATCGAGTACGAAACCGCCCCCGTAGGTCAGGAAACCGGCCCCCTTGCCGTCCCAGATCATTTTACCGCCGCTGAAATCGCCGAACAGGCCCAGGCCGAAAGCATTGGCCGGGGCCGCCCGCACGGACACGAGAAGGACCAGGACACCCAGAAGCATCATTGTTCTTTTCATACTATTACTACCTCCCGGATATAGTATAAACATGTAACAAAGAATGCCTGGAATTGATGTGCGGAGTATCACCGGGATGATATCCCGCGGGGCATGGAATTGTCTGCCTGTTTCGATTGTATGATATTAATGAAGCAAATCCTCGGGGAGAATTCAAAAAAAATCGCGGGCGGGACTTCCGCCGCACGGGCATTGGCGCGGTCAGGACCGGGTGTTCACCCCGATGCACACGAAATCGCCGTTCGTCGCCTCGTTTTCCAGTGCCGCGTGTTTCGTGGTGATATCGTAGTTCTCGACGAAGGCGATTTCGGTAAAGCCGGCCCGTTCCAGAAGGGACCGTATTTCCGTTTTCGGGTAGAACCTTCTCCTGGTGACGATACGGTGGCCCGCACCGCCGGTTTCGTACACCTGGGTGCGTTCCTCGAGGTTCCCTCGCATCGTGCGCCTGTCGCGGAGGGTGCACGGGGCGCCGTTCACGGTAATTTCCCTCGCGGTCCAGACGCCTTCGATCTCAGGCTGCGCGAACGGGCGCGGGTAGAAAAGGTCGAGCGCCACGGGCGCGCCCTGGCGCAGGCTCGACGCGACATTGTTCAGGAAGGCGACCGGGCTCTCGACCACATAATTGAAGGTGTACCACGTGACGAGGGCTGCGTCGAAGCGGCCCTCAAGCGGGCGTTCGGAGAAGTCGTGCCGGAATATCCGGATCAGCCCGCGCGCGATCTCCTTTTCCAGCTTCGAGCCGGCGAGGGCCAGCATCTCGGCGGATATATCCACCCCCACCATGTTCCGGGACGGGCCCGCGAGCTCCCCGAGGACGCGTCCCGTGCCGCAGCCGATCTCGAGCACCGAGGGGCGCCCCGACGTTATGTGCCGGTAGAGCGGGATGTCGCCTGCGAACCCTCCCGCGTACGCGTCGTAGAATTCGGCGAAGCGCCGGTATGTGCCGCTGGCGTCCATGGATCGAGTACGGCACGGGACCGCCGATTTGTCAAACAATTAGGCATGCGGCGGGCGCGGGAAAAGAGGTTGTAATTTTTTGGATATGCTTCCAGAATAGAACCGATGCCGCGCGTTCGCCGGGGCATCGAGACCAGGACCGGGGGGATATCATGAACAGCTACGCGAGGAACGCACTCGTCGCAGGCGCGATCGCCGTCATCGCGGCATTCATGGCGTGCACGGAAAAGCCCGCGCGCGTGAGCTCGCACCTCAGCTACGCGGGCTACGGCGAACCGCGGTACAGGGGCTTCACGAAAAAGACGCTCTACGTGGCGATGAGGGACGGGACGGAACTCGCGGTCGACGCGTTCGTGCCGGCTGGAGGGCCTCCGGCGAAATTCCCCGCGATCTTCGTGTTCACACCCTACGGCAGGTCGTACTGCTTTCCCGAAATGAAATGGTACGAGAAGCTGTACGCGCGCGTCACGAGGGGGACCTTCGGACCGGTGTTCGACTGGTCCACGCGCGACGACGTGAAGCTCTTCCTCTCGCACGGGTTCGCGTTCGTGGTCGCGGACATGCGCGGCGCGGGGGCCTCCTTCGGGTCGCAGATCCCGTTCACGCCGGGCATCGTCGACGACGGTGTGGAGCTGGTCGACTGGATCGCCTCGCGGCCCTGGTCGAACGGGAAGGTGGGGATGATGGGCCGCTCCTACCTCGGGTGGATACAGCTCATGCTCGCGGCGAGAAAACCGAAGGCGCTCGCCTGCATCATGCCCGAGGTTATCCTCTGCGACGCGTACACGGAGGGGCTCAGGCCAGGCGGCATCGACGCGGTCGCGTGGATCGAGCGCTACAGCAGGCTGTTGTACGACCTGAACCTGAACCGCTACAGCCCGGACGAACTCTCCGTTCCCGCGGCGCCGGTCGTCGACGAGGACGGGGACGGAGACCTGGCCGACGAGATGCCGGTCATGACCAAGGGTGAGCGCGCGTCCTTCGTCGCGAGGGGCGGGCGGGTCTATGCCGACGGCAAAAAGAGAAAGGGGATATACTTTCAGGCGACCATGGACCATCGGCGGAACGTGCTCTTCAACTCGTTTTTAAGGAGGTACGCCCCGTACATCGACAGCCGCGATCGGAAGGTGTTCGGCAATTACGGGTACATGGACGGGAGCCCGGGCTGGTACCTGAAGGAGATCATCGAGTCGGGCATTCCCGTGTACCACATCGGCGGGTGGTACGACGGGTTCGTGAAGGGCACGACGAAGTCATACGCCACCATGCAGGGGAAGACCGCGGCCAGGCTCCACGTCGCGCCGCGCTTCCACTATCCGCCGTACATGGACAAATCGTATAAAAAATATTTCTCGTACGACGTCGATTACGAAAAAATCATCACCGTGGAGCGCCTGCGTTTTTTCGACCGTTATCTGAAAGGCGTCCGCAACGGCATTGACCGAGAGCCACCGGTGAACATCTACGTGATGAACCGGGGGTGGCGCGCGGAGAACGAGTGGCCGCTCAGGCGCGAGAAGCCGCTGACCCTGTACATGGGCGGAGAGGGGCGGCTCGCCGCCGGGAACGGCGCGGGCGGCTCCGACGAGTACCGGGTCGATTTCGCGCACAGCTCGAGTTACGGAAAGAACCGGGCGAACCGCTGGCTGCTGATGTACGTGCCCGAGGGCCTCATGGACCGGACCGAGCTGGATAAAAGATGCCTGCGGTACGAAACGCCGCCCCTGCAGGAGGACACGGAGATAACCGGGCACCCGGTCGCGGACCTCTGGGTCTCGTCGAACCGTGACGACGGCGATTTCTACGTGTACCTCGCCGACGTGGACGAATCGGGACGCTCCCTGTACGTAACCGAAGGCCAGCTCCGTGCGGGATGGAGAAAGTTATACGACGACAATGACCAGGTGAACGGGAAGATCGACATCAGGCCCGACCTTCCCTGGCACGGGTACCGGAAGGGGCAGTACGAGGCGCGGCCGCTCGCAGGCGGCAAGGCCGTCGAGCTCCGCTTCGACCTGATGCCCACCTCCTGGGTGTTCAAAAAGGGGCACAGGCTCAGGATCGCCATCGCGTGCGCGGACAACCGCAATTTCGAGATGAACCCGGGGCTCTGTTCCGGGAACGACCCCGGGAGCTGCCCGGAAACGGTGGTCCGACTGCACCGCGGCAAGGACCGCCCGTCGCGGATTGTCCTGCCGCTGATTCCCGCGGCGCGCTGATTACGCTTTCCGCGGGGGACGGTCTGCATGAAGAATGAAGCGCTCATACGCGCGAACATCGTCGAGAGGTATGACACGTACGGCCGCGAATACTTCGAGACCGTGGGCCGGCTGACGCTTTACGACGGCCTGTACGACAGGCTTCTCGGGCATATCCCGCCCGGGGGGAGCTGCATGGATCTCGCCTGCGGCCCGGCGAACGTTTCGTTCTACCTGAAACGCAGGCGGCCGGACATCCGCATCCACGGCATGGACCTGTCGCCCGCCATGATCCAGATCGCCGGGGAACGCGTTCCCGACGGCAGCTTCACGGTCGGCGATTTCGGGTCTTTCCGTCCGCGGAAAGGGGAATTCGACTGCATCGTGTTCGCATTCGGGCTTCCGTATATCCCCCTCGACGAATTCCCTCCGCTCCTCGCGGCGTTCCGCGAAGGCCTCGCACCGGGCGGCGTCGCGTACCTGAGCTTCATGGAGGGGGACGCGCTCGAGTACGAGGTCACGTCGTTCACGAAGGGCGAAAGCCTTTATACCTACTATCACCCGAAGAAAGAAGTGCTGGACATGATCGCCTCTTGCGGGTTTACCATGCTGCTTGCGCACGAGCAGGAATACCCGGAAGAGGGAGGGCGCACGCTGAACGACGTGATCTGCATATTCGGGAAAGGCTGAGCGCAGGGCACGCGAGGAAGCATGAAGGACATGTTCGACATTCTGTGCGAGATCAACAGGCGCCCGCGGCCGTTCGAGCGTTATACGGCGGAAGAACTGTGGACCGGCGCGCACACCTCCGGGAAAATGCTGGAATATCACCTGGACGAGTCGGTCGATATTTCATCGAGAAAACCCGGTTTCATCGAAAGGTCCGTCGCCTGGATGACCGGTTATTTCGGGCTGAATTCCGGGTCGAAAATGATCGATTTCGGCTGCGGGCCCGGGTTGTACGCCATCCGGTTCGCGAGAGGGGGCGTGCGCGTGACCGGGATCGATTTTTCGGAGCGATCCATCGAGCATGCAGCGAGGTCCGCCGCGAACGAAGGACTCTCGGTCGAATACGTTCATGCCGATTATCTCGAATACGATGCCGGTGACAGATACGATCTCGTCATGATGATCATGTGCGACTATTGCGCGCTGGGCCCTGCACAGAGGGCGCGCATGCTCGGGAAGTTTCGCGACGTGCTGAAGCCGGGCGGCGGCATAGTGCTCGACGTCTACACGCTGAACGCCTTTGCCGCGAGGGAGGAGGGGGCATCGTACGAGCGGAACCAGATGTCGAACTTCTGGTCGCCGGACGATCACTTCGTCTTTCTCAATACCTTCAAGTACGATGACGAGAAGGTGGTGCTGGACAAGTACACCATTATCGAAAAGGAACGGGACCGCGTCGTGTACAACTGGCTCCAGTATTTCAGCCCCGGGTCGTTGAAGAAGGAATTCGAAGAAAATGGGCTCAAGATCGTCGAGACGTTCTCGGACGTCGCCGGGTCGGCGTTCAGGTCCGATGCCATGGAGATGGCGGTCGTCGCGCGCGCGGAATGACGGTTCGGGGCGGAACGCCCGGGGAGGTCGAGGCAATGAAAGAAAACGCAGGAGTCATCCTGGTCGCGGTGTGCGCCGCCGCGTTCGTCGCGAGGACGATCTACGAGTTTTTCAAGCACTACGGCACCATCACGCCGAACAGGATTTCCTTCGCGGTAATCGCCGTCGACATGGTTGTGCTGTGGCTCTCCTGGTTCGCCATGGGCGAAGCCGGGAGCAAGGTGTCCCTGCCCGCGCCGCTGCACTGTCTGGGGGGAGCGCTGACGATCGCGGGCGGGGCCGCGTTCATCGCGGCGCTCGGCACCATCAGGTCGCTCGAAACCTACGAGGGCGACCTGATGACGAAGGGGATATACTCGAAGATACGTCACCCCATGTACCTGGGATTCATCCTGTGGCTCGCGGGCAACGCCCTGTTCACGGGGTCCGCGTATTCGCTCGCGCTCGCGCTCCCGTTCATCGCGCTCGTGCTTGTGTGGCGCCGCCTCGAGGAGATCGAGCTCGTGAAGAGGTTCACGGGGTACGGCGAGTACAAAAAATCGACGTGGTTCTGAAGGGGGCACCGATGAACGATAGCATCGTCTCAAGGCTATTCAACGAATTTTTCGAGAGCGAAAAAACCGGAGGGATCATACTGATTTTTTGCACCGCCCTTTCGGTGCTTCTCGCGAACGTCCTTCCGGGAGGGTCCTACCCGGCCCTCTGGCACGCGAAGCTGGACCTGTCGTTCGCGGGTGTTTCCCTGAACCACTCGCTGCAGCACTGGATCAACGACGGGTTGATGACGGTATTCTTCCTGCTCGTGGGACTGGAAATCGAACGGGAGCTGTACGCGGGAGAGCTGTCCAGCATCAGGAACGCATCGCTGCCCGTGGTCGCCGCCCTCGGCGGGATGGCGGTGCCGGCCGCGATTCATTACCTGTTCAACCAGGGAACGCCGGGCCAGCCCGGCATCGGCATTCCCATGGCAACGGACATCGCATTCTCTCTCGGCGTGCTGTCCCTTGCCGGCGGCAGGATCCCCACCTCTTTGAAGGTTTTTCTTACGGCGTTCGCGATCATCGACGACCTGGGCGCGATAATCATCATCGCCCTTTTCTATTCCCAATCCGTGTCCCTGCCGCACCTCGCGGTCGCGGGAGGCATCTTCGCGTTACTCATCCTGCTGAACAGGCTGGGGGTCCGCCGCCTCGCACCCTACCTGGTTTCGGGCGCAGTGATGTGGTATTTCATGCTGCAATCGGGCATACACGCCACCATCACGGGCGTGCTTCTCGCGTTTGCGGTCCCCTTCGCGAAAGACGGCGACAACCCTTCATTCACGCTCCAGCATTTCCTGCACAGGCCGGTCGCTTTCTTCATACTTCCCCTGTTCGCGATCGCGAACACCGGAATCGTCATCGGCCCCGATGCCCTGTCGGGCCTTTTGTCTCCGAATTCACTCGGCATACTGTGCGGCCTGGTGCTCGGAAAGCCTGCGGGAATACTGTTGTTTTCATTGCTCGGAATACTCATCGGGCTGTGCCGTTACCCGGATGGCGTACGATGGAAACACCTGCTCGGGGCAGGCATGCTCGGGGGCATAGGCTTTACGATGTCCATTTTCATATCGAACCTCGCCTTCCGGGACGGCGCGATGGTGCAAAGCTCGATCATGGCGGTTCTGGCCGCCTCGGTCGTATCGGGTCTGGCGGGTTATGCGGCGCTCACGATGGCTGCGCGGGGGATCCGGGTCAAGCCTTGAATTTCAGCTTCAGCCTGGGGGACGGCCCGGGATAGCGCCCCAGCGTTCCCACCTTCGAGGCGACGATGGCGTCCGCGGGGCACTTGTTGAAGCAGTTCCAGCAGTTGCGGCACCTGTCCGCGTCGAAGACCGGGAAGGGATCGAGCGCGATCGCGGAGTGGGGGCATTCCTTTTTGCAGATGTTGCACCTGGTGCACAGGGACTCGTCCACGGATTTCCCTCCCATGCCGTTTTTCGATTTCGCTTCGGTGGTCACGGGGATGAGCCTGTTCATGACGCCGATCGCGAGCTTCGCGGGAGGGAGTGTCTCGCCGTTTTTCAGCCTCGCGATGTCGCGCGCGAGTTCACCGATGAAATCGTCGAAAGCGTTCATCTGCTTCGCCGTGGGCTTGTTTTCGGACGTGATGCCCCGTTTCACGAGCGGCGGGTAGCTCTCCGGCATCTGGAGAGAATATCCCCGCACCACCGTGAAGCCCCTGCGAGTGACCCAGTCCGCCATGATCGGCTGCGTGCGGCCGCTCATCAGCCCGAAGGTGTTGAACAGGAACGCGGGCTTGCCGGTTTGCGCCGGCAGCTTCTCCAGAAAATCCATGACCAACCGGGCGGGGCCGGCGAAATACGTCGACGACGCGAACCCGACGATGCCGTACCCGGAAACGTCGGGAACGTCCCTCTTCATGTCGGCGATATCGAAATGCGTGCCGCGGACTCTTTTCGCGAGGTAGTCGCAGGCAAGTCGCGTGTTGCCCGAATTGGAATAGCAGCAGATCAATCCTTTCATGGATGGCCTCCCGGCGGGTTTACCTGGTCAAATCGTACAGGTAATGCCTGCTTTTCGCAAGACCAAATCCGGCCCGGGCGAAAAAATGTGATGCCTTTTCGTTGCCGGGCATAACTTCGAGCTGGATCGAGTCACGCGACGTCGAGGCATATCATGCACACGTCGTCCTCGAAGGAGTCGCCGCCCCTGTAGTTGGTCAGCTCATCGAAGAGCCCCGTGATGAATTCCCTGCACGGCTTGTCGCGGTTGGCGAGGAATATATCCGTCATGCCGCCGTACTCGAAATACGATTCGTTGTCGCCGAGCGGGCGGTTCTCCGTGAGGCCGTCGGTGTAGAGCAGGAGCTTCGAATCCCGCGGGAGGGTTTCCCGTGCGTTCGCGTACAGTATCTCGTACCCCTCGAGCATGTTATTGTCGAACACCGCCAGGGGGACGTTCTTCCCCTTCGGCAGCTGCCTGACGCCGCCCGAGTCGATAACGTACGGCGAGGGGTGTCCCGCATTCGCGTACACGATGGACCGCTTCGCGGGGTCGAACACGCAGTAGAAGGCCGTGATGTAGTTCCCCGCGGTCTGGCCGAGCAGCACCTCGTTGATGTACCGGAGCAGGCCCGCGGGGTCGTGCTTTCTGGCGCCCGCCTGGAGCAGCGTCGTTTTCAGCATCGAGGTGATGAACGCGGCGGGCACGCCGTGCCCGGACACGTCGCTGATGAAGATGCCTATGGAGCCGGACTCGCCGAACACGGTGAAGTCGAAGAAGTCCCCTCCGACCTTGTCCATGGGCCGGTACAGCGAGCATATGTACTCCCCGGGGTTCGATTCGGGTATGAGCTGGTCCTGTATTCTGCGCGCGAGCGCGATGTCGTTTTCCATTATCTGGTTCTTGATCTTCAGCTCGTTCCGCTCCGCCTCGAGCTCGCGGGTGCGCTCCTCGACGGTCCTCTCGAGCGAGCGGTTGTGCTCCTCGATGATCGATTTCTGGCGGGAGGTCTCGCGCTCGTACGACTCGAGTATGGGGATATACCGGTACAGGGAGTACCAGATGATGATGGATATGATGATCACGAAAAGCTCCCTGAGGAGCGTGAATCCGTACACGATTTCGCGGCCCTTCATGGTGTCGATGCTGATCGGCGCGCCGTTGTGGTACGCGAGAAGGATGTACAGCAGCCAGTTCGCGACCGCGAAATAGCTCAGGAAAACGAAGAGCTTCCTGTCGTAATAGAACTGGGCGACCGCGACCGCGGTCAGTATCATCACCGAGGAGTTGTACGAAAGCAGGCCCAGCTCCCAGCTGTGCGAGTACGCGTACTTGTACTTGGTCAGGATCGGCGCGAGCAGCAGTATGACGGCCGCGGCCCACGCGAGCGGGCGCGCGGTGAGCCCCCGTTTCTTCCTGCGATAAACCAGGTAGGCGAGGACGGCGTCGGCGAGACCGACGAATGTGGGGAGCAGCACCGAGGTGATCTCCACCGACGCGATGGACATGAGCGCGTACGTGACCGCCGTGATGAACGCGGTCACGATGAAGAAGATGCGGCTGCCTCTCGCCTCGAGGTTCTGCCACGGGGTCAATTTGTACGTCGTCATCGCATATCCTGCATGGCCGGACCGCCGTTCACGGGGCGCGTAACCCCGGGAGAGGTCCCGCGGTGTCGTATTCAAATAGCGCGGGATATGTCCGCCGCGGACATATCCCCCCCGTCAAAGGTAGCCCGACGACGCTACAATTTCAACTATAAAATACACTTATAGAGTGACTCCGATCCGCGCAAAATGGCCCGCGTTATTGGCTTGACATTTACGTCGGAGCGTGCCAGAAATCCGGCATACGCAAACCGAATGGGGGGTTGAGGCATGAACGAGCTTTTATTGCCCGGGGCGATGTCGCGCGAGGACATCGTGGAGCTTGCCGTGAAGCACGTGTGCCCCGCGAGGGTCGCCACGTTCAGGATGCTGGGAACGGTGCCGGTGATGGGGCGCCGCGAGGGCAGCTATTTCTGGGACATGGACGGGAGGAAGCTCTTCGACGCGCACATCAACGGCGGGACCTTCAACCTGGGCCACCGCAATCCCGAGGTGATCGCGGCACTGCGCGAGGCGCTCGACCACCTGGACATCGGCAACCACCACTTCGTGAGCGCCGCGCGCAACCGCGTCGCCGCGCGGCTGGCGGAGCTGGTGCCGGGCGACATGCGCTACTGCGTGTTCACGCCGAGCGGCGGCGAGGCGATAGAGGTCGCCCTGCGCGCGGCGCGAAAGGTCACCGGCCGCCGCAGGATAGTGTCGTTCAGCGAGTCGTACCACGGCCACGGCGCCCTGGGCCTCACCGCGGGCGGCTACCGCGACCAGGCGAAATACTTCAACTCCGATTATCCCGAAAGCGATTTCACGCATGTCCCGTTCAACGACCTGGCCGCGATGAAGGCCGCGCTCGAAAAGGGCGACACGGCCGCGGTCATCTGCGAGATGATCCCCGCCACGAGCGGGTTCCCCATGCCCGCGGAGGGCTATTATCCCGCGGTCAGGGAACTATGCAGCCGCCACGGGGCGCTCCTCGTCGCGGACGAGGTGCAGACGGGCCTCGGCCGCACCGGCGAGTTCTGGGCATGCGCGTCATACGGCATCGAGCCGGACGTCCTCATCACCGGAAAGGGGCTCTCGGGCGGCATCTACCCGATCGCGGCGGCGGTGATGTCCGCGCCCGCGGGCGCGTGGCTGGAGGAGGAGGGGTGGGGATATACATCCACCTTCGGCGGGTCCGAGCTCGGCTGCGCCGTGGCCGACACGGTGCTCGACATCGTCGGGAGGCCCGGCGTGATCGAGAACGTGCGCGCCATGTCGGACGTTCTCGGCGGTGGCCTCGAGGAGATAAAGAAGCGCCATCCCTTCCTCGTCGAGATACGCCGCAAGGGGCTCGTGATCGGCCTGCGCTTCGACCACCCGCAGGGCGGCGCGCTCATGACCGCGTGCGGCTTCGCCTCGGGCCTGTGGGCGTTCCCCGCGGGCTTCGACCGGTCCGTGCTCCAGTTCAAGCTGAACCTGCTCGTGGACCGGGCCGCGTGCGGGGAGGCGCTCGCGCTGCTGGATGAATCCATCGGCGTGTGCGAGAAGCTCTTCCTGGAGAAAACAAAATGAACCCCCGCGACGAGTGCGGCAGGGTCCTTTCGGAGTTCGAGGACGGGCTCGACCTGTACGCGCCCGACGGCGGGCCCTTCGGGTGCCGCGTGCTCGACTACGGCGAGGTCTCGGCGGTGCTGACGCTCGAGGCGCTCCCGGGCAGGGCGTTCAAGCGCATGTCCGGGTTCCGCTCGGCGGAAGAAACGGCCGCGTACATCGACTCGGTCGGGAGATACATCCGCGTGCTCGGCGAGCGCGGCGTAAAGGTCCTCGAGACCGAATGCTTCTCGCTCGCCGCGCGGTCGCCCGTGGTGTACCTGGCGCAGCCGCTGGTCGACCCCGCCCGCATCGGGAACGCGCTCCTCAGGACCGTCCCGGACGAAATGCTCGCGGGCATCATGGAACTGGTGCTCGACCGCATCGCCGCGTCGCTCCGCGCCAACCTCGCGGCCGCGGACGGCGTGGAGGCCGCGGCCGACTCGCAGCTCTCGAACTGGTATTTTCCGGAAAAGGGAACCGACCCGCTCCTCATCGACGTGGGGTCCGCGATCTTCCGCATCGACGGGAAGATCCAGGCCTACTGCGAGCCGCTGTACCGCTCGTTCATATGGCCGCTCGGCCCCGTCGTGCGGATGATGGGCGCGGTCGAGGACTATTACGAGCACTACTTCGACCTGCGCCACGCGGTGCTCGACATACTGGGGAACTTCACCAAAGAGAGGGCCGCGGAAAGGATCGGGAAGGGCCTCGCCATCGCGAACCGCTGGCTCTCCTTGCAGCCCGAGAAATACTACATACAGCCCTTCACCGCGGACGAGGTGCGCAAGTTCTACCGGAGCGACGCGGCCACGCTGGAGCTCATGCTGCGGGTGCGGCGCGCGACGCGCTTCGTCAGGAACCGCGTTACGCGAAAGGGATACGACTACCTCCTGCCCGGGAAGATCACCCGGCGCTGAAGGCGGAACGGCCCGCCCGCGGCGGTACCGCCGAAGCGCGACCTATCGAGGGAGAGGATTCCCATGGCGAAAGTGATGATACAACCCGCGACCTACGAGAACGTGCGCGAGGCCATGGAGGGCGCGGTATCGGTCGTAAACGCGGAAACCTGCATCGCCTGCTTCTGCTGCCAGGAGATCTGCCCGGAGAAGGCGATCACGCTAAGGCAGCGCGGCGAATGATGAAATTGCCGCGCGCCTTGCACACGATCACCGGGATAGTCGCGGGATTCGTCAACTTCGCCGCCGGCGCCTGGATATGGATTGTGTTCTGGCCGAACGTGCAGTTCCAGGTGCCCGCGGATATCATGTTCAGGGCGGTCGCGCCGGTGGGCCTGCTCACCGCGGCGTGCGCCGCGCGCGGTTCGCGGCTCATCACGATCGTCCTTACGCTGAACGCGTTCCTCGGCCTGTGGCTCGGCATGTTCGCGGCCTTTTATTTTCATTCCTACACGGCATGGGTGGGATTCGCAGCGTTGGGCGCGGTGCCCTCAGTGCTTGCGATCGTGTTGAAGGCGGTGTCGCCGTCGCGAGGGGAAGGATGATGTGCTTATATGAAATTGAATTGATTGTATGATTATGGAGATATTAAAACTATCATTATTATGAGTTTTCGTATTACTGAAAATGTTGAAAATTAATCTAATGTAAGCTATTTTCACATGTAGCCTGAATTTCATTTGTTAGTGTATTTTTAAGTTGTGAACTATAAATTTGCCTTGGATATGCTCATGGCTTTTTTTGAACTAAATATGCAAAAACATAAAAGTATTTGTCCTCATTGTAAAGGAATAATATATGGAAAAGGTTTATTCGCTTCCGCAGTATTATCATTACCATTGACAGGATTCTTTTTTTTAGTGATAAGACAAATAGCACTTCAATATTTTCAAGAAGGTCCAATATATTTATTGATTCTATTTTTTGTTTTTCACATCGTACTTATTTCAGTATCATTTTTTATAATTCGATATGATGTAATCGATGAAGATTAAGCATTAATTATTATCAGTGAAACAAGTGTAAGGATGCACATCAAGCAATTGGTATCTTATAACTGCAAAAGAATGCGTGCATGCAATCACTAACTTTCTGATTGTGTACCTTCATCATTAAAGTATTTGCTAAGATTTTTTTATGACTGTTAAAAATCAAGAAAAGTATCATTTTAAATGTTCTTTAAAAGGGTTAATGATTTGTGAATCGATGGTGTTTATATTATTGATTGGTAGTTCCATCGCATTGTATAGAGTTCAAGTATATAGTAATTTGTTTCCAGTAGTATTCTCGTTGTTATTTGGTTTGTTTATATTTTATTGGTTTAAATCTTTTAGTATTCGAATAGATAATGGCATTCTTGAGTATGCTTCACCTTTTAGTAGAACACAAGTAATACCGATTAGACAGATTAAGGAAGCATATGTTGAAGCTGGTGTGTTGGAAAAAACAGATATATTTCATGGTTTCTTCCGTCTTGTGTTACGTCCTGAAATGGCATCTCAACAACAAAGTTTTTATATTAATATGGCGGTTTTTAATAATTCAGACATGAAAAAACTAATGAAAGTATTGCCAATGAAAAAATAACTATTCATTTGCTATAATTCGACAGTATTCATGTAGGCCCATGCTCCTTCGCGGTGATTATCACCACACGAGATAGCCCTGATCCGGCACTGGAAAAGTATTTGCCGATGGCAGATGAAAAAGATGAGTACTTGCCAAGTGGAGATATTTTTAAATAAGCTACTATTGACATGTATCATTATGCTGGTAATGGGGATTATGGTTTTATAAGAGTTACACAAGAAAGGAAGGGCGCTATTCCTGGTTTTTTACATATATTCCTTATCTGAAATTTTTGAAGAGTTACCTCTATGAGAAAAATTGTATTCTTCATGCTGATTATTTGTTCAATTATGGTATCAATGTGTCGTGATGATAAAAATATTAACAAAAGAGAAAAAGGGAATAACGGTACAAATGATAAAAATCATGCTAAAGCCTTAATCGAAGCTAATCCAAGTGACTCATTTTTTATTGAAGCAAACAAAATACCTCAATTAGAGAAAGAAGCTTTGCAGGGCTCGCCTGATGCGGCATTTAAGTTATATAAATATTATGAAATGTATCTTGAAGATTTTAACAAATCATTTTATTGGGTAACTATTGCTGCTAAAAAATAATCATCCTCGAGGACAATATGCTCTTGCGTTTATTCTAAATGAACGTGGTGGAAAGGAGAACAAGAAGCAGGCGATATTTTGGTTAAAAAAGTTGGCGAAAATCGGAGATCAAAATGGAATTGAGCTTTTAAATGAGATTGAAGCTGATATGAAAAATGAAAAATAAACTGTCTGTCCTACTATTGAATATCTCACGAAACTTGTGTGCACGAGAAGCCTTTGAGCGATCTCTTCTGGAGTAAAAGGAACAATTTATCATAGTAAACAAGTAGCTGCATGAGAAGGATTGCTATATTGGGGTTTTTTTAAAACTATAAATTTATGCTTGGTATTATGTCTACTACTGGAATTGTTATTAATTCATTTATTATTATTCTAGGAATATGTTCAGTAATATTTAATAAATTCGGTGCTAAAGGTGCTATCGAGTTCCAGAAAAATATTTCAGGTGTTGATCTCTCAAATTATTTTATCTTAATAAGACTTTCGTATGTAATTGGAGGTATCATTTTTACAATTGGAGGGATATTTCGATTATTAAAATCATTGTAAACCTTTATTATGGTCATCACTATATTAAAAATTCTCAAGACGTTTCTCCTTAATAGATAATGCCATCGGTAATATAACAAACAAAAAAGCGAACAACCTTCACTCCTTCAAGTGGGACAGAAAAGGTAATCAATGATAATACCTATACCTACTCATACGCTTAACTTACTGTCCTCTTTTCCTGGGCAAGCCCACTATTCCCCTAGTGTCAACATAGTTGTCGCCTCATATGGAGGAGTCAACCATGAAAT
>CAYRGX010000016.1:41109-82374 GCA_964423905.1 uncultured Leptospirales bacterium | reverse complement strand
ATGTTCCTGGTGATGGATTCGTCGCGGATGAGGAGGGACACGTCCCTGCCGTTCACAGTGGTCTTGGCGGCGCCGTCGGGAAGGAACTCCTGTGCTATAACCAGGCCTTCGATGTCTTCACGGAAGGAATGGCCCGGTTCCGCCGAGGTGCGATTCCGCAACACCTGCCATGTGACCGCCCGGTACAGGGCCCCCGAATCGATATAGCTCAGCCCCGTCTCAAGGGCGACCTTTTTGCAGACACTGCTTTTTCCCGAGCCCGCCGGCCCGTCAACCGCGACCACGATACGTTTCATTGAATACCCTGTAAAACCCGTCCCGCAACTTTTTCGCACCTTCAAAATATTCCCGAATCCCTGTTCCCGAGGCTATCCTGCCCCGCAACTCGGACAGCTCGGCAACGATATCGTCAATCGCGCGTACGATATTGTCCCCGTTCATCCGGCATATCTCGTCCCAGATATCCGGCGATCCCGACGATATCCTGGTCGTGTCGATGAATCCTCCGCCGGTGAAGGGAACTCCGTCGCCGGGGGCCATGGATTCAATGGAAGCGCGCACGAGCGCCGCCGCGGCGCAGTGCGGCAGGTGGCTGGTCCGCGCTATGATCCGGTCATGGACGTCGGGATCGGCCACCAGCGTTCGCGCGCCGAGTAATTCCCAGAAGTCGACGATCGTTTTTACGTCCGAGGGATCGTTCCCGCCGTGCGGAGTCACGATTACCGACACGCCTCGGTAGAGCCCGGCATCGCTTGCATCATACCCGGCCTGTTCCGAACCCGCCATGGGATGACAGCCTATGAAACGCCCGCCGCGCCGCGCGGTCCTCGCCGCGCTGACGATGCTGCCCTTCACGCTGCCCACGTCCACGACGAGGGCGCGATCGCCGAGCGTCGAGTGGCCGAGTACGTCGAGAATAACCGGTATGGAAGCGACGACCGGCACCGATACCGCAATGAGTTCAACGCCGTCGAAATCGAACCGCTCCAGGGAGGCCACTCGGTCGGCTGAACCGTCGGCCGCGACCGGGGCGAGGCGCGATGCGTCCCGACCGTAGGCGTCCACCCGTATCCCGGGGACGCCGGCCTTGAGCGCCTTGCAGAGTGATCCTCCAAGGAGCCCCGCGCCGATTACCGCGACGTGCGAGAACATCGGCGCCCGTTCAGCTTCCAGCGCCAGCGGGATACGAACCGAGAATCTTCAGGAACAGCGTATCCCTGCCCATTTCTTCCAGCGCCGTCCTGACCTTGTCGTCGGTCTCGTGGCCGCAGATATCGATGAAGAAGTTGTACTCCCAGAGTTTGTTCTTGTCGGGACGGGACTCGATCCTGGTCATGTTGATCCCGGCATCGCTCAGGGGACGCAGCATGTCGAGAAGGGCGCCGGGCCTGTCCTTGATGGCGCATACGATTGAGGTCTTGTCCCGCGCGGTCGGGCCCGTTTTCTGCGTGCCCATGACGAAAAAGCGGGTAAAATTTCGGCGCGAGTCTTCTATGTGTTTTTCGACAATGTTCAAGGAATAGATTTCGGCGGCGATCTCGGAAGCGATGGCGGCGCTGCCCCTCTCCGAGCGGGCGCACTCCGCGGCGCGCGCGGTCGAGTCCACCGGGATTATTTCCGCGGCTGGAAGGTGCGCCCTGAGCCAGCCCCTGCACTGGCCGAGGGGTTGCCCGAAGGTGAAAACCTTTTTCACCTCCTCGATGGAGGTCTCGAGCGAAAGAAGAGCGAACGACACCCTGAGGTATTTCTCCCGCTCCACCGTGAGCCCCGTCGAGAGGAGCTCGTCGAGAGTCGGCACGACCGCGCCCTCGGAACTGTTCTCCACCGGCACGACCCCGCAGTGGGCTCCCCCGGTTTCCACCTCCCTGAAGACGTCCGCGATGGTCCGTTCGGGCGATGTCTCGATGGAGCCGCCAAAAATCTCCCGGACGGCAATGCTCGAAAACGTGCCGAACGGCCCCAGGAACGCGACACGTAGGGGACGGGACAGCGCGGACGAGGCGGATGCGATTTCGGTGAATATGCGCTCCAGTCCCTCTTCCGGGATGGGGGACCCGGACCCGGTAACGAGCCCCGCCAGGCGCGCCTTTTCAGACGCGGAGAGCGGGTCAATGCCCGAATCGATTCCGCACTTCACCCTTCGGGAAAGGAGTTCGAGAATCTCACGGTCGATAGAATTTATATCACTGCCCATGTGCAACCGTTCAATGGCGTAACAATCAGCCTTCCCTGTCCAGGGAGAATTCCTTTATCTCGGAGAGTTTCGGAAGGTCGGAGAGCTTCTTGAGTCCGAAGAACCTGAGGAAATCATCCGTCGTGCCGTACGCGAGTGGACGGCCTGGAAGTTCCTTGCGGCCGACTGGCTTCACCAGGTTGCGCTTCATGAGGTTCGCGACCATCATCCTTGAGGAGACACCCCGGAGCTCGTCCACTTCCGCAAGGACGATCGGCTGCTTGTAGGCGATGATCGAGAGCGTCTCGAGCATCCCCTTGCTGAGCGCTTCCCTCTTTTTCAGCCCCATGGCCTGCCTGAGCCTCTCGGAATACCTCGCGCTCGTGACGAACTGGTATCCGTTCGCGACCTCTTCGAGAAGTATGCCTCCGTCCCTCTCCTCGTACTCGTCGATGAGCGAATCAAGGATGATGCGGGCCTGGGTCGCGTCTATGGAAAAGTTTTTTACGAAGAAGGAAATGGGCAACGGCTCCCCGGTCATGAAAAGTATCGCCTCAAAAAGACCTCGAATCGACAGCTCGTCGCCGCCCTCGTCATCGGTCTCCCCGGCGATATCCTCACCCTCCTCCTCTAACGTCTCTTCATTATCGTGATTCATCGGGTAAACTCCGTCATGCCTGTCCGTTTCCCGCAATTCTGATCGTGCCGAACGTCTGATGTTGCACGACCTTGATCATCCGCATTTTTGCCAGTTCCAGTATTGCGAGAAAAGTCGCTACGATCATCATTCTGGACGGTCTTTTTTCGAATATCTCGGCGAAGGTGATCAGCTCCCTGTCCTTGAGCAGGGACTTGATAAATTCAATCCTGTCGCTTACGAGAATCTCGTCAAATACAATTTCTTCCTGCTCGACGGTCTTTTGCTGCTCCATCATCTCGGCAAAGGCCCGCAACAGATCGAACAGGGTCGCCTCGAGGTACAGTTCAGTGTCTTCAGCCTCGGGGATGGTCGGCTCGCGCGTAAACCTGCAGGAACTGCTTTCGAACAGTTCCCTCAGGCTGCGCGACGCCTGCTGAAATTTCTTGTATTCGAGCAGCTTTTCCACGAGTTCGGGCGGAAGGGGTGGCACGAAGTATTCGTCGTCCATCTGCCCGATGGGAAGAAGCGCCTTGCTCTTGTAGTAAAGCAATTCAGATGCCATGCGGATAAAATCGACCGCAACCCTGATGTTCATCGTTTCCATGAGCTTCAGGTACTGAATGTACTGCTCGGTTATATCAGAAAGGGATACGTCCGTGATTTCAATTTTGGCTTTCTTGATAAGGTCCCACAGGAGATCGAGAGGCCCTTCGAAGTTTTCGATATGAATGTTATAACCGCCGGATTCGACGGTGGTATCGTCGTTCACGTTTTGCATGTTCTATCCGCGTGGAGTGCCGATTGAGAATCGCGGGAGAGATTACGAAAGTGCCTTTTCCGCCGCCTTTTGAAGTCTTTCCGGAGGAAAGGGTTTTACAACGAAATCTTTCACACCAAGTTTTATCGCTTTCGTGAGGAGGTTTTCCTGACCAAGGGCTGTGACCATGATAATCTTGGCGGAGGAGTCGACGCTTAATATTTCTTCGGCGGCCTCAATCCCGTCCTTTTCACGCATTGTAATATCCATGGTGACAAGATCGGGCTTCAGTTTTTTATACAACTCGACGGCCTCGTTACCATTTTCAGCTTCGCCGACGATTTCGTGACCCGCGGGAACCAGGGCATCCTTGACCAGTGTTCTCATGAATTTTGCGTCATCAACGATTAGCACCCTTGCCATGTGGCTACTCCGTTCAAATAATCATTTCAGCCCTGCGTCAACTTTATAAATGAACACGTCGAATTTCAAGAAAAATTCGTCATTTCAAGAAAAATTGAACTAAAATGCATATAACCGTATATCACTTTCACGCTACAGACCGGATAAACGGCCCTTTACGCGTATATAATCTGATCCGCACCGCGGTAATGCATCATAAAAGGGGGTCAAATATATTCAACTATTTTTTTTGGGATATCATCCAGGGGAACCACATCTTCAATTGCCCCTTTCTGAACGGCAACCCTGTTCATCCCGAACACCACCGATGTTTCCTCGTTCTGGGCAACGGTCCTGCCCCCTCTTTTCCTGATCTCGTATATACCGTCAGCGCCATCCCTTCCCATTCCCGTCATGATCACGCCAACGGTGTTTTTCCCGACGTTTTCGGCAAGTGAATTGAAAAGGACATCGATCGAAGGCCTGTGCCCCGATACCTTCTCCCCGTCGAACACGCGGATCACCATCCCGGCATGCCTCGTTTCGAGGGCAATATGCGAATTGCCGGGCGCGACGAAGCCGCAACCGGGCATGACCCTGTCGCCGTCCTCGGCTTCCTTGACGGAAAGGTGTGATACACTGTTCAGGCGCTCCGAGAACGCCCTGGTAAAGCCTTCCGGCATGTGCTGGACCACGAGTATCGATGACGGAAAATTCCGGGGAAGATTCTTGAAAATGGTGAGCAGCGCGGAAGGGCCGCCGGTCGATGTGCCGATCCCGACGATCTTGTTGCTCGAACTCTTGCTATCGAAATCCGGAATAATACCGCGGCCCACGATCGAGATCCTGCGAATCCGCTCGGTCTCGCTCGCCGAGCTTACCTTCGATTTATAGACCGACTTCACCTTGCCGATCAGGAGGTCCTTGATTTCATCCACCGACAGGGAAAGCACGGATGAGGGTTTCGGCACGAAATCCACGGCGCCGTATTCGAGGGCCTTGAAGGTTGCTTCCGCGCCGTGTTGGGTCAGGACGCTCATCATGATGACAGGCCTGGGGTGCTTCTCGATTATGGTCTTCAATGCCGCCAGGCCGTCCATGACGGGCATCTCGATGTCCATGGTGATCACGTCCGGGTCGAGTTCGACTGTCCTGTCGATCGCTTCCCTGCCGTTTTTGGCAGTTCCCGCAACCACGATTGCCGGGTCGCTTTCGAGCATGTCCGATATAATTTTTCGTACCAGGATCGAGTCATCGACCACAAGCACCCTGATCTTATCCGACATTCGCCCTCATGCGCTCGACGATGATCTTCAGCGATTGAGCCTCGGGGAGGATCATGAGGTTCCCGATTATCTGGTCGTCTTCAAAGTAGAACGAGGTGTCCATGACCACCGCGTATTCATCCACCATGTTGTGCAACACGAGAATCGAGTCTATGACCGACTCAAGGTAATCGTGAACGATCGTCGGGAGCCCCGGCTTGATAACCAGGCTCGTCTTTTCCGCGAACACGTTTATTACGGCCGAACCGACGATATTCGTCAGCTCCTGAAGCGCAGACTGGCCGTCCTCGCTCAGCACCCTCGTTTCCCTCGAGGTCGTCCCGTACAGTAAATCGACGAGTTCGAAACCTGTCTGCTCCTTGAATATGAAAAGGACCGTACCCTTTATATCCCCCTGCACCGGCATCATGATGCCCATGTAGATGCTGTCCATGTCACCGATATATTTCGGTATATGCTCGGTGGGACGTACCGCGATCTCCGGAATCGAGAGATCGATGCGCTTGTTGAGAATTTTTGAAAGCGATTCCGCGGCATTTGCCGCGCCAATATTGGCAACCACCTGGAATTCGCTCAGGTCCTTGCTCGTCACGTCGATCTGATGTTCCATGTGATCGGAGGGTTCACCTGCCATCACGGTCGTCTTGATATTTTCCCTCAGCTCTTCCCTGAATTCATCAAGCGCCTGGTGCACCTTGTCTTTGATCCCGTCATCTCCGCCGTCGCGGTCCGTTACGCTTTCCCCTGCCGGCATGCGTTCGCCAGTCCCCGGGGTCTTATCAGTCATCGACTGGCTGTCGGCTTCCCAGAGCTTTTCGACAACGGGTTTCTTTTCCGGGACAGGCACCACCGGCGGAGGGGTCTCCACGGGCTTCTTCACGCCACGCTCCTCCTGCGTTTGCCTGGGTTCCTGCGGTGCGGTTTCCTGCGGGGATAGCACGAACCCCACCGAACCCCTTGTGGAGGGAAGCAGGTCAATGGCGGAAGTCTTCACAGCCTGCTGGGGCGTAGGTTCTACTTCGACCTCCTCGATCTCGCTTTCGCCCTCGCTCATGATCCGGTCCCTATCGAAGCTCGACAGCCGGTCCTGCTCGGCGATGACCCTGTTGATCATTGAAGCGATGTCCAGGATAAGGCAGATGCTGCCGTCACCGAGGATCGACGCCCCGGCGAGCCCTTCCACTGTGGCGTAATTCTGCTCGAGCGATTTGATGACGATCTCCTGTTTTCCCTCCAGGTAATCGACGATAAGGCCTATCTTGCGGTTGCCGAATCCTACAACGACCACGGGGATTTTCTGGTCTTCACGGAGGGCGCTTTTAAGACTGATAAACCTGTTCAGCCGGAGGAGCGACAGTATCTCTCCCCTGAGATTGATGACCTCGTGCCCCTCGATCGTGGTGATCTCGGACTGCGATATTTTTATGGTTTCAATGACGTCCGTCAGCGGTATCGCGTACATCTCCTTCCTGACGCGCGTCATGATCGCAGGAATGATCGCCAGGGTAATGGGGAACGCAAGCACGAAACGGGTTCCCATGCCGGCCTCTGTCTCTATCGAAACAGAACCGTTGAGTTCGCTGACTATTTCTTTGACCACGTTCATGCCGACCCCGCGGCCCGAGATGTCGGTGACCTTGTCCTTGGTGGAAAAGCCCGGAGTGAAAATGAAATTGTAGATGTCCAGATTGTCCATCACCGAGAGCATCTCGGGGGTCGTGAGGCCGCGCTCGAGGGCCTTCCTTTTTATGGAGTCTATGTTCAGCCCGCGACCGTCGTCGCTCACCTCGACAAATATCTGGTTTCCGCCCTGGTATGCGTTGAGCGTCACGCGCGCAAGCTCGGGCTTGCCGATCCTCAGGCGCTCGTCGGATGTCTCGATGCCATGATCGATCGCGTTCCGGATGAGATGCAGGAGAGGCTCGCCGATCGAGTCGATGACCTTCTTGTCGAGCTCCGTGTCCTCGCCCTTGATAATGAGCTCCACCTGCTTGTTGAAGTCACGCGCGAGATCCCGTACCAGCCGGTTGAACCTTGTGAAGACCTGGCCAATGGGGACCATCCTGGTCTTCATGATCCCGCTCTGGAGGTCCTTCGCGATGCGGGACATCTGTTCCATCCTGCTCTTGAACTCGTTGACGATGGACTTTTCAACGTTGATCTTGCGCATCTCCTCGTAAAGTTTGTAGAACCCCGAGTTCGCGATGACCAGCTCCCCGACGTTATTCAGCAGCAGGTCGAGCTTGTCGATGGAGACCTTAACGGTCCTGAGCAGCGCGACCTTCTTCCTTTCCGGGTCACCCCGGTCGGCTCCCTTTTTTCCCGCGGGTGCGGACTCGTCATGTGAATCGGCGGAGAATTCCTCCTCGTCTTCATCGACATCGTCCGCATCTGCCTGCGCCGACGCGGCCCCGGCGGTATCCTGCTCCGCCTCGGACGCAGGCCGGCCTGCGGCATCGGCCGCCACGGGGGGGGCGATGACGTCCCCTGTGAAGGTGGTATTGTCGCCGAATTTCAGGTAGAGCTTGTCTTCCCGCCTCGACAGGCTGATGCTCTTCATGTCCACGCGCTGTATAAGATCGACATTGGCGGCCCTGCGGATTTCGTCGGTTGAGGCTTCGCTGAGGAGTATCACCTTGATGACGCTCATCGTGTCGTCTTCGGTAAAATCATGGACTGAGGGTATTGTAGTAACGATATCCCCTATCTTCGCGAGATTGTTCACCACGAGCTGGGCCTTCACCCATTTCATCTGCGCCTTGTCGTCGACGAACACGGTAATTTCGCAGCACTTCAGTCCGTCATCGAGACCCTCGCGTATCTTCTTTCTGGCCTCGTTGTCGAGCACGGTCTTGGGCACGGTATCGGAGTGCCCGACTGTCTTTTCGTGTCCCGTTGCCTTATTATCCTGCACCCTCGCGTTCTCGCTCACCCTCTGTATGTCCTCGATCAGCCAGGCGAGGTCCCGCTCGGGCTTTTCGCCGGCGGCGACATCGTCTATGACCGCGCGAATCTCATCGAAGCACTTGAAGATAATCTCGACGACCTCGTCCGTGATGCCGAGAGTCCTGTCGCGAATCCCCTGAAGCAGATTCTCCATCTTGTGCGCGAGCGACCCCAGGTCGTTCAACCCGACGAAACCGGCCGAGCTTTTCAGTGAATGCGCCGCGCGGAATATGTTGTTGATTATCTCGATGTCTTCGGGATTTTTCTCCAGTTCCAGCAGGTTCTGATTCATCTCCTGCAGCTGCTCGTCAGCCTCTTCGAGAAATATTTCCTGGTACTCGCCGAGGGAAAAAGCCATAGTATGTCTCCCTAATTTATTGGATCCTGTCCTGCTCGTGCGGCGCGGAGAGCGTCGTTTTCCCGTCCTGCTCGTCTTCAAACAGGATGCTCGAAAGGTTCAAGATGACGATCAGCCTGTCTCTCAGACGGCCGATTCCCCTGATGAACTCCTCGGACACGCCTTCGATAAGCTCGGATGGAGGATCGACGTTCGCATGTGGTATTCTGACGACCTGGTGGACATTGTCCACCAGCAGGCCGACGAGTTTTTCATTGGTTTCGATGACAATAATGCGGGTAAGATCGGTGACCTTGCCAACGGGATAACCAAAGCGGGTGCGGATGTCGACAACCGGGATAACGTTCCCGCGAAGGTTTATCACTCCCTTGATGTATTTCGGCGTATTGGGTAAACGGGTGATATCGGGATAGCGGAGAATCTCGTGAACGGCAAGAATATCCACTCCGTACTCCACGTCCTCTATGAGAAAACTGACGAGCTGAAGGATCAAGCCTTCGGAGAGGACCTCCTCGTCGTAGTCTTTTGACATTTCCCTGTTGAGGTCTTCCTGTTTATTGAGAAGCTCTTTAATATCCATATATACCGTCCAAAAGGCCGAAAACAGCGTTTGCGAGCCCACTTATGACATAATTCTACCGGCTAAATGAAAGTAAACCAAAAGTCGTACATTTCAAGCATTTTTTTTGAGGAGTATGGAGATAAAACCGCGCCCCGGTATCTCGAGAGGTGCAAACTGAAGGATCGGGGAACGCTATTTTTTGAGAACGGTGGGGCCACCGCCCTCCATTTCGATGAGGATATTGTTCCCCGTGAGGCTGATTTTCCCTGTGGGAGGCTGTTCCATGACGAGCGATCTCATGAGCTCCCCCTTTTCCCGGTCGATCGCGCAGAAAGTCCGCCCGGCAATGGCGTAAATGCCAGATGCGTCCCTGACCGGAACGCCCCTGAAGGGCTCGCCGGCATCGAATTTCCAGAGAAATTTACCGTCGTGGCCGGTCATTATGATTTCTCCGCGGGAGCTCACGAAATAGACGTTATCGCCGTCCATGGCCATCTTCGTGACGGCGCCCCTCGTTTTACCGGATTGCCAGACATACTCGCCGGAACCCGTATCGTAGCACCAGGCCCTGCCCGATTTCATTATCGCATAAACTTTGTCACGATACGCGGCCATTGTGATGGGAATCTCGTTTAGGGGAATGCTTATGACCCTGAAGCCCTTTCTCTTGTCTATGGCGAGGAGCCACCCGTCTGAAAGGGCCGCAATCACCAGGTTCCGGTCTACGACCGGGGCGATCGGGAACTGGCATGACACGTCGAGTTTCCAAAGGACGGCGCCCGAATAGGACAGCCTGGTAAGGCGTCCGGAACCCGCCGCGACATATATCCCTTCACCGTCTGCGGCCACGTGGGTAGGTCCGCCCTTCGATACCGGCACAATCCTTCGCCAGAGCACCTTCCCGCTCGCTGCCGATACCGCGACGATATCGCCCCCGTCGAATGCCGCCACGACAGCGCCCCGGGACAGCACGGGCCGCGCCACAAGTGCCTTGCCCGCGGGCATCCGCCATACAGACCGGCCGCTGATCATTCCCTCGAGGGCGCCATCGCGCGTAACGCCGATGTACATTCCTTCCGCCGCCCCGCCCAGTTCGTACTCGTGTGTGAGTGGCCTGTCCGTCCCGGTGCGGCGGGAGAGCCTTATCTTCGTCGAGCCGCCCGGTGCGGCGTTCATCCGTCCGCTCCACGTTTCGTACCCATCCATGCGGACCTCGATGTCGTGGGGCCCGGCCGGGAGCATGATCTTTCCGCCTGAGAGGCGGCGGAGCTTGCCATCGACGTAGAGCGACGCTCCGGACGGTTGGATGTCGAAATCCGCGTCAACAGTCGCGGGTGAGCCTTTCCCCGCGGCAGCCACGAACTCGTCGAAATCCTTCGAAGGAACGGCCGCGTCATCAACGACGACAGGCATGGATCGTACGATCACGTCCCTGGCTTCGGACGGTGTCTTGATCTCGCGTTTCAGGACAGGTACATCGCAATGCTGGTTGTCCAGAACGGTTACGGCGTTATCGCTGTATATCTTTTCAATGCCGGCTGACACTTCCGGGTCCGTGTCGTCGGGAACCCGGCGGCTGACGCTGATAGATCCCTCGTACACCGCGTAGCGGACGGCGCCGTCAGGCCCGGCGGTCACCGAAAAGACGGTTCCGGTCACCACCGTTCGGCTCCCCGGGGCGTTCACCGTGAGGCGGTCGTCCTTACCGAGCCCCCACGCATGAACCATGACCGATCCCCGCAGCAGTTCGAGCCCGACGTCACGCCGGGCGCCGGAGATACGGGGCCCGGAGATAATAATTTCGCTTTTAGGCATGACACGCACGCGGTACATGTTTTCGACCGCCGCATCCGCGCGCGACGCCGCATCTGTGGCTATGCGGTCTCCCGCGCGCAGTTCGATGCCGGCGCCGCCCGCGATACGCAGGCCGCCCCTCAGCAGGGAGGGCGATCCCTCGGCCGCCACGATCCTGCCCGAGGGCACAGGGGGCGCGTAATACCTGATCCCGATAAAAACCGCCGCGATGACCGCCGCAGCCATCGCCGGGACTGGCGCCCAGCGAAGAATGCGGCGGAGCGGCGCTCGTGTCACCGCCCTCGTCCTGGCCTCGTCCAGCAGCGAAGGGTCAAGTTGACGCTCGGGAAAATCCGGGAACGACGGCTCCGCCCTGCGGAAAAGCTCCAGGAGCTTTTGCCCGCCCTTTTCGCCGATGCCCGCGGCACCTGCGCTTTTTTTCACGAGCGATTCTATTTCAGGATCGAACCGTTTCATCGAATCGCCTATATGATGCCTTTTTTCTTTAAAACGTCAGCGATCATTTCGACTGCCTTTTCCATTCTCCACTTTGCGGTCCGCTCGGAACAGCCCAGGGCGTGCGCTATTTCGGCAAATTTCATCCCGTTCGCATACCTGAGCAGGAAGACCTCCCGGAACTTATCCTTGAGTGAATTCACCGCCGCGTTGAACTCCCTCATGTCTTCTTCTTCGATGATCAGGTCGTCCGGGGAAGGTCCCGCATCGCCCTCGGCAATGCGGAAACGCTCCTGTTCGAACACCTCGCTGTCCCTTCTGGCGCGCTTCAGATGGTTCCTGCCACAGTTGACCGCGATACGATATATCCATGCCCCGAAGGGCTTGCTCTCGTCATAGTGATCGATGTACTTGATCACCTTGACAATGGTCTCATGGAATATGTCCTCGACATCGTCGGCACCCGGCGAGATGCTGTATATCAGTTTTTTGAGCTTTCGCTCGTACCGGGAGTAGAGCTCTCCGAAGGCCCTCTCGTTGCCCTCCCTGAACATCCGTACCAGACTCTCGTCACTCTGGGTGCCGGTATCCATTATCCTCTACAACCGTTTACCGTAGGCAGGCATAAAAAGTGCAAAAAAAATACTTCGTGGGGATCATTGCGGCGAGGGGCCCCTTTCGGGGACCTGTGCCGCTGAAAAGCGGGAAATATAATCTCCGATAAGCCCCTCGTCGAGCATCGAGATGAGGGCCCTGGCGCGGCGCTCGACCTCGACATCGATGCCGGACTTCATGTTCTTCATCTGGAAATACTCGTCGGCGACATTCAACGCGGCGAGTATGGCGACCTGCACAGGGTTCGAACTGGCGATGGTGCCGCTGACCTCCTCCATTTTCGCGTTGAGATACCCGGCAAGGTTTTTAATATACTCTGGCGAGGCGTCGCCGTTAATGGTGTAGGTCTGGCCAAAAATGGTGACTCTAACTCTGTTTCCGCTCATGGCACGCACCCCCGATTACTTCTTGTGGGGCTTCTCGTCGTCCTCAATGATGAGGAATTCGTCATCGTCGTTCGTCCCCTTCTTGTCGGCCTCGTCGATGATGATGGTGTCGTCCCCGATGTCGTCGATGATGATCTCCTCGCCGTCGTCGACAAGGATGATATCGTCGTCTTCCACGGCGCCCTTCTTCGGCGCCTTATCGGCGACCACACCGCCGCCCTTGAGGTCGGCGTCGTCGTCGATGATGATGATATCCTCGTCCTCGTCGGAGAGTTCCCTTCGGGCGGGCGTAACCGATTCGACCTTAATGTCCTCGTTTTCGGACTCGTCGATGATAACGATGTCGTCCTCTTCCTCGTGCCTGGGCGCGGGAGCCGCCTTGGCCACGGACGGTGCCGCGGGCTCCAG
The DNA here is from genome assembly GCA_964423905.1 of uncultured Leptospirales bacterium. Taxonomy (GTDB): domain Bacteria; phylum Spirochaetota; class UBA4802; order UBA4802; family UBA5550; genus CAYRGX01. The sequence continues at coordinate 69,591 of CAYRGX010000016.1, read as the reverse complement.
GTCCTCCTCGAATATAAGGCCTTCGTCCTCGGATTCGATCACCGGGGCCTTTGCCGCAGCGGGCGCGGCAGCCGCTGCCATCATTTCAGGCTCGTGCTTCTTCTCAGGTTCGGGTTTCTTCTCTTGTACGGGCTTTTTCTCAGGCTCGGGCCTTCTCACGGGTTCGGCCTTTGCCGCGGATGCCGCGGAAACGGCGGTCCCGCCCGCCGCAAGTATGTCCAGCTTGCCTAGAAGTCCGATCACCTTCTTCTCGAGCACTTCTTCCTTGGAGGTGAGATCCTTTAGCTCGCGTGTCGCGTCGTCGAGCTCTTTGCGTATGCGCTGGACCTCCTGGTCCTTTTCCTCGAGGCTCAGACGGGCATCCTCGACCTCCCCGCGCAGGCTTTCGTTATCGTTTTCAAGCTTGGCGTTCTCCGAACGAAGATCGCTCAGGAGTTGAAGGGCCTTAACCACCTTGCTTTCAAGTTCTTCAAGTTGCTGCATGGATATCATCGTTTGTTACCTCCCGGTCTCGGCCGGCCCGTTAATGAATACGTCAGTCTCGTATGGCCTAATATTATTTTCGGCCTTCCGGATGATTTGGTTAACTGGTAAAGGCCGTTCAGTCTGTAAATATGTTAAAAAAAGGCGGCAAAGTCAAGACATATTTTAGTGTCAGAAGGTCATGCCGAGTTCAAGGCCGTATATGCCGCGGATATACCCGGCCTGGCGGAACGGGTTCTGGACCGTATACGCGCCGAGGTAGACGCGCCGCTTGAAGAAGTAACGCAATCCCGCGCCCAGGAGGAGTGGATCGTACCTGGCGCACTCTATCGGGACTGTACGGGTGTCGATCCTGTCACGGGTTATCCTGAAGGACTTGTAAATCTCAATATGCGGTATTATCGGATAAAAAATGGTAGTATTGACAGAGACGGACGTCACCATGTAATCGTTGTTCAGGCGCTTCGAGCTGAAAAAGGTGTCCCTTCTTGTCGGGTTGAACCCGAAGGCCTTGACCCAGGTGTCCTCCTTGGTGATATCGAAAAAAAATCCGCCGTAAAAATTTTCGTTGCTGCCTTCCCGGAATACGTAAAAGGCGTTCAGGTGGATAAAGACCAGCTTTACTATGTCTATGCGGCAGAATGGGCCGATCTTGATCTCGTTCTTGCCCAGGGCAACGTTCCGCCAATCGGCGTTGCTGTAGGCGTTCTTGCCCGAGGGAAAACGAAAATCGATCATGAAGCCGAGGTGCAGGACGTCGTTGAAAAAATCGCCGATGGCGAACTTGCCCTTGATGAAAAAATCTCCAGCATCGGCCTTTTTTATCTTGAAGGTGCTCTGGGTCAGGTAATCGAACCTCACCCATAAGGAAAACCACGAGGTAATCCCGACACCGAGGGAGACGGTGTCCTTTCTGAAGTCGCGAGAGGCAAGCACGGTTTCGTCCCGGAGGAGCACCTCCACCCTGGATACCGGAACGAGGTAGAGCGTTTCGGTGAGTGGCTGCGACGCGGCGAGGGGCCCTGCCGCACACAAGAATAGCGCTACGAAGATAGCGCTATTCTTGAACGACGGGGATTTCATGAAACGACCGGTCAGGCGGCCTTCTCTTTGACCTTATCCACCAGTTTTTTGAAGGTATCCATGTCCTTCACCGCCATGTCGGCGAGAATCTTCCTGTTAAGGTCTATCTGATTGTCTTTCAGCCCCGATATCAGCCGGCTGTAGGATATGCCGCACATGCGCGCCGCGGCGCTGATGCGTATGATCCAGAGACCCCTGAAATCCCTCTTTTTGCGCCTCCTGTCTATGTAGGAGTTCTGAAGGGCGCGCCTTCGGGCGTCTTTCGCGGTGCGGTACAGCGTGCTCCTGCTTCCGATGAAGCCCTTGACGTCCTTGAGTATTCTCTTTCTTCTTTTTTTATGGACTCTGCCGTTTGTCGCTCGTGCCATGTACTTCCTCTGATTGTTCGATATTCGCGGCCCGGCCCCTTCACGGATGAGGACCCGCGGTTATTACAGCGCTCAGCCGTAGGGCATCATCCTGCGGACGCGCTTCTTTTCCACCTCGCTGTTGACGGTCGATCCCCTGAGCCTTCTCTTCCGCTGAGGCGATTTTTTCTCCAGAATATGTCTTTTACCGGAGCTCGCACGGATGATCTTTCCGGTTTTAGTTATACGAAGCCTTTTCTTGGCCCCGCTGTTAGTCTTCAATTTAGGCATCTAATGCACCTCTCGATTGTATGGTACGCTATTTTGGCTGTTCCTTCGGTTTGCCGCTGACGGCTTTCGGTCCGACGATCATCGTGATGTTACGGCCTTCCTGGGCCGCGTCCTTTTCGACGAACACGGTATCGCCGAGCTGTTCCTTGATTTTTTTGAAAACCTCGAACCCGAGCTCAGGGTGGACCATTTCCCTTCCCCTGAACATCAGCGTGAATTTCACCTTGTCGCCCTTTTCGAAGAAGCTGACCGCGTGCTTGATCTTGTGCTCGAAGTCATGCTTGTCGATATTGGGGCGCATCTTGATCTCTTTTACGTGTATGACCTTCTGCTTCTTCTTGGCCTCCTTGGCCTTTTTCAACTGCTCGAAGCGGAACTTGCTGTAATCGACAATCTTTACTACAGGAGGATCCTGGTTCGGTGAAATCTCGACGAGATCGAGCGCCCGCTGTTTCGCGAGGACCAGGGCTTCCGAGGTCGCGATGACCTTCGGTTCTCCGTCCTCGCCCACAAGCCTTACAGTCCTGGCGGTTATACTTTCATTAATATTATACTTCTCAAAATTATCGGTGCTCGGTCTGCGTGTTTTCAGTGACAAGCGTTCAGGACCCCCTGTTCAATAGAATAAAAGTATTCTGCCACAATGACAAAATACTTGCACAGAAATCAACAATATTTCAATAAAAAAGGACGTTTTTTCGAGAAACCGGTCGGATATCACTCTTTGCGGGATTCCTCGTCCTTCAGCGCAGCGGCGAACTCCGCGAATTTCATGGACCGCGAGTTGTTTTCGCCGCGTTTCCGCACGGAGAGGGCCCCCTCCTCTACCTCTTTCTTGCCGATGACCGCGATATAGGGGATTTTTTTGGATATGGCGTCGCGTACGCGATATCCCATCGATTCGTCCCGGTTGTCGATCTCTGCGCGAATGCCCTGCGCGAGCATCCTGGACCGCACGCCGGCGGCCTCTGAAGCCTCGTCCTCGGACACGCTGATGATCACGACCTGCACCGGCGCGAGCCATAGCGGAAAGCGGCCGCCGTAATGCTCGATGAGTATGCCGATGAAACGCTCGAGCGAGCCCATGAGAGCCCTGTGTATCATGATCGGCCTGTGCTTCTTCCCGTCCCGGCCCACGTAATTGACGTCGAAGCGCTCGGGGAGGTTGAAGTCGACCTGGATGGTGCTGCACTGCCATTCGCGGCCTATGGCGTCCTTGATCTTGATGTCTATCTTGGGGCCGTAGAACACGCCCTCGCCCGGGTCGATCATGTACGATATGCCCGCGCCCTCGAGGGCGCTCCTGAGCGCCGCGGTCGCAAGCTCCCAGTTCGCGTCGGTGCCGACGGACTTTTCGGGACGGGTCGAGAGGTACACGTTCTTTTCGGCGAAGCCGAACACCTTCAGTATATCCAGCGTGAAATCCAGGACCTCCCGGATCTCGGAGACGAGCTGGTCCTCGCTGCAGAAGATGTGCGCGTCGTCCTGGGTGAATCCCCTCACCCTCGCGAGACCGTGGAGCACGCCGGAGCGCTCGTAGCGGTAGACCGTTCCCATCTCGAAGCCCCTGAAGGGAAGGTCGCGGTAGCTCTTGAGCCCGCTGTTGAATATCTGGATCTGCGACGGACAGTTCATCGGCTTCAGGTAATAATCCACGCCGTCGATCTTGATGGGAGAATACATGTTCTCGTTGTAGAAATCGAGATGGCCCGAGATGCGGTAGAGGTCGGAGCGCGCGATGTGGGGGACGCTGAAAAGCTTGTACCCGCGCTTCAGGTGCTCGTCGGTGGCGAACTTGTCGATGACGTATTTCATCACCGCGCCGTTCGGGTGCCAGAGCGGGAGCCCGGTGCCGACATCCTGGCTGAACGAAAAGAGTTCCAGCTCCCTTCCGAGCTTGCGGTGGTCGCGCTTTTTCGCCTCCTCGAGGAAGTTCAGGTATTCCTTCAGCTTCTTCTCGTCGGGAAACGCTGTGCCGTAAATCCGCTGGAGCATCGCGTTCTTCTCGTCGCCCCGCCAGTACGCCCCGGCGAGGGAGAGGAGCTTGACCGCCTTCAGGTACGAGGTGCGCGGCACGTGCGGGCCGCGGCAGAGATCGAAGAATTCGCCCTGGCGGTAGAGCGACACCGTGTTGTCGGTCATTTCGCCGAGCATTTCGACCTTGTATTTCTCGCCGCCCTTCTTGAAGAGCTCGATCGCGTCGGCGCGGGAGATTTCCTCCCTTTTGATCTCGATGTTTTCGACCGCGATCGCGGCCATCTGCGCCTCGATCTTTTCAAGGTCTTCCGGGGTTATGGCGGTATCGAGGTCTATGTCGTAATAAAAGCCGTTTTCGATGGCGGGACCGATCGCGAACTTCGCGCCAGGCCAGATGCGCCTGATGGCCTGGGCCATGAGGTGCGACGCGGAGTGCCAGAAAATCTGCTTTCCCGCGTCGGAATCGAAGGTCAAAGCCTCGAGTTTCGCGTCACGGTCGAGCACCGAGGAGAGGTCCGCGGGCGTCCCGTCAACGACGGCGCCCAGGGCCGATTTCTGGAGGCCCTTGCCGATGCGGCCGAGTACTTCGAAGACCGTTTCGCCCTTGGGCGCCTCGATGGTCTTTCCGTCCGGCAATGTGAGGATGATAGCGTCTGCCACTTCACTGCTCCGTTCAAACAAGGTTCCGGGTCCGACACCGCGGGGATTGTCGAGGACGCGTGGAATCGGGGTGCATGTGGGCGATATTGGAATTGAACCAACGACCTCCTGCGTGTCGAGCGCCACATCCCACTGTTTAATAGTAGAAACCGTTTAAAAACGTTCGATTTCGTGGCAATTTTGGCCGAAGTGTGCAAATAGTCAATGTATTTTTTAATGTTTTTCTATATGTTTTTCGTTTGATTCCGTTGTATAAAATCGTTTCTGCGACAATTCACGGCTACAATTTCCGGCGTTATTTTCATTTCGTTCGATACTCTGCGGCTCGCGCAGGAGATCGTTTCAAAAAAGCGCCCGGGGGTGGCGGGCGCTTGTAAAGAAGGAGGTTTCAACAGTATCAGGATGATTTCACCTGTTTGTATATCTCGATTCCCGCGAATGCAAGAATCCCGACAAGGACCACAATCCCGGCGGTAATAGCGAGCTGATCACGGTATACCATACCAATGATATCAGCCGCGATCACGAGTAGCGAAAAGATTGATATGACGATGATCCGCCATACCTTTGGAAGTCCATTGAACCAGTTTGACAGTTTTGAAAGCATATACAGCACTCCTATTATTTTAAAGTCCATGAATCGACCGGCATATACACCCCGACATTTACGCCATAGACCGGCTGCCCTGGGATGTTGATGAAATACCCACCGCCGCCGACACCTATCTTTTCGAATCGATAATAGTATTCGATGCCGCCGCCATGCCCTGATTTCCCGCCAGAGAAAGCGTAGTAATATTTCGGGAGGATAATGTGATGGGTCTTATGCCAGAGGCGCCACTCGCGGATCCCCGATTTATCTACCACGGCCGTGTCGGTTGTGCCATCCGGGCACCTTTCCGTAATGTAGATGTATCGGTTTTTCTCTTTGACCGATTCAATCGCGATCTTCCCCGCTGTCATATGCACCAGGGGCCCGAGAGGTTTCCCGCTGCCGCAGCCATATTGCAGCCCGAGGATTGCACCGATGGTGATGATGGCGACAGCCAGGTGAGAGGCTGTCAGGACAATGATTTTATTTCTTAATATCATGGACCGTCCTCCCTACGTCGTCGGCTTCGTGCGAAAACCACTTTCCGCATTTCCAATCGGAAAAAAGCATTATCAGAATAAATCCGATAATTATAAGAATGAGAAGTACCGCCATGACTGGTGCCTTCAATTTCCGCCCGCTTCCCGCCTCAATGTCGACTTCCTTGAAGAGAAAGCTATACCAGTGCTTCTTCGGTTTTCTTGGTGTCATTGGATTATGTCTCCTTAATTATTCTGACGATGAAGCCTACCGCGACCCTGGAATAATGAGCCATGTCACGGAGGGCAAAATCATACTCCTCTCCCGTTTTCGGATTCATGAAGAAGGTATACAGATCTATGATTTTAGGCTTACAGATTGTGATGAGCAGCCGATTTATCTCGAGGAATTCGATATGATATTCCGTAGCTGTTTTCTTTCGAGCACCGACTACCGCGCTCAATTCTTCCAGCATCCATTCACGCACGGGTGGGCAGAGACACCACCAGGCACGGGGGAAAAGTTGAAAGAGGCTACGAATCCCTGATTCCGCATCCTGCATTCGGTCGAGAATGGAATAATTACCGCCTGCATTTCCTATCTGGTCTGGTACATCTTTAATAAGCTCATAAATAAGCTTTCCTTTTTCGGATGTCTTCAGAAAGTAAGACCAATCACCATTTGTCGTTCCGCCGACTGAAATATTTATCGTAAGTGTTTCGAATTCCTTCATGGCTGCATAGATTGCGAGTGCAGCACCATTGCTGTCTCCGAATATCACCTTGTCGATAACACCGAATATCTTTGCCAGGCGAATCTGTGCGAGCATCCGGTCCGCCTGATTTTCCAGCTTCGTCCCGTTTTTCCCGACAGAAATCAGGCGTTTGACGATTTTAAACCATAGCCACTGAAAGATATTATTACGCATCGCATGGCTCCTTCTTGTATTTTGGATTATTCGGGTACTCGACCGGGTATTTTGCGATATCCGCCTTGGAACGGCGATCGATGACTTCGGTGATTTCACCCTTCAGGATTTTGCCATCGGTGAATACTCGCCTGACGAGATCGTCATATATCGCCTTCCCCGCCGGCGTCTTGGTCCGGACGAGAACGCACCCTTCCGAACGGCCTTCAGGATGGACGCATACAGCTCCTTCGGGATGGGTGGTCCATACCGGATAAGGACTGTCCGGATTATGTCTCATCTTAGATTCTATCGAGAATTCCGCTGGCGAGGCGGGCATTTCCCAGGGAAACTTCGGATTCTCGACAACATTATCCTCACACCACCGGACGCGATCGATCGTCTGTTCGACTTCGCGCCCATCCTCAAATCGGTATTTGATGGTTTGCTGGCCGAACATTCCGACGGCCTTCCCCGCCTGGTCGGTGAGCATTCCTTCGATTATCATTGATACTATCAGGTCTTTCATTTGTGTCGCTCCTTACAAACTGCTATTATTCCATCAATCTCGCCCTGATGACGGACGATATTCTGCTCAATCTCGCGCATTATCTGGTCGAGACCTTCAGCTTTATTGGCAATTCTTTCAATGTCTCGACCAATGACTTCAAAAGCAGAATCAATCTTCTTCTGCGTTTCTACCTGAAATTTCGTCACCGTCCGAATGACATTCCGAACAACGAAAATAAGAGCCGCTGATAATACGCCAATAACAGATAATTCAATACCAATGCCCCACTTAAGCCACAGTATAGAACTACCAATCTCTTTAATGATTTCTTCAGGCATTCCATTTCACCCGTCCTCTTCATTTGTATTCCAGCGGAACATTATCAACTATGACATTCCCGCTCGCATCCATCCAGCCGAGTCCGACCAGATATTGAATCTGCAGCTGTTCAGCCGCATGATTCATAATTTTGGTTTTTATCGTCGCGACCGTTTGAGCAGCGACCAGGGCACTGTCGATAATCCATTCATCGGTATTTTTATCCCATAAATACGTTGATCCAGGGTACACCTTGCTTGTATAATCCTTGAGATCAACGGAAACGCCCAGGGTAGTAATCAGCATTGGTGAACCGTCCGTTTTCTTATACCAGGTGCCACGGTAATCATCCATCTTCTTCCATTCACCATCAGAGAATTCATCTCCCGAGAAGACGGCCTTTTGGTTTTCTTTTACTTTTGGTGGTTCGAGAAACGTGGATCCACGGACCTTCATCGGTGAATTCGTTATTGGATCGAGCGGTGCATCCTCAGTCCTCAGATATTCCCCGGTTGATTTATCAAAATAATACAGCTTCATCATCAGTACACCCTCATAATGAAATACATGGCGAAGTTTTTTGGCCTTGTTTCATCGGAAACCGTAACCACCCCATGCGTTGAATCAATGATCTCACCGGTATTATTGGAAAACCCCAGACCACCGGCGATCCAGTAACTCCCTCCGCCGGTCCCGTTCGTCGAGAATGCTGTCCCGGTAAGTGACTCATGATAGTGCCCCTGCAGCGCATGCCCCTGCTCTGTTCCTACCGCATCGGATACACCGCTCTCGAATTGACGGATAAAACATCCGTCCAGGTCTGGGATGTTGAATGTCGTCAGACCATCTCCAGCGCCATACGTGATCCCGATCTTTCGGTACAGCGCGTCATATACTTTCCTTCCGAGCTCGTTTCCCTGGCACTTGAGCCAGTTCGCGGGGATCTCTGCATTGACCGGCCAGATAATGATTGAGCCCACAGGAGCCACTGTCGAGATCGCATCCGCATCGACATATGATCCCAGAGGCTTGTAAGTGATATAGATCGACCCGGCTTGATAGGTGCCGTTAATAACGCGGACCGCCGTGTACACCGTTTCTCCCGTTTCGCTCGAGTAATACGTGTCCTCGTCGAGAAGCTCATAATCGACATCCCGGACGAGCTGCGTTCCGCCGATCGCGTTGTCCCAGACCTCGAGCACTGATCCCCAGAAAGCCCGTTTGATATATCCCAGGATGAATTTACCAGCCCCCACGTTGTAATATTCCTCCCGGCTAATCGTCGGAGGAGTTACAAAATTGAAATTGTAAAGAGTGTCTCGTGCCATCACACAACATCCAATATATAGATTAGTTTTCCATGAAGTTTATGGCCCATGAGTCTCATCCCGAGGAGAGGCATTCCGTACATGAAAAATACAACAGGATATGGGAAATCGCGAATGGTCCGCATCTTCAAGGCTACTTCGCCAGAAAGTATTTTCTTATCGACTTCGATGATCTCGAATATATGCCACCGCTTTAAATTTTCAGCAAGATCGAACTTCTCCTGCCGTTCATACTCGGCGATTATCAGATCCATGAGTTCAATGTCCATATTCTGCGCCTTGGTGCTTCTCGATACAATCTCGGGAATGCCACCGCATAATTCCATCACGGTGAGAGCCTTTGCCTTCGCGTCATCTTCGGTCGTGAGATTGGTTTCAATTTCTTCTTCCTTGTCGACGCGATACCTCGCATATATTTCATCCTTCTGATCATCCTCTGTATAGGTTCTATAATCAGAGCTGGAGCGATCTTTATCGTATTTAACAACACAACTCGAAAGATAATTATCTGGAGGAAATTCGAACTCAGGATCGGTAAGCCATTCAGAACTCTGGATGAGTTTCCTTATCTCACGGTTAGTATTATAACGACGGGCAGAAAGCCTTCCATCATCAGTGGGAAAGATACAGACATCGGTGTCTCTGCTTATGTATCCCAGGAGTTCACTCACCTCGGTTGCCTCATCCACCAAAAGTCCGATATCGGCTGCCGGCCCTTCTGCATCAGCCCATTCACCAGAATCATAATAGTCTTCGGTGAAAGGTTTATTGCAATAAAGGAGCATGATGTCCCGTGCAACAGCGAGGCCGTTTTTTATATTTGCACCATGAAAATCACAGGTCACTTTCAGTAGATTTCCGTCCGGTGCGGCGATGATTGCCGCAAGCTGGAATGTGCCGGCCGCCAGGTTGATTGAGACCGGAGTGACTTCCGTCACTTCCTCGTCTTCAGTTATGTATACAGCATCCAGGCTGACGGCTGGATGAAACTCTGTATCCATGAAAAGAAACGTGAAAAACGATGGCACGGTCTGATCGGTATCAAGACATATCGGCTCAGCATTCCGTATCTTCCCATATGCGATGGGGATCAGCGCCCCCTCGTCGCTATCGCTGAGATATGGATACTCAGAGAGCATTACTTTATTCTTTGGTATCTTCTCACTCAGGTATTTACGACCATCAACAAGATTAAGCTTGAAATCCGTGAAGCTTAATGCTGGCTGCTCAATATATCCGACATAGACGATAAGAAAATCGTCATACAGATATCCACCGAAACCGAAAAGAAATGTGACAGTCTGACCATAGATATCCTTGTCCTTGAAGTCGTCGAAAAAGCCATCCTCGTTATTGAATGATACAGTACCATCATTGAATTGAAGGACGCCGAAGAAATTCACATCCTTGCTCTTCTTGACAGGCGGCATTTCTTTCAGTCTGGGAGAATAATAGATGTCATTATAATATCCATCAGTCGCCGGATCGATCTGATTGCAGAATCCATAGATTGCCTGAACAGCGATATCTTTCCCCTGTGGATGGCCCCACCAGGCCATGTGTATATATAACTTCGTCGTTGAGATATCGTAAAAAAAAGATGAATCGGTGGCGTACATCGATGCATACGAGGTGCAGCGAGTATATTTTACACTATTGACGAGAACCTGTTTTACTGTAGGATAAATGAATGTATTTTGGGGAATGTAGTACCCTTCAATATCATAATCATCCTCGACGCCAGGAGGATCAGGCGTAAGAACATAGCACCAGATGCCTGCCTCGTGGTTGATCCAGATAGAGGGGGTGATATTGAATCCCAGTTCAGCCAGGACAATCTTCTGGCTTACCGGCTTATTTTTATCAATATCAAAATCGCTCATAAAAACCGTATAATCCATGCAACCGCCAGATATGGTGGCATGTTATTTTCACTGGCAACATCCCCGGCATATTCGGTGTAGTCCACAGCCTGAACGCCGGCATCGGGAGATGCGCCTTCAAACATTGACCCCGCGCCGGAATTCGTTTTCGTATATTCGTGGCGGTGATACGGGATCCCCTCATTTCCAGCAGCTCCACCGATTGAATCTGCCTGGGCACTCGTTACTCTGTTAACTGAGGACCCGCCCATGTTGTCGAGTCCCAAGAGCGTACGGCCTCTGAGATCGGGGACCTTGAAGTCTGTTTGATCTGACCCGCCGTATGCATTTTTGATGATGTGATAAAGCCTGAGATATTTTGCATATGTCGTGGCGTTATATGTTGCGCCATCGCAGAGGAGATATCCCCAGGGGGCCGTGGTCGCATGCCAGGGAAGGATCGCGCCGGTAGGCATGAAGATATCGTTCTTTCGCAGATATGAGGACCCGCTTTTATACATGATGAAATGCAGATACCGGTTGTTCGTCAACGGTTCATACCAGCCACCTTTCTCATCGTCCCATTCTGGTTCAGTATTGGTGAATTCGGCCGAGCACGTCACACCAGATGGAATTATTTTGATGAATACATCCCCGTCCGACGGGCTCCCTCCGATTTCCTCATCAACATCGAATTCATAGAGGGCCCCGTTGACCTCGATCATGCTCCCCGCAGCGATCTCCGGTTCGGAATCGTTATCATAATTCGTAATCGAAACCTTCATAAATCCCTGGCGCTGCGCATCGATCGTCTCCATCATCGCCGTGAGGTTGACATCGGATACAGTATAGTTGTTGATTTTATCGCCCATCAGAAGACCTCTTCAAATTTCACCTGCAGGGACCAGGGGTATTTACTGTTATTATTACGCTTCCATTTCAACGTCTTGTCTGCGATCAACGCATACATCGGCGGCTCGAATGTCAGATTGCTTTCCCAGGGTAAAAGATAAAACGGCCGCACATTAAGGCAATACTCGAAAAGAGCATTGATATTAAGCCGCTGGAGATTCGTGACAAATTTGAACGCTACCTCAAATTCACGATACGAACCGCGATCGTCTCCGAACACCTGCCGCGATTGAGAGATTGATTTCTTACTTTCCGTACTCACGGGAAGCGATTGTGCAGGATCCATTCCAGGCCACTGTATCACCGGGCCCAGGTGAAGAAGACCGATCTGAATGTATGCGCTCGGATTGGTCGGGTCAGATATATATAGCCTCCAAAAATTGAAGGTCTGCTCAATGAAGCTGTGAACGATAAGACCGGCCGACCAGGTAACCACTTCGGACAATGAAGGGGTCGTCCATACATCAGTATTGTTTCCCTGCAGGAGAATAGTTGCAGCGCTCGTGATATTATGATTGTCGATAAAGAGATACGATGCAGTGCTCGCAGCTGCGGTGATCTTTATCCACTGCCCGGTGTTCGAAAGGGACCTGAATTTCGGCCATTTCGAAAACTCCTGCAGATTTGATCGTGGATAATTGTAGTTTTCAGACGATACAGAAAGCGCCGTGGCCTCGACTATGTGATTATAATACGACGTTATCATACCACAGACCTCTTATCTATTCGGACCGCTCCATTTGCTGTTTGCCTGGAAAGCCAAGTCCCGACCTTGGCACTGTCGAGATATACGTCCCCGCTGATCATCTGAGCGGTAGCGCTGGAGGCCACCTGCTCCTCGCCTCTGACGATAGGGCCTGAGTTCGCCTGATCTGTCGCGCCGGTCTTCTCGGCAATCGCATTGACAAGCCCGTCAGCCAGGAGTGCAATCGCAGCCCTCCCGGCCGCTCCGGTGAGAGGGACCGCTATCTCGGTGCCAGCTTCACCGAAGATCGATGGAGTATCAGCAACACCGCCTTTCGCATACGCCGGGAGTGGGGTTGAGGCGATTATTCCCACCTGGGCAAAACCGAAAGCCAATGTCGCGATTGCCGCTGCGATGCCGAGGGCAAACCCGACATATGGTATTGATGCAAGTGAGTTGAATGCCGCCATGGCGGCCGAGAGGGTGTTCACCGTCGCCGAGAATATCGATATCTGCTGCTGTTGTCTTGCTGCATTTCGCGCCATCTGAACCCGGCGGAATTCCATGATTGTCTCGAGCGTATTTTTCTGTTGCTGATAGTTCTCATCAATCTGGTATTTGGATTCAGCTTTTTCTTTTTCTCGTATCTGCTCCGCAAGAGCCGCCTTTTTCTTTATACTCGTCTCTTTGTCGTAAGCTGCACGAAGCGCTGCAAGAGTCTTTTGATTTTTCGATCGATCCGAGTCTTCAGATAAACCAGCTGCAGTGAGTTGTTGTTGGTAGTTGTATTCGAGCATGGACGCATACTGTGTTTTCTGCGTCTCGAGATGCTGCATTTGATTCTGTGACATTTGCTGCATGATTTGGCCGAACTGTTGAGCCAGTTGTGAGGCAGAACTCAAAACGGCGGTTGTGTACTTCGTAATCTCCTTGACTTTATCTTCAGTTGATTGCTTTACAATTTCTGAATATCTCTCGGTATACTCTACTGCCTTCACCACGCCGGCTTTCAATGCGGCATCATTTAAGTCCATGGCTTTCTGAGTCTTTTCTGTTATCTTATCCCAGCCATTGGCGAAGTCTTTGCCGATCTCATCCCATTCCTTTCTCAGCTTTTGCAATTCTCCACTAGCCTTCGGTGCTACTTTAAGAGGATCGTATTTAATAGCTTTGGCGTCATTTTGTTGCACCCAGTCCTTAACCTGGCCTTGCACAAACTCGAGCGCTTTGATATTTCCCGCGGAAGCATCTCTTCCGAATTGCCTGAATTCTTTCGCGAGTTTTGATTCATCCGTCGCGGCACCTAAATACACATCAAGAGCCTGCTCGCCGATCCTTTTATTCATTATTCCGGTTTCTGCATTAACCTTTTCATAGGCTGTTTTAATAAGACCAAGAGGACCACTTGCACTTCCGAACATACCTGTATTGAATTTTAAATCGACTGAGAACGTCATCGGAATTGAAGTATTGGATGCTGATCGGATTTCCTCTATGATGCCCGCGAATCGCGTCAGCGTACCAATCCCGAGAGAGACATCTTCAGCGAATCTTTTGATATTCGCGTTCATGAATGCCTGGCCCATCTTCTGAAGTGATGGCACCATGGCACTTCCTATAATAGCAGCACCATCCTCCAGCTGAGCATTCATTTTTCTTTGCGTATTAGCCCAGCTATCACCGGTCCGGATCATGTCTCCCTGAGCGAGTTTCGTTTGATCGAGCACTACAAGCCATCTTGCCTGTACTTTCTGAACGTCAGTTAGCTCCTGTCCTCGCTTCGCGATACCAGCTGCATACGCTTTCTCGGCAACGGTGTTTTCGTTGAGGAAAACCCCAACCGACCTGAGCGGCTCAACCTCTCCCGACAATCCTGATCGTATCTTTTCAAATGCCACATCCATCGGGATATTATTAAATGATGCCATGTCGGATGCGAGTTTCGTAATGCCGATCGACATATCAGTCGTTTTAGAATCGGCAAGCCCCATAGGTACAAGCATGGACTTGATCTGTGCCATGTAGTCCATAGCCTCTCGCCTGGACATCCCGTAAGATGTTCCAAGCTCATCAACAGCCGCCTTCGCCTTTTCCTGGCTTTTAGCGAATACAATATTGAATTTACTTTCCTGCTCGTTGAGATTAGAAGCGGCTTCAGTAAATTTTGAAATGACATTATAAACAGTGCGGGCAGCGCCGGTAATCAAATCGAATTTTGATTTTAATTCGGTGAAAGAACCTATTATGCTATTATTGGATTGCGTGATTTTCGCAGACGATGATTTCATCGTCTTTTCGAGCTCACCAACGCGCGAGTTCGATGCAGCAAGAGCCTTCTCGAAATCAGCCATTCGAGCGCTTATCTCATAGTATATTTCACCTGCTTTCTCAGACATCTATTTCCACCGCTGCGCTTTCTCGTCCCACACAAATGAGTTATTTATATTGTCCATTGTCTTCCCATCTGAGAGATTAAGGCTTTCGCCCTTCAGTCGATTCAGTAGCACATCATGCCACCAAAAAACTTGAATCAGGTTCAACTCCCACATCATAAAATGAAGAGTGAAACCCTCGTAATGCATCATCAGATCTGCAAATATCGGCGAAAGAAATACATCATAGTCCGCCGATGACCTTATTGTTCTATTTCCTCCCGTACCTTCTTTGCCCTTTTCGCCTGAGTCGCTGACGACTCGGCCTCTTGTAGCAAAAAATCATTAACCCTGTTCAACTCTTTCAGAATAAGTGAAAAAATGTAATTCTGTTTCACCAGTGATATGTTTTCATCGATCCATTCACGGTTCATATTAGGATACTGCTCGCGGAAAAAGGCTTCGAGAATCAGGGATTGTTTTTCGGCATCGCTCACCTTGTCCTTTTCGAGCTTCAAGTGCTCAAGACTGACAGCCGTTGGCACGAACATCCGAAAAGAATATTTCTGACCGTCTTTATCGCCGGTGAAGCGGAAAGCCTCCTTCTTGTCATCGAACAACAGGTCCAGGTCTTTTATCTCGCTCATGATTCCCCCTTTAAGAAGTATCCCGGGCAGGCATTATGCTGCCCGGGCATTATGTCTCATTAGAATCCGTCGGTCTGTTCCCATTCCCAGACCAAGCCTTCGTTGGCCGAAGCACCCTGCCCCGCAGGAAGCGTCTTGAATGTCAATTCCATAGGATTCTCGATACGGCGGTCATTGTCGCTGTCCTTCTTATGTTCAAAGGAAAATCCGCTCTTGATGTTCCCGTAGAAGCCAATCCAGTAGAAGGGCTTTCCGTCGTTTTTCGTGGTTATCCTCACCATGAATTTCGAAAGCGTCGACTGATCACCACTCGCACGCTTCACCGACGCTATCGGTGTATAATCCATTGTGATTGTGAGGTTCTGAACGATCGTTGCCAGCGCCGGTGCCGTAGCAAGGTCCTGAAGAACAATTCCCCAGATACCGTTTAAGTCCTGCACGATGTCATAGTCGGCATTTTCGGCCAGAGAACCATCAACCGATCCGACAACCGTTGTTATCGAGGGACGCGCCCCTGAGGCATTCTTATATGCCAGGGGATAGAATTTATTCACGTCCCAGTTTCCGCTCGCAAGGATCTGTGTGGCGCCTATTACGGGCGTCCCTGCAACAACGGTCCTGGTATCCAGGCTGCCACGAAGCAGGGTAAGCACTGCGTCCCGGATCGCTTC
The DNA here is from genome assembly GCA_964423905.1 of uncultured Leptospirales bacterium. Taxonomy (GTDB): domain Bacteria; phylum Spirochaetota; class UBA4802; order UBA4802; family UBA5550; genus CAYRGX01. The sequence goes on along the minus strand of CAYRGX010000016.1, from coordinate 53,465 downwards.
GAGCTGCTTAAAAGCAACGGTCACGATCTGTTTCGTAACCCTGTCTTCGGATTCCACGTTGTCATTTTCCTCTGCGTTGACCTCGAGCTCCTCCTTCCAAGAGAGGCCCGATACGGCGCCTACATCTACCCAGGTAGGTACCGCGGCAACAGCCGCAACTTCCACTTTTCCGGACCCGCGGAGAATTGCACCCGGGTCCTGTATTGATGTTTGAAATTCTCCCATGATTATTTTTCCTCCGTTGGTGTACAATAAAGCATGATATTCATGCCATAATCCTCAATTGAGGATATCGTATATCTCTTGTCGTTGATCACCACTACGAGGCCGCGCTTGATCTTCACGGACTCGCTTTTTTTAGTGGAAGATGAATCGGTATTCTTGAATAAGCTCATATCTCCCATCCGTCCTGAGCTGTGGATCGCGGTCCTCAATCTTTTCGATATAATCGACCGCCATCCCGCCGAAGGTGCCCTGGTCAGCACCTTTAAATCGATGCAATGAATCGGATATGATAACCCCGATCGCTTGAGCCTCGTACTTGTCGGTATGAACCGTTATAATCTCCCATCGCTGCCACTGGTCGGTTGCGTCGTAGAGCGAAGGCGAAGATATTCGACGGTATACCACACGAGGGACCGCCGTTTCCTGCTCAGCGTCGCCCCACTGGATCGATTCTGCTGGGACTTTCGCCACCAGGGCCGCGATCCCCGATAGATACGTCCAGATCGCCTTATCTAATAGCACGTTTCATCTCCCTGGCGAATACATCGTCCATGAGACCCGTGTTATTGTCGATCGCAGGCCTGAGAAATGGCTGTGGTTTTGTCCCCTTCCTCCCGATCGCACGGGCCACAACGAAGGCGAGAGCCTCGCTTCCCAGTACATCGCGGGCCCACTTCATCAGAGCTTTATATGGTGGCATCTTTTTTCCAGGCGCCCTTCCGAATTCAACGGCCGCCGCGTATTCAGCTGTGGCGCCAACCGTAACGGTATATTGCGATCGATTGAGCTTCCGGTAAATGCTGTTCCGAAGTAGGCTATCATGCACCGGGCAATTCAACACGGCATCAGCCTCGACAATTGAAGCGCATGCCTCGAGTCCACGAAGGGCACCGATCCTGATTTGTTCTTTGATTTTTCCAGTCCTGTCATTTTCCATGATCAGTCACCTTCGGGCTCGGGATCGGGAGGAGGTGCGTCTGGAATTTCCGTGAGCTCAACCTTCATATGCTTATCGCGGGAGTTCGGATTTTTAATCCCGCAGATATCGTACATGACATCCCCGATACGTGCGCGATCGCTTTCGGTAATGACGAAGGGCCGCATGTACAGCACTTCAGACACATCGATAATCTTCCCATCCCTGGCAACGCGCTCACCGACTGAGAGCCTGTTTTTTACACATAATACCGGGGATCCGGAGATTTCCGCCCAGGTTGTTGTCGGAGGATATGAGGTGGCAGTTGTGGTCTTACGGTAAAAACGGACACTCACATTCGATCGCGCGGTGAGGCTCATAGGGCCCCCACGTAGCGCCGGATTCCGCCCACGATTGATTTTGGATATATCCCCAGGAATTCGTCGTACTGAATTGACTCATCACCGATTGAGTAGGCCTTCTCACCGTCGTTTTCAATTAGATATTTGATCATCCTCGAGGCGATGAGCTTTGCGCCAGCTGGATAGACGATAAAGAAGCCGCTTGAAATGGCCTCATCCGCTGCCGTATCCACCGTGATCGTGCGATCATCGTACCCGGTCCACCGGACAACCTTCCCCTGGTAGGTGCCACATTGTACGACCTGGTTCCGCTCGAGAGAATCGACAATCAGGTCATAATCACTTGAGTTATTTGCTACGAGATTGGAGATATAATCTGGATCGCGATCGGCGGCGAGAATGTTCGTGATTACAGCCGCCCCATCCGCCATACTACCGAGGAATTGAAGAAAAGGAGCGCCCTGCAGCTCCTTGAAGTGAGCCTCAACCTCAGGGATGAGAGCCTCGATGAGCGCGTCCGCCTGCCCACTATTGTAGGCAGGCAGCGCTTTGTATTCGGTGATGGATATTATCGCCATAAAGAATGTGGGAGTGCTATATCCCAATCCTCCTTAGGTTCGATACCCGAGAAGCCACACGACGCCTCTGTCGTTGGCACCATTCGCATAGACGGCGATCGTGTCGGTTGGATGAAGGGTTGAATAATCATCATCGATCGTCCCCGCCCTCACAATCTCTTTATCAGTACCACATCCGATTGCATTGGTAATCGCAGTTGCCCCCTTTTTGAGGGTCATCGATCCGTTCAGATTTGCCTGGTAACACTGAACGACCACATCGACAAGTTCGAAAGCATGGGGGATCGGAACAACCTTTCCGCCCGTGGCGTCTGCTGAGATAATGACCTTCAGGATTGTCAGATCACCTTTATCCATGATTGTATTGATTGACATTTTGTACGCTCCTTATGGTTTGAGGGCGAGGATTTCCCTCGCCCCCATATGATTATCCGAGAAGCAGACAGAGGGCCTCGGGCTTCATCACTGCCGCGCCCCACACCAGACCGAGCTCAAACTTCACCATTCGGTGCAGCTTGTACATAGCAACCTGGAAAGTGAGACCCGTCAGGGGATCGGACACTTCCTGCACGTCGGCTGCAGCATCACCCATTGACGGCATTTTCGGAGTGCGCACGGCAAGGTGTATCGCCCGGCGATGGAAAGCCATATTCGCTCGGTAATTACTGCCGAGCACGAGCTCGTCGCCGATCCCGGTCTCGATTTTAACTCCCGGCTTTGCGATGATCATGCTTCCCGCTGCAGCTGCATCACCCGACACGACAACGTACTTATTCGGATCGGATGCCCCGATGGTCACGATATCCCCGGCGAGGATGGTGCCGGCGTTTCCATCGTGGAAGGCAATCGACGTCTCTCCTACCGGTTCCGCTGCAGTGGTATCAGCACCGGTCATAGTCCCTTTGGTATGGGCCTTGATCTGAGCCGACTCTCTGACATCGAATCCATTGAGCGGGAGGAGAAGGCCTTGACGAAGAGTCGCTTCGGTGCCTGCCGCGAAGACGGTATTGAGCCCGGTCAGAGACCTGAGATTTGCGCCGGCTGCAGTATCGATGATCAGTGATCTCTCGGACGGAGGAACGCCATTGTCATCGAGGATTTTCTTGAGCTGCGCGGTGATATCCGCATGAGTTGCGGCGAAGGGCGTTACCCCCGCAGAGCCATATGCCCTACACGCTCCGATGTACAGTGCCGCAAGGTCCGCCTCTACCATGTTGACGATTGCGCGGAAACCTTGTGAAAACTGGTCTTTTATGACCCCGGCATGGAGAGCGCCCAGAGATACTTCCTCTTCGCCTTTCCATTTTATCGGAGCCTGATACGCTTTATTCAGCGTCATGTCGGCATAGGTTATTGTTTGCTCGCCCTCGTCCATGGGATCGACGCCATAGACAATTGCCTGTGGGGTTATCGCAGGGATGATAGGACTCCTCACTGTTTGATTGAGAGCTGCTTTGGCGGCAGTGGCATCGCGGGATACCGCCATAATGAGGCCAGTGATCTCGCGCATTACGATGTCCATCGCCTCGTAGATAACCGGTATCAACCCGGTAAGTGTATTTGCTGCCATGATTTCTTTCTCCTTAATCTATGATTTGCGTTGTTTTTAACGCTTCACGCTGCTTGATCGGATCAAGAGCATTGAATTCATCGCGCTTCATCGTAGGCTTCGGCGTCGCATCACCGCCGCCTGGAGCCCCGCCGCTTTTCTTAAGCCATTCATCGTCCTTGGCTTTCACCTGGCCGTCTTTCCAGTCGATGACTTCCTTCAGAGCCTTGATACTCTCGTCTGTTTCTTCATCGCTCTGGCCATGATACCGATCAGCGAGTGAAAGCGGGAGGCCCAAGTCCTGCAGTTGCTTGATTGCCCTGGCTTTCTGCTCGGTACGAATTCGATCCTTTTCGGACTTGTCGAGCTTTGCCTTCAGTTCGGCGAGCTCCTTCTGCTCGGGCGTTTTGTCCGGGAAGCGTTTTTTCACCTCTTCGTCCACCAGGCCCGGAAGCTTCTCCTCCGTGAATTTTTTATCATGGGAGGATACTGCTTTGCTCACAGCCGAATCGATCAAGGGCGTTACGAGCTTCTTTCCATCGTCCGTTTTCAGGTATTCGGACACCTTGTCGGCGGTAACAGCCCCGTGTTCTTCCAGTGCCTTTTTCGCCTCTTCGCGTTTGTCATCAGGGATAAGCGCGAGAACCTGCTCTATCTTCATTGATTTGCTCCTGGTCCCCCGGAGTGCATGCCCCCGGAGTTTGGTTTGTGTACAAAATAAAAAAGCCCGTATCATCGAGAGGGGTTTTCCCTCTGACAATACGGGCTGGGTTGTGCCAGTACTCCGTTTAACTGCTCAGAATATAAATATTATGTCACATTAAGTCAATTACTTTTTCAGCTACTTCTTCCCCGAAGTAATCTTATTGAACAAATCGGCTGGATATAAATCGACACCCAGACTTTTATCAAGAGTGACATCACCATCTGAGAGAGCCGCCTTGTCTGCATCGCTCTGAACCTTATCATGAATTTCATTCAGTTTTTTGATGGCAGACTCCCTAATTTTCTTTTCGCTCATAAAATGCACCTATCTTTTTAGATACTCGAGTCCATACTTCATGATAATGATTCTTGTTTGCAAATTCAAGTGAAATTTCACCTTTATCAATCTTATCTATAAATTCGTTTTTAACTTGATCATGTATCTTTCTTCTCGTTTTCTGAAGTAATGCCAGATTACTAGGATCAAATTGTATACCATTATCAATTTGCTTAAATGAATAATCATATTCTTTTGAAACCACCCTCATCTCTTTTATGCTATTACGAAAGGCAAAGGTAATATCTTCAGGAGAAAACGATGAAGAGCCAGGATGATTATGCAGCATCAACGGCGATCCCTGAATGGAAACACATTCGGCTCTTGTAAATGATACTTCGCTTGTTGATCCTGTCTTATATAAAATAGATTTTCCGGTATCATCAAAAATGTAAGCCTCCTCATGCTTTAGACTCCTGATTTTATTGGCAGCATCAGCATAATTCGCTTCCGGGGAATTCCATTCATCAAACGTTTGATAATCGACCTGCTCATTTCCTCCGTCTTTCCGTGCGATCCTGGTTGCTGGCTCATAACCATCCACAACGTTGATCATTCTGCAACGGCAATTCACTACTTCCTTTGCCGGTCCTCCCAGTCGAGGAGCCTTTACCTTATACCCTCCAGGCAGCTTAAAAAAACCCTCATCATCAGCCACCTGTTGATCCATGTGCTGGTGGGAATCTCTGGTGCGCATATCAAGCGTCGATACCCAGACCTTATGCATCACGACGCCCAGCTCTTCAGCCTCCTCGTGAGCCTTCACCTGTCCCTCGCTGTAGGCTTTGCCAGCCTCAGTCCGGGCGATCGTCAAGGCCTTGTTGGCGGCTATTCCTATCCGGTCCTGGATGCGATTTGATATCTTGAAATAGGATTCTCCATTGATTATTCCCTGGGCGATTTCACGCTTCAATTCGACCAGTGCAGTCGAAGCATTATCTTCAATCGCTGTTGTATAAAGCGGATTTTTTACGATGGCCTCCACCGCTTTGGTATTCAGTCCACCGAATTGCAGATTTATATTCTCTCCAAGTCCACGATTCAAAGCGCTCTGAATGTCCGCCCCGTTCTCATCATACGATGATTGCAGCACGTCGGCAGTTGATCCCTGCATCAGTATATCATTCTTTTGAGTGAGAGATTCTATTTCCTTCCCGATCGCAGTATAGAGGCCATCAAGGCGTCCATATTGCAGTGCTGCGGAATAAGTGAGCATACCATTGCCGTCGCCATATGCATCAAAGAGCTTCAGCATATCGGCCTTTATCTTTTTCAGGGATTCTTGATAGTTGAAAACGAGCTCTTCCTCGACATCAGATAGTGATTTCTCGTCGAAAGAAGCCCCTCCGGCGATCTCGCCGCGGTTGAAATAGGTCGGAGCCATCAGGCAGCAGTCCCTTCCTCGCCGGCTTTATCTCCCTGGGCCCCCGAGTCGCCAGACTGTGCCAGAGGCTTGAAGATATCCACGTAAGCAGCCTTCTCATCTGCCTTCCTCTCCATCTCGGTCTTTTCATCCACGGGAAGGATCGATGATACCGTTTCAACAACGGTTTTCTGGCTGATCCCGATATCCTTCAATCCCTTGGCGTTCTCGATTTTCTGCTTCACGTCTTCCGGCAGATTTCGGGACATTTGAATGTCGACAGAAGCCCGCTTCTGCTTTCTCCAGAATGCAAGCTTGTCAAGAATTGAGGATTTGACGTTCCGGAAAACGACTTCATTGATGAGGTCAATCGACTGATATTCCCCCTCTTTAAAAACAGCCTCGATATCTGAGGCGATATTCTCGAAACCCATAAGCTTGTACTGCAGCGCGATCCCCGATTCGGCCGCGAAGTCCTTTGAAGCAAAATCAGGGACGCCGGTTTGTTTGTGAACCTCATTCACGAGGAAGTCCAACACACTGCCGTTGAACTCGCCGTTGATTTCTTTTGTGAGATACGCCAGCGTCGCTTCCTTCTCGAGCTCGAAAAGCCGCTTTTCCTTCACTTTCTGGACCGTCTCAGGCTTCATCTTTTGCCCTGTCAGTACCAGGTATGCCAATTCAAATTTATCAATCTCGTTGAGGTCCTGAGATTAAATCTTATCAACTGCATCAATGATGGGCTTTACCGCATCAAATACACCCATCTGTTCATCGCAAGAATACACAACCAGCGGAATTGAGCTATACGCGGAAACAGTGTCCTTCCGGCCCAGCAAATTGCCATCCTTCAGGGTGCAGGTTTGTTTCTTCCCAGGATAATATATTTCGATGAACGTTTCAGCCGTCGCCGCCCGCTTGTAATACCGCACTGCAGCGATCAGCTTTGGCTCAATGCTGTAATCGTATATCGGAATAATCTCGCTTGGAGGGATGATTGCATATCGCGGCCGCACCGCCCCGGATATGTCCTCTGTATAAAAAAGCTTATAGGCAACTCCGTGTACAATGAGTCCCTGTCCAACAGAGTTGTTTTTTTTCTCATATCCGTTGAGATAGAGAACCTCATAAAGCGATTCCTGGTACTTCTTGTCATCCGCAGTATAGTTCACGGGCCTGTTGAACATGTAGTTCTTCGTAGTGAGCGCCACTTTCCGCCCGTATGGGATTGGAACCCGGTTATCAGGAACAGTCTCATCCGCCGGCTTTTTCTTGTTCGTGATAGTTGGATTCTTACCCTTGAAGTATTCACGATTATCAAGGTACTTCCGAACCTCTTCAGATGCACAATGCGTCTCTATCAGTTTTTTAAGCTGCTCATCAGTCAGGAGCCCGTCAGTGAGTTCGAGTTTTATCATGATGTCCTCTCTATAATCCAAGTTGAGATATGTTCACTTCCGATTCTGTAACCTCGCCAGGCTCATGAAGAGCAGAGATCGCCCACACAAGCGCATCCATCCTGTCTGGTGAATCATCCCCTGGGACCCATTCACATAGTTGATCTTCCAGATATGGGAAGGAGCCAACGTGATGGACTCGCCCTTGCTCATAAAGGGCGCTGATTGGTTCAGCACGAGTGACCTTGCCGCGAGAAGCCCATACAAGGACGATCCGGACTGAACCATCAACATTCTCGATGGTATTCCGCACCATATCGCCGCCGTTGTTCTTTTCAGCCACGATCCTATCAGCACGATATTTACAGCAACCTGAAATTGCCTGGGAAGCCCATTGCTTCGGACTCCCCGCCATTGACAGGTCATCAAGTACGTAATAATGATCACCCTTAAAGATGCTTCCCTCCGGCGCAGGCCCGCGCCCTGCAACGATTATCCCGTGCTCGTTTGAATCTTCGGTATTCGAGGCCGCTGGGTCAATTGCTACCACCACCAGATTCAAATCCGGATGTTTTGATACCCTCGTATCTTCAATCCATGACCGCTTCCATAATGCAAAAGGATTATCATCGATGATCTTGGCGTATATTTCCTGGAGCTCGAGCCGGGTCCCTTTATACTTATCGAGGATAACGTTGATGAAGGTCTGAGCGAGATTATTGATATTGTCCATTGTGCTCCCGCCCGTCACGATCGTATCTTTCCGAGAAACAAGCTCCTTAATGAACTTCGTGGGTTTCGGAGTAGACGAAACTCCGCATAATGGATTGTGGCCGAGGCGGAGCCCGAATAAAATATTGTCAAATGTATCCTGTGGATACTTCCACTTTGCCACTTCATCGGCCCATACTATGTCTGACTGTGCCCCTCGAGCCTTGTCTGGCTCAGTCCCGTAGAATATCTGTCCTCGTGCACCATTCGGCCACACTATGCGCTTTTTTGAAGGCTCATATTCTGGGAAAAACCATGGCGGTGAACATGCAAGAAGGCCTGACTCGCCTTCAATCATTATATCTCGAACCTCATCGGCTGCAGCTCCCACGAGCGATAGATATTGATATCCCTCGTTTCTGATCTTATCAATAACCCATTCTGCGAACATGCGTGTTTTCCCAAATCCACGGCCTGCCTTGGCGAACCATATGAATTTCCCGTCATTCCCGAGACCAATCGGCTGCAGCTGCTCCGGACGCGCCCAGAATTTCCAATCATGGAGCAGCGTGAGCGCCTCCTTTTCACTCAATCCATTGATCAAATGAATTTGATCAGCTTTCGGGAGTTGTAGAAGGTCCGCTGCCGTCGGGCTCATGACATTTCAACTTCTTCATCAGTTTTTCTTTGAAACCGGTCAGCTCACACTCTATGGGCCCGCCATCCTTCCCTGTGTGCTCATGATCAATCTTATCCCTCCAGAATTCCTTCTGTCGGTTTTTCAGCCAAAATATCTGGGCAGTAACATCGGGGACCACCTGCTTCGTGGTCCGCCGCGTCTTTATAGCGGGTATTTTTATATTGTCTTTTTTTACCTTGATTTCGATTTCTTCAGTAGTGATCTCTTCGTATTCGTACCCCATGGCACGACGGAAAAGCGAGTCCTCAACCAGGCTATCAACATAGTTTTTATTCTCTTTTAGGGCGGCCGAAAACTCCTTGTGCTTTTTCTTCCATTCCTTGAGCGTCGATCGCTGGATCCCCATCGCCTCGGATACTTTTACATCATCATATCCGTGTCGAGCAAGCCAGGAGGCTATTTTCGGGTGAATGATCTTGTTGTATTTCGTTGGTCTTGCCATAATAATAAAAAAGCCCGACACCTTCCCCCAAGGGATGATATCGGGCTGGGTTGTACCAGTACTCCGGATTTATGCTTTTTCTTCTTCAGAGACCTTTATCTTTACGTTTTCAAACCCAGCGCCACCATTGACGGTGATCTGCAGATTGTTGGACCCGTAAAGAGCGAGATATCTGAAAAACAGAACCTTCATTTCCTGATCGAGTTTCCGTTTCTGCTCTCTTTCCATAAAGTATTATGTCACATTAGAAAAGTCAATTAAAAATCTATTGGAGCGTCTTGCTCTCTGCTTTCAAATTGAGCAAGTCCGTCAGTTTACTTCCATTGTCCGCCATCAGTTCAGGAGAAGCCGCATTCAGCCTATCAGTGAATTCCCTTGATAATATCTCATAAATCCGCTCGAGCACTTCGGGGGGAGCATCTATCTTCGTGCTCATCTGGATAATTTTTGTACCAACATCGACAAGACCAGCAAAAAAGGCGCTCAAATCGGCAAATTGAGTCATATCCCCCTTGGGGATTGCACTCATCATCTGTATTATATCAGCCTTCATGCGCTTAATATATCGGTTCCACTTCCAGCGCTTGAATAATTGTATCAAAGCGTTTCCTCCTCCAAGGCATCCAGAAAATCCACCCACATAGCAATCATGATTCCACGCAACACGAAAAGGCTCCCACCTATTACCTGATTACGCAAACTCCCTCCGAGAAGTCGCAATAATGGAAATAGATGTTGCATCTCTGCAATACGCTTTAAATTGTCGTTCGTCGAGCTTTCAGTGAGAGAACCGCCAGTGAATAAATAATTCGCCTGGTCTATGTTAAGTTTTCCACGAAGTCCAAGCATGTCAACAATGTATAATGCACCCGGCTCTCTGACCATTTTATGCCGAATAGCATTGCCTCACCGGAACTTCCTTTTTCGGCGGCGCGGGAAGCTCGCGCCATGCATCAACTTCAACGTAACTTATATTTCCATCAGACCATTTAATTTTTATTTTTCCGTTTGTGTCTGTATATTTTAATCGCATCATTACGCAATATGCACCTGAAAAATAAACCAGCACTGGCAATTCTATTTCTGGCACTTCCGGCAGAAAATGCCATTGCTCGGCCTCGACGCGGGATTCGAGCCAATCAAGGTAATGGCTTGATATTCCGATTTTCCCGTCAGTCCGCGAGATAATCGCTTTCTTGTCAGTCTCTAAATTATATATGTCTCGTGCTATCACTTCCCCTCCCTCTCGCCCATCGGCAAAATAATCTCACCAGAGAATAACGGTTTTGTCGGCAACGGCTGCGAAGCCACCATTGCAAATTTAGCGGCCATGATGGCATCGAATATTACAATTTCAAAATATTTTTCATCCGCGAGAAGACCAGCTTTTTTGTGTTTCCATTCGGCATTCAACCTTTCTATCTCGTTATTATTTTTGATCCTCGCCATTCTGCGTCGTCTAATATATCGCGGATCATATCGGCATGCCCTGCAATCATAGAAAAATTGCTTAATCCAATCTATCTTGTTCATTTTGCGTCCCTCTCGCCCACCGGCGGGCCGTACCGGAAATAGTGCTCAATCATGTCGCTCGACATTTCAAGCGCGTGTATGCGGCTCTCGATATTCTGCGACGCGCGCCAGAGAATCATGAAAAAACAGAAATTGATAACGGTGATGATGCACAAATATACGGCTAATTGTTTTTTACTCATTCCCCTATCCTCCCCAGGTCGTTTTGTGCGCGTTCCAGCGTCCCGCGAATCTGACGCAGAGCATCGTATTTATCCCCGATGTCTTGATACACTCGATTCAGCACAGACCGGGCGCTTAATATCATCTCCCGCGCTTCCCCGCGCTTGTTTTCCACGTCGCTGCGCTCCCGCAGTAGCCCGTCAATCCGATTGTTCAACCGCTCAATTTCCGCCTGTTTCGCCGATAGCTCGACGACGTGCCGCCTCTCGACCTGCGACAATTCGTCGGCCGCGATTGTCGCGCACTCTCGCCGTGTCTCGGTTGCTACGCGCTCGCATTCGCGGCGGATTATAGGCGCAATCCGTGATTTTCGGATTATGGGGGCGTTTATTTTTGGTAATCGGTTAAACATAGTTTTCCTCCTTCACTTCATTCTCGTAAAAATAGTATGTCAACCCACACCCCATATTATAATCCAGCCGCACCCCGTAACGTGTCGTAATTGTATATCGCTCAAAATCAGCAGTTATTTCTGCCTCAAAAATAACGCCGGGGCCGTGGGGCGTGAGAACGCGGGAGCCGGGCTTCATTTCTCCGCCCCTTCACGAAAAGTATCAACCCGCGCGCTGCGGATATCGTCGTCAATCGTCTTCCCCGTCGGACCCGGCAGTATCGACATGATTAACAGCGTCACGGCCAATATCAGGCCGAGAGCGGCGAAGGTAATAACGATTGATATTACAATTGATATTGCAGTGTCCATCAATCGGCCTCCCCGGTTATTTCGTTCCAAATTTTTTCATCGAATTCCGGCAGACTCTTAATATAGTGACGCATCTCTTCGGGCATATCCGCCCACGCCTCTTTTTTGCTGATTTCGGCGGCGCGTGGAATCGGCGTTTTTGTCCAATCGCTACCGTTTTTTAGATAGAGCGATTTTAAATTGTTGAATGTCGGCGACCAGTTGAATGAACGAATTTTTTCCATAATTTCTTCAAATCGTTTTTTAGTTATTTTTTTGTTAAATAATTTTCTATTGGATTTTATACCCACACAAAAAATTGATTCCGATACACCGTTGCTGCCTGCGATGCCGTAGCTGCCTGCGATGCCGTAGCTGCCTGCGATGCCTCTGCTGCCTGCGATGCCGTAGCTGCCTGCGATGCCTATGCTGTCCGCGATGCCTATGCTGTCCGCGATGCCGTAGCTGCCTGCGATGCCGTAGCTGCCTGCGATGCCGTTGCTGTCCGCGATGCCTCTGCTGTACGCGATGCCTCTGCTGTACGCGATGCCTCTGCTGCCTGCGATGCCTATGCTGTCCGCGATGCCTATGCTGTCCGCGATGCCTATGCTGTCCGCGATGCCGTAGCTGCCTG
>CAYRGX010000016.1:0-41009 GCA_964423905.1 uncultured Leptospirales bacterium | reverse complement strand
CGATGCCGTTGCTGTACGCGTAATCTTTTAATATTTCAACAACTTCATCAAAACTCAATTCCCGTATGATTGTTATCGCTGAAGCGCATGATTTTCCGCAGCCATCACTAATCATTTTCCCGGAAAGAAAAACCTCGGCAAATTTATTCCACGGGACAGGTGGATAATACCGGAAACAATTATGTATTTCCTGACATGCATGAAATCCCGACCTGCACATTTCGATATCGCCATCATGCACGTATGTTTTTCCGACCTCGAATTGAAAACCCCTACACGTCCAATCGTTCTCGAGTACCTTGTATGCTTTCATCATCCTACCCCCTTTATCAACAATAGTATCTGATCCATACACGCCACCGGCTGGCTCAGTATCATTTCCGGCGTAAACGATAGCACCCGCCACCCGAGAACCTGCGCCGTATTGTACTTCTCACGGTCCTCTTCATACCCCTTTCCACGGTTATGCCTGCCTCCAGCTCGTACATAGTAATGATGACCTTTTTTACTCACGCCCGAAACCTTCATCCCACAGTGATTACAAACGACGATATGCCCGAATGTCCCTCCCTCGACCTCAATGGCAATTTTATATTCCGGTATCGCGAAGTCGAAACCCCATTCGCGGATGGGATGGAACTCCTTCTCCTTCACGTATGCTAATCCATACTCCCGAAGAAGGAGCTCCATCGCTTGGGTTCCGCTAAGTTTGATTCTCACAGCGCACATTATTTCGCTATCCGGATATCTCTGTCATCCTCGTCGAAAATCTTTCCCTGGACTCCCGCATCCTGATAAAGCCCCATTTCTCCGTTGTTATGGCCGAGCACCGCGATCCCGCCAGTCCCGATTTTCGGTGCAAGAATTGCCTTCCCGAGAATCTTTATCTCGATATAGGCGGGGTTTTCCTTCTTCGGTTCAAAGCTCACCTGAAGAACCAGCTTCCTCGGCTTCAATGGGTCAGTGTCGCCGTCCTGAAGATTCATGACAATCTCATCGATATGGCCATTGGCAATCCGGATGGCCTCACCATCGTTGAGAGTGTCGATGCTGATTTTGTCGTGCGTTTTCATTGATACCTCCTATAGTGTTATTAAGCCACAGCCTTCCGCGTTCTCTCGTCCGCCCGCTCTCGCCTGTCCAACATCCTGTCCGCCTCAATTATCATTCGCATTGCAGCAAGAGTCCTCTTTGACGGTTCGTGGTCGTCCACGTCTCCCGATAACCTTCGGCGTTCCAAGTTTTTCATAACGGTTTCTAACTTCATATATCTTCCATCCCTCATATATTTTATTTAATAACTCCCGCACTTTCCCGGGGTTGTTTCCAATGTTGAAATACGAGTTGTGTCGCCTGCATGATGCGGCCGTGTTCAGGTCGTTGTGAATGATATATCGCCTGATTTCGCTCAGGCTCCAATTCAGTTTATATAATCTTTTCCATATCTCTTTAACATCAATCACGTTGTATTCGCCTTTCCCGATTCGATGGGCCAATTCCGTACAGTTATCCGTGCAGCGAGTACCGTCGGGATGCACATATTCACAGCGCCAGCCAGCTGCAGAAAATTTACGGCGTCTCGCTTCTTCAATTTCAAACGACTTTCGGGTTATCATGCTGCGGCACCCCCACCCATGCATTCCTTTACGGCGCATATAAAGTCATCAATATCCATGCCGACCTCATCAGACAATATCTGGAAAGCCTCATCAAAATACCCACAGGCCTCGAGGTGAGGAAGTTCCTTGAACGATATCGAGCGGGTCTTGATGTGACACCACTTCTCGCCGGTCTTTTGATTCTCGTAGTAAATCCAGAATTTAACGAAACGTGCCTTGATTTTACATTGCTCGTCGACCTTATCTTGGGTGTTCCAGTCACGATCTTCGGTGTTGTTTGCGACGAATTTACATGCAACCCAGTATAAGCCGAGCTGAGAGTATGACCTTTCCCTCTCTTTACCAACCCGCTGTAGCGCAGCATTGAAAAGCTCGCCATATTCCATTCCCTTGTATCCGTCAGAATTTACAGCGAGGAAACAATCAGCGCCCATCATGGCTGGCGTGATCCGCGCGCGGACTATCCCGACATCTTTCATCAGTATCCCTCACCAAACCCCGGGTCCGAACTTCCATAGTCTCTGAATTCCAGATCCCTGAATCGCATGATGTTTTTTTTAAAAATCATCTTCGCACGGCCGATTCCCGTGGAACGGCCTTTTGCCTGAATCAGTTGGATTATTTCCTTGCTATCGTTTTTACTTTGGTGCAGAAAAAGAATATTGTCAGCGTCCTGCTCTATGTCCCCGGACTCTCTCAGGTCGCTCAATTCAGGCACCCTGTTTTCGGCGTCGCGTTTTATTTGTGCGAGGGCGATAACAGGAGCGTCAAGTTCCATGGCAAGCTCTTTCAGCGCCCCCGCGATTTTTGCTACCTGAATATAACGCTGCTCATTCGATTTAATTTTTATTTTTTGAAGATAGTCTACAATGACAAGGCCGACCTTCCGCCTCCTGTTAATCTTATGCGTCTTCCCAACTATTTCGTTGATTGAAAATATCTTATCGCTGTATATGATGTTGAGTTTCTGGAGCTTCTGGATGGCTGCATTGGCTGCGAATTGGTCATCATATCCGAGCTCTCCGGTGCGTATATTCGTCAGTGGCACACCAGACTCAGCCGCAATCATCCGCTGCTGAATATTAAACCATTTCATTTCGATGCTGAACATCAAGGCAGTATGGTCTACGGCGACATGGCGTATAATATTTGAGGCAAGGGCAGATTTTCCAACCGAGGGACGTGCGCCGATGACGGTAAGCTCAGAACCAAAAAGCCCTATCATCATCTGGTCAATGTTTTTGAATCCAGACGATATATATTTTCCTGCTTCACAATAATACGAAATATCCTGGACGGGCATTTCATTCATGACCACCAAGCTTGCGTCTTCCGCCGCGTCGATTGCCTTTATCTCATCATCGAGCTCGAAGATTATCTCGTCCGGATCGCGCGTCAGGTCAGTAACCTTATCCCTGGCATCACAGGCAGAATCATATATGCGGCGCCGCTTTGTGTAGCCCTTCAGCGCATTTGTTATGACATCGATATTGTATGTAGGGCTGAGCTTTGCAAATTTCCCGAGAAAGTCATCACCGCCGAGCTTCTCAAATGAGCCCCTTTCGATGAGGCATTGTCTCAACGACATCAAGTCCGCCTTGACGTTCCGCTTCCTCATATCGCAAAGAGCATGATAGACCTCGCGAGTCCTCTCGTCATAGAAGTCCTCGGGAGCCAGAGCCGTCACCTCTTCCAGTGCATTATTATAAAACGTCGCTGTGACGATCGCCGTGAGCTCGCTCTGAAAGTCGTGGAGGTTATTCATTTCGCTTCCCCATACTTCTCGCGCAGCATGTCCTCTTCGTCGACCTGGCTTCCGATATATTTCATAACATCGTCGTAACAGGCCAGCATGCGCGAAGGCGAGAACGGTTGTTTCCGGAAATACTTGTCATCGCTTTTGGTGAGCTTTCTGAACGCTAAAACCTTCGGGCGTAGCTTATCCGAATCATTATCATTAAGTGATAAAAGGGAATTAAGAGCTTTCCCCTCTTTCGCATAGTTTGCAAAATTGGAACCATGAATCTTGGTGAAATAATCCATGATTTTCTTATAATCAGGGTGGGTCGCATTTTTATGCGACATAATACTTGTAGTATTATTACTTGTAATATTCTCTTTGCGCTTTTTGGGTATAGGGTTTTGCGATTTTTGAGTATAGGTATGCTCATTTTTATGCATACCCCCATCATTCTCAGCCGCAAGGCGCATGGTCCTCTTGATTATTTGGCCGGTTTTATCCCTGATAATATCAACGCGGATATATCCAGTCCTGGATAATACCGTCACCCACCGGCTGATTGTTCCTGTGCTGACACCGTATAAATCAGCAAAATATTTATTCCCGGCCCAGCAAAAACCCTCCTTCCCGCAGAGCGCGGTGATCTCGCCGTACATCAATTTCGCATTTGCCGGAAGAGATTTATCATAACGGACATTTGCCGGTATGATTGCATAGTAGGATGGATTATCAGTTGTCATCGAGCTCACCTATTTCGTGTAGCAATTGATTCCGATTTTAATGTCAGGATTTTCGGGGATTGAAGTATTCCCATTCGTTGAAGCCACTATGACGCTTTTTCCGGACTTGCTTTGTCCGTACCGCTTCGATACATCTATCTTGATAATCAGTTCATTGCCCTGGACTTCCATCTGTATGTTTTGCATTGATTTCCTCCTCAAAGAGACATAATATTTTTCAAAGGTTCAACCGGTATCAGTATCACTGATTGAGTTTCTCACTTCACCTGGTTAAGTTAAAACGATATGTCGTCGCTACAATAAGGCAAATCAGCCTGCGTGTCTGCTGGTTCTCCGTTCTCAGGCCCGCTCGGTGCGGGCGTTGAAGTTACACCTTCTCCCTTCGGCGTAAGGAATTGAAAGTTATCGACTACGACCTCGACTATTTGTTTTTTGTTATGCTCCTGGTCCTCCCAGGACCTCTGTTGCAGGCGTCCTTCTATACCGATACGATTTCCCTTCTTAAAAAATTCTGCGATAACCTCCCCCATTTTCCCCCAGGCCACACAATTGAAATAGGATACCTGGTCCTTCTTTTCGCCACCCGTTACATAGGTACGATTGTTGGCTATGGAGAAGCTACATACGGACGTGCCGTTCTGCGTGTAACGAAGTTCGGGATCCCGGGTAAAGCGCCCGATAAGTAAAGCCCTGTTTAAATCACTGGACATAATTCTATCCTCTCTTCGCTCTGTACTGAGTCGCCACGTCCTCATAAATATTGAGGCCGGGAACTTCTTTAAAGCCGGAAGCCTTCACCCACGCTTTCACCGCGCCTGGTTTCACGTCCCACAGGTTCACCAGGCCAGCATTAGCACAGTATCGCAGGAATGCGAGAGCATCGACCACCTCAACAACGAGTTCCTTCTTGACAGAGCTTGTGCCGACATCGGTCCTGACGGTCCTCTGAGGCATCGGCGCCACGTTGCGGACGGCTGTCATGGGCGGGGGTGTCTCATCGAACTGCATGGCCTTCTCAATGTCTCCCTCGTCGAGGGCCTTCTGCTGTTCGGCCTCAATGCGCTTTCGTTCGTCCTCGGCCTTTTTCCGGACTTCCTCGTCGGCTTTCTTCTGTGCCTCGATGCGGATGCGCTCCTGTTCCCTGAGATATGCTTTCACGGCGTCGTTGATTTGATTTATCACCCCATCGACAACAGAGAGCATATCCTTCTCGCGCTGCGTGACTTCCTTGTGAGCCTGGAATGCTCTCTCTTTCAGCGGTTTCCAGTATTCAACAATCTTGTTCCGCTTCCCCTTCAGGTCGATGATTGCGTTTGATGCCTGTTCCCTCGTCGCCTCATCGATAACCACGGGGATCTGTATGGATTGCACCTCATTGATTATTTGCAGCTCGTCGCTCATGCCACTTCCTCCTCCTGGTTGATTACCGGCAGTTTATATGCGTTCGGCCAGCACCGGTCGTAATACTCGCATTTGCTCCCCCACTGAAAGCACTCCGTCCGGTTCTTCGTGGGTTGCATCGATACGCTATTGTGCACAGCATCGATTATGTACCGCGCCGTCTCTGTGAGGCTGTCCCGCTCGTACACAACGGGGACATGCACCACCTGGACGTTGATTCCTTCCTCATACATCCGGGCAAAGAAATCAGTGTCTGACTCGTTTTTTTTCTGGCGGATTTTCGGCTTCCGGATAAATACATACTCGACATCCGGTATATCAACGCCGAGCTCCTCCATTATCCCCAGGGCATAGAGCTGCGTCTGACCGCCGTGGGCGTATTCCTGCAGACGTGACGGGTCACCGGTCTTTACCTCGATGATTTTATTCACCGCTGAATCGTATCCGTCGATATAGCCCAGAGCTTTGATGATATTCCCATCATCGTTGACGATGCATTCACCCGTCTCTTTATCGATAACGTCAAAATGAACAGCCCTCTGCAATTCAATGTTCTTGCTGCCATGGAAAACCTCTTCTGCGATATCGAGACGAGCGTCCCATATTCCGCGACAGAAGTAGAGCCAACGGGGATCTGCGAATTCAACACGCTCCTCCGCCATAACCGACTCAATCGAGGCCGGTTCTTTCCGGACGGCAGAAGCCAGGGCACGGTCAACCAGGCGGCCGACGTGCATATAATCAGGGATGGGCTCGTCCGGTTTTATCCGTTCGATATATCTCAGGTGGAACCTGTGGCTACACCCGAGAAGCGTGTTGATGCTGCTGTATGATACGTGATTCAATTTGTTAAGTTCCATGCTGTGCCTCCTTCTTGGTGATATCGTTAGAGTGCTTCGCCAGTTCGGCGTATTGCTCTTTTGATAAAACTGTCTTCGCCTCTCTCATGTTTGCCATAAGCGCTTTATTGTTTCGCTCCTTGATGGCCTTCTCGATTCTTAATTTATAGTCAGCCAGGGAAAGTGACTTGCCGGGGACGGGTTCGGCATCAGGTGTTACTGATTCCTGAGGTGTTTGCTGTACTGCCGTGGTTTCTTCAACCTGTGGAGGTGTCGTTTGTGGATTAGTGTCAACGGGCCCGGTCTGGATGGGCTCCCGCATTTCCTCGTCCGTAAAAAGCCCGGAAAGCTCCTGCGGAAAAGCACGGCGAAGGGCCAGCGCCTCGGCGCATTTGGCTATCATGTGATCAGCCATCTTCGACCAGGTTGCAAGCGGCTTGCCCGAAGAATTATTCTGGACATACGCTTCATATCGCGCAACGGCCCACAATACTTCCTTGAAATCATGGCGCAGAACGCCAACCTTGGCGGCAACGGGATGACCTGGTTGCGTCCATACATCAACCCATTTGCCATCTTTTCCGCACCAGTAGGGACCAACTTGACCGGCATATTTTCCTGTCCTTTCGGCGATCAGCCTGAAACCATCGATGGTCGTGCCAATGGTCATCTTCTTGGTCCACTTTCCGTCTTTTTCAACGTTCTTGATGGTCGTATAGATTTGACGAGCGAAAGGATCAAGCCCGGTCCTGGCACACTGATGCACGAATATTTTAAGCTCATCGTCTGATGCATTCGGTGCAATCTGACGTTTTATCAGCTCTACCTGGTCCGGTGTGAAAAATGGTGCTACTTCTGAATTTTGCTTGACAACCGGAAGATTACTCATTACAAATACCTCATATCGTAAGCGTTAACTCTTTGATTTGGTTTTGCAGCGCCACTCCCTCAATGAGTGGCGTTCTGCTTTTCAAGGCAATCCGGGCAGAGGCCGGTGAAATCCTTGGCCTCCTCATCGTTCGCCACAACGATTTCCCCGCAGCCCTTACACGCGAAGCTGAAAACGTCCATTCTGCCGGCCCTAATGACACCCGCCGCGATATTCCTCATGATTTTCTGATTCGTCTGCATGCTCACTGTAAACCTCCTTCCGCTTCCGGCACTCAACCAGGACAGCGTTTGTTATTGCGTTTTCTATATCCTCGTATTTCGGTGTCTTGCTGATATATATTTCCAGGTGTTCGGTCTCTGCATCATAGTCCAGAACCTCGACCTCGAACTGCGCCGTTACATCGACAAGCAGCTTCATGAGTCCATTGCCTCCTTCCATGCTGATTGCGGTATCCGAATTCGACCGCCAATTTTCCGATGCGGTATCAATCCTCGGCGGCAATAATCGCGAATAATCTGGTCACTGAAACCAACCAGGAGCCCGTATTCTTTCGGAGATAATAAAGGCCGTTCTTTCAGCACTTGTATGTCGTTGAGTTTCATGCGCTGGCCTTTAGTGATAAAAATAAATCACAGATATCTTTTACGGTCATATCATGGTTTGGTTGATGCCATGATTTATTACTGCGATATTTTGAAACGACACACGCAGAAGCATCGATATCTTCGTTTTCTTTGCTGTTGTGAGAGGCGATGATTAACAACACACTCTTTCCAGATTCATGAATTGCATCTTTCAATCTTTCGAGTGCAAGTTGCTGCCCATATTTCATTTCTGTATCACCGTATTTAAGCTCGAAAATAATAAAAATCTCGTTATTGAATTCAATGAAACCATCTATATCAGTCGGTGAAATATTGTCCCACCTGAGATTTTTAAATATCTTCAGCTGACGCGCAAAATCACGATTGTTAATTTGCGCTGTATTCACCGAACATCACCTTGCCAAATTCCGAGAAAACATCATTGAATTGCTCAACTGAATCACCGAAATAGATTACCGCCTGCCCTTGTAACGGCGTGTTTTTTGATTTCCCGTCTTCGGCAAGATACTTGACGCGCCCCTCGATAAAACATATAGCGGCGCATTCTATAAGCATGCCCTGGAACCATCTTGTTTCAGTAGCATTATTTACAAGAACGCATGCCTGGCTTATTTCTCCCGATAATATTTTATCTACAACTCGTTCTGCAAAAAGCGATATTTCAGGTTGAGAATATGGTGGATTGAGCCAGACGGTTCCATACCATTTGTTTTCCAGCCCATTATCGTCTATCGTGTAATACTTTTTTGCTTTGACTGTCACGTTTGCTTTGTCGCTACTCGCTGGATCAAGGTCGATAGTTCCCATGACAAAACGCGCGGCCTCAATAATCTCAGACGGAGTATACCATTCGTTTTCTCCGCTATTATTTGATACGTGGGGCTTTCCCGTATTTGCGAAATGCAAGATCCCCGCTGTCGTGAGTTCATTCACGGCATCGTCAACGGCCGCTTTCTTTTCTGCAATGAATGACTCAAAAGTAGTTTCGGGAATATCAGCTATTTTCTGGTATATGTGAGACTGTTTTTTGTTTATTCCAAGATCATCAAGTTCCCTTGGGTAACTTGATTTTGCTGTGGCTTGTGTTTTAATTTCACCTCGTTCTTGACCCTCTTTTATGAGATTACCCAGGATGCGCTGTGTCCTGATTTTTTGCTCTGCTATGATATTCTGAAGCTCCGAGTCCTTTTTTTCTGCCTTCGCCCACGTTTCGATTGCTTTAACCTTATTCAGGTACTCGACCCCGCTTTCAATATTGCGGATCTGCATCAAGTGGGTTTTGGCGTTGTCGCGCAGTTGAAGTGCGGCATTCGAGTCCATCACGCGCCCTTCCGCTGCTGGGATTTCTCGCTTTCTATTTTTTGCCTTTCAAAATATGCTTGTAATGCCTCTGAAACAATCCGGCTTTTTGACTTACCGCTTTGTATCATAAGTTGATTCAGCCGGTGATCCACCTCTTGGGGTAGTGAAATGCTTGATGCTGGCATATATTACCTTCACGTTTTATAAGATTTCATTAACTCTTAATACTAATAATATTATATTTCGTGAATTTGTCAAGAATAAAATCCGGGAATTCGTTAAAAAATACTTTCACTTATTAACGAAATTGTATATTGTTGTGTTGTGCATTGCGGAAGGCGACTGAGATATCTAATTGATAAATCAGGATCCCAGTATAATGACTTTGCAGAGCTTATCGGGACAGCTCCCCAAACATTGTCGGGCTGGCTAAAGTGGGACGATATCCCACTTAAAAATATCCGGAAGTGCTGTGAAGTTCTTAATATCCAGCTCTGGGAGTTCTTCCTCCCCGAAGATGCACCCGTCCCGGATTATGTCTCATTGGGATTCTCAGAAGACTCATATCTCCTCTACCGTGCCATCGAAGAATTGCCCGAGAAACAACGCATGTTCATATATAAAATGATTGGAGTAGCAATGACCGAGCTTTTCGATAAAGAAATGGATCGCTTCAAAAACTTGAATAAAAATGATTTCAATCAAAATGCTGGTATAATTGTTATGGACAAAGAATCGTCATATAAAGGCAATAAAAAATAGAAATATCAACTATATCTATTTTTTAAGAGGAAATATAATGTCAGAAAATCAGCCCATGCTGAAAAGGGATAAAATCCTTCTCCTGGCAACTATCGGAACATTGATAGTCAGTGTTATCGTCTGGCTTGTTGGCTCCTCTATGGGATATTTTAAACCCGATGAAAAATCAAGCCACCAGGAAAAGATTTCCGAGGCCAGCAAATTCACCATGATGTTAGACAAAAAACTGATTGCGCCAGGTGCAGACACTCAGCAAGTATTCAACCATCTTTATTCGAAAGGTCTCTCTGGGTCCTTCACTCAGCGTTATGGTAATGGTAACGAAAGGATATTCTCATATACATTTTCTGATGAATCAATAATAATAATTGTCGCAGTACCGAATGAGTATAACCAAGGATTAAAAGTAAAGGAATTCAGATCCAATTAAGAAAACGCCGGGGATCGCCCGGCGTTCAGCGTTTATGGGTGGATTACAATTCTACCAATTGGCAGGTTTTGAGCCTTTCTTGATATAACCAATCATGTCCTTCATCATGGCATCCATCTGTTTATCAATCTGATTCTTCGTAAATCCATTATATTCGGCTCCGATGACATTACCCTCGTTCAACGGCACAATATTTTTATACTCCATCAAGATTTTATCATTCTTGAATTCCATTACCCATGTAAAAAAATACTTTCTACTTACTATGTCAGTTGATAGAGTAACCCTATTTATGCCTTTGCAAATCATTTTCCCTTCCGGGACGCTCTTGTATTGAATCACTTCTTTCGCTTTGCCAAAATTCTCTGCAATCCATTGATGTGCTTTCGCCATCAGTTGTTCTTTTTTAACTCCTTCAACCGGATACACCTTTGCATCAGGCGTCTTTTGTATTTGAAATGATCCGCATCCCACGGACAATAATAATGCAAGCATCGCAAATTTCTTCATCATTTTCCCCCTGTTCGATTTTTCATTGCCGATCGAAATTTATAAATTTTCGACGATTCCGTCAAATTATTTTGCTTAATCAAACCCAAAAGCCTCTGAGCCAAGAAAGTAATTTCTTTGATAAGCTCTTTTTCTTTTCTACTTCTCTCTTTTTTTAAGCATGCGATACGCTCCCATGTTGAGTATTGATCACTCTACACAATCCGGATCTTTCTATCGCATAACATATTAGCAAATGGAGTGATTTTTGAAAATAGGAGAATGGATGAGAAGAATATCAGTAAAAGGATTAAAGATGCTTCTTGCAGAAGTTTCTAAAATTGCTCATCGAAGCAAATCCCATTTGCTTCGCCATTGATTTTACATTGTCTATTTGAGTTCTCGGTGGAAATGAGTCGTGGTTGGCATCAAGTGTTACTGTATGCATTTGACCATTATGCATACCCTTGAATGCTTGATGGGTCCCTTTCTGTCTTGCAAACTCAAATTTAAGGATAGTAGTAATAATGTATAATAATTCTTTATAGGTTGGCCGCTTCCAGCTCATGTACTAATGAGCCATACACATTTGCAAGTCTGGTATTTGTGTAAAAACTTTTTCGTTTTTAGATTTTGCAAAAATTTTCGAAATTATAAAGCACATTGAAAATTCAACATACATGTAGAGTGGGGCCGGCCGCCTCAAAAGACGTTTCGCTTCTTCAAGGGGCTGGTTATTGACGGCCACTTCAAGATAGAGGTTTATAACATCCTCTAATTCTCTTTTGGCCTCTTCCATGGTTTTTCCGACGGCAGTAAGATTAAGAGTAAGGCATGCAGCAAAATATGCCTCATCCTTCTTCATTGTGTAACAACGGACGATGAATCTATCATCCTTCATCGCCAACCTCCCCGGACTCGTCTATTTATCTCTTCAGGCACTTATAAATTACAGGCCATGAATATTGATGTCAACATTTATTTTTCGGCTTGTTAATGTCAACAGTCTAAATATTTTTTTGTTGACGGATTATGTCTCATTGGATATATTCTCAATTATCGAACCGTACCTCGTTTAATCTTCGTTATTCACCACGAAAGCGCCCGACACCTCGCGGGCGTTTTCACTTTATCCGGTATTTATTTAATGCTTCGTTGGCTGCCGCCAGATGTTCAGAAACCACGTTTTTATCGGCATGAGAATACTGCTCAAATACCGCCCTGGTGGCATGACCGGACAGGGCCATGGTTGAGCGCGTGGGGAGTACCGTTTCCATTAGCGATACAAATGAGTGCCTCAACCCATGAAACGTGAGATTGCGCCGGCGCTGGTCCTCGCGAGATATCCCGATTGCCGCGAGCATCTGGTTGAAGTTCCGCTTTATGGTCGTGTCAGATATCGGAACCTGAGTCGTCAGGACACCATTGAAATGGTTGGAACCGCTGACGGATATCATCACCAGGTCATCCGGCCCCCTGTACTGGCTCGATTCCCACAGCTCGAGCAGAGCCGCCCGAAGTTCCGGAAAGACCAGATAGGGAAATTTCCTGAAGCTCGAGGCCTTCGGGGCCTTGTAAATCGGCCGGTGTTCCTCATCGAAATCGCCGACGAAATTTCGCCTGACATCAATAGTTCCGGCCTTGAAATCGATATCTCGCCAAGTGAGAGCTCGAATCTCACCACGACGCAGCCCTGCAAGGCACGCCAGGGCAACACAGGCCCTCATGCGCGGGTCTTTCCAGGACAGGGTGACCAACCGGAAGACCTCCTCGGGCGAAAGGGCTCCACGTGCTTGTAATGGCGCTTTCAGGGGCTTTATACGGCGATCCGCGAGGTCTCGGTCAAGATATCCCCTGGAATATGCCCAGGCGAGAAAGGTTTTCATGGATTGAATCAGTCGATTGATTGACCGCGGGGTCTTCCCCGAGGCGACCAGGTAGTCAATAAATCGATTGACGGTGGCATGATTGAGGACCGACAGACGGACCCGGAGTGGTTTATATGGGACTACATGCTTTTCAATATCACGGATTGTATCATGTTGATATGCCCGGGAGAGGTCTCGCCGATCGCGCCAGTATTGAAGCAACAGATCCACAAAAAACGGGTCATCCTCCCGGCGCTTGATGACACCTGAGTCCAGCATCTTCTGGGCGACGAGCATGGCCCGGTCGCGGTCACGTTCACCTGTTGATTTTGCGACGGTATAGGTGGCGGTTCCCTCATCCCAGAGGCGAGCATACCATATTCCGCGGCGACGATATAATGAGAATGGACGTTTGCGCGGCGGCATCGTAGGTGCTACACCCGACGGCTACCATGCCGGCTTTTGAGAGTTATGCGGATTACTTGTTTTTGTAAGTGCTGAACCATTCAGGTGTTATTATGTGGGCGATATTGGAATTGAACCAACGACCTCCTGCGTGTCGAGCAGGCGCTCTAGCCATCTGAGCTAATCGCCCCGGGTCTGTGGGGAAGCTATTTTCACGGGGGGAAGTTGTCAAGATTTTTTTTGGGATATACCCCCCCTCGACTCACTTCGGCTTCTCTCAGTGATAGCCGCTTGTGCCGAGCCCGTCGAGGTACTCGGGGGGCGCCCTCGACTCACGGCGCCCTCGATGGCTCGACTACGCGTGCCATAAGTGGCCGACACCGCTCGCCACAGGCATCCGGGGAGCGCTCCCGGCCGCTCGCCTCGATACGTCTCCTGACGGAGACACTCGGCGAGCGAAGGTACCTGACAGTCATTCACGCTTTCAGCTCGATACGTCCTCTCTCGGAGACACCCGTCAGGCCAACCTCGTTATCCTGGTCCGAAATGTCCGACCCGCTCCGGGTCGCAAGGGAAATGTTGCAGAGAAGCACAACGCATGCCGAGCGACTTGTGCCGAGCGACTTGTGCCGAGCGCAGCCGAGGCAAGCCGAGGCAAGCCGAGGCAAGCCGAACCAGGTCGCCGCAGGCGACTGTATCGAGGGAAGCGGCTGACGGCGCCGCTCCCTATCCCTCGTCGTCGGTGTCCGCGCTCTTCTGGCCGAAGTTGAAGTAGTAGACCGCGGAGAAAGTTACGCCGTAGTAGGAGTCGTCGTTAAGCAATTTGGTCTCTACCGCCATCGGGTTCAATGACCCGCTGCTCTTTATAAATTTCAAATATTGATAACGCCCGCCCGCTACCAGTGCGAGGTTGGCCTGGGTAATGTAATACGAGAAAGATATCGTTGAATTGCATCCGATGACATTATATTTTATCGGACGCCCCCCGCTGCCAAAACGTGAAATCGAATACATGTACAGCAAGGATGCGTTCGCGATGAAATAGAGATTGTCTACGATCTTCAAGTTCGTGGCAAGACCAAGACCTCCGCCGAAGTTGTTATAATACTTCAATGTCTGCTTCGGACCGCGAAAAGGCATCGATTGCATGGTTTTTAGATTTCCTGCGAACGAATCTGTTCCTACAAGTGCCTGCAGAAAATTAACCTTTGCACCTCCGAACACTTTCAGATATTTATTGATCGTGTAGCTTAACGTTAGGTCGCCATCGTGACGGATCAGCCTCCCGTGGCTGCGGGTCATGAATATAATATCCATGCCGTACAATGGCCATATTTGCCACTTGGTATCATATTTGTATCCGGTTTTTTCCGCGCTGGTAAGATACAGGGCTGACAGGTTCCATTTATCGTTAAAGCTCACAGAAATTAACGGGCCATAAAGAAGACCGCTTGTAACGCCTGTTCCCGGGGACATCTTTCTCCATGCGGGTGTCCACCAGGAATAAAAGCTCGTCATGCCGATGCCCACGCTCCCGGCTGCCTGCGCACTCCGGGGAAATGAAATAATGCTCATGCAAACCAGAAAGATCGCAAACAGGAGAGAACACTTTTTACAAAATATCCGTTTCATCCGGAACCTCTCAGAATGCCATATTTACCATATTAGGTCATTCCAAGAATCTGAAATTCTTATTTAGTGTCAATAAAAAAACACTAAGAAAGTATAATCCATCCTATCATGATTTCTGCATGATTGTTTTTCATCAGGTTTGAAGATAGATGCTTTGGTAGGCAGAAACCTCGAATTCTGTATATACTCGCGATTACTCGCCCTTCCCCTCCCGCACGACGCGATTCTTCAACACCCCGAGATCAACGGCACCGTCTTCGCTGTAGATGCGGGCCTCCATGATATCGCCGGCCGTGAGATAGCGCGTATTATGAGCGATCTCCGACGCGATGAAGCGCTCGGTGCGCGCCGCCTGGGGTATGCCGAGTATCTCCGCCATCCTCGCCTTGAGGCGCGGCGGCTTCCCGAGCGCGACGCCGCAGGGCGTCCCGGTCGCGATGACATCGCCGGGTTGCAGGTCGAACTTCCCCCTAAGGCACTCGAGGAGCTCGTGCACCCTGAAGATCATGTTGGCGGTGGTACCTTTCTGTCCCTTGTCCTGACGCGGCGCTCCGTCCTGGGAGTAAACCTTCAGTACCAGCGTCAGCTCGTAGAGCCGGGCAAGCGTATCCTCATCCATCCTCTGGATCGCGGGGCCCATCGGCGCAAACGTGCGGAAGGTCTTGCCGAGAAACCACTGGCCGGAACGCAGCTGCACGTCACGGGCGGACACGTCGTTGAACAGGACAATGCCGAGCACGTAGCAACCGAGATTCTCGTGCGTGATGACGTCCTTTCTGCCGGCGGCCCTGCCCATGACCACGCCCAGCTCGACCTCGTAGTCGAGGAGACACACGCCTGACGGATACACGACGTCGTCGCCGGGCCCGCAGATGGCGCCCGCGGATTTCGTGAAAAAGATGGGGCCCTTCGGCAGTGGCATGTTCATCTCGATGGCGTGGTCGCGGTAGTTCAGCCCCGCGCAGTAGATATGCGGATTGTCGCCCGCGGGGGGAAGCACCCGGACATCCTTCATCTTCAGGGCCCTTCCCGTGGCGGGCATCTTGCCGGACTTCACAAGTTTGTGCACATCGCCAATGCTCCCGGCCTTGAGTATCGGCCTGACGACGCCGTCCGAAAGCACTCCGTACGAGGGGCGTGCGTCTATCGCGCGGGCATATTTGACGATCTTCATCTGTACGACCTCCCGGGCATTATGTAGGTATGTAAATGCATATGCTGCATAGCTATTCATTTCTTCAAATCATACTATCTCAATCCTCTGTCCAGCGCTATTTGTTTTCTCTTTATTTGAAATTCCCCTGAAAAGACGGCAATTACTTAAGGACACTTCTAAAAACTCATTTTATCAAGACTACTTTCTTACAACAATACTGCTTTATTTAAAAATGCATATTTATCCTGCAATACTATTCAAAAATTGATTTCGGAAATATTCCTGAACCCTTCCCGGTACTATGCATTGCATAACTGAATATACCGGCATATATTATACGTCAAATTCATAAGTCCAATAATCCCATCATTTCTCTGGTATCCAATGGCCCTGCTTGATCTGCCATTCATCTTGTTAACGATATACCCAAATATATGTTCAATCCGTGCGCGAACACTTGATTTCTTTCTGTTGCTCAATTGTCGAGATTTCGTCAATGGTTTACCACGGTATCCTTTTATATGGATTCTGTTTCGAATATGATGTTCTCTCAATACCTCGCGAATCGGCTTGCCGGAATACGCACTGTCTCCATATATTTCATGGCGCGCATCATATGGATCGATCAGTTTCTCAATTACGGGGGGTCGCCCTGTTTTGCCTACTTATCACGACGATTTTCTTCATCAAACAGGCCCGGTTGGCCATACTTCTTCATGATGTAAACCTTCCATTTCGTTTTCTGATTAAAAGGTTTATCACAAGCAGTTATTCTGTCAATTAATCATGAGTTTTTAGAAGTTTCCTAAAGGCCGATTATAGCATATCAGAAGCTAAAAGGAGCAATTATTCTTGACTTCCCGCATGATACCAGAATATTTCAAGGTTCTGTCATGGGTCTGGTGTGTGGAACAGGGTAACAAACGATATCGGCAACCATGCTATCTTCGTCGAGTCATCAGGTTGCGACCGTAAAGGGTGTCACCGAATTCATTATTGAGGAACACCATATGGAAAAGTTTATTTTCTCAGAGAAACAAGCCATCGACAAGTCAGGCATAGGATCGCGCTGGAGAAAGCGGCTGCACGAAATAATCTTTGAAGCGGATACCCCCGCTGGCAAGACCTTCGATACGATCCTTCTCGTGTTCATCCTGTTGAGCGTGCTGACGGTACTCCTGGACAGCGTGAGTGAAATCAGGCTGAGTTACGGATATATTCTTACCTGCCTTGAATGGTTTTTTACCATAGCTTTTTCCATTGAATTCATCGCCCGCATCATCACTATCGGGAAACCGTTACGGTACGTGTTCAGCTTTTACGGTCTCGTGGACCTGTGCTCTGTCCTGCCGACCTACCTGAGTATTCTTGTACCCGGATCGCATTTTCTCCTGGTCATACGGGCCTTGCGGCTGATACGAATCTTCAGGATATTCAAGCTTACCAGGTACCTGAGCGAGGGAGAGGTGCTGATGGCCGCTCTCAAATCCAGCAGGTACAAGATCACCGTTTTTCTTGGAACGGTCGGCACCTGCGTGATAATAATGGGTACCTTGATGTATATAATAGAAGGGGAACAGAACGGTTTTACCAGCATTCCACGAAGCATATACTGGGCCATCGTCACCCTGACGACCGTGGGCTACGGGGACATAGCGCCCAAAACCGTTCTCGGCCAGGCCCTGGCATCTGTCATCATGATCATGGGCTACGGGATTATCGCCGTGCCTACCGGCATCGTTACCGCCGAGCTGGCTGGGATAAAGCGAAAAACCGTGGTCACGACCCAATCGTGTCCCATATGCTCTGCCCAGGGACATGATCCCGACGCGGTCCACTGCAAGTACTGCGGCGGCACGCTGTGAGCGGCGCTTGTTGCGGCGGAAGGGACAAAATGGTATTATCGCACGGAGAGATTGAATGGCTAAAAACGGCGATATAGACAGGATAATCAACCGGTCCGATGAGATCAGGGTGCGGGAAGAAAAAAGACAGAAGAGGGAAAAACGGCGCGGTCCCCTTACGGTGAAAAAGCCGCACCCCATCGGAGCCTTCCGGATCTGGTTCGTCAATTACAATACCCCGGTGATATTCATGGGCATCCCCATGCTGCTCCTGGTGCCGATGTTTTTCATTGCCCTCGGTTCCACCGATGAAAAGACACGTGTCATAGCCCTGGGCCTCGGCGGCATCGTCGGGGCCATGGTCTTGTACCTTGTGATCCATTTCCTGCGGACTTTTCCCGCCACTTACCGGGCCTGGCATTTGCGAACGGACTATCCGATGAAAGGCTTGGATGAGCTTTTTGACGGCATCGGCCGACACTTCTGGCGGAACGACGCCGAGCAATGGATCGACTGCGCCGTCACCGTAAAGCTCAAGGGTGATGTGCATGACGCGGCTGAGGCCTTCGGCGCGGCCCTCACGATCTTCGCGGCCGAAGCCAATGGCGCCTTTTACGGCGCCTCCTTGTCCGATCAATCAAGGGATCCCCGAAAGTACTGGAGGGTGGCGGGCCTGCAGGTATCGGGGAGCGCCGACGGCAGGGTCCTGTTCCGGCTGAGGAAATTCCTGTACGGGGAACTGGCCGTGGTGGCCCGGCATTTCGGCGGTGCCCTGGATACCGTGGAAATCGTCAGCAGGGGGGGATTCTTTACCGTATCAAGGAAAGGGTACAGCGGCGACGGGACCGCGTCGTAGTTTCGGCCGCTTCCACCGGGAGCATGCCCCGGTCTGGCAACAGGACTTGCGATGAAGAACGCCAGCGAAGCAAAAATACTCATCGGATCTTCTTGATGCACACCATGGTCATATCATCATGAATTTTACCATAATCGGTGAAGCCGTAGACATTGGCGATGATCGAATCGAGAATATCCGCCGAACAGAGAAAAGCGGGGGGATGCCCGCCCGAGGCGTGGGTGATTTTCCCCGTACTGAAATCGATCTGGCAGACGACGACTCTTCGTACGAGTAATTGACGGCCTTCACATGATCAATTCCCGGATCGCGGCGCGGCACTCCCGGAGAATCATGTCGGCGACATCACTGTGTGTCGTTGGCCCGGGGGGAAAATATGATATAGGATTGTTCTTCAAGATAGGGTATTCTTTCAATGAGTCGATATCCCGCTTTATTCATCAATGCAATGATGGCGTTCTCCTCGACGAAATGTCCGGTCAATCGCATCATCATGCGCGGCCGATAATCAATAATGGCGATTTTTCCGCCCTCTTTAAACTTGGACCGCAAATTGATGAAGTAGTTCGCGTTATCCTTTAAATCATGAAACACATTGCGCATGAAGACGACATCGACGCTTCTGTCGCGCAAGCTGGAATCCGATGGCGTCGCTTTCACTGTAACGATCTGGACGAGCTTTTCCCGTTTCGCTATTCCCGCGACATGCGCGACCATTTCTTCATCGATATCGACCGCATACACTTTACCATTAGGACCGACCGCGCGTGCCATGAGAAGGGTAAAATATCCGCTCCCGCAGCCGATGTCGGCGACAGCATCCCCCGGCTTAAGATTCAGGCTCTTCACCACCCTCTCAGCCTGGCTTTCTTTATTCGAGGCTAAACTGTTATAATGATCGACGGTTCCCGGGCACGCGCAGAACATGACCGCGCATGCCAGCGACATGACGAAAATCCGTGCAGTCGAAATTGCATATACATCGCTGGTTTTCATGGCATCTCCTTATGTTTAGTATCTCCTGAATATAAGAATGGATTGTTTCACAAGTATTTCAGATTTGTTACCTTTTGCAACAAATCTGAAGCAATGTCAAGAGCGGGCTTGGCGCCCGTAATGTAATTTGCATGCTACATGAAATGCGTCGCCGCTGT
Organism: uncultured Leptospirales bacterium; assembly: GCA_964423905.1. Classification (GTDB taxonomy): domain Bacteria; phylum Spirochaetota; class UBA4802; order UBA4802; family UBA5550; genus CAYRGX01. Next base: position 21,274 of record CAYRGX010000016.1, on the reverse strand, counting down.
GTGTCGGAAAACGGTTGCGACCTGGTATTACAAATGCCGGCTTTATGTACGCTTCACTTCCAACGATTTTTGCAATCAAGCATTCGAGACGTTCCTGAAAATCGCATCAATCAAGGATTCTAGAAATCATGCCAGAGGATAATGATGCCTTATACATGCAGGTATATCCCCGGAAAAAACCTTTACTTATCATCGATTCCATGGTATCATGAAGCCAAAGAGATACGAGAAATGATGTCATTACGTTTCACGACGCTCCTTGCGTCCTTTATGATGATGCTATTTCCGGCGGTACCGGTAATGGAACGGGATGCCGGGGCCAGGAACCCCATCGAGGAAATACAGAGCCTGTACCGGAAGGCCAGGTCCCTCGACTGCGGACCGGGCTGCGAGCAGTTCGCGCACGAGGTCCGCATGAACACCATGCGGGCGGCCATTGGCCTCCAGACCACCACCGTCCGCTATATTTACAGTTCCGAGCAGGCGAACCCCGAGCGCGATCCCTACGAGCTGCGCTATCGGCTGCACCTGGTGACCATGGTCTACAACATCGCCGGGCGGATGAATTTTCGCACAGAGTATCTTTTTGACAGTGCCGAAAACCTGGTATTCCACTACTCGGTCGAACCGGCCTTCGACGGGCCGGCCTTCGAACGGCGCCTCTACTTTCAGAACGGGCGCCTCATTCAGGCCGTCGTGGCGGGAGCCCCCGCCGGCGCCGCCGGCTACACGGCGACGAGGAACTTCGCGGCCAAAGACCTCTCGGCCGCGCGCGCAGCCCTCGACGGCGCGGTAAAACACCGCCGGGCTTTCCGCGCCATTATCGCGGCCGAGCAGGCGCGGTGAGGGACTTTGGCATTTACCGGGCATTCTATCAATAGAACGCGCCCACATGTTGCGCTTGTTCCAGTGAAACCTTGCCCCGATAATAAAGCTCCGCGTACAACTCACCGGCCATGAACGCGGTCAATTTCAGCGGATACTGCTTGCCACCGTCCGAAAGCTGCACCAGGAAAAAGGGGTCCAATCCGGTTGAATACCGGTTCCTTATCACTTCTTCTTTGAAGTCCGCGTTGATTACGTTCAGCACCTCCCATTTGATGGACGCTTTCTCCATGAGTTTCCGATAGGATATCCCGGTATTGTCGGTCGTTATGAAATAGAGTTTTTTCGCGATCGTCATGACAAGCAGGATCAGCATTGCGAGGCCTATCAGTGTCCCTATACATCCTGTAATGATTGAGAACATGTCCCCGGGACCCATGATCAGAGCCATCATGCCGACCGGCATGATGCATAGCCAGAGAACAATCATCCAGCTGATCGGCCAGATAGCGTGAATGCGGTATTTTCTTTCACTGTTCGAGCACAGTATGCTCTTTTTTTCCTCTTCATTCGGCCCGATATAATCAGCCGCCGGATAGATTCTTTTCAGCTCCTGTAACAGGTCCTGAGCCTGCTCATCACCGTAAGCCAGTATTATGGCATGCTTGCGCTGCCGGCCGTCACGTTCATAAAAAAAATACAGGTAAAAGCAATATCCCAGGTTTGGAATGGGATTGGAAATATTCTTGAAATCGATTTTCTTGAGCTCGTTCTTCGTGATGCTGGAATGCTTGCTCATCGGGCCCTTGATCTCGATAAAGCCCTCGTCGACGGTTACCCGCGTCGTGTTCAGTCCGTACTTGAATTCAAAGGTTTCAGGCATTGAGATTCCTCCCTGGATATGCAGCAAAGTGCGATGCCCACGGTGCTCGCCCATGGGACATTCCGGAATACGGGGGCCGCCCCGGGTCACTCACGGCAAACCCGGTCGTGCGTCGATGGTCCCGGCATGACTGCGAGAAGACGGGACAGTCCTTTGAAAAAGCATCTAAGCCTCATCATCGTCTGTATCTTCGCTTTTCTTCCCGAAGTTGAAATAGTACACCGCGGAGAAGGTCACGCCGTAAAACATGTCGTCCTTCATGGTATTCGGATAGGCCAGGTCGGTCTTGGCATTCATCGCGAAATAACGCATGTACTGGAAACGTCCTCCGGCCACGAGAGCAAGGTTCGCGGCAGAAATATAATAGGATAACGATAGCGTGGTATTGCATCCAACTACACTGTACGTGCTTGGTTGGGAACTCATGAAACGAGACTGTGAATACATGTATAAAATCGAGCCGTTTAAAATGAGATAAAGATTTTCCACAAGGTGGAAATTACCCACCACGCCAAATCCCGCTCCATAGCTTTTGTAGAAATTCAATCTCTGCTTTGTGCTGGGAAAAGAATAGAATGAGCCATTCGATGGGTCGAAGATATTGATATTGAATCTGTCAATTCCCTGCATGAAATTGAGTTTGAATCCGCCGAAAATTTTCAGATATTTATTCATTGATCTGGTAAGTATCAAATCACCATCATGCCGCACAATCTTTCCCCGCGACTTTTCAGTCATGATAAGCATGAAGGCGTTTACTAGCCTGTCTCCCGTATTGTAATAAAAACCGGTTGACTCGGCCTGTGTGAGATATATGGCCGAGAGGTTCCATTTTGAATTGAAGCTGAATGAAATATGCGGACCGTAGAGAAGACCGGTGGCTATTCCTACTTGATTACCAAAGGCCCTCCACGAAGGGTTCCACCACGCGTAATACGTTGTCATTCCTATGCCCAGGCTCTGTTCCGCCTGCGCCTTGCGTGGAGAAAGAAAAAGAAAGATACTACAAAGAACTATCATAAGAAAGAGAGAAGAGAACGTAGTGACTGGCTTCTTCATGGAATCCTCCACCTTGTTTTATTGTGTTTTGAAGATATCACTAAACCGCTACATATTAGCGTCAAGTAAAATTTCATTACCTTTATCCCTGACTTTACGATTGTCATAGGATATGTGCCCTCAAGTACCTCAACGACATTACTCCCGGGTCTCTCCAGAAGCGTCGAACTCACTCATCCATCGATATACGCACCGTTATACGGCGTGCATTCGGAACACCCAGTCAGAATAACCCTACTTGTGCGGGGGTCGCCAGGGGGCCCGCGGCCCCCTGGCATGAAAAACCAAACCCCCCTTTTTTTCTTGACAGCCTCCACGCCCCCCCGTGAATGAAAGGACTTCACAAGGAGTACGCCATGTTCACGAAGGCCCCGGGCATAGAAGATATTTTTCCCGACAGGATCGACAGCTGGAACCGCATCACCGGCGCCGCGCGCGAGGCCTTCAGGCGCTACAATTTCAGGGAGATCATCATCCCGGTGATGGAATTCACCGACGTGTTCGTGCGCGGCCTGGGCGACGAGACCGACATCGTTTCGAAGGAAATGTTCACCTTCGAGGACCGCGGCGGCCGAAGCCTCACCCTGCGCCCGGAAGGCACCGCCTCGGTGGTCCGCGCCTACGTGGAGAACGGCGAGTTCAACCGCCTGTCCATGTGCAGGCTCTTCTACATCGGGCCCATGTTCAGGGCGGAGCGGCCACAGCGCGGCAGGCTGCGCCAGTTCAACCAGTTCGGGGCCGAGCTCTTCGGCGGGTCGCACCCCTTCCACGATTTCGAGGTCATCGCCATGATGGACGACATCGCCCGCGCGGCGGGCATAACCGGCTACGGCCTCCTGGTCAACTCGATCGGTTGCCCCGAGTGCAGGCCCGGGTTCGTGAAGGAGCTCGTTTCATATTATTCCGACAAGAAGGATTCGCTCTGCGACGACTGCCGCCGCAGGCTCGGGACGAACCCCCTGCGAATACTCGACTGCAAGGTCGAGGGATGCCGCAGAATAAACATGGACGCCCCGAAGGTCACGGACCATCTCTGCGAAGCCTGCCGCACGCACCACGGCGAGGTGAAGTCCCTCCTTGACGGCGCCGGCATCGCGTTCACCGAGGACCCGAGACTCGTGCGCGGCCTCGACTACTACACGCGCACGACCTTCGAGTTCACGGCGTCGTCCCTGGGCGGACAGAACGCGTTCGCCGCGGGCGGCCGCTACGACAACCTCGTGGGCGAGTTCGGCGGGAAACCGACGCCCGCGGTGGGATTCGCCGCTGGCATCGAGCGCATGATGCTCCTCACCGGGGCCGCCGGCGCGCCGCGCGCCGGGCTCGACGCGTACGTGGTGCACACCGGCGGCGCGGCCTACGCGATGGCGGTGAGGGCCTGCGCGACGCTGAGAAGCGCGGGCGTCTCCGCCGACATGGACCCGGAAACCAAGGGGTTCAAGGCCCAGTTCAAGAGGGCCGACCGCGAGGGCGCGTCCTTCGCGGTGATCATCGGCGAGGACGAGGCCGCGTCCGGATCGTTCTCGGTGAAAGACCTCGTCACGGGCGAGCAGGTCGGCGTGCCCGGGGACCGGCTCGCGGCCCATGTCGCGGCCGGCATATCCTCGAAAAAGAAAAACGGCTGATGGACGTCGACCGCGCGCGCGTTCTCAGCGACATTTTCCAGAAATCAGGCATCCCCCTGGACCCGGAGCGGGCCGCGCTCCTGCTGCGTTACCTCGAACTGATAGAAGAAAACAACGAAGACCGCGATCTCACGCGCATCGTGCGCTTCGACGACATGGTCGTGAAGCACCTGGTCGACTCCGTGATCGTCGCGACACTCGCGCGCATCCCCTCCCCCGTCGTGGACATCGGTTCCGGCGCCGGGCTCCCGGGAATCCCCCTCGCGATCATGGACCCCTCGCTCGAGGTGGTCCTGGCCGAGCCCCGGCGGGGCAGGGTCGCGTTCCTCGAAAAGGCCGTCGCGGACCTGGGACTTTCCAACGCGAGTGTCTATCCCCACCTCGTCACCGAGAAATCGTTCTTCGCCGCCGCCGGAACCATCACCAGGGCCCTCGAGCCCGCGGCGGACACCCTCGCCCGCGTGCGCCACTTTCTCGACATCGGGGGACGGGCGCTTTTCATGAAGGGCCCGGCCGCCGCGGAGGAGCTCGCCTCGCTCCCCCCGGAGGTCTCGTCCGATTTCGAGCTCGAGCTCGACCGCGAGTACCGGCTCCCCGGCACGGAGTACGACCGTCGGCTGATCGTGTTCAGAAAGATCACGGAGGGAGTGCGGAAGACCTTCCGCATCATGAAGGACCCGCGCGAAACCGTCGGCGCCGCGATCGTGTCGGGTGACAACAGGCGCTTCCGCGAGCTCGAGAAGATCGCGACATCGCGCGGCGTGAAAAAAACCGGGTCGGTCATCGTGTCCGGCAGGAAGGTCATCGCCGAGCTCGTTTCGAAGGGGGATATACGCGCGTCGGCGCTGGTCATCTTCGACGGCTACGCCGAGAACGACCCCGCGCTCCTCGCGGCGGTGGACGGCTTCGCGTCGAGGGGGGAGCTTGTCATCCTCAAGAAGGGACTGTTCAACAGGCTGAACGAGGCGCATACCGACGGGCCGCTCCTCGTGGTCGAAGCGCCCGACGTGCCCGAATGGGACGGCGCCGCGCCCCCGGGCTGCACGGTGCTCCTTCCCTTCCAGGACCCGGTGAACGCGGGCTCGGCGATACGGTCCGCGGTCGCGTTCGGGGCATCGAAAATCGTCATACTCAGGGAGGCGGCGAACCCCTTCCACCCGCGGTGCCTGCGCGCGTCCGCGGGCGCCGCCTTCACCGCCCCGCTCTTCACGGGGCCTTCCATCGACGACGGGGAGTTTTTTCGCGCAAGGATCGGCGCGCCGGTGATCGCGCTCGACAGCGGCGGCGAGCCGCTCGACCGCTTCGAGTTTCCCGAAAGATTCGTGCTCGCGCCCGGGCTGGAAGGCCCCGGACTTCCGGACTTTCTTCGCGGGCGCGCGGTGTCGGTCCCCATCTCGGGGGGCGTGGAGTCGCTCAACGCGGCGACCGCACTCTCGATCGTGCTGTACGAATGGCGGAGGCGGGCTCAGTCTCCCTCGAACTGGCAGAGCGCGAACAGGGGATAGTTCTCTCTCCCGATGCGCGCCCTTCCCCCCACGTCGGGCAGGTCCACCACGAAGGCGAGCTCGACGACCTCGCCTCCCAGCTTCTCGACGAGCTTCGCGGCGGCCAGGGACGTTCCCCCGGTCGCCAGGAGGTCGTCGATGACCAGGACACGCTGTCCCTTGCCCACCGAGTCGACGTGCATCTCGATGGTGTCGGTCCCGTACTCGAGCGTGTACTCGTACGACACGGTCTTGTAGGGGAGTTTTCCCTTTTTACGGATCGGCACGAACCCGAGCCCCAGCCGGTACGCGAGCGCGCCTCCGAGTATGAAGCCGCGCGCCTCTATGCCGGCGACCACGTCGATCTTCATGTTCTTGTAACGCTCGACAAAGGCGTCCACCGTAAGGCGGAGCCCCTCGGGGTCCTGCAGGAGCGTGGTGATGTCCCTGAAGATGATGCCCTTCTTGGGAAAATCGGGGATGTTGCGAATTTTCGACTTGAGGCTTTCTTCGAGCTGCATTGCCTGTCTCCGGTTGTGGTGTGCGCGGGGCGGAAGAGTGCGCCGCCGCTATGGCATGGCCTCGCGGCACATGTCGCGCAGGCTTTCGACCCTGCGATGTATTCTGTCAAGATACCTGCTCTCCGGGTTTTCCGCGTAGAGGGCGAGCGCCCTGCCGGACAGCCACTCCAGCGCCTCATACGTTTTCGGCGCGAGTTTTTCCGGCGCGACTCCTTCGAGCGAATCGTTTATGATGCCGGCGAGCCGTTCGCACTCCGCGGCGAACTCCGGGTACTGCCCGATCTCTTCGACGAGATCGCGGCAGTAGAAGATCACGGTCAGGATATACTCCGGGTCACCTCCGGCCATCCGCGTCAGAAACCGACCTCCGCCTTGATGTAGACGTTGTGGTTGGGATCCGGGTTTTTCAGGTTCAGGTAATACAGTTTTCTGTACGACCAGTAGCGGATATATTCGTAGTAGCCCGCGAGCCTGAAGTTCTTGTTGAACCGGTAGCCGGCGCCCCCCGCGGTGATGAGCGTGTTCTTCTCCTCGCGGGAGTTGGCGAGCAGGCCCTTGAATTCCCTGGCCCAGGCGAACCTTCCCAGGATGAGAACGCCCGCGGGCGTGATCGCGCCGAGGTCGAGGTTCAACCAGCTATCGACAAGGACGAACCGTTCCTTATGCCGGCCCATATAGGCGATACCGGCGGTCTGGGGATACAGGGTCAGGCTGTAATAAGGGTAAATTTTTCTCGCGTTGTATTGTGTGGGGAAAAAGCAGTTCGCGCCGGCCTTTATGAGATCGCTCTTCCAGGCAAGTCCGAACCCCAGGTAATCCTTCCTGTCGATTCCGCGATAGTAGGTATCGAGCGCGCCTGATGACGTTGTGACAAGCTGGTTCCTATCGGTCTCCTCCCAGCGCCCGTAGAAGTTCAGGTACGCGTGTCTGTTGAGATACGGCTCGGGATTGAACGATACCAGTACCGTGTGAGCCTTGCCGTTGTAGGTCTCGCTGAGCTTGAAGCCCTCGCCGTTTGTGTAGGAATACCCGATGGTGACGAGTTTCATGATATTCATATGGTAGGAAGCCCCGAAATCGGCGGAGGTGTCGAACGTCTTCCCGTCGCATATCTGCTTTGAATTGTCGATGTAATTCTGCCCGATCCAGCGAAGGTCGTTCAGGTTGTCGATGAACCCGACCACGGGCGTGCCGATCTTGCCCAGCTGCAGGTTGATGTCGACCGGCCCGAAATCCTTCTGGAACTGTACGAACCCGTACTTGAGGAACGCGTAGTTCGCACCCGAGGAATCCACGTCGAACGTGACCTTCATGCTGAAGTACTCCCCCAGCCGCTTCTTGACCGTGAGGTAGGCCCTGGTGACCTTGAATGTATCGTTGTTTTTATCGCTGTAATTGTACGGGGGGATTGCCGTGAACGTCGTCGGGTACAGCGAGGTGTTGATGTTGTGCCTGTACACCTTGCTCCATTCGGTCGAGCCGGTATAGTTGAAGCCCGTCATGTAGCCCCACTGGAGGTACAGCAGGGCGGAAAGATCGACGTATAGCTTGCTGGGGTCCTTCTGCTCTTTCTCGGCCTTCTCGTTGTTGGTATTTTCCAGCTTCTCCTTTTTGTCCGCGCCCTTCTTGTCGTCATCCTTTTCGGACTGGCCCCATACGGCGATTGAGGATACTAACAGCATGGCACACGCAACGCGCGACAGAGCTTTGAACATGACGGCCTCCGGCAATGTGATCGGAAATATCGCGCCCGCCCCGGCCAGGGGGTTTGCCTCGATTGTGTCATATACGACCAGTGGCATTTTTTTTTCAATAAAAATATTGCACGCCCGGGAGCTCCGGCAGAACCCCCGGAACCGCACTCGCGCGAGTCTCCTCGTTGGAATCCCGGCTGACAGACTTATTCAAGGAAGAAATAATGCACACTGACCCTTTATATCTGTAAAGACCGTCCCTTCCCGGTTACAAAAAAGTGCGCGCACGCCCTCACGACCTGCGCGGGGAAGTGAATCATATCCAGAACGTGATGAAAAGGGAGCCGCGGATTCGATCCGCGCCCCCCTTGAGGTCGCCGAATGAAGACTTATTTTAGAAGCTCACTTCTGCCTTGACGTAGACTCGTTTCGTGTCCCTCGGGTTCTTCGATCCGACATAGACAAATCCCGCGCCCGTTCCCGACGCGTTGAAGTAGTCGCTTCCGGAGGTCTGGCTTTCGTTGGCCCTCAGGTAGGAGTTTTTCTTCACGAAGTATTTCTGGAGTTCTCCGCCAAGTAGTATACGAAAGTTCTTGTTGAACTGCCAGCCGACGCCCGCCTGGTAGAGATGTGTCTCGCGCTTCTTGCCGCACTCCTTGTCAGTGATCAGTTTCTGGTACGTCCCGCGCTGCAGACCGTAGGCATAGCGGCCGGTAACGAGAAGGGGTGCGTCTTTGACGACTGCCCCGGGATTGAAATTCAACCACGCGTCAACCAGCATGTATCCCCTCGTCAGGGTGGGATAGAGATAGAACTCGTAGCTTCCATACTTGTATGCCGTGTTGAAATACGACGCAAGGCCCACGCTCTTCACGTAGGGGAAGATGTGGTTCACGCCGACCTTGATGATATCGCTCGAGTAGGCGACACCGTAGCCGTAGTACATGCGGCTTGCTTTCTTTCCGGTAAAATCATATTTCGAGGTGATTTCGTAACGCCCGAAACCGCTGAGATACAGCGGCTTCAAGGCCTCGATCGTCGAGGGATTTATTGTGACGAGACCGGTGATCGCCTTTTCGCTCACGGTCTCGTTCGCCTTGTATCCCTCGCCGTTGGTGAACGCCCCGGTGATGGTCGCCCATTTCATGATCCCGATCGACGCCTTGACGCCGAGGTCGGCCGAGTTGTCAAGGCCCTGGTTGTTGAGCACCGCCTTCGAGTTGTCGAGGTAGTTCTGGTTGATCCATCGGTAATCGCTGATTTTATCGATGAACCCGATGACCGGCGTCTCGATCATGCCGCCGGCACACGACAGCATGACGGGACCGAAATCCTTCTTCGCCTCGAGGTAGGCGTACTTCAGGTAGAGGTGAAACGCCGCGTTCGATGCCCCGGTCGGGGTCACGCTCGCGTCCACATCGCTCGTCACCCTGGCGGTCAGCCAATCGGCGATCTTGTACCTGACATCGAGGTAGGCCCTGTTGATGCGGAACGTGTTGTTGTTCTTCTCCGACGCATTGAGGTTCGATAAATACACGCCGCTGTAGTTATAGTAGTTGGTGAGCCTGTCGTAGCTGTTGCTGTTGTACCCCTGGACCCAGTACCAGTCCATGTAGACCTTGGCCCCAACCTGGAGTCTGCTGTAGAGCTTCTTGATCGCCTCCATCGCCTTTGACTCTTCGTTCTTTTCCACGGTACTTTTGTCGTCCTTCTTCTCATCTGTCTTTTCCCTGGGATTCGCAGCGAAAAGACCCGATTGGACAAGAATGACGGCCGCAAGCACAGGGATCAGTGCTTTTAAGAATCTCATTGTGCCCTCCTGAAAATTGTTCTGCCGTGTGCACTGACCGCACCGGCCCGGACGTTAAGGCCCGGCTCAAACAAAAATGCAGAAAGGGTTACAGAGCGGCTATAGATAAAGTCCGGAGGGAAAAGCGAAGCGCCACAAATTCACCTGGCGTTTACCGGCGATTAACAGGTTCTTAATATTTTTACGGAATACTCATGGGACGTCCCGCGTTCGAGTGGACCCCGGGCAAGCGTTTTGCGCCCGTGGCCGGCCATTCGTCCATGCACCCGGTGCGCCAGGACGGACCCGTTACCGGCCCATAGCGTGAGCGATGGGGAAAAAAAGCCGTTCCCTTCGGAACGGCCTCCTGTCGCTCAAAGATATATCCCGAAATAACCCTTAAAGTTCCGCCATGTTTTCATTGCGGTAATCGTCGTCTGCGGTATCGTCTTCAACCCTGCCGCCGGTCCCGCGCTTTTTCATGGCGCGAGAGGTCCTGTCGTCCTCGTCGTCGTCGTAGACGGAATCGTCGTAATCCTTCTCCTTCGGGTCCGGGGTGATCGTGCTGTCGTCGCGGAGGCGGTAGAGGATTTCACGGCGGGCGATATCCTTCCACTTTTTCGCCGTTGAGCGGTAACGCCCCTTCGGATAGGTGTTGAGATATACCTGGAACTCCCTTGCGGCCAGGTCGAATTTCTTGGAATTGAAGTACGCGTACGCCTTCTTGATGCGCGCGTCCTCGTCCTTGTGGGAATGGCCGTTCGAAAGGACCCTGTTGTAATAATTGATGGCGGTATCATAGCGACCCTGGGCGAAATGGCTCTCGCCGATCCAGTAGAGGCTGTTCTCGCTCCTGGTATCATCCGGGAACTGCCGTATCAGCCTGTTGAAATAATTCCTGGCGCCGGGATAATCCCCGTGGCGGAAGCTTCCAAGGCCGGAATGGTACAGCTGCCCGCGGTACGAGCGGCGCACGTCGTCGGCATAGCGGCTGAAGTTACCGTAGTATTTAAGGTACCTGTCGTAGACCGCGTAGGCCTGGTCGTGCTCGCCGAGCCTGATCATGCTCCGCGCCTGGCCTATCATGGCCTCCTCGTTGTCGCCGTTCTCGGTCAGCGCGATCTCGAACATTGACTTGGCCTGCCGGTAATTCACGTTCGCCATGTACGCATGGCCGAGCTCGGTATAGACCCTGCTCCTGAAATCGCGGTCGGTCGTCTTGTTCAGGAGGGACATCAGCTGGTGCACTCCCTCGTCGGTGTAGCGCCGCATCAGTTTGAGCCTCCCGATACGGGCCTTGATCTCGTTTATGTCCTTTCTCGAGATATCCTGCCTGTTTTTCAGAAGATAGACATACTTGTAATACGCGAGGCGGTTGAGATCGAGCTTCTCATAACCCTGGGCGATGTAATAGTATGCCTCTTTTTCGGCCCTGGTCCCCTTGTAATGCGCGACCACTCGCGAGAAGATGTTCACGGCCGCGTTGACGGACTCCCTGGAGTCGCGTTCGAACAGGAGCTTTCCCTCCGTGACAAGCTGGGCTGCCTCGCGCTCGTACTTCACAAACCGTTCGTAATACGCAAACACCCCGATGCCGAGAATGATGCAGACGATGCCTATGACGATGCCTTCTTTCATTGTTAACTCTCGCTCGTTTATCTTTTTCCGGCCTTCCTCGACGGTATGCGCGCGGCGGCGTAATCATACCAGAAACGCGCCTCCCGTGGAAAATATTTCCTCACGTCCTCGGGCGCCAGGTAGTCCATGGCCCTCCGGAACATCTTCTTCTCGACGTACGACCGGCCGATGAAAAGCTTCGCCTTCGCCCGTTCTGCGGGGCCGGCGGCGGTCCGCATGTATTCCTTCAGGGACCGGATGGCCAGGTTGTATCTCCCGATGAAATACGTCTTTTTGAGGATGTCGTCCACCTCGCCGGCAACCGTTTCCTGGTCCCCGCGGTCATCGTCCTTCCGGTAGGAGTCGTTATTGTAGGCGTTCGACCCGCTGACCGGGGTGCGGGTGATGTTGACACCCGGCACGAAACGGTAGTCCCTGTTTTCGGTGTGCGATACCGGCGCCAGCGCGTAGTAGTACTCGCCTGTTGCCGGACGGTCTGAGAACCTTTTCGCGGTTATGTCGGCCTCGCCCACGATCATGCCCCTCGTGATTTCATTGATGGATGCCAGCGCGCGCGTGCTCCTGATCACGTGAAAGCCCCTCGCCCCCGCCGTGCCGGAGTAGCTCCAGCTCAGGGCGATTCCTCCGTCGGTTTGCAGTGCGTCGATGGCGGTCGGGCGGTATCGTCCCGCGCCCTTCACGGATACGTTCACCCCGATCGTGTTGTAATTCTGGTCGGGCATGTACACCAGGCCCTCTTTCCCGTTCAGTTCCCGGGCGGTCACCAGGTAATAATACACTCCGCTTGAGGGGATGTTCCCGTCTATAAAGTCGTCGATGTCGGCCATCGTGGAGATCTTTTCGGCTGTCCGGAGCTTGATGTCCGAATCTATGACGCTCTGCCCGCGATAGATGTTGTAGATAAGGCCGCCGCGGTCGGCACGCTTCCATTTCAGGGAGACGTTGCCGGCCCCATCGGCCACCGCCTTGAAATTCGAAATGACAAAGGCCGTATCGGCCGATATGATGGAAACGGGAGCGGACATGTAGTTCACGTCCCGGAAAAGATCGATCCCCTTGCCGGAATACTTTTTCTTCATTACCACCGCGTAAAAATACTGCCCCGGCGGGCAGTCATTGTCCACGATCGCGTTGTTCAACTCGCATTTTACGGTCTTGACGATTTTCGCCTTGAGGGCCTTCTGGGATGTATCGATGACGTCCGGGGAGCGTAGGACCATGTAATCATCCAGGTAACCCGAATTGACGTCCCACGACACCCGTATCGCGTTTTTTATGTCCGGGACCCTCTGTGCGTTGATATTGTACGCGACATACCCCGGTATGAGCGACTTTTCATCCTGCTTTTCTTCTTTCTTTTCAAGGTTGTCGCGGTACAGCTCGTCATCCTCGATAAACTGGGAATACGCGCCCGAGAAGCCGGAGCCGGCCGCCATCACGATGGCAAGAAAGAATCGGAACAGCAGTTTGTATGTCATAATGCGTGCCCGGACCTGTCGTGGACTCGGGGGCCCTTAACCCGCGGTCAAAAAGACACGCGACCGCACTCGCGGTAAAGGGACAACCCTGTACATTTATATTATCGGCCCGGGATCCAAATCAACAATAAAAATTCGATTGACTGGACCCGGGAAAGGCTTTTCTTGTTATTTTTTATATCATCGAGGGGTATTACCGGAATCGCCGCGACGGCATTCCCGACCCCGGTTTCAAATATAGCGAACAACGGATAATATTTCAGAATGCCCGATCTTGACCTTAAAATACGCAGCCGCGACATCCACACCCTGATATCCATCATAGAAAAAAGAGGCCCGGACATCGATATCTCCGTAATACGGAAGGCGTACGAGTTCGCCCAGGCGTCCCACCGGGATCAGAAACGCTTTTCAGGCGAGCCTTTCATCATCCATCCCCTCGAAGTCGCCATTATCCTGGCGGATTTCAAGCTCGATACCGCGACCATCGCCGCGGCCCTCCTTCACGACGTGGTGGAAGACACGGGAACCGCCCTCGACGTGATCAAGACCGAGTTCGGTACAGAGGTCGCCGAGCTCGTCGACGGGGTGACGAACATATCCTCCCTGAAAAAGAAGTCGAGGGCGACGGCACAGGCGGAAACCCTCCGCAAGATGCTCATGGCCACGATCAAGGATATACGCGTCATCATCATCAAGCTCGCGGACAAGCTCCACAACATGCGCACGCTGATGTTCCTCCCCCAGGAGAAGCAGGTGCGCATCGCGCGCGAGACCATGGACATCTACGCGCCGCTGGCGCGGCGGCTGGGCATGTCCAAGATCAGTTCCGAGCTGGAAGACATCGGGTTTTACATCCTTCACCACGACGAGTACATGTCCATCAAGAACAACATCACCCACAAGAAGCACGAGCTCGAGAGCTTTCTCGACAGCGTCCGGACGCTCATCCTCGCGCGGCTCAGCGAGCTCAAGATCGAGGCCGAAATCACCGGAAGGGCGAAGCACTACTTCTCGATATACAAGAAGATGCGCGACCAGCACAAGAGCTTCGACGAGATATACGATATCCGCGCCATAAGGATAATCACCCGCGAGATCAAGGAATGCTACGGGGTGCTGGGCGTGGTGCATACCATCTGGACCCCCATCGCCGCGCGGTTCAAGGACTACATCGCCGTGCCGAAGTCGAACATGTACCAGTCGCTCCATACCACGGTGATCGGCCCGGACGGGCACCCGCTGGAAGTGCAGATACGCACGGAGGAAATGCACGCGACCGCGGAGATGGGCATCGCCGCGCACTGGCTCTACAAGGAGCACAGGCCGGGGGCGAAAAAGGACTACAAAAACCTGACCATCCTGAAAAACATCGGCGAGATACAGGACGACGAGAAGGACCCCCGCGAGTTCATGAAAAACCTGAAGATGGACCTCTACGACAACGAGATATTCGTCTTCACCCCGCAGGGAAAAATAATCAAGCTCCCCCAGGACTCGACGCCGGTCGACTTCGCCTACGCGATCCACACCGAAATCGGGCACCACACGGTCGGCGCGAAGGTCAACAACCGGATGGTCCCCCTTAAAACGCGGCTCGCCGGCGGCGATATCATCGAAATCATGACGAACAAAAAGGGTCACCCGTCCGAGGCGTGGCTCAAGTTCGTCATCTCCTCCAGCGCGCGCTACAAGATCAGGAGCTGGTTCAGGAAGCAGGATAACCTGGGCGAGGAGGACGAAGAATCGCGGCAGAAGGAGCAGAAGACGGTCAAGGTGACCATCCCGAGCGACGAGCAGAGCAGGATCAGGAAGCTCTCGCACCAGAAAAGGACCGGAGTCACCATCGACGGCCAGTCCGACGTCCTCATCAGGCTCTCGCAGTGCTGCCAGCCGATACCGGGCGACGACGTGGTGGGATTCATCACCAGGGGCAGGGGCATCACCATCCACAAGAAGACCTGCCAGTCCCTGAAACGCCTCCAGGGCGAGAAGGAACGCTTCGTGAACATCGTGTGGAAGGGCACGGAAAGTTCCTTTTACCCGGTCAAGATAGCGGTCGAGGGCATCGACCGCCAGAACCTCCTGAAAGACATAACCGACGAGCTGTCGCTCTGCAAGACCAACATCATAAAGGCCGAGGCGCATCTCGTGAACCGCGAGTCGGCCATGCTGAAATTCACCATCGAGGTGCACGACAGACGGCACATGCAGGATATAATCTCACGTATCAAGAGCATCAAGAACATCACGAACGTGTACAAGCTCAACGAGAAAGTGGTCCTCAAGTAGCGATGGAGACAATACTGGCGTCGACTTCACCGCGCAGGAGGATGATACTTTCAGCGCTTATCCCCCGCATGTCCATCGTTCCGCCCGACGCGGACGAGTCCGTGCGCGAGGACGAATCCCCCCTCGAATACTGCACGCGCGCCGCGCGAGAGAAGGCCGCGTCAATCATCCGTGCGGGCCGGGGTGGGGACTCGCTGATCATCGCTGCGGACACCATCGTGACCATCGACGGGATGATACTGGGAAAACCCGACGACCGGGAGCACGCCTTCCGCACGCTGTCCCTCCTTAACGGCCGGACCCACCGCGTGGTGACCGCCCTGTGCCTGTCCCCGCCGGGAGGCGCCCCGCTCGCGGAGGGGATCGAATCGACGGATGTCACGTTCAGGATGCTCTCGGGCGAGGGGATCGACCGGTACCTCGACGCGATCGAATACCATGACAAGGCGGGGAGCTACGCGTTCCAGGACCAGGGAAGCCTCATCATTGACCGTTATTCGGGCTCGACCACGAACATCATAGGATTCCCCTTGAGGCTTTTCTTTTCAATGGTATCGGCCCTTGGCGTTGCGGAGGAGCTTTTCATGTCGTCTCTAGCTCCATTGAAGAAAATCAATTGACTTTTTCCCTTCTCCCGGCTACCTATTAACGTGTAGAAAGGAGCGGTCCATGTCTAAAAGAAAGAAGTACATTATAGATAAAAAATACCAGGTCAAGACGGCCTTTTCTGTCATTCTGGTGGCAACCATCATCACATCGGCCATCCTGGGCATCATCGCGGCGAGCGTTTTTTACAACAACACCAAGATCGAGAACATCTATGAGATCGAAAACCAGATCGTCACGTTTCTCTCCTCGAGATCCACGTCCAACGAGGACGAATCCCTGAGGCGGGCGATAGTCGACGTGGACAAGAACCACCACGCCAACATGGTCACGCTGAAGACAATAATGACCTACAACAGGGCGCTCCTCATCGCGATCGTCCTCATCGTGGTACTCCAGGGCTTCGTCCTCTATTTCGTGCTGATCCGCCGCACCCATCGAGTATCGGGCCCCATCTACGTGATGTCCACGTACATGAAGGAAATCATCGACGGGAGGCAGCCGCGCTTCCGCTCCCTTCGCAAGAACGACGAGCTCAAGGATTTTTACGAGCTTTTCAAACTGACGGTCCAGTCCCTTAAAAACGAAAGGAAGAAGTGACTTCCGCGGGCGGCACCACCCACGTGATCGCGTAGAGGACTGCGAGACTCACGACGTTCGATACGTTGACGATGGCGCTCGCGGCCCGTTGCGGCATGCCGAATTCGAGCGAATACGGGATGATTGACATGCCCGCGGGAAGGACGAAGGTGACGATCAGCACGAGTCTCTCGAGCGCCGTTCCCGGGAAGGCGCAATACACGACCAGGCCCGCCATCGCTCCCGCGGCGTACCGTATTCCCAGGACCGTCGCGATAAACCCCATGTCCTTTTTCGAAGCCGGCACCGAGAAGGTTACCCCCAGCAGGAGGAGCACCAGTCCCAGGTTCGCCCGGGACAGCACGTCCAGGAGAGCGCTTTCGAACCCGCCGGGGGCATATCCCCCCCGCGCCAGGAGGAGCGCGACGACGAAGCTCATGAAGGGGATGAACGTCAACAGCCGGAACGCCGCCCGCACGGCCACGACCGGGCCCGAATCCCCCCCTTCCCCGCGTGCACGCTCCGCGGACAGGTGGCTGAGAACGTACGCGAGGCCGAAGATGATCACTGCGTTCCCGAAGTCCGCGAGCACCGCCAGGCCCAGGGCCTGCGGCCCGTACACGGATTCAATGAGGGGATACGCGAAAAGCCCCATGTTGAAACCGAGCAGCGATATCGTGAAAAGGTTCATGTCGCCCCTGACGCGCCGCCTGAGCAGCAGGGCGATCGCGAACATGGCGAGGCCGTACGCGACGACGGCAAGAGGCAGCGCCGCCTGGTGAGCCTGGAGCCTGAAGCCGAGCACGCTTTTAAGCACCGTGGCGGGAAGCGTCACGTTGAGTATGACCCTGGACAGGGGGCCCGCGTCGTCCTCGGAAAGGAGCCCCACCCTCTTGAGGAAATATCCCAGCCCGATGACGAACGCGAAGATCGCGAACTGAACGTGCCCACCCATCGCAGGCGCTACGAGGGGTCCCCGCCGACCACCTTGAAGGAAGCGGAAAAATCCTCGTCGCCCAGCCCCCGCTCCATGCCCTTACGGTAGACTTCCCTGGCGAGGGCCGCGCCCGGAAGGACGGCGCCCGCGGTGCGTTCGAGCTCCTCCGCGAGGAGCAGGTCCTTGTGCATGTGGCGGAACGCGAACTTCGGGGAAAAATCACCTTCCCTGATGGCAGGCGCCTTGGTGTCGAGATAGAAGTTCTGGCCGCCACCGGCGCCGACGGCCCGTATGACGTCGTCGAAACGTAAACCGGCGCGGAGCGCCAGGGCGAGCGACTCGTTCACGCCGTTCTGGATCTCGGCGACCAGCATGTTGTGGCATATCTTCATCACCAGGCCGGAACCCTGCGGTCCCATGTGTATCACGGTCTTTCCCATGCAGCGGAGCACGGGAAGCGCCCGGTCGAACAATGCCACGTCCCCTCCGACGAGTATGCCGAGATCGCCGCTCACCGCCGCGGCCTTGCTCTTCACCACGGGCGCGTCGATCATGTCCGCGCCCGTCTCCCTGACCCTGGCGGCCTGGGCCCGCGAGACTACCGGGGATATGGTGCTCATGTCGATCACCAGGGAGCCCTTCGCGAGGTGCGGCAGCGCGTCGTCGATGACCGCGGTTACGTGCTCGCCGTTGGGAACCATGATGACGGTGAAGTCCGCGCCCCGCACCGCGTCAGACGGACGGGCGGCTGCGGCCGCGCCAAGCGCGGCCGCAGCCACGACCTTCGCCGGGTCGATGTCGCAGGCGCGGACCCGGAAGCCCCCCGCGATAATCCTGGCGCACATTGATTCGCCCATGGTACCGAGCCCGATGAATGCGACTTCAGCCATCGATGGTCCTCCGTTATTTCTCGGTCTTGTCCCACGCGTCGCGGAAGCGCTTCAGGCCGTAATCCGTGAACGGGTGGTAGAAACTGTCCTTGAAGACCTGGAACCCGGCGGTGACGATGTCGGCGCCGGCCAGCGCGGCGTCCGCGATCTGCTTGCCGTTTCTGAGCGCAGCGACGATGATCTCCGTGTCGAAGCAGTAATTGTTGTATATCACCGCCACCGAGTTGATGAAGTCGCTGGTGTCCTCGCCGCTGGACTCCTTCCAGCCGACGAAGGGCGAAACGTAACGCGCCCCGGCCCGCGCCGCCTGGATGGCCTGGCTCGGGGAGAACACCAGCGTACAGTTGGTCTTCACGTCGTCTTCGGAAAGCCTCTTGACCGCGATCAGGCCCTGCTCGGTACAGGGAATCTTTATGGTGAAGTTTTCCGATATGGACGCGTACTCCTTCGCGGCCTTCACCATGTCCTCCGCCTTCTCGAGCCAGGGATCGATCTCGATCGATATGGAGAACTCCACTCCCTTGAATTCCTTCGCGAGTTCGGTGACCACCGTCTTGAAAGGCTTGCCCGACTGAAAAACGTGGTTCGGGTTCGTGGTGACCCCTTCGAATCCCCAGTTCTGGTATGCGTACACTATTTCGTCAATCTTGGCGCTGTCGAGAAAATACTTCATTGCTGCACTCCTTGGGTATTGCGTTCGGGGACGGTTGCCGCGGGCGCCCGTCCGCCGTCGGGGCTGTTTCACGCGGGTGCCTCCGAAACACCGCGAATGCCCCAAAATTAGCGACTATTCAGCACGGCCGTTTTTTGTATATCAATCTTTTTTCTAAAAACCGGGTTTGTTTCATTTTTTCACGCGACGTTTTGCGTCATTTCGAGTCATTTCGTCATTTCCCCTGGAGAGTCGGGGTTCAGGTGCGGGATATATCCCTCAGCGACCTGAACAGCCCCTCGAAAGGTGAATCCGCCCTGTAGAAAACCGGCGGATACCCCGGAGGCGCGTCCACCCTGTGCCATCCGCCCTCGAGCTCCCTGCCGGTCCAGGCGTGAACCCAGCGATCCGCAGGGAGATATGCCTTCCAGGTCTTTCTTCCCTTCCTGTATACGGGCGCCACCATCAGATCGCGGCCGTAAAGGTACTGGTACGCAAGTCCATGCACGACCGGATCGCCCTCATAATGGATATAGGGATGCCGGATGGGTGGAAGACCGCCGCCGGCATACTCGCGCGCAAGGTGCAGGTGGTAGTCCCTGAGGTGAGTATAGATGTTCGTCATTCGCGCAAAATGCGCAAGCGTTTCAGCGTCCGAATGGAACTGGTGGTTCTCGTCGGGCCTGTTGCCCTCGTGGGAGCGCATGGTCGGCGTGAACGCCGCGAGCTCCGCCCACCGCATGAAAAGCTCCCTCGAGCGCCTGATCCACGCGATGGTCGTGTAGCCGCCGATGTCCGAGTGGAAAAACCCCACGCCGCAGAACCCCAGGGATATGCCCGCGGGAATGACCGTGGCCAGCCCGTCGTCGGCGCTCCAGTTGACGAGCTGGTCGCCGGCCCACACCGACGCCGCGTAACGCGAACTTCCGGTGTAACCCGCGCGCATGAAATACACGATATCGCCCAGGCGGCCGGCCTCGTTGACCGCATCGTAGTTCGCCCTGGCCCACATCGCGGGGTAGGCGTTGTGGGCCAGCCCTGCGGAGATACCCGAGTGGAGCGCCGCGTCGACGGGGAGGTACTCCCCGAAATCGGCCATCCAGCCATGGAGTCCGATGCCGATCATCTTCTCCCTGATGACGCCCTTTATCCATTCGACGGTCCCGGGGTTCGTGAGGTCCAGCATGGCCGCGGGAAACGTGGTGACCCTCACCAGGTAGTCGCCGCCTTCCTCGCGCTTCGCGCAGAAGCCCCGCGCGCGCGCCTCGCGGTAGAGATAGCCCTCCGGTACGGGCCCGTTCTCGTCGTCGCCGGTGCCCACGGCGAGAAAACAGTTGATGTAGCCGAGAAACTTGATCCCCCTTCCGTTGAGTTCCCGTATATAGGCCGGCAGATCCGGATAGAGTTTCGCGTCGTATTCCCAGTTCCACACGAGCTGCTTTCCGAAGGCCGTGATGCGCCTGCCCTCCCAGTCCTGGGCCCAGACCGCGCCGACCTTCACCCCGGCCGCGAGCGCGGCCGAAAGCTTTTTCTCAACGGCGTCGCGGCCGCCCTGCACCCCGAGCCATGCGCCGTCGAAAGCCCATTCGGGGAGCATTTGCTGGCGCCCCAGAAGGTCGCCCAGGGCGGTCACGGTTTCCGGCGCCGAACGCGCGGCGCCGAAGGTGAGTTCGCGCGGCACTTCGAAGAAATCGAGCCGGTGCCTCCCGCGGGCCCTGAAATCGAACTCGGCATAGCCCGTGGTGTCAGCGTGGAAGAAATAGTTCCCGGAAGAGAGAAAGGTCGGCTGGGCGAAGTAGGTGGTATGCCACGTCCCGCCCGTGCCCGAATGCATGTTCGCGAGCATCGTGATCAGGTCATGGCCGCGGCCCACGCCCTGCTCCTGTACCCATACCGGCAGTTTCGATCCCTTCAGGTCAAGGCGGGAAAACTGCTCACCGCAGCCGTAGAGATGCTCCCCGGCCTTCGCGCAAAAGTCGACGCGGAACCTGTTCCACTCCCCGCGGAGCACGGTGAAGCGCAAGCGAAGGAGCGCCCCCCGCGACTCAAGATCCATCCTGATCGTGTCTTCGAACACGATCGAGGCCGCGCCGCCGGCGCGCGAATCCACGCGCCATTCTCGCAGGATTTTCGTTTCCAGGCGGCGGTCTTTCACCTTGAAGCAGCCATGGCTCATGCGGACGCGCTCCCGTCCCCTGCCCAGCGTCAGGGCGGGCCTCCCGTTATCGTGCTCGATAACGTTTCTGCCGCAGAACCGGATCACGAGCACGCGGCCGTCAATGATTTCCAGTACGGGTTCACCACCCATTACGATATGACCTT
>CAYRGX010000015.1:0-82723 GCA_964423905.1 uncultured Leptospirales bacterium | reverse complement strand
GATCGTGGCGAAGAACATGAGGCAGATCAATCTCTCGGTGCCCCTGTTCCAGAGCCATGGTTTCGGCAACATCAAGTACGTGAAGGAAGCCGGGGAAGCGGCAAACGGGATCATTTTTCCCTGCGGAAGGCTTCTGATCGCGGAGAGTCTGAATGCCGATCATCCCCAGAAAGAACTCCTGATGAAATACAAGAAGGACTATGAGAAAAAATTCGGCGAAGATGTAAGTTCATTCGGCGGCCATGCGTATGATGCCGTTGTGGTCCTGATCGAAGCTCTGAAAAAGGCGGATGCCGACAAAGAGAAAACCCGCGATGCGATCGAGGGGCTCAAATCCTTCCCGGGCACGGGGGGAGTATTTAACTTCTCCGCCACCGATCACAATGGCCTACAGAAGGACGCCTTCGAAGTACTTACGGTGTCAGGTGGCAAATTCGTTCAATACAAAGACTGAGGACGGCCGCGCGGTCCGCTCGCCAGGGAGGACCGCGCGCCGGTATATGGCGTGACCGGCGAACCGGTCCTCTGGAACAACGGCTGACTGTATGTCGGTGCAGAATCCTGTCAGGGACCTTTAACGCAGAGTCTGATTAATATATCCGGTAGCGTTCCTGTTGGAAAACTTCATGTATCGCATATTGCGGTAAACAAACCGCATACCATCCAAAATTACCCGGGCATCCGGTGATTTACTTGACGTATTTCTCCGAGACTACCCATAATGTATCATTTCCCCTTACTATTATTATCTAATTAATTGCACGAAGTCAGAGGAGGCACAATGTTATTGAAAAAAGTAACGGTATTGCTGTGTGTGCTTGCCGCGGCGATTTCATTCTCCTGCATGAAGTCCCAAGACACCATCAAGATCGGCGCGATTTTCGCGGTAACGGGACCGGCTTCGTTCCTTGGGGGGCCCGAGTCGAAGACGGCTAAGATGCTCGTCGATCAGATCAACGCCACCGGCGGGATCCACGGTAAGGAAATCGAGCTGATCATCAAGGATTCGGCGGGGAGCCCCGATAAGGCCATATCCTTCGCGAAGAAGCTGATCGATGAGGACAAGGTCCTTGCGATCATCGGTCCCTCGACCAGCGGTGAGACGATGGCGATCAAGAACATCTGCGAGGAGAGGAAGACAATACTGATCTCATGCGCGGCGGCCGAAACCATTGTGAATCCCGTTAATCGCTATGTATTCAAGTCCCCGCAGAAGGACAGCGACGCGGTTCTGCTGATATATGAAGCTATGAAAAAGAAGAACCTCACGAAGATTGGGATTATCTCGAGTAACGACGGATTCGGGAATGCCGGAAAAGATCAGTTGGTGAAGCTTGCGGCGAAGTCGGGGATAACGATCCTGATCAGCGAGGTGTACGACAAGAAGAAGACCGACCTCACGGGGGTGCTGACGAAGCTGAAGTCGAAGAACGTACAGGCCGTGGTCAACTGGTCGATCGTGCCCGCGCAGTCGATCGTGGCCAAAAACATGAAAAAGATCAACCTCGCGGTACCCCTGTTCCAGAGTCACGGTTTCGGGAGCATCAAGTATGTGAAAGAGGCCGGTGAGGCGGCGAACGGGATCATATTTCCCTGCGGAAGGCTTTTGATCGCGGAGAGCCTGAATGCGGACCATCCTCAGAAAGATGTCCTTATGAAGTATAAGAATGACTACGAGAAAAAAAATGGCGGAGAGGCGAGCACTTTCGGCGGTCATGCCTATGATGCCGTCATGATACTCGTGGAGGCCTTGAAACAATCGGGCGGTGACAAGGAAAAGACGCGTGACGCCATCGAGGGATTGAAATCGTTTCCCGGCACAGGGGGGATATTCAACTTTTCGGCCACCGATCACAATGGATTGCAGAAAAACGCGTTTGAAATGCTGACGGTATCCGGCGGCAAATTTGTTCAATACAAAGACTGAGGCGGACGCGCGGTCCGCTCGCCAGGGAGGACCGCGCGCCGGTATATGGCATGACCGGCGAACAGGTTAACGGAGAATATGATACATCCAGGAGATCGACTGCTGTCAAGTCAGCATAGAATAAAAGGGAAACCTCCTGCGCGGAATATGGTAAGCATATCAAGTCCTGCAGCTGTCAGTTAAATCCTCACAGTAGGCATGGAAAAGCCGTAGCCATCCAAAATTGCCCTGGCATCCAGTGATTTACTTGACGTATTTTTTCGACGGTACCCATAATGCTAATGTTTGATGTATCGCGTTGATATTGAAATGTATGAACTCAAAGGAGGCATCATGCTATTCAAAAAAGTAACGGTAGTACTGTGCGTACTTGCCGCGGCAGTTTCATTCTCATGCAAGAAAAAATCAGGCGATACCATCAAGATAGGCGCGATTTTCGCGGTTACGGGGCCGGCATCGTTCCTTGGAGCGCCTGAATCGAAAACGGCCACGATGCTCGTGGACCAGATAAACGCGACCGGCGGAATCAACGGCAAGAAGATCGAGCTGATCGTCAAGGATTCGGCGGGGAGCCCCGAGAAGGCGATATCCTTCGCGAAGCAGCTGATAGACGAGGATAAGGTCCTTGCGATCATCGGTCCCTCGACCAGCGGGGAGACGATGGCGATCAAGAACATCTGCGAGGAGGGAAAGACCACACTCCTGTCCTGCGCCGCTGCGGAGACCATCGTGAACCCGGTCAGCCGCTATGTATTCAAGACCGCACAAAAGGACAGCGATGCGGTTCTGCTGATATACGAAGTCATGAAGAAGAAGAACATCACGAAGATCGGGATCATCTCGAGCAATGACGGGTACGGGAACGCCGGGAAAGACCAGCTGACCAAGCTTGCGGCGAAGTCGGGGATAACGATCCTGATCAGCGAGGTATACGATAAGAAGGCGACCGATCTCACGGGGGTGCTCACGAAGCTGAAGGCGCAGAACGTGCAGGCCGTGGTCAACTGGTCCATCGTGCCCGCGCAGTCGATCGTGGCGAAGAACATGAGGCAGATCAATCTCTCGGTGCCCCTGTTCCAGAGCAGCGGGTTCGGCAACATCAAGTACGTGAAGGAAGCCGGGGAAGCGGCAAGCGGGATCATATTTCCCTGCGGAAGGCTTCTGATCGCGGAGAGTCTGAATGCCGATCATCCCCAAAAAGAAGTCCTGATGAAATACAAGAAGGACTACGAGAAGAAATTCGGCGAAGATGCGAGTACGTTCGGCGGCCATGCGTATGACTGCATCATGATTCTTGCCGAGGTTCTGAAAAAATCGGGCGGCGACAGGGAAAAAACCCGTGATGCGATCGAAGGGCTCAAATCCTTCCCCGGGATTGCGGGGATGTTCAGCTTCTCCGCCACCGATCACAATGGCCTACAGAAGGACGCCTTCGAAGTACTTACGGTGTCAGGTGGCAAATTCGTTCAATACAAAGACTGAGGACGGCCGCGAGGTCCGCTCGCATGGGCGGGCCTCGCACCGGTTTTGATCATGACCAGCGAACAGGTATTACAGTACGTACTATCCGGCGTGACAGTGGGTAGCGTTTATGCGATCGTCGCGATAGGTTTCAATATAATATATAATACCACCGGAATAATCAATTTCGCCCAGGGTGAATTCCTGATGCTCGGCGGGATGATCGCGATATCCCTCGTACAGCATGTACCTCTACCCCTCGCGGTTTTTTGCGCTGTTACGGTGACCGCCATGGTTGGCGCCGCAATAGACTTCATATTCATCCGTCGTTTGAAGAAACCCACAGTCCTCAATATGATCATCGTCACCGTGGGGCTTTCAATACTGATCAGCGAAGCGGCGCTGCACATCTGGGATGAGAAGGTGCGTTCACTGCCGTATTTTACGGGGAGCGAGATTTCTTCCATTCGTATTTTCGGCGCCTACATCTCCCCGCAGGTCCTGTGGGTCCTTGGTATCAGCAGTTGTATCGTTGTGGGGCTCGGTATCTTTTTCCGATTTACCACCGTGGGACGCAGCATGCGAGCCTGTGCGTCAAACATGACGGCCGCGCGCCTGTGCGGCATCAATACAAGGAATATGGTGACTATATCGTTCATGCTCAGCGCGGCGATCGGGGCGTTAGCGGGATGCGTCATATCTCCCATTACCCAGACGCAATATGACAGCGGCACTTCGCTCGCCATCAAGGGGTTCACGGTCGCCATTCTGGGCGGGCTCGGGAACAGTACCGGCGCGGTCGTCGGCGGGATCGTTATCGGCCTGCTCGAGGCATTCGCCGTGAGCGTTATCCCCCTGGCATATACTGATGCCATCGCGATCGGAATCCTGCTTGTGATCCTCTTTTTTCGTCCCGGTGGCCTTCTCGGCAAAAAGGAAGCCGCGGGTCTCAAGGAGTTCTGATGCGATTCCGACGTTACCTTCCCCTCGGGATACTCGCTGCGTTCGTCGCACTTATCCAGATCGCGGTTTCGGCCGCGGGGAGCGAATACTTCCTGACGCAGTTTACCATGTCAGCGTATTATTCCCTGGTTATCATCGGGCTGACCGTTCTTATGGGATACACAGGGCAGATATCGATGGGGCACGCGGCGTTCTTTGCCATGGGCGGATATGTCTCGGCGGTCCTAACCGCGGGGAGAATCTCGTCCGGGTCGTTTGTCGCGGGCCTTCTCGTTAAAACCGGTCTCGCCACGTCGACGGCAGAGGGGCAGCTGGTGGTTTGTTCCTGGGCGGCGTTCACCGCCGCGATGGCGATAACCGCGACGGTAGCCGTGTGTATCGGGACCCCCATACTCAAGCTGAAGGGACACTACCTCGCGATGGCAACACTCGGCTTCGGGACCATCATATACCGGATAGCCCTGGGTACGCCTCTTTTCGGAGAAGCTGACGGCATATCAAACGTGCCCGCCTTCAACCTGTTTGCGGGTATCTCGATTTCAGGCGACAACGCCAATCGTGTGCAAAATTATTATATCGCCTGGGTGACCGTAATAACGGGCATGGCGTTGCTGCTGAACCTCGTAGATTCACGTACGGGCAGGGCGCTGCGCGCAATTCACGGAAGTGAAGAAGCGGCCAAGGCCATGGGGGTCAATACCTCCAGGTACAAGGTCGTTATATTCGTCATCAGTGCGCTCTTTGCTGCCACTGGAGGTGTTTTCCTTACACATTTCAACGGAGGGATCGGCCCCACCGAAGCGGGTGTCATGAAATCGGTACGATATCTGGCCATCGTCGCGATCGGGGGAATGGCTAACCTCTGGGGGGCCCTGTTCATGGGGATTATCCTGAATTACCTCTCCCTCAGGGGGGTTTTCGGCAGTTACGATGACGTGGTCTTTGGATTGATCCTTATTCTGATCATGCTTTTTTCTCCGGACGGCATACTGTCCGTGCCAAACAGGGAAAGGCTCAAGGCATTGTTCTTGCGCAAGGGATCACGGACCGGCGGTACGGGAGGGCACCATGGGATTTCTTGACATACAATACCTGTGCCGCTCCTTCGGTGGGCTCAAGGCGGTGAATGACGTCAGTTTTTCGCTTAAACCGGGACAGATAAAAGCGGTCATCGGACCCAACGGGGCCGGTAAAACGACGCTTTTCAACCTTGTATCGGGCTCGCTCAAGCCGGATTCGGGGGAAGTGTTCTTCGGGGATAAACCCATCCACGGGATGGAACCGCACCAGATCGCGAGTTTGGGTATTGCACGTACCTTCCAGAACATCAAGCTATTTCCCCAGATGACCGTCCTGGAGAACGTCATGGTGGGAAGGCACATCAGGTCGAGATCGGGTTTTTTGTCCGCCATGTTTCGCATGCCATGGACAGTCCGGGAGGAGCGGTCGCTATGCGAGCACGCGATGGAATTTCTCGAATTCTTCGGGCTTCAGGACATGGCGGGGATCGAAGCGGGGAGCATCGCCTTCGGAAAACAACGTACCGTCGAATTCGCGCGCGCCCTCGCGATGGATCCCACGCTCCTGCTTCTCGACGAGCCGGCGGCGGGCCTGAATATCCACGAGACGACGGAGCTCGCGGCGCAGATAGCGAGCATAAGGGACAGGGGAATAACGGTGCTCCTCATCGAACATGACATGTCGCTGGTGATGGATATATCCGACGAAATAACGGTCCTCAGTTCAGGGAAAAAAATCGCTGAGGGCATCCCTGCCGACATTCAGAAAAACACGGAAGTAATAAAGGTGTATCTCGGAGAGGATTATGCTCAAGGTGCGTAATTGCGAAGCGGGGTACGGGAATCTTCGCGTCCTTAAGGGGGTTTCCCTGCATATCAGCCCCGGTGAAATCATCGCCATTATCGGAGCCAACGGGTCGGGCAAATCCACGGTCCTGAAAACCATCGCGGGGCTCATCGCGCTCCGCAGCGGCGAAGTACTGCTGGAAGGCAAGAGCATATCCGGAATCGGGGCCGAGAAGATTGTAAGGCGCGGATGCGCGCTCGTTCCGGAAGGACGGCAGGTTTTCGCCGCCATGTCGGTGCGTGAAAACCTTCTCCTGGGCACTTCGGCGCTCGGGAGAAAAGAGGCGCGGGAGGCCGAGCGGGAGGATCTCGCCATTATCTATGAACGCTTTCCACGCCTGAAGGAACGCGATCGGCAGCTCGCGGGAACCCTCTCGGGAGGGGAACAGCAGATGCTCGCAATCGGGAGGGCGCTCATGTCGCGGCCGCGGCTTTTAATGCTGGACGAGCCCTCCCTGGGGCTCGCTCCGCTGATTGTGAAAGATATATTCGAATCGATCACGAACCTGCGGGCGGCCGGAAAAACAATTCTCCTGATCGAGCAAAACGCTCGGGCCGCGCTGGCCGTCGCCGACAGGGGGTACGTGATCGAAACCGGCCAGATCATGATAGAGGGAACCTCGCAAGAGCTCCTGAACAACAGGGACGTTCAGAGGGCGTATCTCGGCAAAGAGTACACCAGCATCGGCGAGTGAGGAGGCACCTGATGATATTCAACAGAAAATTCGAAACAATGCCCCGCGATGAAATGTCACAGCTCCAGATTGAGAGATTGCAGAGCACTCTCAACAGGGTCTGCCGCAACGTGGCGTTTTACAAGAACAGGTTCAACGAAGCGGGTATCAATATCGAAAAAATCAGAAGCATCGAGGATATGAGGATACTGCCTTTCACCACGAAAGACGATCTCCGGCAGAGCTATCCCTACAACATGTTCGCCGTGCCGCTGAAGGACATCGTGCGCATCCATTCGACCATCGGGCGGACCGGCAAGCCTCTCGCCATCGGTTACACCCTGAACGACATCCACACCTGGTCCGAGCTCGTCGCGCGGGAGCTCGCGGCGATGGGGGTTACCGAGCACGATTTCGTCCAGATCGCGTTCGATTACAATATGTTCACCGGAGCCTTCGGGATGCATTACGGGGCGGAAAAACTCGGCGCATCGGTCATACCTTCCTCGTCGGGTGGAAACATACAGAGACATATCAGCATCATGAAGGATTACAAGACATCGGTCCTCCTCTCGACGCCGAGTTACGCGTTCCGCCTGGCCAGGAACCTTGCCGAAATGGGCATCCACCCGGACGAGCTGAGTCTCAGGATTGGCATTTTCGGCGCCGAACCTTGGGGAGAGATGATACGGGCACGCATCGAGGAGAACCTTCGCGTTTCCGCCTTCAACAGCTACGGCGTCAACGAGATGATGGGACCGGGGGTTTCGGGCGAATGCGAGCAGAAAAACGGCCTGCACGTCAATGAGGACCATTACATTATTGAAGTGATCGATCCCGTCACACTCGCCCCGGTGCCGCCGGGAGAGGAGGGTGAACTCGTGTTTACGACGATCACGCGTGAAGGATTCCCACTGATCAGGTACAGGACGGGGGACGTTTCCTCTCTTCTGCCCGGTGACTGCCCCTGCGGCAGGACGACCGTCAGGATGAAGCGTGTATCGACCCGGACTGACGACCTGATCG
This sequence comes from uncultured Leptospirales bacterium, assembly GCA_964423905.1. Taxonomy (GTDB): domain Bacteria; phylum Spirochaetota; class UBA4802; order UBA4802; family UBA5550; genus CAYRGX01. The sequence continues at coordinate 74,807 of CAYRGX010000015.1, read as the reverse complement.
TAATCAACGGTTTCAACATTTTTCCCCTCCAGATCGAGGATATCCTGATGCAGGCCATCGGGGCGGTTCCGCCGTATCGTATGATACTCGATAACGTCGAGGGCGTCGATATCCTGGAAATACAGATCGAGATACTGGATGAAATCTTCGCCGACGACGTGAGGAAAATGCTCGGGATGAAGCAGAAGATCGTGTCCATTATTGAGAACGATACTGGAGTCAGCCCGCGCATATCTCTTGTGGAACACAACACGGGTGTGGAGGGGGATAAACGGGTCATCGACCGCAGGTGATGACGTTCAGCCGGCGTATATCCTGAAAGCTCCGAGAGAAAGGAATCCGGTTATTTCAACGGGGGTACCCGCCTCAGCGAGGCACTCGGCCATAAGGCTCGCGTCCTCGAGGAGAACGATCTGGTTTTTCCTTTCCAGGTAATTGCCATCCCAGCTGGCGCGCTCCATGTGCAGCTGGAGCATCACGAAAAGGTTCATCATCCATCCCGCTGCACCGTCACATTCTTCATCGATCTGAAAGCTGAAATCATAGATGGTGCCCTTCGGCACCCAGCCATGAGCTCGGGCCGATTCAATGAGCGAGATCCAGCCGTCTTCGGTCATTGCCAGCGATTGAAGGGTTTCGATATTGATGAGGCGATAGTCCATACCCCCATGCTCATGAATGCTCAGTGACAGTCAAATATATTATACCGGCAAGGGTACCAGGGCTGCCTGTTTTTAACTTGACACCGATCATGCGCGGCAAGAATTAATTGGCATAACGGCTGGATGAGAATTACTGTCCGCCAGGATTTATAATAATCGGGGTGATTCATGTTCGCCACAATTTTGCTCGTTATTTTTCTTGTTCTCTTGATGGGAATCGGTTTCTGGGGGATGAAGAAGACCTCCACCCTCGACGATTTTTTTCTCGGTGGACGGACCGTCGGCCCGTGGATATCGGCCTTTGCGTACGGGACAACTTATTTTTCGGCGGTTATTTTCATCGGATTCGCCGGCAAACTGGGGTGGGGCTTTGGCCTCGATGTTCTCTGGATTGCTGCGGGTAATGCAATTTTCGGTTCACTGCTGGCATGGCTGGTTTTGGCGCGGCGGACCCGCATCATGAGCCAGAACCTCGATGCCATGACCATGCCTGAATTTTTACAGGAGCGGTTCGGCGGGAAATACCTAAAAATCCTGTCGGCCGTGGTGATTTTCGTGTTTTTGTTGCCGTACACCGCGTCCGTGTTCAAAGGCCTGGGGCATCTCTTCGAGGTTAACTTTCATATCTCATATGATCTCGCTCTCCTCATCATGATAGGGATTACGGGGATCTACCTGGTGCTCGGGGGCTATTTCGCGATAACACTCACTGACTTCATCCAGGGTCTCATCATGCTGGTGGGCTCGTTTGTTATGATAGGCATCATGGTGGGAAACGGCGGGGGACTGACGGAAGTCATATCAAAAATCAGGATAAACTACGCGGCTCACGTGCCCGAGGGAGCCCGACCGGGCATGCTCCTTCTCGGTTCGCTGGTTTTCATGACATCCCTCGGAACATGGGGCCTGCCGCAGATGGTGCAGAAGTTTTACGCGATAAAAAACGAGAAAGTCATCTACCGGGCTGCCGTGGCGACCACGTTGTTTGCGATCGTAATCACGTTCACGGCATATTTTAACGGCGCGATGACGCATGTGTTTGTAGACAAGCTCCCGCTTCTAAATGGAAAGCCCGACTTTGATCGCGTGATCCCCGAGATGCTCACGGCGCAGCTTCCGGAATACGTGATGGCCCTCATCCTGCTCCTCGTTCTTTCCGCATCGATGTCGACGCTCTCGTCGCTCGTGCTCATATCGTCATCGTCAATCGCCATCGACCTCTACAAGGGGCATGTCAACCCGGGAATCAGCAAGGATAACTCATTATACATGATGCGCTTCCTGAGCGGTCTCTTTGTGGTGCTGTCATTTTTTATCGCGCGGTTCGAGCTGGCATTTATCGTAACGCTCATGTCGCTTTCCTGGGGAGCGGTAAGCGGGACTTTCATGGCAGCGTATTTCTACGGACTATACTGGAAGAGAACGACACTGGCAGGCGTCGTCGTGGGCATGATCACGGGACTTGGACTTGCGATCGCGTTGTTTTTTGCATTCGGACCGGCAAATTCTCCCATCGCCTCGACCATCGCGATGCTCGTTCCCTTCGCGGTGATACCCCTGGTGAGCCTTTTCACGAAGCCTCCCGAATCGTCCATTATCGAGAAGGCATTTGAAAAGATATAGCGTCAGGTCCTTTTGATGTAGTCTTCCCTGACCGGCGAAAATATCTCCACGGCGACCGTATCTTCGATGATTTCGGCGCCGTGGGGAGTGTTACCCGGTACGCTCCACGCATCTCCTTCCTTCATCTCGTGGCGTTCTTCCCCCACGATCAGAACCATCCGTCCCCTGATGAGGTAGCCGGTCTGTTCATGGGGATGACTGTGCATGGGAAGGATCGTATCCCTGTCCAGGTAGAATTCGGTCAGAGAGGTATTGGCGCCGTAGGCGAGTGTCTTGTAACGTATTCCCTTCATCGCGTTTTCGTAGCCGGAGGAGTCTTTGTGGTAAATCATGCCATTCTCCTTGTGCTGAGGATATGCCCCTGTGCGGTTGAGGTCGTTAATTTTCTGAAAAAACGGTTTTCAGCTTGTCTGAATCGAAAATCTGTGAGGGAGCGATGACCGTTTCTTCCAGCGGTATTTTACCGCCATATCGCATGTGGATGAGCTGTCTGGTGAGTGGATGCGTGAGGTCGAAATCCTTGAACTGCTGCAGCCGGGCAATTTCAATACCGAGTGCCTTTTTATAAATTTTCCAGACTAGTTCCGAGCAATACATTCTCTGGTCGCTCCACTGGAAATAAATGTCGTAATTTTTACCCAGGTATTCCCTGCCGACAGAGCGCATTCTTTCGAGCGCTTCCGGGGTTATTATCTTCCCGGCGTTTTTCAGACGTTTGACTACATAATGACGGCCTTTACCCCTGTTGATCCATGCTCGGAGAGGCGTAAAGGTGACCGGCTGTATTGCCTCGAGCACGTAGTAGGAACCGTTGTTCTTGAAAAGAATACCCGTGTGGGTATATTTTGAACGGGTGATGATCTTGAGCTCGACGCGCTGCGATGATTGCGACTCCTGGAAGAGTATATCCCCTTCTTTCAACTGAACGTCTGCAGACCGAAGGAAGACGGAAGAGAATACCAAAATTGAGGTGAGAAGAGCTCCAAATGTCCTGTTGCTTATATCCATGGACACGTTGTAGTCGGAAGATTCATATTCTGTCAATTAATTGTTATGGTATTATTGTATGGTAAAATATTCCTTTGTACACTTGACGGTAGCCCATTAATGAGTTAAATTACTATAATTATGATCATATTGGTAGTAATTTAACTTGACTCATTGCTCCCAATTGGAATGATATAATTATACACATCTTCAATCAGGTTTGGTGTATGATACTTTCCATTTTCATGCGCCAAGGATCATGACAGCGATCGGAGGGATATTATGAGCGGAAAATATCGATTCGAAACTTCGGCCATTCATGCTGGCCAGGAACCCGATCCAGGTACCGGTTCCCGGGGGGTGCCCGTATACAGGACGAGCTCGTTCGTGTTCAAAAACACTGAACACGGTGCGAACCTTTTCGCGTTGAAAGAATTCGGCAATATTTATTCCAGGATAATGAATCCGACTCACGAGGTGCTCGAGAACAGGATTAGCACACTTGAGGGCGGTGTCGGCGCGGTTGCCCTGTCCTCCGGAACCTCTGCTGTGTATTACTCCTTGATCAATATCATGAAGACCGGTGATGAATTCGTCACTGCAAACAACCTGTATGGTGGAACCTACACGATGTTTGACAGCATTCTCCCGCAACTCGGGATAACACCCCGCTTCGTACATCATGACAACTACGATGAATACGAAAAGGCGATCAATGAAAGGACGAGGGCTATCTACATCGAGACGATTGGGAATCCTTCGCTCGGTTTTACCGATATAGAAAAAGTAGCTTCAATCGCGAAACGCTACAATCTCCCGCTCGTCGTCGATTCCACATTTACAACGCCCTACCTCCTTCGGCCGATCGAATATGGCGCCGACATCGTGGTGCATTCGCTGACCAAATGGATCGGCGGGCACGGTTCGGCCATCGGAGGATTGGTTGTCGATGCCGGCAAGTTCGATTGGAGCGATACGAAATTTTCTCTCTACAACGAACCGGATACCGGATATCACGGGCTTCGTTTCGGTAGGGATCTGGGCGAGTTAAACACCAGGGCATATATCCTAAGGTTGAGGCTTGTACCCCTGCGGAATCTCGGCGCATGTCTTTCTCCCGACAACGCATGGATATTCCTGCAGGGAGTTGAATCCCTGCACCTGAGAATGGAACGGCATTGCCAGAACGCCATGGCCATCGCCGAGTTCCTTAAAGGGCACCGGCATGTCAGCTGGGTGCGGTATCCGGGTTTGAAATCCGATCCCGCGTACGAATGCGCTTCGCGATATCTCACGAAAGGATACGGGGGTATGGTAGTATTCGGGATCAAGGGAGGCATGGAATCCGCGGTGCGATTCATCGATTCGATACAGCTGTTTTCACATGTGGCGAACGTTGGCGATGCGAAAAGCCTGGTGCTCCATCCGGCGAGTACTTCACATTCGCAACTCGATGAGGCGGCACAGCGCGATTCCGGTCTCACGCCGGAACTGGTGCGCCTGTCCATCGGTCTTGAACACGTCGATGACCTTAAGGAAGCCCTGAACGACGCACTCCATAAAGCGCGTGCTTGACGGAAACAGCCGCAAGGGTTATCGTTTTCCTGGTTTTTTTATCCCGGTTTTTCTCTTTGCCTTCAGGATGGTGATGATATCGTCCTGCGAGTTTTCATGCGCAAGGTCGAGCGGTGTTTGGTTCATCCTGTTTTTTACGGATGGTTTTGCACCGCAGTTGATCAGCAGTTTCACGATGACGGCGCTGTTTTTTAATACGGCCACATGAAGTGGAGTATTCCCCTTGTTGTCAGGGATGCCTGTCTTGGCTCCAGACTTGATAAGATACCTGACTATGCCGGCATGGCCTTCTTCAACCGCTTCATGAAGTGCGGTTTCGCCTTCCCTGTCTTTCAGGTCAAGAGCCGCTCCGTTTTTGAGAAGTATTTTTACCGCCTCCAAGTTGCCTGATTCAGAGGCTTCAATCAGAGGTGTTTCTCCCTCGAGATCCCGGCAATTCGGGTTTGCTCCAAGTTTCAAAGCTTTCTTGATTCCTGCGATGTTGCCGCTGTCGGCGCTCACCAGCAGATCTCTGTCAAAATTCAACTCTGTGATATCCGCATCAGGGGCGTTTTTTTTTACGGATTCAATACCCGCCAGGCATGAATCCTTCCTTGTATAGCCCTGGCTGGAAATCAGAATCTCACCGTTTGATGATTTCAATCTGAAACGGAAGTGTCCCTTTTTGTCTTTATACACCTCAAAAGTCCCGCTCATAGATCCCTCCGTTAAATCATGCATTGGACATATACATACGATACAATTGGTTATTGATACGCAATTCATTTTTCGCGGTAAAAGCGGCGATTTGGGCGAATACTCGATGGCATGATGGGATAAATTAACACAATCGAAATACATGGAGATCAATTGTGATTGTTCTCCTTTCAATACCGGGAATGATGGTCTCATCCTAACCACCCAGGAGCATCAATATGACACGGTACAGGCTCCTCGTAGAAAACCTATCACACGAGGTCACGAACAGGCATATCGCGTTCGTATTCTCGCAATATGGTGGTGTCAACGCCGTGAAATATTCCAGGCTCCGGCACAAGGCCATAATCGAAATGTCCTCGCGCAGGGATGCCAATAATGCCTTCATGGGCTTAAATGGGACAAGCCTGTGGGGAAATACAATGAAAATCAGTGTAATTGATACCGAAATAAAGTTGAAGCTTTCGAGTATTCGCAAACTGATCACGCTGATATAGAGTGCTAACGCTGGTTCCCGGCTCAGAATGCATGCGATATTGCATGTTATCCCGGCGGTTTCCGGGCGATGAGAAAGGCGGTTCCTGGACCTATGTCAATCCTTCGGTAGTCGATGCATCCAGATTGCTCGAACCATGATTGGATTTCACTCTCGGTATAGGTATCGCCTCCCTGTGTATTGACGAGCATGTTCAACGCAAAGATGGCGGCGGGAAGCGGTCCTGAACGGTCTTCATACATCACATGGTCGCTGATGACGATATACCCTCCGGGATTGAGCGCTTTGACCGCCCTTTCCACGAGGGAACGGTTCTGATCAAGATCGTTGATATGCACGATAGCCGACATGAATGCGAGATCGTACCCGTGGCCGAACTGGTCGGTGAGATAATTCCCGGCCATTGTTGAAACTCTGTCCGAAAGGCCTTCCGCCGCCACATATCGGCCGGTTATGTCGATCACCTCCGGAAGATCGAAAACCACGGCCCTGAGGCTTTCTTTCATTCTGGCGAAAGCCATGGCATACACCCCCGATCCCCCCCCGATATCGATCATGGTATTGACGGAAGAAATGTCTATGGCAGCAACATGTGAGGCTGCGGTCCTGGATGCTCGCCTGTGCATGGCGGCAATGAAGTTTTCCAGGTTTCTTCCCTCTCGGCGCTCGCGGTCGATCACCGTACCGCCCGCACGGACTGCATCGTCGAGGGTCGCCCAGGATTTGTAGAGTGAGGCCGTATGATGCAGACCCGAGAGATACCCGGGGGTCCCTTCGCACAGGTAGTTCAGGGCGGCCGGGGTGTTCGCGAATGCGGAGCCATTTTTTTCGAGGAGGCCCATCGAACAGAGAGCGTTCATGAGTCTGTCAGTACCTTTTTGATCGCAACCTATCAAGTCAGCCGTTTCAGCTGAAGTGCGGGATTCGTTTCCGAGGGCGTTAAATATGCCGAGCTCGAATCCCGCAAGAAGGATGCGGCTTTTTTGAAAGGAGAGGGCAATATCCAGAATTTCATCTTCGTCGTGTATTGGCATTGGATGTCTCTTCCGTGATTAATAGAGCAGATACCTGGTTCTGAGTTCATTGAAACGCTTCGTATCATTCGCCCACGATCTGATAATATCAGCCGGGGCCGTGCCCGACACGATCTTATCCCTGATGTCCTTACGACCTATGGCGCGGTCGATTTTCTGGAAATAAAAATTTTTACCGTATATTTTATAGATGGCCCCTGAGATGTATATGAACGTGTCAATCGGCTTGTACGCTTTCCTGTCGGTTATCGTTACTTCAAAACCCTGACAACGACGGTTCTTGTAGGAGCTTGCTGCGGGTGTGAAGTATGCGGGCTTGAACGCGACGCCTTTCAATTTCAGTGCGTTGAGCGCGTTAACGAGCCTGACTGCATTTACCCACGGGGCCCCGTAACATTCGAAAGGCCTGTCAGTGCCGCGTCCGACGGAGATATTGGTCGTTTCTAGAATACCGAGTCCGGGATACAGAATGACGGCTCGCATGTTTCTGATGTTCGGAGAGGGATTGACCCAGGGGCGACCGGTATCTTCGTGCCACATGTCCCTTCGCCAGTTTTTCATCTTGATAATTCGAAGGTCGCAGTGGATGCCGAAATGCTCGTTGAAGAGGCGGGCGAGCTCTCCGATGGTCATCGCGTGTTTGACCGGTATGGGGTAATACGACGCGAAGCCTCCCGTAAGCTTGTCATCCAGCAGGGGACCCTCGACATCAAGTCCGTTTATGGGATTGGGAAGGTCAAGGACGTAAAATGCTATATTGTGCTCCTTCGCCGCTTTCATGCAGATCGCCATTGTCGTGATATACGTATAGTAACGAACGCCGATGTCCTGAATGTGAAACACGAGAGTATCGATGTCCTTCAACTGGTCGTCCGTCGGAGCGTAGTGCGGAGGTTTGTACAGGCTATACACGGGAAGACCCGTGGTGGGGTCGGTTGAACTGTCGACGGAGCGGTCCACCTGTCCCCTGAGGCCGTGTTCCGGTGAAAATAGCGCCGTGAGCCTGACTTTCTTTTGAGCCCAGAACACATCGACGATATGGCGCCTGTTTTTATCGATCCCGGTATGGTTGGTGATCAAACCGACATTCTTACCCCAGAACTCCTTGAGGTCATCCTCCTCCGCGACATCAAGGCCGGTCAAGACCTGCGGCTGGGCCTGCGCGCAGAGCGTGCAAGATGCGAAAAAAACAATCGGAATCAGGGCGACCCACGCGATAAGGGTTCTAAACATTGCCATCGGTACCTCGTCATCAGGTTTCTGTCAGTCATGATGGCATCGGGGGAGTTTCCAGTCAACAATTCGAGAGGTAAAAAAATGGCGGGGTTTCTCCCCGCCATTCTGAAGAATGCGCTATTTACTTCCCTTGAACTTGTCTATGTCCGGCTTGACCGAATCAATTTTCTTCTTATTTTCTTCCTTCTGTGCGTCACTTTCCTGCCTGGCCTTGTCCTTGCTTTCCATTGAAATATCGCCTTTTATCTTATTGATATTGGCCCTGTCGCCGGACTTAAGGGCATCAATGTTATCGCGATCCTTTTCCTTCTGTTTGTTTACATTTTCCCTGTCCTTCGATCGCTGATTCTCGAGGTCGTCTTTCTGCTTCTTCTTTTGGTCTTCAACCGCCTTGCGGATTTCATCCCTCTGCTTTTCAAATCGCTCGCGGATGCTCTCCTTCATCTTCTGGTAGTTGTTGATGATATCCATCATGTTCTTCTTATTCTCGTCGGTGAGATCCTTGACGGTCAGCTTTTTGCCCTTTTCAATTTCGACCTCCTGCTCCTCCTTCACTTCGACCTCGCCGGCTTCGCCCTCGATCTCGCTCTTTACTTTAACGACACCGTCAAGGCAGGCAACGTTGGATTTGCCCTTTTCTTCAGAGACGAGGAATTTCGTCCCGCGCACACCAGCGGTCGATGTAGGGGTGCGTATCTCGTAGGAATCATCCTTTGAAAGCTTCTGGGTTATATTCGAAAATACCTTGCCGTTATGAACGAACAGACGGGTCTGGTCCGAGCTGCTAGCCGGGTTGAATTCAAGGACATTGATTTCAACAACGCTGTTCTCGAGGATGCGGATGGCATTCTGATCGAAATAGATGTCCACATAGGATTTTGGACCAGTCTCGACCTTCATCCCCGCCACGACGGTATCGCCAACCTTGGCATCGGTTTTTTTCCCTTTATCGTTGATGGTCGCGGTTCCGGTCACGAAATTGATGATACCTTCCTTTTTCACTTTTGTTTCTTTTTTGCAGCTGAAGCCAATGGCCATCAGTGCGATGACCGCCAGCAAAGCGAATTTTTTCATCATGCGTCCTCCATAAAATCAATAGGTGGGGTTATGACTCTCCCCGGCTCCTGCAGCCGAAGTACTCGTATAGTATACTTCCAATATATGCGCAGCGTCAAGTATTAATGAAGGGCCGGATATTATTTTAAAACAATAATTGACAAAAGAGAGATCGATGCACAATTGAAAATGGAACCTATCATTGAGAGAAGAAGTGGTTTTATGAAATCAATACGCATTGGGCTCGTGGGTTTTGGAACGGTCGGCAGCGGACTATTTAATGTTCTGAAATACAACGGTGATATCATTGCCGAACGAACGGGTATCAGACCGGTCATCCGGACAATATGCGATATACGACGTGATCATGTACAGTCTCAGGTGGGAGATATTCCCGTGTGTGATGACTGGAAAAAAGTGGTGGTCGATCCCGATATCGATATTGTGGTGGAACTCATAGGGGGCATCGAGCCTGCGCGGTCAATCCTTGTCGAAGCGTTTAAAAACGGGAAGGACGTGGTGACCGCGAATAAAAAACTTCTCGCCGAACAGGGAGACGCAATCTTCCCGGCACTCGCGGCGTCGGGCCGGCGCCTTGGTTTTGAGGCTTCGGTCGGCGGCGGTATTCCCTGCCTGCTGTCCCTGCGCCAGGGGCTAGCGGGTAATCGCATAAAAAGCGTGCTCGGTATCCTCAACGGCACCACGAACTACATCCTCACGAGGATGGAGGATTCGGACATGCCCTTTGACGACGCGCTGAAACTCGCCCAGGAAAAGGGATTTGCAGAGGCGGATCCTACTTTCGATATAGAAGGATACGATGCCGGGCATAAAATAATGCTCCTTGCAATGCTGGCTTACGGAAAAAGCATGCGGTACGGGGATCTCCCAATCGAGGGGATCACACGACTGAGCAGGATTGACATCGCGTATGCGCGCGATATGGGTTACGTGATAAAGCTTCTCGGAATCGCGAAGGACGTGGGCGGAAAGGTGGATATCCGCGTGCATCCCACAATGATCCCCGAACGCCATCCCCTGGCCTCTGTGCGGGACGAATTCAACGCGGTCATGTTCGACGGCGATATGACCGGGCCGGTCATACTCTACGGGCGGGGCGCCGGCAGCAACCCCACCGCATCGGCTGTTGTTTCGGACATACTCCAGATATCGGGCGGGGGCATAGAGGGAGGGACCAGGCTCACGAGCGAACCCGCGGATTTGCTCCTGCCCGGGGAGCGCCTTTCCAGGTACTATCTTCGCCTTCATACCGATGACCGGCCGGGGATACTCTCGCAGATTTCGGGAGTGCTCGGGAATCATGCTATATCGATTTCGTCGGTCATGCAGAAGGAGGAACACGGTGAGCACGTACCGCTCATATTCATGTCCCACCTTGCGCGCGAGGATCGCGTTCGAAGTGCCATCGGCGAGATCAAGGGATTTCCCTTCGTCCATGGCGATGTGATGCTCATCCGGGTCGAGGACGCGATTGGAGTGGGAGGTGCCGCATGAATAAATTCAGAGCGGTGTTTCGATGTATTGCCGGATGCGGCGAGGAATATCCCCTCGACGAAGTCGTATATTCATGTAAAAATTGCGGCAACCTCCTCGAGGTGGCGCACGATATGGATCTCCTCGGCAAAAAAGGCCCCGCGGAATGGAAGGCGCTCTTTGACGAAAGAAGGGGAACGACTCGATGGCCGTACGGCAGCGGCATCTGGAGCAAGAAGGAATGGGTAGTTCCCGACATCGATGACGAGCGCATCGTCTCAATGTTCGAGGGGAATACGAACCTTTTCTGGGCGAAACGATTCGGCGAATCGCTGGGGATGAACGACCTCTGGGTGAAAATGTGCGGCAACAGCCATACCGGTTCGTTCAAGGACCTTGGCATGACGGTTCTCGTGTCGGTGGTCAACGAGATGATGCACGCGGGTAAGAAGATAAAGGCCGTTGCATGCGCCTCCACAGGGGACACGTCCGCGGCCCTTGCGGCATATGCCGCGTACGCCGGAATACCGGCGATCGTGTTCCTGCCGCGGAACAAGGTTTCGCTCGCCCAGCTCGTGCAACCGATCGCCAACAACGCCATCGTGCTCTCGCTGGACACGAATTTCGACGGTTGCATGAAGGTGGTCCGCGAAATAACGAAGGACGATACCATTTACCTCGCGAACTCGATGAATTCCCTGCGCATCGAAGGTCAGAAGACCATATCCGTTGAGATAGCGCAGCAATTCGATTGGGAAGTCCCTGACGTGGTCGTCATACCCGGCGGGAACCTTGGGAACGTATCCGCGCTCGGTAACGGTTTCAGGATGATGTACGACCTGGGGCTGATCTCGAGAAAACCCCGCATCGTACTTGCCCAGGCACAAAAAGCCAACCCGCTGTACCTGTCATATCTTAACGGTTTCAGGGATTTCAACGCCATTGTACCGGGCAAGACGCTGGCATCTGCCATACAGATCGGGGATCCGGTTTCGGTACAGAAGGCCATTCGCACTCTCAAGGAATTCGATGGGATCGTCGAACAGGCCAGCGAGGAAGAACTTGCGGATGCGGCTGCCCTCGCCGACAGGACAGGGATGTTTTCATGCCCCCATACAGGGGTTGCACTCGCGGCGCTTATCAAACTCGTCGACAAGAAAATCATATCGAAAACGGACCGTACGGTCGTGATATCGACCGCCCACGGGCTCAAGTTTTCCGAATTCAAGGTCGGGTATCACCAGGGTTCCCTGAGCGAGGTCAACAGCCGGTATGCGAACAGACCAATAGAGATGGATCCCGACGTGTCCCTGATAAGGGAGACGCTGGACATGGAATTTCGGCGGCGCGCGAGATGATCACTGCATTCGCGAAAGGATAGTATGCATTTTGTCGAGGACCTTGCCGACTGTAAGCGCGCCATCGAGAAGTCCGGTATACAGGAATCGCGATCTGCGCGCGACGGAACACTCGGTCGGTTCACCGGGTATTGCATCCTCTAACTCATAACCTTCCTTTATCGTGTGGATGACCCGTTGTACCGTGAGGCTTATTAGATCCGCGGCGGTTTTTTTCGATTCGATCAACCTGTCGGCTTCATCCAGGGACCCGAGTATTGACGACAATCGCCCGGGATCCCTTTTTTTGTTCATGAGTGCATCCAGGAGTTCATCCGCTGTTTCGATGGCTTTGGCCAATACCGGTACCAAACCGTCCACCTGCGCTTTTTCGTTCACCACATACACGGCAAGTCTCTTCCGGTCGTTCACTCGGTTTTTTGCGGAACCTGTTTGCGTGATATCGTTGATGCGTCCCTGGATGTCATAGTTGGGACATGGAAAATGGATGGCGTCTTCCGCGACGTGCGCAATGCCCGGGATAATGGCGCCGTCATGACTCGCATTGACCAATCCAGGGTCGCCCCTTTTTTCGAACCATGCGAGAAATATCATCATCTTCTGGTTCGTATGTACCGTGTTGCTGCGAATTCCTTTCACGCGAAGGGCGGGCAGGGCCGTAAGTTGTCTTCTGTTTTGCATCTCGGGGGTGAAGAATCGTGAGATGCGGTGGTACACAAGCTCGTCGAGATACGAGCCCCTGGCGTGAGCGAGACCGTTTGTGAAGGCGAGATCCTGGCCAGTAAGGACAATCGGCGCGCAACCGAGCCGTTTCGCGAAATCATAGGCGTTGGTCGATACCGACCCGCCGTGGGCCATCTCTCCCTTGGTCTCGGTCATGGTCTCGATCCATTTCAGGAAGTCGAAAAAGATGCCGGTGAACGCGATCGGTCCCCTGAAATAGCGCGTGGCGGAGGGATGAACGGTGGGGTCCGCGACCAGCACGGTGGAGGTCTCGGCTGTGCCTTCGAAATACCGCGCGTTCAAAACCTGGGGATCCACCGATATGCAGAAATGCGGGCGGATGCCGTGGCGTTCAAGAATCTTGTACGAAGTATCCACTGCAATGACGACGGAGTTCGACAGGTTTGCACGGATGAATTCGAGAGATCCGGGAAGAGAGGGGCCAGCCGAGACAATAATCGCCGGCACCCCATGAAAACAGTTGTAATAAATGCCGGCTCCCGGCGAGGAAACGAAAAGGCCGATGTTACGCGAAACGTTCGCGCTCCAGGTCTTTTCGAATTTTGCCAGCGTGGCAATGTTCACGTCCTTGGAAGCTAGCGCCGACCGCACGATTTCTCGAATATTGTCATAATAGGACGGGTGGACCTGATGGGAACCACGGTGGGTGATCAGCCTGCTCGTCTTGGTCGCTATCCCCCTGATGGCCTGCGAAATGGCAGCTTCATCCGGGTCTATCAGGATTTCGATGTTCCGATTCGAGAGGATACCGCTCAGGTTTCTCCGCTCGACGGCCATTTTAAAAATTGCCGCATTTTTTTCTATGATGAGAATGCGCTGTGCGGTGCCGCACAGCTTTTCGAGTGCCTCGAGATGATAACCGAATCCGAATCCGAAGACGATAATGATGTCGACATTCCCTGACGCGCTTTCGGAAACGAAACGCACGGCTTCCTTGATGGGATCGTACTTGCTGTGGATGAAAATCTTTTTATCGTTTTTCAACCATACGGGAACCGGTCCTGCGGGGGATTCGAATACCTCGATTGCGGGATCGTCTTCGCCTTTGATCGCCTTTAAAAGGTGCGGGCGGTCCTCGACCAGCTTGGAAACGTCATTCTTCATTGCCGGTTATCATCTAAAATGGAGCTCGATTTTCATGTTTTTTTTCATTATCGTGCCTGGTGCCGGCGCCTGGGAATGAACGATTCCCTCACCCGAGAGGGAATACGCCGCACCATGGCGCCTTTGTGCGTACACAAGATACGGTATCACCTCCGATAATCCCATGCCTCTAAAATCGGGCATCGTATTGTCGTATGAGGCCGGTTTCTTTTTTTTCACAATCGGTTCCCGTGCGATGACACCCTTCTGTTTGATCCCGTTCAGGGCAAGGCACCGGTCGATCAATGTCGCGAACACAGGCGTGGCCGCCGCGCCGCCGGTTACCCGCCTGTCTGCCGGGTCATCGATGACGACGAGTATGCACAGGGAAGGGCTGCGGTAAGGCGCGATGCCGATGAACGAGGCTATGACCTTGTCGGAATATCCTTTTCCCCGCATGTATTTTTGCGATGTCCCGGTTTTCCCGACGGTATCGTAATACATGGAGGCGGCCGCGGTCCCCGTTCCTCCCTCGACGACACTGCGCATGATTTTCATGATGGTTTTGCTTTTTTCTGCATCGAGCACGCGTCCCCTGACGCGGGGAGCAAAATGTTTGACGACTGTTCCGTCATAGGTTTCGACCCTTTCCAGGATTGATGGCGTTATGTATATCCCCCCGTTCGCGATAGCCGAAAACGCGGCAACAAGCTGCAACGAGGTGACGGAAACTTCCTGGCCTATCGCGGTAGAGTATTTGGTGAGTGCCGACCATTCCTTCACCGGCCGCAGTATCCCCTCCGATTCACCCGGGATGCCGGTGCCGGTTTTAGAACCGAATCCGAAACGCCTGAGTGTCTCGTACCAAAGATTCTTTTTGACTGGTTTCATCGATTCGAAAACACCCACGTTGCAGGAAAGCTTTATAATGTCGGGAAGGGCGAGAACGCCGTGGACATGGGTGCATCCGATGTTTTCACCGGCGATGTTGATCGAGCCACGGCAGGTGGCCGTTTTTTTCAAGGCAGAAGGCGAGTTGATCATCATGGCGGCCAGCGCTATAACCTTCATCGTCGAGCCGGGTTCGAAAGAATCGGTAACGGTAAAATTTTTTCTGTCAACGATGCTCGATGCGCGGATATCATTCGGATCGAAGCGAGGTGCCTTCGCCAGGGCCCTTATACGCCCGGTTTTCACCTCCATGACACAGACCATGCCCTGCCGCGCGCCAAGACGCTTGACCATCGCATCTATTTCCTGCTCGGCGAACGATTGCATGGCCCTGTCGAGCGTGAGCACCAGCGTGTAGCCGAATCCTCTGGCGCCGCCGTTCCCTCCCGGAGATTCCGGGTTTCGCGTAAGTATGGAATCGTAGCCGAATTCTATGCCGTCAAGACCCCTGTTGTCGATACCGACGAATCCGAGTATGTTGGACGAACAGGAATCGTGCGGATATACCCTGAGATCTTCGTTTTTAAAATACAGTCCCTTGATCCCGAGTTGTTTTACCTCGTTGACGGATTCCGGCTCGATTTTCCTTTTTATCCAGACAAACTTTTTCTTTTTTTCCAGTTTGCGTTCGATATCTGACTGGGGGATAGAAAGTATCGATGCCAGCGATGAGGCGCACCTGGAAGGCTCCTTGATTTCGGATGGATTGGCGAACAGGGATTGCTTCTCGATGCTCATTGCCAGCACCGATCCGTTTCGGTCCTTGATTTCGCCGCGATGAATACTTCCGGGATTGTCCGGGGGAAGTATGATTTTATTCGAAAAGTGGAGTTCTATCAGCTTTCCCGTGAAAATGAACAGAATCAGGATAATGAGCGCTCCGGCCACATAAATGCGGCGCTTGAATACAGGGGGATTCATGCCGTTCGTGTTTTGTATGACACCAGGCTACGGCGCTGTATTTCTGCCATCACTACAACTGGCCGTGCCGTTTTATTTTAATGGATAAGCCCCGCCCTGGAAAAATCGAGATTTTTAAAATCGCCGGTATTCCAATAAAGAATGAAGGCCTTTCCCTTGATACGCTTGATCTCGAGATACCCGAAGGACCTGCTGTCGAACGAATGTTTCCTGTTGTCCCCTAGGACCACGACATTCCCGGGGGGCACTATGCCCTCTATATAATCCTTGTCGCCGGGTGTGTTGAAATAATCGGTCTTGCCCTTGACATACGGCTCATCAAGAATTTTTCCGTTTACCTGAACTTTGCCATCGACAAATTGTATTCGGTCACCGGGAACCGCTATGCAGCGCTTGATGTAATCTTTATCTTTTTCGTGCTTGGGCCTGAAAATGACGATGTCGCCCTTTTTCACGTCGCGGATCCATGGCAGCTTAATATGAATCTGGTCCTTCATGCCGAGCATCTTCGGAATGATTGGGCCGTAGGTGATTTTTTCAACAAACAGATGGTCGTTGATCCTCAGGGTGTCTTCCATCGAGCTGCTCGGTATGTAATATGCCTGGATGATGTACTGGATAATGTGGACGGCGAGCACCAGGGCAACCACGATCGCGTCGAGAATCTCCCATATTTTCTGGTAGATCATGGTCCTGTTTGGAGCCATGTCCTCGAACATTGACATGATCCTCTCCTGGTCTTCCTTTTTCAGGAGGACAAGCGGGAATGCGGTTTTCGAATTTTTTTCCCTGATGATGATGTTCCCGAGTGGGTTATGCTCAATGTAGGTTATATCACGCTCGGGTATGGTGATGGTTGCCGTGTTTGATGTGATTTCTACTCCGCCGGGAAGGACTTTTATCCCTCCACCGCGGTATTTAAAATACATCACGACATAATTGAAAAACCGTGCATAATATATTGTCGTAACAATGCTGCCGAGAAAGTAAATGGGATAAAAGGGCGTCGAAACGAACGGTATGGCGACTGCAAGAAACAGGGTCGAGTACGGGAAGAGTACAAGGAAGAGCGTACGCTTGATAAAAAAGAGAGTCGCGTCTTTACCCTGGATTATAGAGGCCTGTTGTTCATCGGATTGCGTTTTAGTGAAACGTAAAAATTGAAGCATCGAGAGCCCTCCTCAACTGATTCCGTACCATCCCCAGGTACTCATTCGATGTGCGCCTCCGGGAAATTACGTGAGCGGTTATTACATGAAAAACATGAAGATAATAATAAAATGTATTGCAATAATGATGCGACTATATAAAATAGTAGTAATCCAGTGTCCACAACTTTTTATAATGAAAAATTTGCTAGAAACGTTTAAAAAAATATCGCCGCAGAAGCAGAAAGAGCTAGGTGCCATTCTAACCCTGTCGGCGTCGAATACATCCCAGATACCAGATAAAATATCAACCGTAGCCGGCATACGACTGGTTTTACATTCTCTCAATCGGGATGAGATGTCCGTATTGCGGACGGTGTACGAGAAGCACGATGGAATCACGGTGGGTGAACTGGAAAAGCGACTTGGTATCACCGGGCAGGCCATGGAAGCCATTACCTCGGCGCTTTCTGATAAATCGCTGGTATGCGTCATAAAAAACAGACAGCTGATCAACAACAGGATGGACAGGGTTTCCGGCATCAGGGAGCTGAGCCCTTTTATCAGCGTGGCGAATCCCGGCGAAATATCCCAGCTGCTTTCGGAAATGTATAGCTCATTCAGGATGAAAAATTCGACAAAACAAGCGGGCCCGGTTGATCTTCACGAACCGGAAAAGACTCTTCTTCAGAATATTCTTGATGAGGGTTGTCTCATACCCCTCGACGAGCTCGCAAATGTCATACCGAAAGGCGGACTTGAAAAGGCCATTCTGTCACTCCTGAATGCCGGGAAAATTTCGCTGGTACAGTTGATGCATCCGGAGTATGTGGATATTGCCATTCTCGAAAAAAATACTGCACTCGCCGTTGCCGCATCCCGGGAGGCTCCCACTGTGAAAACCCGCGGACCCGTTAATAACGGCTTTATGATGCTCCTGAATTGCATGCATGCCTATGATATCATTTCGAATTATGGGCTGTTTTTTACCAGGCAGCAGGAATTCAGAAAGACGGACCTGAAACGTGTCGCCGATTCCATGGTGGATATCCATGCAGTCGACGGGACGATACATCCTGCCGAATACTGCGCGAGGTTGTGTATCCACCTGATGTATCGGGTGGGTAGTATCAGTGCGGCAAAGGAGAATGTTCGTATATCCCTTGACTCATTGAGAAAGGAGATCGATTCTCCCGCCGAGCTCCTTCAGCGGATCATAAAAAGCCTGAACGACCAGGTTGCCATGCACAAAAGCTTTGATATGGGAGAAGAGATCCCGAGGTTTGAACTTGTCCGGGAAGCGGTCGGCATTATAAGCGAAATAGGACCGGAATCGTTTGAGTATTTCCATGCCGTGATAATGACCTATCTTCTTTCCCGCGCCGCTCCTGACCAGATCATCAAGGAGCGAAAAACCCTCAGGGATAGAAGCTCCGCGGTACTTGGTTTCCTGTTCATGATGGGGATTACTGAACTGAACGAGGGCATGATATCCCTGTCATCGACGGGAATGGACTTTGCCGATTCCCTGTTGAAAAAAACTCCTCAGGAGCAGCCCGTCGAGGCGCAGAAGAGCATTTATATCAACCCTGACTTCACGCTCGTAATCCCGCTGCGGGAGGTTTCACCGACGTCTCTGTATATCCTGCTCGCCCACACCGAACTTGAAAAGAAAGACGTAACCATCCATGCACGAATCACCAAACAATCGATCGTGCGGGCGCAGAAGCGGGGAATGGCCCTCAACGAATTTAAAAATGTCCTCCACTCGCACGCGAAAAACGTCGTCCCGCAGAATCTCTCGTTTCTCGTGCAGGAATGGTACAACCAGACAGTGTCCCTGACGATAACACGGTCGGTCGTTCTCAAGGCGAGTCATCCCTCATTCCTGGATGAATTGATAGGGGGCAGGCACCGGATATCGGATGTGATAAGAATCGCCGATCATTATGCCATCATCAAGAAGGACGATCTTGACGAAGTGTTGAGGGTGGCGAACAAGAAGGATGTTATTATAAGGCTATTCGAAGACGACGACGAGGATTAATCCTTCACTACTTCAATCCTCGGTTTTGTCTCCCAGTTGAGATACTGCTGAATCGCGCTGACGGTTTTCTCTTTCACAAAGTATATCTTGTCATTCAATTTTACCAGCGCGCCCCGGTAATGGGTATATTTCATCTCGTGGTCGATCCAGCCGAGCAGATCGACCTTCTTCCAGTTGTTGGTCGTTTTTAGAACGGGAATTTTACTCAGATGAAGTTCCCTGATTTTCCCGCCCTTGACCGCATCCGCCAATAAGATTTCCCACTCCATGATTTGACGCTCTGCGTAAGGTTACTATCTCCTTTTATTTACGTTCGACGGAATTGAGCCGTTCGTTGAGTGTTTTAACCTCGTCGATGAGCCTGTCGATTTCTTCGGAGAGCGCCCTGTTCAGCATTTTTTGCTGTTCCAGTTCGCCGTGAAGGTTTAACGACTCAATTCTGCTGAGCTCGGCGACGTTTTCCGACGCATTGATGATCTTTTTCGCGTTGTCGAGCTCCCGGGCAGAGTAGTGTATGACAGACTCCTGGGCCTCGATGACCTTTTGGGCATCGAGCATTTCCTTCCTGCGGAGATCGTTGAGCAGTTCCTCGACATGAATTCGTTTTTTCATATCGAAGAGTTCGCTGTGCCTGAGGAGGGCAAAATTACTTATAGCTTTACTGAGCTTCATCTGTTCCCTGAGCAGGTTTTTTTCATAGGTGATGATATGCTCGAATGCTATTTTCTCTTTCTCGGATACGAATATCTGATTTTTTCTGTTGATGTCGAGCATGCCTTCATATATTTCTATTCGGGATTGGGCGTCCTGCGACATGGTCTTCAGAATTTCGCGATAGCGTTCTACCAGCACGCTTTTTTCAAGAAGAAGGAGAAATTCCGGTCTGGCCATGGTCCTGCTGATGAATTCAAGATGCAACAGATTGAAGGAATAATCCTTTAGGGACTTTACTTCCGATTTCTTTATGAGGATGAACTTCAGGAATGTCTGGAGACGTTCGTCCTTATTTATGGCGGCTAGTATTTTCTGGATGGATTGTTCAATAATATCGATGATGAAAACGTTGATTTCATTTGCAACTATGTTGGCGCTCGAAAAATCGAGCCCGGCGATCGTATGAACTTCCAGCCCCAGTTTTTTAATTGCACCGATGGTGGTCTCGCTTTTAGGGTTGTCTGATGCGTACCAGATGGCAATCTGTTCCATTATCGTATACTATTCCTGAACAGGGTAAAAGTAATTGTATGAATAAGATTTCATAATAATAAAAAAAAACAAGGATTTTTTTCATTTCCAGGATGGGGTGTTACTGGCTGTCGGATTCACCGGGGTACTTTCGAGGTGCATGCGCATGACATTCGAAACCAGGTTAATGATCACGTGTATTCCGTCAGTCGATCCGAATATCGCTCCCGGGGTCTGGAATGGGATGCCATGGCACAATGATGCGAAGATCCCGCTGAACACGATGCTGCTACCCGGCGTGCCGAGCATCCGCACGAGCATGATGTAATTCATATTTCCGGCGCAAGAATACCGGTCATCCAGCCCGTGATCCTCTTTTATTCCAGAAGCATCGGTATGAAAAGGATAACCGCTGCCGGTACGGCCTTACAACTGAAAAAAGAGATTATTCCGCCCTGTGCCCGGAGATTGTAAATTGAAATGCGGATGCCCGGTTCATAGCATTGTTCTATCGGCACATGAAATAATTTCGATGCAATTTTTATCAAGAAAATGGCCTGTCACAAAAAAATTCTTGCGTTGAACCGTACCATGAGCTCGATGATAAATAAGGATATACGTAAATGAAATCGAATCGGGCTGCTGGTATCTTCATCTGTATAATGCTCGTTATTACCGTTGGCCGGAACAACGCGCATGCATGGGAAGTGTATGATATACTCAATGGAGATATCAAGCGTGGCGGTATGCCCGTTGATACCGTAAACGGCAGTAAAATAGTCAACCCCTTGAATAAGGTCGATATTTTTACCTCCGTGAATGACCTGTCCGTTTTGCGGATAGCCCCTGTGCGCAAACATCTCTATCTCTACCTGTATAAGGGGAGGCCCTACGTCAGGAAGGCGATTGAACAATCAAGATGGCACATCGATATTATTAAGGAAGAGTTCAACAAGAATCCTGAAGTGCCCAAGGACCTGATGTATCTCCCGCTGCTTGAGAGCGCATTCAATACGCGCGCGGTGTCCAGGAGCAGGGCGGTCGGCCTCTGGCAATTCCTCGTCACTACCTCAACCTCTCTTGGTCTGAAGACCGATCGATGGGTGGATGAGCGACGCGACGTTGCCCGTTCTACGGCCACCGCCATACGATATTTAAAGGAACTCCACACGGAATTCGGAAACTGGGAACTGGCCCTTGCCGCCTATAACGGGGGCAATGGATATTTAAACAGGGTGATTGCGAAGACCGGAACCCGTGATTACTGGAAACTACGGGAGAATGGGGCGCTCAGGCGCGAGACCGCAGAATTTGTGCCACGTTATCTCGCCCTGCTCATCATCTGCAAGAACCAGGATCTTTTTTCTATCTGCAATGAAATTGCCATGCCGGATATTGAACGCACGGTGCTGGTTGAATTGACACAACAGGTGCGTATTGCCGATGTTTCACGTTTTTCGGGTGTTGACGTACAGGTGCTCAAGAACCTCAATCCGGCGCTGAACAGTGATTTAACCCCACCCGATGTGGAACGATATCAGATTAGAATTACGGAGAAGGGCGCTGCGGCACTAAAAGATAAGCTCGCTGAGCTGTATGCCGTTAAGATCCCCCGTTTTAAAACCCATGTGGTGCGCAGGGGCGAAAGCCTTACCCTTATCGCACAGCGTTACCGCGGGAGCGTTGACGGAATAATGAGGCACAATCGGTTAAAAAACCCATCGATGATCCAGGCCGGCATGGTCCTGTATGTTCCCTACTGATACGTATTGGATCCTTCCATTGACGCATGGAGGCGCCCCGGGCTCAATGATTCGCCGGGGCTAAATGACTGAGTGGAATCTTTATACTTGCAGTGGTGTTGCCTTTTTCGGAAAGGATGAAAAAGTCCCTTTCTGTCACTCCCATGTTTCGCAGCATTATCGATATGAGAATGATCCCCAGACCCGCACCTTCGTCCTCTTCGCTGTCGTCGTATTTCTGGAAATAATCCCCTATATCGAAACATTCGCGAGCGGCACGAAGTTTTTTCTCGACGTTCTGTTTCTCAAGGTCCGTCATGGTGGCCGGATTTGTAACAATCACATGGAGCTTTTCATCTGTCATCTGGAAGACAATTTCGGCCTTCATGTCTTCGTCCCTGGCGAGTCGCTCCAGATGATGCGCATTTTCGCGGCTCATTTCGAGCTTGAAAAGCTTGAGGGCGACATTATAATTGATGATGCGGTCGGCCTGGTTTTTCGGGGTATAATCCTCAAAATAGATGTTCTTGAAATTTGCCTTAACCGCATTGATAAGAAGTTCCTTGATGCAAGTGTAGATAGGAGCCGTAAGATCAGGCCTGTGGTGTTTACGCAGGATTAAATCAAGGGTATACTGGACGCGATGTTCTACTTCATCACTTACCGAATAGGCCTGAATCCGTATTACCTTGTTATTTGTAACTGCATCAGCTATGAGTTGATACGGGTCATTCATAAATGCCGCTGTAAAAGTGCATGATGTACAGGTTTTAACTCCATGTGATTAAAAATGGGGACCAAGATTAATTGCAATGATTTTTTATTAATTGCAGTCATGTTGGATATGAACAAAATAATAGTTTTGCATATTCACATTTTCCTGAAAAATTACATCTATCATTTATCTTCTCGACGGCTTTTTATTCGAAAAAAAGGTATTATAGCTGTATCCGGGCTGTTTGAAGATTTTTATTATAAAAATGAAAAATATCGAGCCATGTAGCTATTCCGGCTATTATATGAAAATATTCGACGTGAAGGGGAAAAAAGATGCTTGTCAGAACAGCTTGTGATGACATCTGAAAGGGCTCAGTTGAAATTGATGAATCCGCGGGTAAGGGATCCGGCTTTGAAGATAAAAATTACCTCTCTGGGCTGCAGGCTGAATGAAGCGGAAATGCAGTCCATTGCCACGGTTCTGCAGGAGGATGGACACGAGGTATACGACGGCGATGATGCCGATGTCTGCATTATCAATACCTGTGTCGTCACCGCCCGGAGCGAAGCCTCGGTCAGGAGGCTCGTCGCGAATGAAGCGGCGAAAGGACGCTCGATGGTCATCGTGGCGGGATGCGCATCCGAATCATTGCACCGTTCGGGTACAGTCATTTACGTGCCGAACGATTTCAAGCACCGGATACCTGAGATCGTCAACGGACTTTCGCCTGAAGATCTTGGTGTGATGGACCCGGCCGGTCGATTCGCATATCCCCCTCCGCTCCGGGGAAGCAGAACCAGGGCCCAGATGAAAATCCAGGATGGATGCGACAATTTCTGCGCCTATTGCATCATACCCCTGAGACGGGGCGGTCCCCTGAGCAGGCCTTACACGGAAGTCCTTTCCGAATTTGACACCCTCCTGGCCGCAGGCTACAAGGAGATTGTCCTTACAGGCGTAATGATCGGAAGCTATCTCAACGGAGGCAAGGATATCTCTTCTCTGGTACGCGGATTGATAGAGCGTCCCGGCACTTATCGGGTTCACCTGTCGTCGGTTTCTCCGCTCACCGCAACGCCGGAATTGCTCGACACGCTTGCGCACGATCGGATGGTGAAGCATCTCCACCTGTCCCTTCAGAGCGGCAGCGACCGCATACTCGAACGGATGAGGAGGGGATATACCCGAACACGGTATATGGAGGCCGTTGATTCCGCACGCAGGCGGGTGCCCGGGTGCAATATCACCACCGACGTCATCGTTGGATTCCCGGGAGAGACCGATGCGGATTTCGAGGATACACTCGAGATGATACGTGCCGCCGGGTTTTCGCATGTTCACGCATTCCGTTTTTCGGCCAGGAAAGGAACTGCCGCGGCGGAAATGGGGAGCACTGTCTCAGAGAATGTAAAAAAAGAACGCTGTGAAGCGGTCATGGCGCTTTCCGCGATGCAGAAGAACGCATTCTACCGCGGGTTCGAGGGGGCAAGGAGCGTGTTCCTCGGCGAACGCTACCGGGAATCGTCGACGAGGGGTTTTAACGAATACTATATCCCGGTGACAGTAAAAGGGTCGGTCCCCCGCAATGAATTTTTCACGGTGATGACGGGTTTCGATGAAAAGAGGTGCGTGCTGACCGCGGACGGACCATGCCCAGCCTGAACGTCATAGCGACCTGGTTGCGTCTGACACCGCTGCGGCAGCTCGCCCCGCGCTATAACCGGTGCTCCAGCAGATCTGCAGGTTGAAGCCTCCAGTGGGGCCGTCGATATCGATGAGTTCTCCCGCGAAATAGAGGTTATCGACGATTCGGGAACGCATTGTCCGGAGATCGATTTCGTCCAGGCAGACACCCCCTGCGGTAATGATGGCTTGATCGTATCCCTCCGTTCCCGTTACGGTCATCCGCATGTTTTTCAGGAGATCCACGAGCGTCCTGCGCTCGTCCCGCGTGATTGAATTGAGCTTTTTTCCGGGATCGATTCCCGACAACTCGACGAAAACGGGAATGAGGGAAGCGGGCAGAAGACCTCCGAGCCCGTTCCTGAAAAGCCGGTTCGAGCGATCGCCGAAATCACGCACCATGCGCGCGTCCAGCTCTTCCGGCGTCAGGGCTGGTTTGAGGTCGAGCGCGAGCTCGGTGGTTTCCGGGACGCCGGGGACGAGCTCCCTGCTGAGATCGAGAATAACAGGCCCGCTCATCCCTCGCGACGTGAACAGGGCCTCCCCGAAACGGAATGACCTTTTCTTCCCGGAAACGATCAGCCGGACGCTCACGTTTTTGAGTGCCAGGCCCTCGAGATGTCCCGGCCATGGTTCCGCGATACGGATCGGTACGAGCGCGGGATGCGGTTCAACGATACGGTGGCCCACTTCACGCGCGAAGCGGTACCCGTCGCCGGTGGAACCGGTCGCAGGATAGGATAGCCCCCCCGTGCAGAGGATGAACGCACCCGCTTCAAAGATCTGCCCTCCGGAGGATACCGAGACGATGCGTGCTCCTTCACTCTGGAAGCTTTCAACCGCAGTTCCGGTGGAGAACGATACTCCCGCCGTTTTACAGTATTGCACGAGCGCGTCGCACACATCCATCGAGCGGTCCGATACGGGAAAGACCCTGTTGCCGCGTTCTATCTTGGTCGGCACGCCGTGGTCCTGGAAAAAGGCAATAGTATCTTCGGCTGAGAATGCATGAAGCGCCGAGAAAAAATATTTCCCCCTGTCGCCGAAATTCGATAGAAAGCTCCTGTTGTCGAAATCAGCATTGGTGATGTTGCAGCGTCCCTTTCCCGTGAGAAGGAGTTTTCTCCCGGGACGGCTGTTCTTTTCGACGAGGAGCACCGATGCGCCGCAGTGCGCCGCAGTGCCCGCCGCCATTAGACCCGCCGGCCCCCCTCCTATGACGACAATGTCATAACTTCCTGGCACGGGCTCAGGCCTCCCTGCGGAATTCAGGTGTGTAAGCAGCGCTCGAGCCGACTTCTTGAACGAAACCGTTTTTAAAACCAAGTCGATCCAATGCTTCAAGGCACCGGTCGTATTCCTCCTGGTCGAGGGACCGGTTCAACTCGGGATGGCGTGAGGCTTCGTGTGCCGGGTAATATTGTCCCATCAGGCTCACGAAGGTCCCTGGGCCCAGGATTTCCGCGATCCAGCGGAGGATGGACTCGGCCGCAGCAGCCATCCCCGGGAGGACGAGGATCCGTACCAGAAGGCCGCTAACGGCACAATTCCCGGCAAGTGAAAGCCGGCCAACCTGGCGGTGCATCTCAAGGATTGCATTGCGGGCGTGGGCGACGTACCCCGGAGCTGATGAATAGCGCATGGCAGCGGCATCGTCGTTGTAGCGGAAATCCGGAAGATAGATCTGGACCAGGCCGTCGACAAGGCGAAGGGTTTCGGGGAGCTCGTAGGCATTGCTGTTCCATACCACCGGTACATGGAGTCCCAGGTCCCGTGCGACGGCCAGGGCCCCGGCGATCTGCGGCGTGAAATGCCCGGGCGTGACGAGATTGATATTATGGGCCCCCCGCGCCTGAAGATCCAGAAATATCCCCGCCATTTCATCGGCCTCATACTCGCGACCCGAACAGACCCGGCTGATTTCATGGTTCTGGCAGTAGGCGCATCGCATGGTGCATCCCGAGAAAAAAACGGTGCCGCTGCCGTTCGTTCCGCTGATGACGGGTTCCTCCCAGTGGTGAAGGCGGTACAGGTCGATCGCGGCCCTGAGGCCCCCGCCGCAAAATCCCCGCGCGGTGCGCCGGTTCACGGCGCAGGTTCGCGGGCAGAGCCTGCAGTCGTACAATCGTGATATCATCGATGGTTCGTCCACCGCTCCATCCGAAAAGCAATCCCCTGTCATATCAAGACAATTATTGAACAGGATCGGGTGATATCATGCCGGTGCTGCCGGTATGAATCGTCCTTCGTTGAAACGCATATATGGGGTTGATGATAAAGTGCTAAATATTATATGTGATCGTGCCGATAATCACATGGGGCTTATATGCCTTCGGGAGGCTCAATCACATGAAAAGGCCCGTGGTATCCCTTGCGGCGGGGTTTCTCATTGTCGTCGTGTGCTCATCGTCCGCCAGCTCGCTAACACTCAAGTGGAATATCCCCCTGAACGAAACGCTCGAAATACTGCGAACCGCACAGGTGCGCTACCTCGTGAACGACCGGGCTGAAAAAGTCTTCGACGAGCGCAACATAATCGACCTGAACTGCTACGCAATCGAGGGCGATGAATTCAAACTCAAGGGAACGTTTTCAGTCTATGAAAAGGCCACCAGTGACAGGGTGTTCAACCTGCGCGAACAGTACCCGGCGGATTTTGCCATCAAGCCGGCGGGAATGTATGTCGTGGAAAAGAAGTATTACATGCCCAACCTTCGCAATATTCCGTCGTTCCCGGATAAGGATATTCAGAAGGGCGAGAAGTGGGAGACCAATGGCGAACTCGTGATTAACTCGTTCTCGGCTCCCTTTAAAATGACGTTCCCCGTGGCATACCAGCTCACCGAGATAGAGAATAAAGACGGCAAAGAGATCGCCATAATCAATTTTGAATACTCCATCACGCACAACCTCGCCGGCGGCGCGTACCCGAAGGATTTTCCCCTGAAAATTCTGGGGAAAAGCCAGGGCGTGGTCCGCTGGGACGTCAGCGGCGCCCGTCCCGTCGATATCAAGGAAAAATACCGTATTCTCTTTTTCTTTCGCGGAGAGGTGAGGGGATACGGTGTCAATGAATTCCAGATGCAGATAGATACGCGGCACCGCTTTTTCGCGAAGGTTCCCGACAGGGAAAAAGAAAAGGCTCGCGACGAGCTCCGCAAGGAAATCCCCAGGGACGTGGATGTCGATCTTGACAAACGCGGGCTCATCCTGCGTTTCGGGGAGGTGCTCTTCGATGTCGATTCCCACAGGCTCAGGCCGGAGGCGAAGAAGAACCTCGACATCATATCGGAGATTCTGAAAAACAAGTACCCGGACAGGGAGATCATCATAGAGGGACACACGGACAGTACCGGGCCGCGCAGGAGAAACTCGCGGTTGTCGACCGAGAGGGCGCGTTCAGTTGCCGAATATATAAGGCCAAGGACCGGCAATGACAAGATGTCCTACCGCGGGTTCGGGCCGGACAAACCCATCGGCGACAACAGCACCCCCGAAGGAAGACAGAAAAACCGCAGAGTTGAACTCATCATTAAAATGCACTGAGGGGGCGTCGGCCCCCTCCCCATGCACTGACGGATGCGTTTAATCGTCAGGGTTTGACTTCACCATCAAAAGTGAGGTCATTCTTCTTGAGGACGACGATTTTCTTGTCGCTCCTGTTGATGTAGATAAAATCCCGATAGAACCTGATAAAGGTTTCCTCGTTCACCTTCACGTTCGATTTTGCGATGAGTTTCATCTGCGCGTCGAATTTGCCAAGGTAGTAGGCATTGTTATCCTTTAGTACGGCGTACACCGAACCCTCGTATACCTCGACGAAGCTCCTCCAGAATACGTCATCCGTGCCGTTCACCTTCGCGAGGAGCGTATTTCCGTCGACGAGTGTGAGGCGGTGCCGCGCCGTGCGGTCTCCCTGGTGCGTAATCACGACTACGTCGCCGCCGAGCATGTCGTATTCATGGCCGGTGATGTGCTGTACCGGCGATTTGAAAAGTACCTTGCGGTTGGCCGCGTCAATCAGGAATAGATCGTTATTGTAGTGGCCGTCCTGGAGATATTCGTTGATTTTCAGGTAGAAGAACTTATCCGCGGCGATAGTCTTGTCGATTTTTTCGTCTTTCTTTTTTTCGTCTCTCTTTATCGAGTCATCCTTCTTCGGAGTGGTTTCCTTCTTGCCTCCGCCCTTCGATTCATCCTTGCGGATTTCCTTGCGTTCTTCCGAGTATTTTTTTTTGCGCTCATCCTGCTTTTTTTCTTCTTTCTTAAGGTCGTCTTCCTTTTTTCTCAGATCTTTGTCTTTTTCAGAATCCTCTTTTTCCTTCTTCTTCAGCTTGTCCTCATCATCGGTGAGCCTTTTCTTGTCCCTGTCGATCTCTTCCTGCTTTTTCCTGTTTTCCTCTTCCTGTTTCTTGCGTTTGTCTTCGTCAGTTATCTTTTTTGTTTCTTCCTTTTTCCTGTCGAGGTCGTTCTGCCTGCGCTTCTGCTCGTCCTTTTTCCTGTCGAGCTCTTCCTTCTTTTTGCGGTCTTCTCGCTTTTCGTCTTCCCGTTTTTTCTTATCGTCCTCGAGTTTTTTCTTGTCTCTGTCGAGTTTTTCCCTGTCGTCCTTGAGCTTGTCCTCCTTCATCTCGTTCATCTTCTTGCGGTCGTCGATGTTGGTCTCGTCTTTCCTGATGACGTCCGTGGTGTCGTCGTCGGAGATGGTGTCGAGGTCGATCTTGTCCCGCTTCCTGTCCTTTGTGAGGGGGATAAGCATGCGCGTCGTGCCCGGCCACTGGTTCCAGCGAAGGGCGATTCCCGCGTTGCCCTTGTTGATGTTCGAGGTGACGGAGGTTTTGTATTTCTTCGAGAAATATCCCATGTCCCCCCTATGCACTGCGTTATAGTATGACGCGTAGAGCGCGAGGGTTTTCGCGTCCTTTTTTGGATACGCATACATGCGCTCGAGGTATGTTTCAATGATCAGCCTGATCGCGTCGATGTGTCCCACCTGTGCCGTTTTCTCGATCACGAAGATGTCGGCCGCGAGTTTTTCCGGCTCCTTTTCCGATATCGCTCTGATTATGGAATATTTCATTTTAAACCTGACGAGTTCGTTGAAGGGCCTTTTTTTCGCCTCGTCCGCGAGCCCTCGTCCAATGGCCCTAATGTCCTGCGGGGGTGTCGGTTTTTTATTTGAATACTGGTAATTGATGAATTTGACTTTTTTGGCCCTGATTTCATCAACGTCGACTTCAAGCGCGTGAAGACATACGGTCATGATGGCGACTATGAATACGGCAAGAAAGGAACGGCGTACCAGCGTGTCCATAAAACCCTCCTGGGTGTATTCGCGAAATGCGACATGTCAAGGATGCATTTGTATATGAACTTTCAGGCGGGATGTCAATGAATATTTTACCGCGCGTGCGGTTCGTTTTTTTCGGTCCGTAATCGTTCGATGAGCGCCTCGCAGAATGCCGCCGCGTCGTCGTACACCGCGACGTCTGAAACACCGAATATGGGCGCGGAGGGATCGGAGTTGACCGAAACTATCGTGGTGGAATCAACCACCGCCGCGGTGTGCTGCACCTGCCCGGATATGCCGAACGCGATGTACATGTCGGGATGTATGTTTTTTCCGGTTTGCCCTATCATGCGTTCTTCGCCGCACCATCCGCGGAAAACCGGTATGCGCGTGGCACCGACCTCACCGCCGAGCCGTTCCGCGAGCGGGAAGAGGCGGTCGAACATGCGACGGTTCACCATGCCCCGTCCGCCTGCCACGACCACGGGAGAGGATTCAAGCGGCACCTTCGGGCTGTCCCATCGAAGCGGCGCCTGGCACTGTTCGATCCCCCTGTCAGGGAGTGCGGGACATTCGACGGGAATGACGCAGGGCGCCTGAGCGTTTCTCTTTCTCTTTTCGAACACTCCCGGCTGGACCGTGGCGATCTGCGGTCGCGATGACGGGCATATGATGGAGGCGATCATGTTGCCGCTGAAGGCGGGACGCTTCATGAGGAGAAGTCCCCGCCCGTACTCCGGGTGGTCGACGATCTCGAGGCCCGTGCAGTGCGCGGTCATACCTGTGACGAACCTGCTGGCCAGGCGCGGGGCCAGGTCGCGCCCCGCCTCGGTCGCAGGGACGAGCAGGATTGAGGGGGAATACTCGTGAATGAGCGATTCGATTATGGCGGGATAAAGATAGTCGTGATAATGTTTCAGCGCGGGGGAGCTTGCAAGATAGATGGTATCGGGGCCATATTCCGAGATTACCGGGAGGTACTTCTCCGCATCAAGGCCCAGAAGGAGCGCGCAAAGTTTTTCGCCGAGCTCGTCGGCGAGTTCCCTCCCGCGTGAAAGGAGCTCCAGCGCGCCGTCAAATGCCCGTTCGTGGTCCTGAATTTCGGTGAATACCCACACGTGCGCGGATTTGCCGGTTTCATGCATTGATGCTAATACCTCAGTATGCCCCGCGCCTTCATCAATTGTACCAGCGCGTCGGCTTTTTCATCCAGCGTACCCTCGAGGACACGCTTTTCCCTCTTGTGCGAAAATGTCTCATACGATACAACCAGCGTGGGGGAGCCCCTCAATCCGCATTTCCTTTCGTCGATGGATATGTCGTCGATCGAGAGTACATCTATGCAACGTGACGGGGCCGACTGTATGCCGGACAGCGAGGCGAACCTGGGCTTTCCCCACCCGCGGCCTATCGCGCAGACAATTGGCAGCCGCGCGCGGATCTTCTGGTACTCATGACCGTAGAGCCGCTCGATTACGGCCGTATCCCCCTCGAGTGATATATCGTGGATTTGCGTCATGTGGGGGGCCTTGCAGCATTCTGCGATCATGTAGCTGACGCTTCCCGTGCCTCCGTCACTCGACTCGACGCCGGCCACGACGAAGTCCCATGGGCCGATACGTTCGAGAGCCGCGGAGAGGCATCGACCCGTCACGAGCGCGTCCGACCCGATCAGCCGCGGATCGCTGAGAAGCACTCCCCTGTCGCAGCCGTATGCGAAGCATTCGACAAGTACTTCCGCTGCTGCGGGCGGTCCCATGGTGAGGGCAGTTATGGATCCCCCGTAACGCTCCCTGAGCTCAAGGGCGAACTCGATGGCATGGATGTCGTCCGGATTGATCCTTCGATCGGCGGACCCACGGTCGAGGGTCCCGGTGGATGCATTGATCACCGCGCGCCCGCCAGCTGGCACTTGCTTGACGCATACGACTGAATGCATGTCACTCCTTTGAGAATTCTTTAATGATGGCGTTCCCGATGACGATTTTCATGATTTCGGAAGTGCCCTCGTAGATCTCCGTGATTTTTACATCGCGAAAGTAGCGTTCAACGGGGAGATCGCGCACGTATCCGTATCCCCCGTAAATCTGGAGAGCTTCCCTGCATACGTCCATCGCGCTGGACGAGGCGTACATTTTGCACATGGCGGATTCGGCCGAGAAGGGCAGGCCCCTGTCCTTGAGAGTAGCCGCCCTGTAGATGAGAAAACGCGACGCGTCAAGTGCGCTTCGCATCTCGGCGAGCTTGAACGAGACACCTTGGAACGAGCCAATGGGCCTGTTGAACTGTCGCCGTTCCGCCGCGTATCCGGCCGCGGACTCGAAGGCGGCCATGCCGATGCCTAGCGCCTGCGAGGCGATGCCGATTCTACCGGTATCGAGTGTTTGCATCGCGATTCTGAAGCCGTCCGCCGGGGTTCCCAGGAGGTTGTCGCGCGAGAGCCGGATATCGTTGAAATACAGCTCAGAGACCATGTTGCCGCGCATTCCCATCATATCTTCGATCTTGCCGACTTCAAATCCGTCCATGTTTTTTTCTACGATGAAGATGCCCGTTTTCCCGTCGTCCGGACCTCCGGCGATTCGGGCCGCGGCGAGAAATATCCCTCCCGTGCCCCCGTTCGTGACGAAGGCCTTCTGGCCGCTCAACACGAATCCGTCGCCGTCGGCGACCGCGGTGGTCTTGATGGAAGCCACGTCGGAACCGGCGTTGGGCTCGGTCAGGGTGAAGCCTCCGATCAACTCGCCACTTATCAGGGAAGGTGCGAAGCGTTCAACCTGACGGTTCGTCCCGTATTTCAGGAGCGGCGCAAGGCATACGGAATTATGGACGGTTACCGCAAGTCCGACAGCGCCACTTGCCCTGGAGAGTTCTTCGATGACGATGGAATAGCCAACCGTGTCAAGGCCTGCGCCGCCCAGGGATGGGGGGGCCTGGATTCCCCAGAAATTCAGGGTCCCCATCTGGCGGACGATTTCAGCCGGGAGAGGGCGGGATTCGCGGTCAAGAGTTGTGGCTATGGGCTCGATGACCTCCCGCGCGAAGGAGCGCGCATGGCGCCTGATCATTTTTTGTGTATCGGTAAATTCAATATCCACGGTTCGTTTTCCCGTGTTCCTCATAATCGAGCGTGTCGTCTTTTGTCAACCCATACACGAGTCTTTTTGGCAAATCGGCCGCGATTCTTCGATTCGCGAACGGCGAACGGACACCATGGATTTTGAGCTTGACATGCATTCGTCTTTCCTGAAGATTCCTCTGGGCCGGAAAATAGGTCCATGGATTGCCAAGCTGGTCGATCATCGATACCGTGCCAGTACATAGATCAGGAAGAGTAATGTTGAGCGTTCGATACGGTTCAAAATCCCGCCAGATGTGCACGGCGATACTCGTTATTATATCTGTGTTCCTCCTTCCCGTGTGCGGGTGCAGGGACTCGCGGGACCTTTCCCCGAGACACCTCGGCACGGAATCCCGTTTTGCCTATTACCTGAAGAGACCGGTCTCAAAATCCATGGCCGGATCGTTTCCCATCTGCGTTGAATTCTGGATGGAAGGGAAACCCCGGGACGTGAAAGAGGCGAGCCAGACGATCGATGGGTTTATGTCCTTTTTTGGACAAGGCAAACCGGTCACATCTTGCGCGGAGTACCGGAAGAAGGCGACCTGTGCCTGTCGGGAGGAATCCGATCTCTCGGCAGGTACCCAGGAAGGCGACCAGGGTATGTTCAATAACATCTCGAAGCTGTATACCATCACCTACTATCTCGGCGCCGACAGGAAAGCATCGAAAAGGGAGTGCAGGGGCAGGAATAAATACGAGAAGGCCGAATTCGTGGATTTCAGGTAAGGCGGGCGCATGAACCGCCTCTCTTGCCGGGTATGCATGCGCCCGCGTTCCAGCTATCCTACCGGGGCGACATCCGGACAGCCCCGTCAATACGAATTGTTTCACCGTTGAGCATCGAGTTATTGATGATATGCACGACGAGGTCGGCATACTCTCCCGCGAGCCCAAACCGCTTCGGGAAGACTGATTGCGAGAGGAGGGCCTCCCTTATCTTGTCGGTCATGAGATCGCTCATGGGCGTTTTGAAAATACCCGGTGCCACGGTCACGTTACGTATGCCGTATTCGGCAAGATCCCTCGCGATGGGGAGGGTCATTCCCACGACGCCACCCTTGGACGCGGAGTAGGCTGCCTGCCCGACCTGCCCGTCAAATGCCGCGATAGACGCGGTATTGACCATTACCCCCCTTTCGCCGTCCGCGTTCGGGTTGTTTTTTGCCATCTGCGCCGCGGCAAGGCGGATCACGTTGAATGTACCGATAACGTTGATTTTCAATGTAAGCTCGAATAGATTCAGGGCAAAGGGTCCCTTGCTGGACAGGGTCTTTCCGGCCATCGCGATGCCGGCGCTATTGACCGCCACATTGAGGCATCCGAATACCTTGACGGCCTGTTCAATCGCGGAGGAGATATCCGCCTCGCTTGTCACATCGGCCTTGCAGAAAATGCACTGGGAGCCGAGTTCCTTTGCGAGTGACTGCCCCTTGTCCTCGTTCATGTCGAGGATGGCGACCTTGCCTCCCCCGTGGATGATTTCCCGCACGACCGCTTCACCGAGGCCGGACGCGCCGCCGGTAACGAGTGCACATACGCTTGATGTTTCCATGAATTCCCCCCTGGATGTGGATATTCATGAGCAGCCCTTCTGTCCCTACGGTCATGGCATGACTCCTTCCCGATGGAATGTTCCGGGGTGGGAAACACGTCCCGCACATAGCGAATGTGCTGCATCATGATTGTATGGCGTGAGTATAATCCCATGACGGCTTTTGTAAAGAAAATTTTGCATCATGAGACCCGGGGCTTACACATCGTCGAAAAGGGGTCCCACTTTCTGCCTGATCCGGTTATCGACCAACTTCTGAATTTTCCGTATTTCATAGTGCGTTATCTTTCGCTCGCGTGCTATCGATGTCCCTGGTTTGTTTCTGAAGTTTTTATCAAGGTAAACGGTCCTTATCTTCCTCGGAAACGAGTCGATGGCATCATTAACTGCGGAGAGGACGCACCCGTCGATGTGGAAATCGTCAAGGGTCTTATAGAAATCTGGATCCATCCTGGCTTCGCCTATCAGCTCGGACACGCTTTTTGCCTCGGTCTGCTGTCTTCTGATATGGTCGATGGCCGCGTTTTTCGCCACGGTGCAGAGATACCCGATGGTTCCCGGGTTGTCCGGATCGAGCGCTATTTTGCGGTTGTATATCTTCACGAAAACCTCCTGGGCGATGTCGTCGCATGTGAACGGGCAATTGAAGTATCTGCGCAGGAATCGCCTGATCCGCTCGTAATAAAGGGAATACATCCTGTCAAACGCCATGTTGTATTTCCTGGATTTTCTGATTCGTGATTTCATAAATGCCTCGCTGTATAGGTGATGATCATGACTATAACTCATTGCGCATTGTTCGCAAGGCAGATGGAATGAACAATATGAAACGCGGAATAATCGCTACTACTGTTGGATATTCGGAAAAATAGCAAAAAGAATTGCCATTAGCTACGGATATAATATGCAGGTATCATGGAAACGGTAAGAATCGTCATCTATCAGGAAGCCCTGGGAGAGCAAATCTCCAGGGAGCATGTGAGCCTCATGCGCAGTTACTTACCCCATTTTGTCTGTTTCCCGGAGTACTTTTTCGTGAGTAAGCGGTTGGGGAACCACGGGCAGACCCTGGAAAACCAGCGCCGGCAAATAAAAAGGATATGCCTGCTCTCCCGCGAGCTAGACACGATCGTCATCGGAGGAACCATGCCCGAGATAGAGGGCGCGCTGATGTACAATACATGTTTTGTTTATGATCGGGGGAGGCTGCTGGGTTGCTACCGCAAGAAGAGGCTCTTTTTTGCCGAAGAGGGCGTTATCACCCCCGGAGATGAATACCGCGTGTTCTCGAGTCGCGGAATAACCTTTGGCATCCTGATTTGCGCCGACGTTCTCCACGACGAAGGTTTTCAGTTCATGAGGGATCACGGGGCGAAAATTATTTTTTCCCCGACCTTTTCACCCAGGAAGGATGAGACGCACGAGGATAAATTCAGGCGCGATGAGGAGATCTACGTGCGGGGCGCGCGTATTTCAGGTGCGGTGATGGTCAAGGCCTGCGGTGTTCCCTCCCCGTATCGGACGTTTCTCCAGGCAAGGAGCCTTATAGCTTCGGGAGACGGCGTGCTCTTTCGCGTCATGCCCGACCAGGAAAACACTTCGATGATAATCAAGAAAGAGATCGCCCTCGGCTGACCGGAGGCCGCAGCAGTGTCAACGAATGACGAAGGCTGCCCATTATTAGGCATCGCATAACTTTAATGATGAAATCACGCGCCGCGATTGAAATGGTCGCGGCCGGTATCGCGGGATAACGATGGTGGAATCAATCGTTTGCGGCGGCATTTGAAAATAATTACAAAATCGTACAATTGAAAATAACAACAAAAAGTTAATAAAAACTACAAATATATACCTTGCGGTCAAATTTAATTCCGCATAACTTGGAATTCTTGCGATAAATATGACAATGTATCGCGGTAAAATCAGATTGAATTAAAAAAATCCTGAAATTTTCCCACCAATCATAAAAAAGACTTTTCGCTGACCGCACCCCTCGAAATTAATATACATGCAAGCGATTTCTTGCGCGAATAGTATGTCATGATGATTACATACAGAATGTGAGGTGCGTCATGCCGGTAACTCGAAGAGATTTTCTAAAACTCTCAGGACTTTCCGCGGCGGGTGCGTTCGTCGGTGGAACATCGTATCTGACGGGATGTAAGCCTTCCGACAAGCTCGGCGGAACAAAGGAGAGCACGACCATTTGCCCTTACTGCGGTGTCGGCTGCGGGCTTATCGTATCCGTAAAAAACGGAAAAATTGTCAACATCGAAGGCGATCCCGATCATCCCATCAATCAGGGGTCCCTGTGCTCGAAGGGGAGTGCGCTCTATCAGGTCGCGGTGAACACCCGTCGGCTGGAAAAGGTGAAATATCGCAAACCATTCGGAACCACGTGGGAGGACATATCGTGGGAAGAAGCCTTCAAGAAAATTGCCCGTCGCGTTAAGGAAACGCGCGACGCGACATTTGTCGAAAAGGATGGAGATACCACGGTCAACAGGACGGAAGGCATCTGCAGCCTAGGCGGGGCGGCGCTCGACAACGAGGAATGTTACCTGCTTTCGAAATTTGCACGAATAATGGGGGTGACGTACCTGGAACACCAGGCTCGAATTTGACACTCCGCAACTGTCGCCGGTCTGGCGGCAACCTATGGTCGTGGAGCTATGACCAATCACTGGATAGATATCAAGAATGCCGACGTCATTCTGCTTATCGGGAGCAACGCTGCCGAAAACCATCCCATATCATTCAAATGGGTGCAGAAAGCTATGGAGGAGCACAATGCCAAGCTCATCGTGCTCGATCCGCGAGTAACGAAATCGGCCTCGCTCGCCAGCCTCTATGCACCACTTCGTCCGGGAACCGATCTCGCGTTCCTGAACGGGATGATCAATTACGCACTGGAAAAGAACAGGATTCAGAAAGAATACGTTCTCGAATACACCAACGCCTCGTATCTCGTAAACCCCGGTTTTTCTTTCACGGATGGGCTCTTCGCTGGTTATGATCCTGGAAAGAGAAACTACGGCGACCGCAAGACATGGGGTTACCAGATGGATGACAAGGGCATACCCAAGCGCGATAAAAAACTCGAGGACCCCAACTGCGTGTACCAGCTCATGAAAAAGCATTTTTCGCGTTACACGCCAGAAAAGGTCTCCACGATAACTGGCTGCCCGAAGGAGACTTTCCTGAAGGTCGCGGATATTTTCACGTCGACCTGTAAACCTGATAAAGTGGCGACCGTCATGTATGCCATGGGGATCACCCAGCACACGGTCGGGACGCAGAACGTTCGCGCGCTTGGCGTGCTCCAGCTCCTCATGGGAAACATGGGCCTGGCGGGTGGCGGTATTAACGCCCTTCGCGGCGAATCGAACGTGCAGGGTTCCACGGATCACGGGCTCCTGTTCCATATCATCACGGGATACATGCCTGCGCCCGATGTCAAGGAGCACCCCACTTTCGAGGCCTACAACAAATCGCAACCCCAGACAAAGGATCCCATGAGCATTAACTGGTGGTCCAACAGGCAGAAGTACATGACGAGCATGCTCAAGGCCTGGTTCGGGGATGCGGCAACTAAGAAAAATGATTTCTGTTATGACTGGCTCCCCAAGAAGAACAAGGGCGTGCCCTACATGGTGCTCTTTGAAGACATGCTCAAAGGAAAGATCAAGGGCGCGTTTTACATGGGGACGAATCCCGTGGTCGGAGGACCGAATGCGAACAGGTCGGCCAGGGCGATGGAGAACCTCGACTGGCTGGTGGCGGTGGACCTATGGGAGACCGACTCCTCGATTTTCTGGAAACGGAAAGGGGTGGATCCCGCGAGGATTAAAACCGAGGTATTCATGCTTCCCGCCGCTTCCTCCGTGGAAAAGGAAGGGAGCATTTCCAATTCCGGAAGGTGGGCGCAATGGCGCTACAAGGCCGTGGATCCGCCCGGGAAGCCGAAGGAAAGGGGTAAATCCGACCTCGATATAGTAGACGAGATCTTTCGCGAGGTGAGGAAGCTCTACGCGAAGGAGGGAGGAGCGCTTCCGGACCCGATCGTAAAAGCCAACTGGAACTACATTCCTGAAGGCGCCCACGAAGCCGATCCGCACCTTGTCGCGAAGGAGATCAACGGGTATACCCTCCCCGACAAGAAGCAGATGAAATCGTTCATGGATCTTAAGGACGACGGGAGCACCGCGTGCGGCAATTGGCTCTATTGCGGGAGCTACCCGGGCAAGAACATGATGGCGCGCCGCGGCAAGAGCGACGCCTCGAACGACATCGGGACATTCCCGGAATGGTCGTGGTGCTGGCCGCTGAACCGCCGCATCATCTACAACAGGGCAGCGGTCAACCGCAAGGGCGAACCTTGGGACAAGGAGCGCTGGGTGGTCAAGTGGACCGGCAGCAAATGGAAGGGCGACGTGGTGGACGGGGGTCCGAAATTCGGCCCGCACGAGAAAAACCCGTATATCATGAACAACGAGGGCGTGGGCAGGCTCTTCGCGCCGGGCAAGGTCCTCACCGACGGGCCGTTCCCCGAGCATTACGAGCCGATGGAAAGCCCCGTCGCGAACATATTCAACAACCAGAAGATCAATCCTGCGTCCATGATCATGGAAGGGGTCGCAGGGGAGTTCGGCGGAGCGGGCCAGTATCCCTACGTGGGGACATCGTACCGCGTGGTTGAACACTGGCAGGCCGGCGCGATGACGCGCAACCTGCCGTGGCTGTCTGAGCTCGTTCCCGACATGTTCTGCGAAATCAGCCCGTCGCTCGCGAAAGCGAAAGGCATTAAAAACGGCGACCGGGTGAGGATATTCAATTCCAGGGGGAGCATTTCCGCGTACGCTCTGGTGACCGAAAGGGTGCGGCCGATCATGTCGGGCGGGAAACCGGTAGAAATGGTCGGCATGATATGGCACTTCGGGCCGGGATGTGCGGCCACGGGGGATTCCTGCAACCAGCTGACTCCCTCCATCGGGGACGCCAACACGATGATACCTGAATTCAAGGCGTTCCTCGTGGACATCAGGAAGGAGGCATGACATGAGTGCAAAAGGGTTTTTGGTCGATACAACAAAATGTTCGGGATGCAGGGCCTGCCAGGTCGCGTGCAAACAGTGGAACAATCTTCCCGCGGAAAAAACCGTTTTTTTCGCGGGGCCTGAATACACCAACCCGGCGGAGCTGACGGGGATTACCTTCAACCACGTGAAGTTCTTTCCCGTGGACATGAGCAATCCGGAAAAGCCCGCGTGGACCATCATGCACAAGAAGTGCTACCATTGCGAGATCGCCAACTGCCTTCGCGCATGTCCCCAGAGGGCGATCAGCAAACTCGATGGATGGACGGTCATTAACCAGTCCCGGTGCATCGGGTGCGGGGCGTGCGAGAATGCCTGCGTCTACAAGGTCCCCCACGTCCTTGATGAACGCCTGAACAAGTATGGTTCGGGACAGCCGCTGGAAAAGGACAAGTCGTACAAGTGCCATGCATGTACCGCAAATCGCCGGGACGTGCCGGCATGTGCGTATCATTGCCCCACCGGCGCCCTGTCATTCGGGATCAGGGCGGCCCTGGTGCAGAAGGCCCAGGCGCGCCTGGCACAGGTTAAAAAACAGTATCCTGCCGCGTCGCTGTACGGCCTGAACGAGTTCGGCGGTCTTCACGTACTGACGATTCTCAAGGATTCTCCCGAAAAATTTAATTTACCGATTAACACGAAGCCGATAGAAATGACAAAAGTGGAAGATATCAATTCGCTCTTCCGCCTGTTGTCAGTATTCACGCTCGGGATGCCGTCCCTCAGGAGAGTGGCATACCGGGTCTCGAAAACGCTTGTCGGTTGAAAGCGCAGGCTCAACGCAAACTGTGAGGGGGCGGATGGGCTCATACCCATCCGCCTTTTATATAGGCATGGAACGAACGGACATTACCGCATTCATCCTGGCGGGGGGGAAATCTACCCGCTTCGGAAGCGACAAGGCCTTTCATAAGGTTGAAGGGATCGATTTGATCGATCATGCAATCAGGGTGCTCTCCCCGCTTGTCGGGAATATCGTGATCGTAACTGACGGTGTTCGGCGCTTCGATCGACCCGGCATCCGCGAATATGCCGACGTCATACCGGAGCTGGGCCCTGTCGGGGGCATCCTGACTGCGCTGGAGCACCTCGAAACGGCGCGCGCGTTCATT
The DNA here is from genome assembly GCA_964423905.1 of uncultured Leptospirales bacterium. Classification (GTDB taxonomy): domain Bacteria; phylum Spirochaetota; class UBA4802; order UBA4802; family UBA5550; genus CAYRGX01. The sequence goes on along the minus strand of CAYRGX010000015.1, from coordinate 34,194 downwards.
ACGGCATGCGATATGCCGTCCATGAGCCCGGACCTGATAATCCACATGATCGGCCTCTCCGACGGTTATGACGTAGTCGTGCCATTCATCGATGGATGGTACGAACCGCTTCATGCCGTGTATTCGAGGGCATGCCTGGACCCCGTAAAAAGGATCATCGCAGAGGGCCGGCGACAAATACTGAAAATCTACGACGAGGTAAGCGTTCGGACGCTCGACAGGAATGAGGTGGCCGGATTTGCGGATCCGTCCAGGGTGTTTACCAATATCAATTACCCGAAGGATATTGAAACCTTGGGGAAAAAGGACGATTAAATGGGACGTGAGGAATACTTCAACATGTGGATTGCCGGGAAGGGAGTACCTTCGCATGTTCCCGGTGACATGATGGATCTCTACACGCGGCTTTTCGTGTATTATGATGCGGAACGCGTTCGATATGCTTCTGCGCTTTCTTCCCATAACGGACTTCTCACGGGTATCACGCCCGCAAAAACCGGCACTGACGGGCTCGGAGTGGAACTGTGTGCCGTCATATCTGAAGGGTTGCGCTCCCTGGCGGATGCCATCCGGGTAGAGCGTCCCGGACCCGGATACGAGGCGCTCATCGCGAAGGCCCAAGCGAATCCATTCATTATCGGCGAATGGATCGGGAGCGTTCTCTCCCGCAGCCGCGACCGTGTTTCAGTAGCCGCGGAAGAACTCAGCATGGAGACAGACAGCTTCTATTTTTTCCTCATGAACTGGTTCAAGCCTTTCTTCGTATCGTGGCGGATCGCTTCCGGACGCTCATTCGGGGAATCAGGCGATTCCGGCCTGTGCCCATTTTGCGGGATGTATCCCGATATCGCACTCCTGTCAAAGGAAAAAGAGGGCAGGCGATACCTTCACTGCGCTCTCTGCGAACAACGATGGCCCTATCCTCGCCTGAAATGCTTCCACTGCGGGAACGATGACCAGGATCGCCTGTGGATGCTCCACGAGGAGGGAACGGACCGGAGGATAGATTGTTGTGATGAGTGTGGTGCCTATATAAAGACAATCGTGGCCGATCGTTCCGTATCCGTTGACGACATCGACCCTATCGTGGAAAATGCGATGAGCGGCGACCTCGACAGCGCGGCCCTTGAACGGGGATATGGCCGTCCCTGACGGTATCATTGTCCCGATTGCGACACGACTTCCCGCGGCCTCTAAAAAAGAAATAGCACTGATGAAATATCATTGACTCGCCGCACCCGATCGATCATTCCGTTCGGGTATACGATTCTATGCCACAAAGAGAAAACCAGCCATGGATATCTATCAAATAGAGGGCGGTACGGCCCTGCACGGAGAAGTCGGAATATCGGGGGCCAAGAACGCGGCCCTGCCCATCATAGTGGCAAGCCTCCTCGCCGACGGAGAAACGATCCTGGAAAACGTTCCTGACCTCATGGACATCCGGACCATCATCAAGGTGATCGAGTATCTCGGTGCTGTCACGGACTTCGACGACAGAAGTAATGAGCTTCGCATCAAGGTCAATTCAATCAAGAACGCCGAGGCTCCCTACGAGCTTGTGAAGACCATGCGGGCGTCGGTCTATGTCATGGGACCGCTCCTGGCCCGGACCGGGGAAGCCACGGTTTCTATGCCCGGTGGGTGTGCCATCGGCGAGCGCCCCGTCGATATTCACCTCTCCGGGTTCGAGGCAATGGGGGCTGTCATCGACCTTGAACATGGAAACATCAGGGCGACCGCGAAAACCCTCTGCGGCGCGCACTTCACCATGCGGCAGGTGTCAGTCGGCGCGACCGCAAACCTCATGATGGCCGCGGTCCTGGCTAAGGGAATTACAGTACTCGAAAACTGTGCCATGGAGCCCGATATCGTGGATCTCGGGAATTTCCTTATCGCAATGGGTGCCAGGATCTCTGGCCTCGGCACCGAGTGTATAACCATCGACGGTGCGGAAAAACTCGAGCCGGTCCGCTACCGCGTCATGCCGGACAGGATCGAAACCGGGACGTATCTGATCGCCGCGGCGGCCACGAGGGGCGACGTGACTGTCACGAACATGGTGACCGGCCATGTGGGCGCCTGTCTAGCTTCGCTCAGAGAGATGGGTTTTCTCCTGGATTGCGGCGAGGACCGCGTGCGCATCAGGGCCTCGGACAGGCTGTCGGGCGGCATGGTGAGGACGGTGCCATACCCCGGTTTCCCTACCGACCTGCAGGCTCCTATGATGGCCATGACGACCGGCCTGCCGGGAATTAGCGTCATAATTGAAACGATTTTCGAAAACCGGTTTACGCATGTCCCCGAGCTAAGGCGCATGGGGGCCGATATCACCATCGAGGGGAACGTCGCGGTGGTCAAGGGGGTGAACGGGTTGCAGGCCGCGCCCGTCATGATGTCGGACCTGCGCGCGGGCGCGGCGCTCATCATTGCGGCGCTTGGGGGAAAGGGTACGACCGAGATACGCAGGATATACCATGCCGATCGCGGCTACGAGAAGCTCTCGGATAAACTCCTCGCACTTGGCGCGCGCATAACACGGATTCCCGGTGGTGGGCTTTAAAAGCCGCTATTTTATGACGACTATCGAGCAGATCTGACCTGAATCGTCGGATCCGGTCTTACTGTTGTAGAGATCGGCAGTCCACGTGCCATCGATAATGTACTTATAGCGGTAAAGACCTTTGGGCATTCTCTTCCTCAGGCGCCATATACCGTCGCTTCCCCGCCTGAGAAGGTCGTTTTCGGGATTCCAGTGGTTGAAATCCCCCACAAGGGACACTATCCTGGCGGAAGGCCGATATATTCTGAATTCGATCTCGCCTGAGTGAAGGCGGCGGTAACTCACCTGGGTTCCTTCACCGCGGTCGGGATATCTCGCGACTGAAAGATACGATCCCATGCCGTCGTCGAGTCGCTCCTGGTTCTTTGGATCGACCATCCAGATTCCGTCAACGCAGTATTTGTACGACAGATCCCTGTCCGAACGCGGATCGATAAGATAATAGTACCATACGCCGTTTCCGTTACGGGCCATCGCCGCGGGTTTCCAGTAGGTAAAACTACCAGCGATCTGGACGCGTTTTGCGGATCTGCTTTTATATGTGAACAGGAGGCCATAGGTAAGGTTCTTGTTCTGCGATGTGCCGGGTACCGACTGGATCATCTGGACAGGTTGAGGTGCTTCCGCCGTTTTCAGGAATGACAGGCTATGAAAATGAACCGTCCGGAAATCCGATTCTGGTGGCGCGAATGAGAGGAGAAGGAATGGGAGCAGTATGGTGGCATATTTTTTCGTATAATATATCAATTTTGACATGTTCTTTCCGTCCGTATATTATTATATCGGCATGCGCATATTTTAAAAAGGAGTATAATTCCTTGTGCGAATCATGATTAATGTCGATAATTGAAGGGAAAAAATTAATTGATTTTTATCTGTTCACCCGTACGGTCTGATTATGTCGCGTCAAAGGTTCAGTAAAATATTTATGGTCGTGTGATTATGGCAGGTGCCCCGGTAGAAGAAACCTATACACCCGAACAGCTCAACGAGATTGAAAGGATCGTCAATTTCGTCTCGTCCAGCAATGCGCCCGGTAGACGCGTCGAAACCCCCGTATCGGTAGCCGAGGATAAGCCATACACCCCCATTGCGACGGGGGAATACCATGGGGAACCCGAGGATCTGGATCTTCCCAGGGGCAGACTCGATAACTTCGTGGAGGAAGAGATGCCTTCCGAAGCTGCCGCGGGTGGAAAGAAAGGTGAAGAACTCGATAATGTCACTCAATTCCTCACCGAGGTTGAAGACATCCCTCTCGAGGAGCCCGAAGCCGCGGAAGATATAACCTCGATCCTGAAAGAAGTCCCGGAAACGGAGGTGGTCGAGAAGCAGATCGAGGAACCGATCGAGATGGAGGAATCCGAGGAAAGTCTCGAGTCGCCGATATCTGCGCCGCCTGCAAAAAAGAGGATCACACCCGGTATGACGCCTCTTCAGCAGCTCGAAGCGATCACCGAGGACGAGCCGCCTTCCCTGGACGCTCGGGAAATCATGGAACCGGAAGAATTTCGCGATAAAGGTGGCGAGATTGCTTCACCCGAGATCCCCGCATCGGATGAGGCGGCGTTAGAAGAACCGCAGGTTGCGGGGGAAGCCTTTGACCTGGCCGATCTCGAGACCGGACCGCAAAAAAAGGCGGAAATGAAGATCGAGGGAGGCATTGACGATTTTGATTCGCCGGCGCTCGAGGAGATATCCCTTGAGGAGGCTCCGAAGATTTCGGAAGCCGACACTTCAGAACTTGGCGAGTTCGACCTGGATCAGCTGCCCGAAGGAATTGGTTCCGAGATGGAGGAGTTCGCTCCGATCGAGAGCGAGGAGCGGAAGGACATCGATTCGGCACCGTCCGGGAAAGGCACGGGTGAAATCGCTGATGAAATCGGCGAAGAGGAACTCGGCACCCTGCATGAACTTGGCGGAATGCAGGAAGGTGAAGAGGATTTCTCAAAAGAAAAGGAGCTCCATGATTTTGATCTCGGCCCGTCCCGTCCCATGGATGAAGGGCTCGGTCCCATGATCGTTGAGGAACACGAGGCGCTTCCAGCCGATGATATCCTGAAAATCGAAAAATTCGAAGATGAAATAGAAGAAAAGCCAAAAAAACCGAAGGCATCGAAAAAAGCAGAAGCCGTCGAGCTTTCCGAAAGGGATTTACGGCGATTTAAGGAAAAGATCCTGCGTTACGACCCGGCGCTGCGAAGCGCCGTCAAGAACGTTATAATCAACGATGTCCTGCCTCCCAGGGACGCGAAGCAACTGGTCGATATGATCGTCTCCGGCAGGAGCGAGACGGACGTACTCCGCTATCTGGAGAAAAAGCTCGGTAAGACCATCACGCTGACGGGCGCTCCCGCCGCAGGAAGACGCGTCATTAGTTCCAGGCCCGAGTACTCCAGGGAAGGGAGGGAGCGACAGAAGAAGCTCCTTGCCGGGACGAAAATTGCCGCGGTCGCCGCCCTGTCTGCGTTCATTTTTACGATCCTGGGGTGGCAGTTCATCTACAAGCCGTACCGCGCCAAACAGCTCGTGAAGGAAGGGGTTGCCCTGATCCTGAAAAAAGACGCACCCGACAACCAGATGAAGAATTTCAATATGGCGGAGGAGTTGCTCAAGAAGGTCAATGAGAACTACATCGATAAATACATTTTCGGGGAAATCGAGTACGGAAGGGCATACCTCAAGAGGAAGGAATACAACTTCTCCCTGAAACACCTCAACACGGCCTACTCGTACGAGCACAAGAACAAGGACGTGCTCAACAACCTGGGATATTTTTATTCCCGCGTCAACAACGAGTACTACATGCAGATCAAGCCGAGTGTCAGGGAATGGTATTTCAAGGGGCGCAAGGTCCTGGATGACCCGACGCAGCTCGATCTCGCAATCGACTTTTTTCAGCGGGTACTATCCACTGATCCGAAAAACATAACTGCCCTGCACGGGATCGGGAACGCGTATTTTAATCAAAAGCAGTACCTCAAGGCCAAGAGATATTACGAAAATATCCTGAAGCTTGACCCGAATTCGGTAGTTGGCCTTTCGGGACTTCTCAATCTCTATATTGACAGGGACGCCTTCGAGCAGGTCGTGACAATCCATTCGAGATTGAACAATAAAAAGAAGCTTACCGAAATCCCATCGCCGCTCCTCGCGAAGTTGATTTCGTATTACCTTGGAAAGCAGAAAACGGATACCCGGAATGTTCGTATCGATTACGGGATGACATCACCCCGATTTATTGACGAGAAGGATAACATCTATCCTGCGATCCAATCCGTCATTACGGCGCTCAACAAGAAGGACCCTAATTATCCGCCGCTCTATATCCAGACGGCCCGTTTCAGCAAGGCCCAGAAAAATTACAAGCTGATGAAGCGCCATCTCGACAAGGCATTGAGCCTGGAACCGAATTATTTCGCGGCGCTGAGCATGACCGGGGAGTACTATTTCTTCATGCGGGATCCCGTGAGAGCCTTCGAATACCTGCGCAAGGCGATAAAGGCCCATCCCAATCCTCCCGATTTCACGGACGAGGATTTCTACGAGGAGACTGAAAAACTCGGCAGGACTTACGCTCTAATGGGAAACGTCTTCTATTATTATTTCGATCGTCTTGACAGGGGAAAAATCAGGTTCGGCGATCTTGAGGACGACCTCAGGGAACAGCAGATCGAGGGAGATATCGACAGGATGGCGAATTATAATATCGCGCGGTCATATTACGAGGCAGCTCTCGAGGTGGGCGACGAGGATCGGTTCGAATCACCCGAGCTCCGCTACAACCTGGGACGCATATGCTACCTGAACGGAGAGTATAAAAACGCCCTTGACCAGTGGCTCAACCTGTACGATGATTTCGTGTCGAGACCGGAATTGATGCTTGCCCTTGGGAACGCTTTCTATCACAACGGCAACTATGAAGCCAGCAAGGGCGAATACCTGAAGCTCATCTCCGTGTTCGAGCGCGATGCCGACAACATAAAGACACCAATACCTGGTGAGGAACGCTTCATCCGGCTCTATCAAAGCCTGAGCACGGCCTACAACAACCTGGGCGTCGTCTACCAGGTCCTGAAGCGGGAGCAGAAAAGCAACATCAGCTACTGGAAGGCCATCGACTATGCGAAACGCATAGACGTAGAGAACGAATTCGCCAGGGTGAACCTCGCGCGTGCGACACGCATGGACGAGGAAGACAACGAAGCGATCATGGATGAGAACATCCCCTTCAGCCTGGACATTTACCGCGAGGACATGCGGAAGTAACATGACCGGTCAGCTCGAAGGCTCCTTTCCCGTCTACGTAATACCCCCGGTCCTCTCTCTTCTCGTGGGAATCACGATGGCGGTCGTATCCGTAGTCAGGGGCAGGTTTGGCCTGGAGAACGTACTTTTCGCGCTCCTTCTCATATGGTTCAACATCATGCCCCCCCTCTTTATCCTCCATCACGTCCTGCGGGGGCAGTTCGATACTCTGCTGGTCATCGAGAAGACCGCTCATTGCATTTACGTGTTTCTTCCGTTCATCGTCGCGCTCTATATCTGGAAGGGTTATGGATACGGCAACTGGCTCCTCGCCACGGCCACGTTCGTCACCAGTGCGGTCATATCCGGCTTTGTCTGGACGCAATACTATTTCACCGGATTCCATATCTATTCATGGGGCTACATTGCCAAGGGAGGGATCGCCTTCCATGCGTTCAGCGCCTATGCAGGCCTGACACTGGCGAGTTCAATCGTATTCTTCAGCTGGAAGTATGCGAGGACCGTCAACCAGGGCGAACGGCTGAAGATGAAATACATCATCCTGTCGTTCATCCTGATCGGGGTTCTCACCGCCATGAACATTCCCGCGATGAACGGCATCGATTTCTACGCCTTCGGCAATTTCATGTTTGTGCCGATGCTCATTCTCTCCTACGGCGTTCTGAAACACCGACTTATGGAAATCAGGAGCATCCTGCACATCACGCTCATGTGGGCCGTGGTCTCTTCACTCATCATTATTCCCAATGCGATCGCCTATTACTTCATCAGGCCCTACTGGGCTATGTTTTCGGATATCGCACTTCTGCTTATTCTCGCAGCCTGGTTTGCGGTCAATTTTATATACTTCAGGACGATCCAGCCCGCCATCGACCAGCTCTTCAACAGGAGAAAATACAACCTGCGGCGAATAGAGGCTGAATTCATCGAGAGCATATCATACCTGCGCTCGCTGGGGGACCTGATCAAGGAATACAGCGAGCTCTTGACCAGGACCATGACCGTGAAAAAGGCGGAGGTGCTGTTCCGCTCCGAGGGGCAGGGGATATACAGGGATATCGAGGGGCAGGTTCTTGAGGTGCCGCAGGAGCTCGCGGAATGGTTCATCGGCGCGAACCATCTCGTGGAAAGGGGGCAGATCGTCTCGAACCCGTATTACGAAGCGGTCATCGGATCGCTCGAGTCGATATTCGATTCGACCGGGAGTGAGTTCATGGTCCCCCTGGTCCAGAACTTCGAGCTCGTGGGAGTGGTCCTCCTGGGGGAAAAGTTCAACCTCCAGAGGCTCACCGCCAACGAAGTGAATTTCATCAACGGAACGCGTTCCGCCGTGGCGATTTCAATATCCAACTCGCTCATGTACCAGAACCTGTCAGATCTCAAGGACAACCTGGAAATCAAGGTTCGCGAGCGGACCGAGGAATTGCAGGTCGCCATGGACAAGCTCGAGACGACGAACAGGAAGATCACCGTCATCAACGAGGAGCTCAAGAAGGCCCAGGGCATCGCCGCGTTCGACATGAAGATGGCCGCGAACGTGCAGGCCTCGTTCCTGCCGAAGGTGCCCCCGAAGGACGAGGAATGGGACGTGGCTTTCGAGTTCAGGCCGATGTCGGGCGTTTCCGGGGATTTCTACGACTTTTTCGAGAAGGACGGCCGGTTTACGGGGCTTTCGCTGTTTGACGTATCCGGACACGGCATAGCCTCGGGACTCATCACGATGATCGGACGATCTGTGCTTGCCAGGTTTTTTCTCAGTGAATCGAAGGACAGGCTCCACGAAATGCTCGCCAGGGTGAACGACGAGCTGATACGGGAACTCGGGAACGTCGACAACTACCTGACTGGCCTCGTTATGCGTTTCAAGGGTGACGTGGTCGAGTACGTGAATGCCGGGCACCCGGACATTTTCTACAGGAAGGCATCGGATGGCATTGTTCGGGCGGTAGCTCAGCCGGACACGAGCCACAAGGGTTCGATCATAGGGGTGGCGGGTATGAACCCCGAATTGAAAACCGTCAAGTTCAAGATCGAGAAGGACGATATACTCGTCTGCGCCACGGACTGTCTCTACGAGAGCGTAAACGCTAAAGGTGAGGTTTACGGGGACGAGAAAATAATGGAAGCCCTCTCCCGCGCTCCCTACCATTCGGCGAAACACGTGCTCGATTACCTTATAATCGACTTCAACCACTTTATGCGCGGAAAGCCGCTCGAAGACGACCTTACCGTATTAGTCATCAAGAGAAGATAACCAGGGACCCCGTCAGGAGCGGATGGATGTTCTGTTCTTGAGGATCGCGTATTCGAACCCGTCGATGAGCACGGCGAAGGATGCGGCGTTGATGTTTTCCGACAGGGAATGGACCTTCCAGACCTCGCTCCCGTCCGAGAAGATGATGGTCACCTCGACGTCGGTGCTCGTTCCCCGCCTTGAATCGAGAATGTTGGCGCGGAAATCGACAAGGGCCACTTTCTCGATTTCGGGGAAAAGCGGGGTGAGTCCCTTCTTCAACACCTTGGCAAGAGCGTCCACCGGGCCCTTGCCGTTCGATGCCTCGTGGATAACCCTCCCGTCGGCCTCGATCTGTACCGTCGCCTCCGGGTCGATCCCGTTGTCAATCAGGCGATATCCCCCTATGATCTTGAATGGCGGTGCATAGCGTGCGAGCGACCGCGCGATCGAGAGGGACTTGGATGCGTCCACAATGTCGATGTTGAGCATTAGGTAACACTTCCGTCTATCAGATTTATTCGCTCGGAGCGCCCCGACGCATATTCAAGAACGAGTCGTCCGCCGATGAATGAATATGAAGCCAGGTCGTCGCTCACCCGGTGATGCCATTTTTTTGACCCGTCGCCGCGATCGATTTTCAGAAGATAAAACGTTTCCCCGGCGTCGATAAAAATCACATAGAGGTCGTTCATGAAGACAGCATGGAAGAACGCCCTCCCGGGTATGAACCACCTGGTCTCCCCGTTCTCTTTTCGCAACGCCAGGTAATACCCAGTGTTGATATCGGATACGCAGGAGCAATAATAATGATCGCCGTCTTCGATGATATCGTCGACGGCGATAATATCCTGGATTTTTGCGGCCCATCGCTTGGCGCCGGTCTTGAGGCCCTGGCAGACGAGGATTTTTTTTGTGCCGTCGAAATCCAGCACATCATCCGTCATCGTGAAAGAGCTGGCCCCTCGGGCTGGCATCGGGTATCAGAGCTGCCCTTTAAGTTTGATCCCTTCTATGATGATATTCGCAATCTCGGCGTTGGCGTGCTTCGACGCGTTGATAATGAGATCGTAGTTATGCGGATCGTTCACGTCGAAATTGACGAATTCCTTGATGTAATTGACGCGGCGCTCGGTGTTCTCCTCAACCACGCGTTCCGCGTCTTTACGGGACAAGTTCTTGAACCGCATCACATTGGATGCCTTGTAGTCCATGGAGGCGATTATCTTCACGTGATAGCCGCCCTTCATTCCCCTCGTTATAACGTTGCCGGCGCGCCCGACGATGACCACCCTGCCGTACGCGGCGAGTAGTCGGATCGTTTCGGCAAGCTTACGGTACACGGCAACCTGGGGCGGGAACTTGGTGAACGACGTCTGCAGGAGGTTCGTCAGCGAATTCAGCGCATCGTCCGTGAGGCTTTTCGTAAGGCTGGACGAGAGGCCCATGTCTTCCATGACCCTGTCGAGCACCTGCTTGTCATACACGGCCCACGGCGTTTCGAGAGTGTTCGTTTTATTGATCGTTTCGATAATTTCTTTCCCGATTTCGAAACCGGAGCATCCGTATTCGCGGGATATTGTTATGAATTGATGAAGACTTTTGGTTTCGGGCTCTTTGATTTTTTCTTTCTGGCTCTGCCAGTACTTCACTTGCGCCTGGATGTACTTTTCCATGGATGATCTTGGCATAAGGAATCTCCTTTTTAGGATAATGTTGCTCGCTTGATCAAACGGCCAATCGCCCCATCGATGAAATCACTCTATGACACTTCTATAAATGCTCGTGATTTTTGTCTATATAATTTTAGTGCAGGCCACTCGCCCGTACAAGCTCATCGAAACGCATGCATCAACAATCGCGATGCGATACTGGAAGAATCCGATGGGGTCATGGAATGAAGCGCGCGATTTTCTGTCCCATCCGGACACGCATGCCCGGGACGGAGGGTTCCCACTCGATCATGTCTTTCTGAAACACCAGGATGACGGTCGATCCCAGATTAAATGTGCCAATCTCCTGGCCCGCGCTGACGGGTACGCAGCAGGATTCGTCGAACCGGACGTACCTTGCCCTTCGCCACGAGGTGTTCGTCATCACCGGGGCATAGCTCAGGGATATTCTCCCGACATTGAGCGCCCCCACCTTGCACACTGCGGCCAGGCCCTTTCCCGTCCGAATGATGGTGGTGATACGTTCGTTTTTTATGAAAAGACCGGGCAGGGCCGATACCATATATTCCTGGACCGTATAGAGAGTACCCGGGGAATGGATATACCCTGTGATCGAGCCCGGTACCGGGGAGTGTATGCGATGATAGTCTCCCGGCGAGAGGTACAGCGTCATGAAGCTGCCCCCGCAAAATGAATCTGCAAGGTCGGCAGGGATGAGTTCGTTCACGGAATATGAAAGACCCTTTGCCTGCAGCAGGCCGTTTCCGGTCATTGTGCCGAACTGGTCTACGCGCGCGTCCACGGGCGATACCACGACATCGGGGTCCGGGGCTATACGGTGTACGCCGGGGCGAAGGGTCCTCGTGAAAAAGGCGTTAAACGTACGAAAGCCCCCCGGCGGCGTGTCGTATTCGTCTTTCACTCCGTATTTGACCGAGTACCATCGAATAATTGCTTTCATGGCTCCCAGGGGTAGGGGGATACGCATCAGGACACCAAAAACGCGCGAGAGGAGGCTCTTCGGTATCAGTTTGAACAGGATGATTGCCGTTGTATCTTTCATGAGGTGAGTATTTCATCGCGAGGGCGGGACTGTCAATAGAATTCCAGGATATTGCCGTATTTGAATATATCCAGGGCGGGAACAATTATCTTGACAACGGGTATGCCTTGTGAAAATGGTTCCACGGGGAATCCACGATGAGGGATGAGCAGTCGCCGCTGCGATGCCGGCCCGTTTAAAGCAACCGGGTCGCGCTGCATCGAAGAGTTCTGCGAACATGTAAGCCATGGCAGAGAAAAAAAAGTACACTGAAATCATCTGGTACGGGCGCGGCGGGCAGGGCGCGATCACCGCAAGCCAGCTTATCGCCGAGGCAGCCGCTATTGACGGATACGAGGGGATTACCACCGCCCCGTCATTTGGCGCAGAGAGAAGGGGAGCTCCTGTCGCGGCCTTCCTGAGGCTCGCGCACGAACCAATCCGTATTTTTTCGCAAATCAGCGATCCCGACGTGATTGTTGTTCTCGATCCGACGCTCCTCCCCATTCTGGATCTTCGGTCACGTTTCAGAAGGGATGCGATCCTGGTGCTGAATACAACGAAGAAGCCATCTGACCTCGGGCTGGATCATTTTGAAAAGGCAGGCGTCGCGGACGTTACCAAGGTCGCCCTTGACAACGGCCTGACAGTGGCAGGCGTGGCCATTCTGAACACGCCCATTCTCGGGGCCTTTGTGAAAAGCACGGGCCTGGTGAAAATGGATTCGGTTGAGGAGGCTATCAGCGAGAGGTTCCCCGGCGCCAAATCGGATTTGAACATAAAGACTGCCCGCCTTATATATGACTCGACCACGGTCTATGGCGGGAAATGAGCGGGTGGAAAGGGACGAGCCTTGGATAAAGACAAGAAGAACCAGACCGGCAGGATGAAGCATGGGGGTACCGCGGACTGTGGACATATTACTGCGTCGTCTTCACCCGCAAAGGGGGAAGGGGGAAGGACCGGCGACTGGCGTGTGAAGCATCCGGTCATCGATAATTCCGTGTGCACTCCGGCAAAAACGGGCAGGCCGTCGTGTTATATCTGCTGGACCTACTGCCCCGATTCGGTCATCTCGCGTACCATCCCGCCGATGATCGACCTGGAATACTGCAAGGGATGCGGCATCTGCGCCGAGGAGTGCCCCACGCACGCGATCACCATGGTCCCCGACGAAGAAGATTGATCCTGGCGGAAACCAATGAAGAACACTACAGCTGTATCGATCAAGGAAAAGAAGCACATCATCACCGCGAATTACGCCGCGGCCTGGGGCGCCCTCCTCTGTGACGTGCAGGTCGTCTCGGCATATCCCATCACCCCGCAGTCGCCTGTCGTCGAGAAGCTTCTCGAGTTCATCGAGGCGGGCGACATGAAATGCGAATACGTGACCGTGGAAAGCGAGCACAGCGCCATCACCGTCTGCATATCCGCCTCAGCCGTGGGGGCCAGGGTCTTTACCGCGAGTTGTGCGAACGGGCTCGCTCTTATGCACGAGCAGCTTCACTGGGCCGCGGGTTCGCGCCTGCCCATCGTCATGGCGATCCCCAACAGGGCGGTTGCCGCGCCCTGGAGCATCCTGAACGACCAGCAGGACAGCATTTCCCAGCGCGACACTGGCTGGATGCAGATATATTGCAGAAACGGGCAGGAGGTGCTCGATACGGTCATACAGGCCTACCGGATCGCGGAAACTGTCATGGCGCCGGTCATGGTCTGTTACGACGGGTACGTCCTTTCGCATACCATGATGCCAGTCCTTATTCCCGATATCGAGGTGGTGCGGTCGTTCCTGCCTCCGTACCGTCCGCATATCGTGCTCGATCCCGACCGTCCCATGAACGTCAACCCGGTAACCCTGGCGGATCCCCGGAAAAACGCGGACGGTGTTCTCTGCCACGGTTACTACGAGCTGCGCCAGCTCATGCAGGAATCGCTTCTTGACGGCGTTCGCGTGGTGGAAGAAACCGGGATCGAATTCGGCAAGGCATTCGGACGCGAATACGGTCTCCTTGACACCTACCGTTGCGAGGACGCCGAGCTCTGCATAGTCTCGATGGGAAGCATCGCGAGCGAGGCCATGGATGCGGTCGACAGGCTCAGGGACGAGGGCCTGAAAACGGGCGTGCTCCATGTCCGCCTGTACCGTCCTTTCCCCGCGAGGGCCGTTGCGGAGGCCATACGCGCCATCGGCTGCAAGGGACTCGTGGTCGTCGAGAAAAACGTGAGCTATGGCTACGAGGGGGCGCTGGCGAGCGACCTCAAGGCGGCGCTCTTCGATTACCAGGTACCGGTATTCGCGCACTCGTATATCTGCGGTCTCGGCGGCCGAGACGTGAACGTGGGCGATATCATCAGGGCCGTGAAAAACAGCATGCCGTACCTCGGGTTCCCTGCGGAAAGGCGGCAACGCGACCAGGAATGGATCAACAGCAGGCTGTAAGGCACAGCGACAGAGGTTCACCGTGACGGCAAAAAAAACCACAACACTCAGCCTTCCCGAAAAAGAATACACTCTGCCAGGCAACAGGGCCTGTGTGGGATGCGGCCTGTCCATCGCCTACCGTCACGGGCTCAAGGCCCTCGGTGACAGGGTGATCCTCACCGTGCCGGCGAGCTGTCTCACCGTTCTGCAGGGGATGTACCCCGTTTCGTCCATGCTTATACCCTGCCTCAACACGGCGTTCGAAACGACGGCGGCGTCAGCGGCGGGCATCCGCGCGGGACTGAACGCGCTTGGCAAGAAAGACGTCACCGTGGTCGGCTGGGCCGGTGACGGTGGCACGTCCGATATCGGCATCCAGGCGCTTTCAGGCGCGGCGGAACGTAACACCGATTTCATCTACGTCTGCTATGACAATGAAGGATACATGAACACCGGGACCCAGCGTTCGGGGAGCACCCCGCTCGGGGCAATGACCACTACCTGCTTGAGCGGGAAAACCGAACACAAGAAGGACATGGCGAGGATAATGGCCGCGCACGATATCCCCTATATCGCGACAGTCAGCCCGTCCTATCCCCTCGACCTTCATGACAGGTTTAAAACCGCCCTCGATATCAGTGGCACCCGGTATATCCACATCCTCATACCATGCCCCCCGGGATGGGGATACGATCCGCGGCATACCGTGAAAATGGGCAAGACTGCGGTCGAGTGCGGGATGTTCGATCTCTACGAGATTAACTGCGGCACGTTCAGCTTTTACGGACCGTCGCTGAAGATCGCCCGTGGCGAGCAGAGAAGGCCGGTCGAGGAATATCTCCGCATGCAGACCCGGTTCAAGTCGTTGACCCCGGAACTCATCCAGAGCCACCAGGACATGGTGGACCGGAAATGGGAGATCTACAGGACCATGGGCTACTGCGACTGACAAACGCTCTTCAGTTTATCCGCCGTTATTCCCGATAATGATAATGTAAATAGTACTAACCGAGGGGCCTTCCCCCCGGTACAGGATGCCCATGCCCGATTACAAGCGATTCTGGAAACCTTCATACAGTCCGACTGCGGTCAGGGAGAATGACCGGGACAAGATATCTGCGAGCGAGTTTGGTCTCATCGATTTCGATTCCCTGCTGAAGGCACCTGACCTGTCCGGCATCGCGTTTGAAATGACCGAGTCGCTGCTTGGCGACGACGATATCATGAAACGGGACATACTCGACCGGTTTATCGATTATGTCTATTTCAGGGTGCAGACCGGCGAATATGAGATTTCGTCACCCATTTTTCCAATCAGGAGAATGCGCAATCCCGAGCTCGAGAAAAAAGTCATCGAGCTTCTGAATGTGCATCTCTACCCCGAAATCGTGTTCAGGCTCCTCAAGTTTTTTACACGAAACATCCACGACTCGGACACCAATATTTTCATCGCGAACCTGATCTACTCGGAGGATATCATCAGGGCCATCTACGAGGCGTTCATGCTCGTGGGGAAAGACATCTTCATCCTTGACCAGGACAAGCGCGCGCTTAATGTGAAGCGCATCCAGCAGTTTTCGCCGCACTCCGATAACAGGCTTTCCTCTCCCCTGGACGCTGCGGTCCGGCTGAGATATATACTCGAGTTTTTTGCCTCGAAGTACAACGTATCCCACATTTACTCGGTCGATGACCTCTCCATGCAGCTGCTCATCGACAGAATGAACGCGGAAAGCCAGCAGCCCTAATAAGGGCGGTATGTTTTTTCAACGACCGAGTCCCCGTCGAGTACAAGCTCCTTCACGGAAATGTTCTGGTATCGCTGGGAATCATGGAAGTCCCTGAAATTGTTAAAACGCGGCTCGTAGGTTTTGAAAAGATAGTAAAGTATATCCTGAATGTCTTCGGGCTTCGTGTCCACGTTGCAATACTTGAAGAACAGCCGGTCATGGCGATAGGAATCAATGAGCGCCGGGAACTTTGTCTGATCAGGGTCGAACATCCTTTTCAATTCGGTACGGAAACCGTTCCTCCAGCAGCCGAAAAAAAGAAGGTATTCAAGGTTCCCGTCCTCGATATAGGCGATGGCGAGTATGCCCGGAAGGTCGGGGGCGATGCGGGTCGCACTGTATTTATCGTACTTGTGGAGTTTCGACCACTTGAGGCTATAAAACACGTTTCGGCCGCTGACGTCCTTTTTCATGGATTGTCCTGATCCCTTCTGTTTTTCATCCTGGTAATGAGCCGGTCCAGTATGTCGATAAGCTTCCTGGCACGGCTCTGAGGGTCGATGTTGTAGAAAAGACGCCGTCGCTCTCTGTAGTCAAGTACGAAGTAATTGGCGATGAAATCAGTGATCTGCGACAGGTCCGTTAGGTAGTTCAGGAGGCTGATGAGCTTGTCCGATTCGTCAACGTTGATCAGAAATATGAGCTCCTGCGACTTTTTTCTCAAATTCTCGAGAATCTCGTGGGGCGAGGGGGATTCCTTTTCGGGTAGAATGGTATAACGGGCCGTTTTCAGGTGCTTGATGGCGGTTATTTTCACTCTCTCGATCCCCTTGAGCTGAAGAAAGAGCTTGGTGTCGTCGTTTTTCACCTCGACAATTTCCGACAGCGTGGCGATTCTATTCATCGGGAGGATAATATCCAGGATGGTCCTGATTGGAAACGCGAGGATGTGGCCGCCGGCGCTGATATCCTCCGAATTATCACCGGACGGGACGGATACGGTCATAATACTGTGCGGGAAGATGATCTTCTTCCTCAAGTAATATATTCTGGAATTGAGTGAATCCATAGTATATAGTTTGCCCGGATTCATACATCTATAAAAAATAATTGAATTTTTGTCAATAGCTTCATATAAGTGTAATATTGGCCGGTTCGGCGGGGAAGGCAATTACGGATGAAAAACTAGTGACGGACGATAGTGCCTGAGGTATACTTTAAAGAACTCGTCGAGAACCTGCCTGAGATGGTTTTCGAAATCGATTCGAACGGAATTATCATCTACGTCAACTCCGCATGCTACACGTTTCTGGGTTATACCCACGACGAAATGATCGGTGCCAGCGGGTTCCGCTTCCTGTCCCCTGAAGTCCTCGAAGAGTCGAAGAATCGTGTTTTCTCGCTCGTCAATTCACAGGATGAGGAATTATCGGGCGATCTGCCTTTCATAACCAAGGACGGACGTACCATCCCATGTCACATATCGCTCCGGGCCGTAAAAAAAGATGATGATTCCCCGGTATTCTGCGGCGTCATGATGGATATTTCCATGCGAAAAAAGCTCGAAGAAAAATTATCCCGGAGCGAATACCGGTTGCGAAGGCTTTCTGACATGACTCTTGACGGAGTCGTTTTTTTTTCTCATGGAGTGATAATCGACGCTAACAAGTCATTCTGTGAGACGTTCTGCTACGAAAAGGACGAAATCATCGGGAAAACGATCGTCGATTTCTGCCCCCCCGACACGGTGGAGTTCGTGAATTCCGTCATCCGGAGCGGATCAGAAAAGACCGTCGAGGCGAAGGGGATCAGGAAAAACGGGGAGTTATTCGACCTTGAATTCTCGACCGAGTCCTTTTACCAGGACAGCGACAAGATACATACCATCGTAATCAGAGACATCAGCCAGCGAAAAAAGATGGAGTACATATCAATCCACGACGAGCTGACCGGCATTTTGAACTATCGCGGATTCGTCAAGAACCTCAAGGAAAGCATCGAATTTGCTGCCTCCCACCTGCTTAAAATCGTGGTCATGGCCATCCACATGACCCGCGATCCTTACAGTGTCATGTCGAACGTTAGCGTCGATCTTGAAAAAATTCTCCTAAACGCGATACCGATTGAAATATCGGAACGTCTGCAGGAACTGTTCGCGCAGGAGGACTCGATTGCGCGTACCGGCGAAAACGAGTTCATGACCCTGCACTTACTGCCGATCACCCACGACCAGGACATGATCGTCTCCCTGTTGCAGAACCTGGTTTCGACGCTCTCGGAGCAATACGCGAACGGTATCCGGCTCGAGCCGCGGCTGGGAGTGACCTTTTATCCCGACGATGCCGACAGCAACAATCCCATGCAACTGATCAACAACTCCCGGTACGCCTGCGATGAGGCGCAGCACATAAACCGCGAGTACATGTTCTATGACGAGAAATCGCACCGGGAGACCAGGCAGCGGATCGAATTTATGAGGGACCTGATAATCGCGGTCAAGGATGAACGCTGCAGAAAGTTCAAGCTGCTGTACCAGCCGAAGGTCAACCACGAGGGGCACATTGTCGGTGTCGAGGCGCTCATCCGATGGTGCAACCCGTTATGGCAGAGCGGTAATTCAGGATTTGTCTCCCCCATACGCTTCATCGAGGCCGCCGAGGAAAGCGGGCTGATCGTCGAACTTGGGAAATGGGTTGTAATGGAAGCATGTCGTCAGACAAAGGACTGGCAGAAGCGATTCAAGCACTTTCACGATCTCGAGGTGGCGGTGAACGTGTCCCCGCAACAGCTCGATGAGGAATTCATCCACTACCTGGACTACGTGATCGCTGAACAGCACATGTCCCCGGAACTCCTCGAGCTCGAGATCACCGAACGGGAGACCGTCAAGGACAAGAACATGAGGGTCATCGATACGATCCGGAAGAAGAACATATCCATCGCCATCGACGACTTTGGGATCGATTACTCCTCGCTCAGCAAGCTTCCCAAACTTTCGGTCAATACCATCAAGCTGGATAAATCGTATATAGACAACATCGCCATCGACCCCGACTATGAGAAGCTCGTGTACCACACCATTCAGATGGTGCACGGTTTCAAGTACACGACTGTCGCCGAAGGTGTCGAGAATAAGAACCAGGTGGACAAGCTTTTCGACGAAATGGGGTGCGACAAGATCCAGGGGCACTATTTCTCCAAACCGCTGACAGTCGAGGAGTTCGAGAGAATGTTTTGCGATACGAAGGTGATCGGAAGAAAATGTAAATGAAAACTGTCCGGTGACGCGGTTTTATTGCTGCTTGATGTTCCCTGCCCGGGCAATGGCCCGTACCAGAAAATATCCGAAATTGGTCAGGTTTTCTCCCTGCTTCAGGTAGATGCGTTTCATCACATAGGCGCACGCGAATTTTTTCATCTCGACGCTCTTGATGATCCGAAACACGTCGTTAAACTGGTGCTCGAAGAAAATCATGAAGAGGGAAAGGCAGAACTGGTCGATCAGTTCCTTCATCTCGGTGGTATAGAACCTCGTAAAAGATTCCTTTCTCCCCCTGTGAAGAAAGCGTTCGGAGAAGGTCTTCAACCCGTAATTCTGGACGAGGAGATATGAGACTGCGTCGAAGATTTCAGCCGGGGAAGTATCGGGCAGGCGGGAATGGTTGAATCGCTCGAAAAGGTCGGTGAAGATCTCCCTCATCTCGTCAACGGACCGATCCTGGGCAGCCTCGATGAAAGAGGGATCGAATATTTTCGTGATGATTACATCGATCCGTGACCCGTATTGCCGGCCGAATGGCGTCTGGAGCATCCTGTCGACAAACGAATCTTCGCGGCTGTCGGATAGTTCCTGCATATCGCCGGTGGCAGAAAACTGGGATTCGTGCCGGGAATCGTCCTTCTGCTTCGAACGAGCCCTGTTATAGGTCGCGTCGGTCATCGAATCGACGATCCTGTTGGCGCGTCCCTGAATTTCAAGAAGGGAGAACCGCTTTCCTTTCCTGAGGACGAAATCCGGCCTGTGGTCGCCGTCGTCGTTGAAGAAAAACTTCATGTACGAGCGGTCGTTTTTGAAGTCCTGGCGATTGAGAATGGTTACGTAGGCGTCGTGGAGGGACGCGGCGATCATGCCGTGCTGGGCCTTCGCGGAAACCGACAGCTTGTTTTCAGTGAGGTCATAGAAGGTCTTCGCATGCCCCCGCAGCTCATTAATCGGCATAGCCAATGTGGTATTCGTCTTTCCCATGTTCATGTTGTACTGTTGCGTCTGCTGGCTGAGCCTGTTTTCCAGAATATTGCGCAGGCTAACGTAGGCAGTCAGGGTCTCGAGGTTGGCGGTGTCGGAAAATATGTTGGATATATATTCCGGCTCGAGATCCCTCGAGCCCTTGAGAGCCAAGTTATAAATCCGCGAAATGCATTGAGTGGCGACGAGCAGGTTGACGATTTTTTCGGTCTGAATGCTGTTCATCCTGAAACTGTAGTTAACGATACCAGAGAGCTTTCCCGAGGTCATCATGCCAGAATAATCGGTGAGTTTTTTTGTAATTTTATTAAGTGTCACATAATCGAGGAATTCGGAAATTTCCTGCAGGGGCGCGGCAAATTCTCCGAAATCCATTGATTGGATCACTTCATCAGGCATGGTTCGTCCTCATTCTTTAAACGAGCATACATAAGAACTGAAAGATGTAAAGGAAAAAGTCAATTTTTTTATTGACGGTCATATAGAGGTAGAATAAAACAAAATTCGCGTGACACTGATGAAAAAAGACAGAAGCATTCTCATTGTTGAGGACGACAGCGCTTCCGCGCTGTTTCTTAAACAGACACTCGAAAAACGCGGATACGCTGTGCTCGAGCCCGTGAAGTCGGCCGAGGAGGCATACGAGGCTGTAAACAAAGAAAGCCCTTCGCTTATCCTCATGGATATCACCCTTCCCGGCGAAATCGACGGCATTGAGGCATCGAAGCGAATCAGCGAGGAAAACGGCATCCCTTCAATCTTCATATCCGCGAGCACCGACGATGCCACCATCACGCGAGCGAGAGAGGCCATGCCTTTCGGCTATATCGTAAAGCCCTACAACCAGAACATGGTGTTCGCCTCGATCGATATGGCGCTCTACCGCATAAGGGCCGAGCGTCGCATCAAGGACATCGAGCTCAGGAACAGGAACATACTCGCCGCGATCCCCGATATCGTGTTCTACATCACCCCGGATGGCAGTTACGCGAGCGAGACGGACCGTGCTTCGACCCGCGGATTCTGGAACGAGAAGGTCGCGGAAAAGGCGCTCCCCGCAATAAAAAAATCCATCGAAAGCGACAGCTCCCAGTCATTCGAATACGCCCTGAAAAAGGACGGGATGGTTTCGTATCTGGAAGCACGCTTCGTCAGTTCGGGGGAATCCAGGGTCCTGGCGATTCTCAGGGACGTGACACCCCAGAAAAAAGCGGCGCTCGCCCTGAAAAATTACCAGCGCGACCTTGAGGTCAAGGTCAAGGAACGGACCAAGGAGCTGTCGCTCACGAACGAGAGCCTTCAGGAGGAAATCGGCGTACGCAAGCAGATCGAGGATAACCTCAGGGTGTTCAGCCAGACCGTGGAGCACAACCCGCATGTCGCCATAATTGTCGATAAGAACGCCAGGGTCGAATATGTGAACCAGGCCTTCTGCCGCGTATCCGGCCGCGACAAGGACGAGCTTGTCGGCATTATCGTGACGATACCCGGCAACCCGATCATCTCCGAGCCCGAGGTGTGGGAAACGATCCTCAAGAAGAGCAAATGGCGCGGCGAGATGTACAACCTGAACGCCCGCGGAGAACTCTATTACATGATGGCGGACGTGACCACCATCACCGACGACAGCGGCGCGGTGGTCCATTATATCATTTCCGCAGAGGACATCACGTCCACCAAGCGCGAGAAAATGACGCTCAACCAGATCAGGGAGTCGCTCGACAAGAACAAGGCCAACCAGCTCGACATGGAGATGGACTGGAAGGAATGGAAGGAGAAGATGCTCGAGCGGAACATATCCCGCACTGACAAGTCCCTCTTCAAGAACATCAACAACAGCTTCACGCAGGGCGCTGGGTTCGGCGCGCTCATATCCTTGCTGGACATAATCTTTTCGACGATTAGTCCCGAAAACGGAAAGTACGTGGTCGACGGGAGCCTCTTTGACCTGATCCAGACCAACGTGAACATCGTCAAGGAGGCATTCAAGACGTTCGCGAGCATCGACTGGATCATCGGCAACGATTTCGATCTGACGAAGAAGAAGCTGGTCGAGCTTTACGACGATGTCAAGGCCATCATCAGCAAGGCCGACTCCCTCTGCAGCATCAACGAGAACAGGATCATCATCAATGATTTCAACCAGGCGTACAAGGACATATCCATCGAAATCAACCGCGAGTTTTTCTATCGCGCGATTTTCGAGATAATGATCAACGCGCTGAAGTTCTCGAAGCGGCGATCGTACGTGGCCGTTTTCTTCAATGTGGTCAACCGGGACCTGCACATATCGGTCATCAACGAACCGGAGAAAAGCGACGAGGGAGTGCTCGGCATACCTGCGGAATACGAGAAAGTGGTGTTCGAGCCGTTCTACCGCCTTACAAAGATAGTCTTTGAAAAATATAATACGCTCGATTTCGGCCTGGGATTGACCCTGGTGGAAAAGATCATCGGAAAGCACGGGGGAGAGGTGGTGGCTCGAAATATCATGGACCATTCAGACGCGAAAAGAGAAGCCCAGGTGAAGGTAAACGTCACCGTGTCGCTGCCGCTCGCCCAGAGATGACATTCAGGAGCCCGGGGAGAACACAATGAAATACATACTACTAACAGCGCTTGCATCGATGGTCGTTCTGGGGGCTGCCCTGGTGGCCGCACCGGCAGACGGGTCTGCGGACTGGAGCGCAATTGAACGCAAGCAGAAATGCGAAAACATGTGCAGGCAGAAATACCTGCAATGTAAGGAATCAGCGAAGAAGAAACCTGAAAAGACTCGCAAAAAATCTCTCGGGATATGCAACTCGCTTTTTATCGACTGCAACAAACGTTGCGGCGGCAGCCATTGACCAACGATGCTTGAAATCCTGGACGTAACGAAGACCTATCGCGTTGCGGGGGAGCGTCGGACCGTTCTCTCGAAGGTGAGCCTTTCCGTCCGCGCGGGGGAGCTCGCGGTGGTGACCGGTAAATCGGGCAGCGGCAAGACAACCTTACTGAACGTGGTTGCCGGCATCGCCAAACCCGACCGTGGCTCGGTCACAATCAACGGCAAAAGGATGCGATATTTTCTTGACCTTTTGGCGTCGCGAAAAAGAAACCGGGAAATGGGCTTCATCTTCCAGACATTCAGGCTCCTCAACGACGAAACCGTGATGACGAACGTGCTCCTTCCCGCCAGGATCGCGGGTCGCGTCGGCAGAAACACGCGGAGGTACGCGTACGAGGTGATGTCGAAGCTTAAAATTTACCGATACCGGAAAAGCAGGGCCGGGGTGCTCTCGGGCGGGCAGAAACAGCGCGTGGCCATCGCGCGCGCGCTCGTGAACCGTCCCGGCCTGATACTCGCGGACGAGCCCACGGCCAACCTGGATCGCGTCACCGCGGGAGAAATCTTCGCGGTGCTTGAGGGACTGCGCACCGAGGGCAAGGCCGTGGTGCTGGTGAGCCACGACGAGTACCAGATATCGCGGGCCGATTCCGTGTATGCCATCGACGGCGGCGTCGTCGAAAAATTGCGATGATCCAGCGCCTCTACCTCACCCTCAGGGAGATTTTCAGCGGGATATTCATCAGCCTCGTGGTGTTCTGCTCCGTGGCCTCAGCCGTGATCGTCGCGGGCGTGTTCACGGTGCTTACGGGGAGCTTCAACTCGTACATCGACCGCCGCTTCATGACCTCCATCCCCCCGAACACCATACGCGTCACGCCGAAGCCGGGCAGGAGCGTGCTCCTCTTCCAGGTGAAGGACCCCGGCCAGAGGATCATATCCGAACGCACCATTGCGCGCATCAGGTCGCTGAAGGGCGTCGCCTCGGTGGAACCGGTGCTTCCCCTGGCAACGCCGTTGCAGGCGCAGATATCGTTCATGGGGCTCGGCTACAAGACCGACATACTCGCCATGGGTATTCCGGATTCGCTCGCGTTGAAGGACGTGACGCTTCCCATGGGACGCCAGCTCTGGAAGTCCGCGGAGGACGACCCGGGCAGGCCGGTGCCCGTGCTCGTGCCGCGGGGAATCCTCCAGGCCTACAACGACGGTATGGCGGGACCGAACAACCTCCCGCGCCTGTCAGAGAAGGGGGCGGTGGGGATTCGCTTCAGGCTCCTCGTGGGCTATTCCAGCATCCGGACGCTCGAAGGTTACCTGGACAGGAACGCGATCGTCGCGGGGTTCACCGATTCGGTGAACGCCTTCGCGCTGCTCCTCCCGCTCAGGAAGACTCTGTACTATAACAGGAAGTTCGACGAGAAGTACCGGCCTGAATACTCGTTCGCCTACGTGAAGTCAAGGGACCACGCGAGCCAGACCGCGATCACCGAGTCCATCCGGAGGATGGGCTTCAACGTGGAAAGCGAGAAGATGCTGTCGCAGCAGATCCTCGACCTCAGGCAGAACGTCGAGCTGGTGCTGAACGCGCTCAGGGCGCTCATCCTGGCGCTTTCAGGGGCCGCGGTGGTGTTCGCCGCGCTCATCGCCACGATGAACAGGCTCGAGTACTACCGCATACTCCGCATCGTGGGCGCGTCGAAGCTCTTCATTTCGTTCACCATCCTCGTGAAGTACGCGCTGATCGGTGCCGCGGCGTCGTACACCGGCATGAAGCTGGTGGACCAGGCCACGGAACGTTTCGCGGAGAAATTCCATCTCGGCGGGATGGTCGCCGCGGCAGCGCCGCCCGAGGGATGGTGGATGCTGGTGCTCGCCGCGGGCGTCATCATGACCGTGGCCGCCACGGTCCCGGCGCTCGCGCGCCTCTGGACCAGGGCCCTGGATTCGGAATGACCAACATGCCGGCGCGGCGCCGTCACTTCGTGTTTTTATCTTCTGTCGTGTGCCTCTCCTCGGGCGCCAGCAGAAACGCCTTCACCCGCTCGAGGTCCCTGGCGGAGACCGTGAGCGTGATGGCGTCCGTCTGTGCGTAGAGCCGGTACTGGAGGGTCTGTGCTTTCAGGATCAGTTTTTCGATCTCGGGCGTGAACGAGAGCGTCGCCGTCATGATCTTGTTTTCATTCACGGTGACCGTGTCGCCCGTCTTTTCCGCCTTTCCGGACTTGTCGCTCGCGCGCATGACGACCTCGCGCCTGACCTCCTCGCGCCTGTCCGAAGCCACGTCGGCGACGCTGACGCGCCGGACCGCGTCGTCTATTTTTACGAAGGCCTCGCCCTTCAGGTCTTTCGACAGCACCGACGTCATGAGCCGCACATGGTACAGGGCGGTAAGCTTTCTGCCGCCCGCG
Organism: uncultured Leptospirales bacterium; assembly: GCA_964423905.1. Classification (GTDB taxonomy): domain Bacteria; phylum Spirochaetota; class UBA4802; order UBA4802; family UBA5550; genus CAYRGX01. The sequence goes on along the minus strand of CAYRGX010000015.1, from coordinate 8,772 downwards.
ATTTCCCGCTCGTAGGTGCAGCCGTAGCTCAGGTAGTTGAGATGGCGTGCGTCGGTGTAGGCCGTGTGGTCCAGGTCCATCCTGACGATCGTGGATTTTTTGAAATCGTCGTTTTTCACCACGATCACGCCGCGCGCGCAACCCGCGGCAAAGGCGAGCGATACGAACAAGACGAGCGTTTTTTTCGGCATGCGGTTTCCTCCGGGATCACGGGTGCGGTACGCGCCTCACGGGTTGAAGCGCCCGAGTTCCTCGATCCTGAGGGTCATGCGCGGGTGGGTGGAAAAGATAAGCGCCAGGAACCCGAAGAACTCGGGCACCTCCCGCTCCTGCGCGGCGAAGGCCTCGATGTTGATCTCCGGGGCGAGCCTTCGGCTGCCCAGGGCGATCGCGACAAGCGCGCGCTGCGCCACGGCGCGGTCCTTCACCAGCGCCGCGCCCGCGCGGTCGCAGGTGAGCTCACACGCGCGGGAGTAGGCATAGGCCAGAAAGGGGACAAGCCGCGCGGGGGCGAGCAGCACCGTGCGCCAGGGAGTGAGGTGCCCCGCGGCGTGGTGCGCGAGCTCGTGCCCGATGATGACGGCGAGCTCGCCCGTGAGGTCCCTCTCGAGCAACAGGTCAACAAGGTCCGAGAGCAGGATCACGTATTTACGCGAAAGCACGCGAACCGCGGCGGCGTTGATCACGCCCTGCCCGTTGGCGATGAACACCGCGGGCTTCACTGTGAGGCCGAGCTCCCGGCACTGCTCTTCGACGATCTCGTTCAGGCGCGGATACTGCGCCTCGGACACTTTAACCGCGTCCCCGAACAGGCGCGCCTTGAGCAGCTGTTCCACGATCCAGAGCGCGAGCGCCACGAAGCCGAGATAGATGAGGATGATCCCCAGCGTGAGGAGTACGCCGAGAAACCAGAAGAAACCTCCGCAGATGGCGGATAGAATGAAATAGTCCCTTTCGCGCGGGTGGCGCAGGGCGTTGATGTCGATCATGAAGCACCTCCGGGAATGAAAATACCATGGACGGGATTGTTCGAATGTCAACCGAAAATAGCAGCGGATCGTTGACGTCTGCCCGCCTTTTTTTGTTTACAGGACTGACGGCGCGCCTGACGATACGGGTACAGGAGGATACCTCCCATGACCGATGCAACGTTAAACCGCGCAGCCGCGCTCTCAGGCGAGGGGAGGCTTCTCGTGATCGCGCACAGGGGCGCCCCCCTGGAGCGTCCGGAAAACACCGTGTCCTCGTTCGGGAGGGCGCTCGAGATCTGCCCGGAGGCCATGCTCGAGCTCGACGTGTGGATGTCGGCTGACGGGGCCGCGGTGGTGAGCCACGACGGCGGACTGGCACGCACCTGCGGCGAGAATATCCCAATAGCCTCGCTCACGCTCGAGGATCTCAAGCGCTACGAGGCCGGCAGCGCGCTCCGTGTCGAGGGCCGGCCGGGCCTGCCATTCAGGGGCGCGGGCGCGCGGTTCGCGACGCTCGATGAGGTGCTCCGAACCTTCCCCGGCGCGCGGCTCTCCGTGGACGTGAAGCACCACGACTGTTCGTTTGCGCGGCAGGTGGTGCGCGCGGTGCGCGCACACGACGCGTTCGGCCGCGTGGTGTTCGGCTCGTTCTGCGGCCCGCTCGTCGCGCGATTGCGCGCGGACAACCCGGGCATACAGACCTTTTTCACCCGGAAGGAAATACTAAGGCTCAAGTTCACGGGCCGCGCGTCCGGGGCGGGCACGCACGTGAGCGCGCCTGAGTTCACCGGTTCTGACGGAGACAGGGGGCTGCGCCTGGTGACCCGCCGCTTCATACGGGCCGCGCACCGGGCCGGCATACCCGTGTACGCGTGGACCGTGAACCGCAGGGACCGCATGGAGGGCCTGATCGGGATGGGCATAGACGGCATCGTGACCGACGACACGGCTCTCCTGGTGGAGGTCATGGCAGACAGGAACCTCCGCCCTGCCTGACAGGTACGGCTTTTTTCTTGACCCCCCGGCAGTCCCGTGTCCTATCTGGACATACGGTGCACGGCCCGTGTTGCCGGTACGGGCGGGCGGTCTGCCCGCGATATTCCAACAGTACAACGAGGATATTCTTATGACTGACACAGCACTGAACGGCGCGGAAAACGCCGTGAAACCTCCCTTTCTGAAAAAATGGTTCATCGCGATGAGGCCATGGGCATTCCCCGCGTCCATCGTGCCCGTGTGCTTCGGCACCGCGCTCGCGGTCTTCGCGGGCAACGTGGCCTTCAGGCCGCTCGGGTTCATCATGGCCCTGGTGGGCATGATGATATTACAGGGGGCCTCAAACATCCTGAACGACGCGATCGACTACCGCAAGGGGCTCGACCGCGTGCCCACGCCCGTGAGCGGCGCGGTGGTGCGCGGCTACATCACGCCCGAACAGGCGGTCCGCGGCGCCGCGGTGCTCTACGGGATCGGCGCGCTCCTGGGGCTCGGGTGCGTGTGGTTCGCGGGCCCGGTGCTCCTGGCCATCGGCGGCGTGGGGCTCGTGGTGGGAATCATCTATTCGGTGGGCGGGCCCGTCTCGCTCAAGTTCCACGCGCTCGGCGATTTCGCCGTGTTTTTCAATTTCGGCATACTTGGAACGCTCGGCGCCTGGACCGTGCAGACCGCCGAGTTCTCGTGGCTCCCGGTCGCGTGGGCCGTCCCCATCGGGCTCCACGTGATAGGCATACTCCACGCCAACAACTGGCGCGACATCCCCTCCGATTCGGACAAGAGCGTCATGACCGTGGCGTCGATTCTCGGCGACAGGGGATCGCTCGTGTACTACGCCTTCCTGATCTACAGTCCATTCGCGATTGTGCTCGGGCTCCTCGCGTATTCGCGCATGTTCGACGCGCCGGTCGAGCGCATGCCGCTGACCATGGCGCTCGTGCTCCTCGCGCTCCCGCTCGCGGTCAGGCTCTTCCGAAAGGCCGTGGCGCGCCGCGCGCCCGAAAAGCCCATGGATTTCATCACGCTCGACGGGGCCACGGCCCAGCTGAACCTGGTGTTCGGCCTCCTGTGCATCGTCGGGATCATGGCTCAGGTGCCGCTGGCATGCCTGTAAACGGGGGCACCATCGAGAAAAGCCACCTGGCCGCATACGTGGCGGCCGCGGCCGCGCTTTTCACGCCCCTGTTTCTTTTCGGGGGCGCGGGCGCGTTCGATTTCTGGTGGTGGATGAGCGCGAACATCGCCGCGCTCTGCGCCATGGCGTTCGCGTTCGACCGCGCGTACCCTTCGCTCCTGGCGGCGGACGCGCGCGCGGGGGTCCCGAAAAAGCTCGCGCTCGGGCTCGTCTCGGCCCTGGCGCTCCTCGTCGTGTTCTACGCGGGAAACGAGCTCTCGCGCCTCATGTTTCCCTTCGCGGCGAAGGACATCGGCTCCATCTACCAGCTCAAGGGATCGGCCTCGCTGCCGCGCATTGCGCTCCTCATGGTGCTGGTGATCGGACCGGGCGAGGAGCTCATCTGGCGCGGGTTCATCCAGCGCCACCTCGAATCGCACCTCGGCGGCCCGAAGGGGCTCGTCCTGGCCACCGCGCTCTACGCGGCGGTGCATGTCGCCACGGGCAACGTCATGCTGGTGCTCGCGGCGCTCGTGTGCGGCGCGTTCTGGGGGTTGTGCTACATGCGGTACCGGTCGATGGTGCTCAACTGCGTGAGCCACGTGGTTTGGGACGTGCTCGCGTTCCTGGTGGTGCCGTTCTCGTGAGCCGCGGAGTATATCCCCGCCTTTTTTAAATCGCGAATATATCGGGATATGGCCCGCCCCGTCAGCGGGGCTTGACCGCCACGTGCACCGCCGCGGCCCCCGCGAGCAGGCGTACGTGCCGCGTTTCTGAAAATCCCGCGTCGTTGAACATGCGGTCGAGCTCGCCGTTCGTGTAGAACTCGAGCGACGAGCGCCCCAGGTACGCGTATTCCCCGCGCGCGCCCGAGAACGCGCCCGCCAGCGCGGTGACCGCGCGCACGTAGAGCCTGACCGCGAGGCCGAGCGGGCCGCGGCCCGGGGGCGCGGTCTCGAGCGCCACGAGCCTTCCGCCCGGCGCGATCACCCGGAACATTTCGGCCAGGTGCAGCGCGCCGCGTTCGTTTTTATAGGTGAGGTTCCGGATGCCGAAGGCGCTGACGAGCGCGGGAAACGCGTTGTCCGCGAAGGGGAGCGCGGCCGCGTCGCCGAGCACGGGGAAGAAGGGAACGCGTTCGCGCGCGAGCTTGTCCTTCGCCAGCGAGAGCATGTCGGGCGAAAAGTCGCACGACACGACCGGGGCCGCGCCCGACCGCGCGCACGCGAGGGTCATGTCGCCCGTGCCCGCGCAGAGGTCGAGCACCGGCCCGGCGGCTCCCGCCTCGCGCGCGGCAACGCGGCGCCATCGCATGTCGAGGCCGAGGCTCATGAGGCGGTTCATGCGGTCATACGACCGGTGGATGACGCGGTACAGGCCCCTCAGGTCCGCCGGGGCCTTCCGGCCGGGCTCGGCGGGACCGCTCACGGCTCGAGAATCTCCAGAAACTCCTCCTTCGGGGCGTAGTTCCCTTCGTGAATGAATTCGCCGTTGCGGTAGTAGCGCACGTAGGGTATGCGGTCGTTCTTCCAGCGGGTTTCCTTGAAGCGCATGAACTCCGCGAAGAGATCGGAAAGGTTGTACTTGAACACGAACACCGCGCGGGAGGGGTCGTCTTCGACAGAGGCGAGCCAGCGGTCCATGCTGGTGAACTGGGGGCACCAGTCCTGGGTGAGGATCACGGCGACCGCCGTCGCGGCGGCGCGAATTTCCTCGGGAAGCTCGCCGTCGTCGATGGTACGGCGCGCCTGCTGTTCGGTGATCTCGATGAGTTCCACGGGGACCTCCTTTCGTCGGCGGCCCGGGGCCGCCGGAGGGTCAATCTTCTTCCTGCAGTTCCTTCTTCTTTTTGCGCACCACCACGAAGCGCGATATGATGATGGATAACTCGTAAAAGATGAGGAGCGGTATGGCCACGATGATCTGGTTGATCGGGTCCGGGGTCGGCGTGATGAGTCCCGCGATAATGAAGATGGCCACGATGGCGATTTTTCTTTTGCGGATGAGCCATTGCGGGGTGATGATGCCGAGCTTGGTGAGCACCAGCACCACGATGGGAAACTCGAAGAGCACCCCCATGGCCAGGCTGAAGAAAATGATGAAGCCCAGGTAGTCTTCCGCGCCGATCATGCTGTTCATGTCGGTCCCGATGAACGAGAGGAGAATCTTCACCGCCGCGGGAAGCAGCAGAAAGTAGACGAACGCCACCCCCGAGTAGAAGAGCGCCACCGCCGAGAACACGGTGAGCCGCGAGAGCATGCGGCCCTCCCGCGAGATGGCGGGCGCCACAAAGCGCCAGAGCTGGTAAACCAGCACGGGCATGCCGATCAGGATGCCCGCACCGAACGAGGCCTTTAGCCTGAGCATGAACCCGCCGGTCAGGGTGAAGATGTTCAGCTTGTTGCCGGTCTCGACGAAGGGCTTGTTCACCATCTGCAGCATGTAGTCCGAGAAAAAGAACCCCACGATGGTGAGTACCACCACCGTGACGAGCACTTTGAGGAAGCGTCCCCGGAACTCGTCCAGGTGCCCCACCAGTGTCATGGGCATGTCGCCGCGCTGGAGCGCCTCGGGATCGACCTCCTCGTGGTCGTCCTTCTTGTCCGCGGCCTCGTCGTACTCGGTCAGGGCCTGGACCAGGTCCTTCGGCTTTTTCGCGGGAGGCGCGGGCAGCGAATCTGCGGTTTGCACGGGCGCGTTCGATTGGTCGACCGGGGGCGCCTCCTGGATCAGGGGCGTCGCCTGGGCGCGTTTGGCCGGGGCCTTTTTGCCCGCGGGCTTTTTCGCCGGTTTTTTGACCGACGCGCTTTTTTTCCTGGTCGTTTTCTTGCCCTTATCAGCCACGGGAAACCCCTTCGGTCACGGTGTGGTGAATATGTGGGCCGGGGGTGCGGTCCGTGTCAAGCCTTTTCGACCCGCCCCTCAAACCTCCACCGCCACGCGGAACCCCTCGTGGGGCCCGCGCGCGTGCGGGTCGTTCCAGGTGCGGAACGCGCACCGCACCGGCACCGCCGAGTCGTAGCACCCGCCGCGGATGACCCTGAACGCGCCGGTGTCCGGCCCCCGCGGGTCGCGGCCCGGGCTCTTCGCGTACCAGTCTTCGCCGTAGAAGTCCATGCACCACTCCCAGACGTTGCCGAGCGTGTCGTACAGGCCCCAGGCGTTGGGCTCGAGCGCGCCCGCCGGGCCGGGGCGCCCCCCGGAGTTGAACGCGAACCGGCCGTGCCGCGCCGCGACCGCCGGGTCAGCGGAGTCGCCCCAGAAAAAGCGCGCGTCCGTGCCCGCGCGGCACGCGCACTCCCATTCGGCCTCGTAGGGCAGTCGCGCGCGCACGCCGTGGCGTTCGCCGAAGGCGCGGCACCAGTCGAGCGCGTCGAACCACGACACGCCCGCGGCAGGAAGCGCGCCGTCGTCCGGGCACGGGCCTTTTCCCGCGGGCGCCGCGAACGCCTGCCGCGTGACCGGCAGCACCGACAACAGGAACGGCGAAAGCTCCACCCGGTGCGCGGGCCGCTCGTCGTCCGCGCCCTCGCCCGGCCCGGAGCCCATGACGAACGAGGCGCCCGGGACCGACGCGAACTCCATGCCGCCGATGGTCACGCGGCGCATGCGGCCGCCCTATCGCCCGCCTCGCGCGGTATGTGATTTTTGTGATCGTTCATTGAAAAATAAAAAACGGCCCGCGGGCCGTTTGTAAATGAAAAAATGAAAACGAACGCTGTCAGTAGCCCGTATTGAACCGCATGATGTCTTTGCCGTTCTGGATGCTATCCCTGGACTCGATGATCTTCATGCAGTCCTCGATTGAAATTTCGTACCCCTGGGCCCTGAACCAGGAATACACCGACTCTGCGTTGTCGAGCAGGGCGAGGCTTTCGAGCTTTTTCAGGCGCTTGTACCCGGTTTCGACGTCGAGTTTCGACAGGTCCACCACGAAATCGAGAAAGCCCTTCGACCCGGCGGCGGACGACGCTGTTTTTTCCATGCGCGCGCTCCTTGTGTTGGTTTCTTTCAGCATGCCGCGCCGTTCGAAAAAGTCAATTTATTTAACGCGCTCGCGCGAATTTTGGTTGAAAAACCCGCGTTATATGATGCAGATGTATGAATCCCGTTCCGTCGGCTACCCGTATCTTTCTCAGTCAACCTTTCGCGATCAAGACACTATAAAAGGGGGATATTGCATGAACGATAAAAGGGCCGCCTATCAGAAAGAATTCATCGATTTCGTCGAAGACATGCCGCGCGATCCTTCCCTGAAAAGGGGCTTCATGGCGGCCCTGAAAACGCGGGATGGGGCGAAACTGCGTTCGTTTTTCGTCAGGGCGGGATACGCGGTCGCGCCGGGCGTAATCGCCGCGATTCTGACCAACGCGGACGGCGTGAAAAAGATCTACGCTGAAGGCGGTTATTGATAGTGATTTTTACGGATAGTGCATCATGCGGCACTATCCATTTTCCCTGTATCATTGCGTTCGGTCTTATTATCAAATACAAAATAAGAGGGGGATATTTATGGATACACGGAAAGATTTTCTTGCGCTTATCAATACTATTGCGGAGAAACACAATCCGCTCGGAAAGGCTGCTCTTAAAGCTATAATTGAATGTAACGATGCAAAATCGCTTCTCGATTGGGTCATCAATGTTGCCAAGTATACCGATATTTCATTGGAAGAGTGCGAGAGATTGATTGAAAACAAGCCTAACTTGCAGATTGCTGGTCAGACAATGGCTGATACAATTAGAAATGCCGGATATTGAATTAAATATGAGAATGAGTTTTTAAAAATGTGAAATTTATAAAATTTATTTTTATCATCCCCCTATTACTAATAGGGGGATGCACTTCGATCGAATCGCCTCAGACCACACCTTATGTCTTCCTGCAGGAAAATGTAGTCCAATCCCTCTCCGGTGCATGGCATTTCACACATATCGATGATCCCGCGAATGCAAGAAAGGAAGTCGATACCAGCACATGGCAGGAGGTTCGGCCCTGTCATAACTGGTACATTCCCTCGGAAAAGCGTTTTCACAAGGGAACAGGCTGGTACCGGATAACGATCAATCTTGAGAATGTTCGCGACCTGGGATTGAAAGTGCCTCTACATCATGGTGGACTCCAGTTATATGTAAATGGAATACACTGTTTTGATACACGGCCTGTTAATGAAAAAACCAATGTTTCAAATGAAGCTGGAAAACCACAGATTATTCTAATACCATCGAATCTATTATTTAGAGGAGATAATGTTATATCTATTCGAACGTTTACAAATAATAACAGAAATGGTTTTCTCTCTAATGATGTATTTATTGGTGGTATTATTAATGTTATTCAAACATGGACCTCGGAGGTTATACGGCAGTCTATTATAAGTGTTATTAGCCTTTTTCTTACTTTATATTTTGCAATATTCGCAATCCTTAGGTTTCGTGAACGTTTTTACTTGTTCTTTAGTTTTTTATGCCTTTCGCTTTTTTGCTGGATTATTGGTTATTCTGGTTATTCATTATACCTAATTGATTCCCAAAAGGTTTATTTACTATTATCATATGGTGGTGGAATTCTTACTCCAGTTTTTATGCTACATTTTATCTATAGTTTTTTAGGTCGTAAGAAAGGGATAATAATATACATGTTTAGTGATAGTATTCGCCTGACACATTCCTCTGAAAGACTTGATTCTCAGG
>CAYRGX010000014.1:6482-98846 GCA_964423905.1 uncultured Leptospirales bacterium | reverse complement strand
CGGATGCTCAGGTCCCAATTGCTTCAAATCGATCGCCAGCGCCTTCTTGTAATACTCGATGGCCTGGTCATACTCTCCCTTATACCGGTACGCTGATCCGAGGTTGCTGTAATTTACCGCTACATTCGGATGATCTGCTCCCAACACCTTTATGAATATCGCCAGCGCCTCCCTGTAGTACTCGATGGCCCGGTCATACTCTCCCTTGCTCTCGTACGCTGATCCGAGGTTGTTGTACCTTATCGCCACATCTGGATGTTCCGCTCCCAGCTTCCTTAATCCAATCGCCAGCGCTTTCTTGCAATACTCGATGGCCTGGTCATACTCTCCCTTGCTCTCGTATGCTGATCCGAGGTTGCTGTACCTTATCGCCACATCCGGATGCTCAGGTCCCAATTGCTTCAAATCGATCGCCAGCGCCTTCTTGTAATACTCGATGGCCTGGTCATACTCTCCCTTATGCCCATACGCGGCGCCGAGGTTGTTGTAATTTGCCGCTACCTTCGGATGATCTGCTCCCAACACCTTTATGAATATCGCCAGCGCCTTCTTATAATGCTCGATGGCCTGGTCATAGGCACCGGTGGACTCGAGGGCGGACCCGTAGTTATTGTAGAAGATGGCGGTGTAAGGATCATCCGGGCCGAATATCTCAAGTCCAAGCTCCAGGGCCTTCTTTGCCGCGGTCGCGGCTGCGGCGTAGTCCCCCTTGCCATTCGCATCATTATAGGTAGTGTAGTATTGCATCAGCTCGAGGTACTTCGGGTGATTCAGCTGTTCCTCGGTCTGGGCAAGGGCAATTGAAACGATGAGCGCAATGGCGCAAAACGCGCTTAAAACGGCGATTACATGTCTTCGATGCATGGCATACCTCGCGGCGGGGGTGTCTGGTTATTACATTAGACGCACACGAAAGGATTATTACAATAATTTTTTGGGGGGCGTCGAGGGTGGCGTCTCGTCAGGCATCTCGCTGGGGCGTCGAGGGTGGCGAGGGTATCACACTCCACTCACCGAGTGGCTGCCGGCATCTCGATACGCCCCTCCGGGGCACTCGATGACCGGCAGATGTACCGGGGTGAGCGGCGTCGAAGCATGCCCGCAGGAGCGGGGTGTCTGGCACCTCATACCCGCCCGTTCCGGACCGACTGCGCGTATATCCCCCCCTATATCCCTTTATTCCTTCCTTTGCCAGCTCCCGGAAGGACCGATTCAACAGGTGCCAGACACCTTTGCCGTGAAGAGGCAATTTTTCACCGGTCCAATATACGGCCGAGAATTTTATTTGACAATTTTCATTGATATCTCCATCCTATTCTGGCGCGCTGGAAAGCGCCTCACCCGGTCACGACGGCACGCTCAGGACGCTTTAAGCCTTCGGGAATCGCATGGAGTCATAATGGGCAAGAGATTTATCATATCGATCGACCTCGGTACGACAGGCAACCGGGTTTATTGTTTCGACGAGTCGGGAAAGCCCTTGTCGAGCGCGTACCGCGAATTCACGCAGCATTTCCCGCAGCCAGGCTGGGTGGAGCATGACGCCATGGAAATCTGGCAGTCGATCAGCGGGCTCATGACCGAGGCCATCACCAGGGGCGGGCTTACCGCATCCGACGCCATTTCGATCGGGATCACCAACCAGCGCGAGACGACTGTCCTCTGGGACAGGGAAACAGGCCAGCCGATCCACAACGCCATCGTGTGGCAGTGCAGGCGGACCACCGACATCTGCAACCGGCTCAAGGAATCCGGGCACGAGACGGTCTTCCGCAACAAGACCGGACTGGTGATTGACGCCTACTTTTCCGGCACCAAGATAAAATGGCTCCTCGACAACGTCAAGGGCGCCCGCGATCTCGCCGCGTCCGGGAGGCTCCTTTTCGGCACCATCGATACCTGGATACTCTGGAAGCTCACGAGCGGCAAATCGCACGCGACCGACTACACGAACGCTTCCCGCACCCTGATCTTCGACATCAGGGACAGGGCGTGGTCGCCTGAACTTCTCGAGATTCTCGACATCCCGAAAGACATCCTGCCACGGGTCGCCGAGTCGGCGTCCGATTTCGGGCGCACCAGCGGCGCGCCCGGACTCCCCGACGGAATACTCATCGGCGGTATCGCCGGGGACCAGCAGGCCGCGCTCGTGGGCCAGAACTGCGTCGAGCCGGGAACCTCCAAGAACACGTACGGCACCGGCTGTTTCCTTCTCGTGAACAACGGCAACACGTTTCTCATATCGCTGAACGGCCTCGTGACCACGCTCGCGTGCGACAACAGGGGGAAGCCCGTGTACGCGCTCGAAGGCTCCGTCTTCATCGGCGGCGCCGTCATCCAGTGGGTGCGGGACGGCCTCAAGTTCTTCAAGGACAGCGCTGATTCGGAGGCGATGGCCCGCGCGGTTACCAAGCGAAGCGAAGTCGTGTTCGTGCCCGCCTTCGTGGGGCTCGGCGCCCCGCACTGGAAAATGGACGCCCGCGGCGCAATCTTCGGGCTCACCCGCGACACGGGGCGCGAGGAGATCGTCCTTGCCGCGCTCAAAGCCATCGCGCACCAGACCCATGACCTCATCGAGGCCATGGAGGAGGACACCGGCAAAAAGATTCCCGAGCTGCGGGTGGACGGCGGCGCCACGAAGAACGCCCTGCTCATGCAGTACCAGTCGGACATACTCGACATACCCGTGAGCCTCCCGGAAAATACCGAATCCACCGCCCTCGGCGCCGCGTACCTCGCGGGCGTCAGCGCGGGCGTGTACTCAACCGTGAGCGAAATCGCGTCCGGCAACACCATCGCGTCCCAGTTCACGCCGAAGATGGGCGACGATGAACGCCGCCGGGAAATATCTCTCTGGAAGGACGCCGTGCAACGGCTGCTGTAGGAGCGGCCGGCACGGTGATAATATAAATACGTACTTCATCGGAGGAAGAAAATGGCGAAACCACTACTGGGTGAAATCCTTTTGGAACACGGTGAGATCACGAACGAACAGCTCGACAAGGCCGTCGATGCCCAGCGTCGGGAAGGCGGACTCATCGGTATCATACTCGTCACGCAGGGCGCCATAACAGAACAGACGCTCGTGAAGTACCTCGCGGTTCAGGCGGAACGCGTCACATCCGCCTGACAGGTACGCCGACGTGAACGGGGGGATACACAGGTCGCCCTTGCGGCTGCGACATCTCGCTCCCGCGATTATCGCAGCCGCGTGCGCCGCGGCATTCGCATCGGGCTGCGCCACGACCGCGAAGAAACCGGGCGTGAAATGGCTCGAGGAGGCGATCGCCGAAAAGGAAAAGCACAACGCGGTCGCGTGCATGGAAGGCTGTATCGCGTTCACGGGCGACAGCAACATAGAAATCACCCAGTGGCACCGCTACTACAAGAAACGGAACGCCTGCAATCTTGCCATACGGGGATATACCACGGAACAGGTCTACAGGGACAGGGATAAGGTTCGTGCGCTGAAACCTGGCGCGATCGTGGTCCAGTGCGGCGGTAACGATCTGCGCCACAGGGTGAATATCCAGACCATCAACCGAAACCATATCAAGATCATGGAATACTACAAGGAGATCTGCCAGGACGTGTATTTCCTGAGCCTGCTCCCGGTGGTGAACAACGAATACATTTCGAACGCAACGATCCGCGAACTGAACGCGATGCTTGAAAAGGCATGCAAAGAACGCAAGGTCAGATTTGTCGACGTGTTCACGCCGCTCTACAACCCCGCCAGGGGCCTCGATACACCCTACGCCCTGGACCTTGTCCACGTCAACAGGACAGGCCAGGACAGGGTCGGGGCCATCCTGCGAAAACATCTCAGGGACTGAAAACGAAAGGGCCGCCCGGAAGAGCGGCCCTTGCCGTTTCTATTTGATTTCCGTCAGCCAACCGTGCGTGTCGGGGACGTCCCCGTACTGGATGCCGGTGAGCCGCTCGTACAGCCTGGTGATGACCGGCCCCGCGGTTTCGCCGCCGAAGGTCAGGTCCCTGTCCCTGAAGCGGATGAAGTTGACCGGCGTGATGACCGCGGCGGTTCCCACCGCGCCCACCTCGTCGAACCCGGGGAGCTCCGATGCTTCGACCGGGCGGCGTTCCACCTTCATGTCAAGGTCCTCCGCGATGATCCCGAGGCTGTCGTTCGTGATGCTGGGCAGGATCGACCTTGACTGGGGAGTGATGTAGGTGCTGCCCTTGATCGCGATGAAGTTCGAGGTGCTGAACTCGTCTATGTATTTCTTTTCCCGGGAATCGAGGTACAGTACGACCGGATAGCCCTGCTCCTTGCCGTACTGTCCGCCGGCGAGGCCCGCCGCGTAATTGCCGCCGACCTTGCAGTCGCCGACGCCCATGGGAGCGGCCCTGTCGTAATCTTCCACAACGAGGGCCTTCACTGGCTTGAAGCCGCCCTTGTAATAGGGACCTACCGGCGTCACCAGTATTATGAAGATATACTCCGACGCGGGTCCGAGGCCCACGCGCGCTCCCACGCCGAACACGATGGGCCTGACATACAGGCTCGCACCGGTGCCGTACGGCGGCACGAACCGTTCGTTGGCCTTGACGACCTTGACCAGGGCTTCCATGAAGATGTCGTCGGGCACGGGCGGGATGTAAATACGCTCCGAGCTCCTGCTGAGCCTGTGGGCGTTTTCCAGCGGTCTGAAGGCCACGATGCGGCCGTCGGCAGTCTCGAAGACCTTCATCCCCTCGAATGCCTGCTGCCCGTAGTGAAGTGCCGGCGCCGCTATATGTATGGGAAGGTACTCGTCTGCGGTGAGCTCTCCCCCCGACCATTTTCCGTTCCTGTAATGGTAGCGGATATTGAAGTCCGTTTTATGGTAATCGAACGGCAGGTTCGCCCAGTCGATTTTTACCTTTTCACCCTTGCTTTTCATGTTCATGCCCGTGTTCCATAAAAATTGAAAGATTGGTCCGCACACTATTAAACCCGATTATTCCTGTCAAGCAGGAAAGAACACCGTTCAGGTGTGGCCAACATACCATCCCGGTGCCGGAACAGGATCGTAATGCAGGAGAGGAATATGAAAGATTGTCAGCATTATTATAGCATAAAGCATAGCCATTAAACTCTTTTTTTTCTATTTTAACTTGACATTAATTATTCTTCATACCATGACGTATAGATACGGCACGTTGCCGATCCCACACACATAAAAATGAACCCTATCATTTCGACGGCGTGTTATCTCATTCATTGAATATAGCACATGGAGAAGGAGGTCCGAATGAAAAGGTATTCATTAGTTACTGCGTTTATGCTGAGCATCACGTTCATTCTTCTTGCGCTACCCCTCCCGGCCCAGCAAATAATCGACGACGAGAACAGGCCGGAAAGAAAATCCTCATTCAGCTTCGGCCTCAAGGTTCATTATGCCTGGTGGGAACCCGTATGGGGAAAGATGGAACCAGTTGAGCTCATCAGCCTGCTGCATTACAGGTATGGGGCGACCAGCGTCGAATACAAAGGGAAGGCATCATTCCTGTACAATCCGTTCATTTCAATAGGCCTCGGAAAAAGATGGTATCTTTCCATGTCGTATTCGTACGGCCGTTATTCGGGGATAGGCGGCAATGCTTATACGTTCCCGTTTGCACGAGGGACTTTTCTCTTTTCTTCTACCACACCGGCACAAAAACACGTGATCAACCACAGCATCAGGGCAGAAAAGCACGATGCCGACATGCTGTTCAACCGTCATCTGACCAACTGGTGCAAAATATTTTTCGGACTGAAATACCAGGGCTACACCATGAGGGACACCATCCGCGTCAACTTAGCACAAATCCTTACTCCTGTATCAACCGATTGGAGTTATACACCATGGCGGTTCAAGGGGACCATGCTCTTCCATTCGTTCGGCGGGGGCCTCGGGTTCGGGTTCACAGTCCACATTGTTCAAAATCTCTTTCTTCTCCCGAATGTTTCAGGGTTAATACTCATCGGGAAGGACTACTCGCCGGGCTCGTCCAAGTTCCATACCCTGATTCAGAACCTTTTTGCGTCAACCGACCTGAGCAGCAACAGGAAAAACTATGCACTCCTCGGGGGGATCGGATCGCTGTCATTCGCCTATCTCATTCCCGCAGCGCACCTGACCCTTGACGCGGGATTGCGCGCCCAGTGCCTGTACTACACCGACAAACCAAAGGCGGACATCAAGCGAAGGACCGAGCTCTTCTGGGGCCCGTACCTCGGCGTGACCGCCAGTTTCTGAAAAAGCCCGGAGATAACGGCGTAATCATCGGCAGCTGCAAGCGAGCGGGGCACGTGAAGTCCGTATCCCGGCGCGCAGAAAAATGATCGGAGGGCATATCCCCCATCCCTTCCCCGGAAAGCCGCCCGTCCGGGATAAATTATCATTGACGCTCGATGCACTATTTTAATAGTGGCAGGTGTATGCATCGTACAAGGTTCCGCAACACATGCCTGTGCGCGGCCCTGGCGGCTGCGCTCGCTCTACTCGCCTCAGTTCTGACACCTCCCGTGTCGGCATCCGCAACCCCCGGGTCCGTGCGCGGAGTAATCGATCTCACCGGCCGCGATATCGTGTCGGGAAGCGGCGCCGCGCTTCGCGGGGAATGGGCTTTTCACTGGAAAAAACTCCTGGTCCCGGCCGATTTCGAGGGCGGCGGCCCCGAGCCCGATGCGTACGTGAACGTGCCGGGCATCTGGAACGGTACGACCATCGCGGGTAAAAAAATCGACGGCAGGGGCTACGCCACCTACTCCCTGAAGGTCCGGTACCGTGCGGACGCCGACCAGGTGATGGGAATCAAGTTCCTGGACGCGGCCACGTCGTACCGCATGTACGTGAACGGCGAGCTTGTTTCCGAAAACGGCAGGGTCGCGGCGAACGAAGCCGATTACCGGCCCGGGTACCTGCCGGGGGTCGTGTACATAGGAAAGCCCCGTTTCGACAGAGACGGCGCCGCCGAGGCCCGCGTAATCGTGCAGGTCGCCAACTACACGCACAGGAAAGGCGGGCTCTGGGAGGACATCGTCATCGGGAGCTTCGACCGCCTTCAGAAGGAACGGGAACTCAACATCGTCATCACCGTGCTTATCTGCGGGGCAATCCTGATGATGTTCTTCTACCACCTGGGCCTCTTCACGCTCCGCCAGAAGGACCCGTCCACCCTCTACTTCGGCCTCTTCTCGCTGTGCATCACCATACGGAGCGTCACGAGCGGCGAGCGGGCGATCATGCACCTCATCCCCTCCATTCCCTTCCCGGTGCTCACGGAGATGGAGTTCCTGAGCGCGTACGCGAACTTCCTTTTCCTGAGCCTGTACCTCTACTCGATCTACCGCGAGGACATCCCGCGCGCGGCCATACGCGTCATCGTGGCGATCGGCGTCGCGATCGTGCTCGTCATACTCGCGACGCCGCTGTCGGTGTACAGTAACAAGTTCCTGTTCGATATCTATATAATGGCGGGGGGGATATACCTCGTCGCGCTCGTGGCCCGTACCGCGCTGCGGCGGCGCGAAGGATCGTTCATCGCCTTCGGGGGCATCATCGCACTCTACGGCACCGCAACGAACGACATACTCTACAGTTCGGGCCTGATCAACACCGTGTACCTGGTCCCGGCCGGGCTCCTGATCTTCACCGTGTCGCAGTCATACCTCCTTTCGCGGCGCTTCTCGAACGCGTTCAACCTGATAGAGAAACTGGGCGAGGAGCTCACTGAGAACAACCGCGAACTCATGAAGATGGACCGCCTCAAGGACGAGTTCCTTGCGAACACCTCCCACGAACTCCGCACCCCGCTGAACGGCATTATCGGAATCACCGAGTCCCTGCTCGACGGGACGCTGGGGGAGCTCACCGATGCGCAGAAACGCAACTCGCACATGATCAGCACGAGCGCGCGCAGGCTCTCCAACCTCGTGAACGACATACTGGATTTCTCCAGGATCAAGAATGGCGAGCTCCAGATCCGCGCGGAGTGCGTCGACATCCACTCGGTGACCGACCAGGTCATCACACTGAACCGGCACCAGGCCCTCGCGAACGGCATCGCGCTGGAGAACGCGGTGGACCCGGCGTCACCCGCGGTCACCGGCGACGAGAACCGCGTCGAACAGGTGCTTCACAACCTCGTCGGCAACGCGATAAAATTCACCGCGCAGGGCGGCGTGAGGGTAACGGCCGATATCGTAGCCGGCTTCCTCAGGGTGTCAGTTACTGACACGGGGATTGGCATCGACGAAGGCGACCGCCAGCGCATCTTCGAGTCGTTCGTGCAGGCCGACGGTTCCATATCACGCGAGTACGGCGGCACCGGACTGGGGCTGGCCATCTCGAAACGCCTCGTGGAATTGCATGGCGGTACGATCGGGGTCGACTCCGAACCCGGCAAGGGATCCACGTTCTGGTTCACGCTGCCCCTCGCCCCCGCTGACCATGTCGCGCCCTCCAGGGCCTCGACCGCCGGTCCCGGGCACCTTCCCGAGACCGTGCTTCGGCAGGACGAGATCATAATCGGGAAGAGCATGGAGGATATCAGGGAGATCGTCGAAAAAGGCGGGCCGGGCTTCCGCATTCTCATCGTCGACGACGATCCGGTGAACCTCCAGGTGCTCGACAACTACCTCACACCGCTCAGGTACGACGTCACCAGGGCCATGAACGGGATCGAGGCCCTCAGTCTCATAGATGCGGGAGAGCGTTTCGACCTGGTGCTGCTGGACATCATGATGCCGCGACTTTCCGGTTACCAGGTCTGCGAGCGCATCAGGGAACTCTACGGGCCGGACGAGGTCCCCGTCATCATGCTCACCGCGAAGCGGCTGGTCAATGACCTGATAGCCGCCTTCGACGCGGGCGCGAACGATTATATCGTCAAGCCCTTCAATAAAAAGGAGCTCCTCGCCAGGGTCAACACAATGATCCGGCTGAAGGAGGCCTTCCGCGAGCATCAGGAGCTCGCGATCATGGGCGAGGAGCTGAACATCGCGGAGAGGGTGCAGCGCTCGGTGCTCTCGATTCCCGACCGCTGCATGGAGGCGGCCCACTACGACATCGAGGTGTCATACATGCCCCGCAACGGCAAGGTGGGCGGCGATTACTATACGCTCTCGGTATCCCGGGACGGGTCGCTTTCGATCCTGATCGCCGACGCCACCGGTCACGGCATCCAGGCCGCGCTCGGCACCATGCAGATAGACCTCCTCACGAAGCTGAGTTCGAACAGCGACAAGCCGTGCGACTACCTGGGGTTCATCAACAGGTTCGCGGTGGAAAACCTCCGCGGGCAGGTCGTGTTCACCGCCTTTGCCGCGCACATCCGCGACGGCCGGCTTTCGTACGCCAGCGCCGGGCATCCTGCGCAGCTGCTGCTGAAGGTTCGTGAAAAGAAGACCGTCCGGCTCAAAAAACGCGGCTCGATCGTGGGGATCGTCGCCAGGGAGTATGAATCGGGCGAAGAGAGGGTCGAGAAGGGGGATATACTCCTCTGCTTCACCGACGGACTGTTCGAAGCGTTCGATCCGGATGGCAGGGAATTCGGCGACGAAGCGCTTCACAGTTTCATCCAGAAGGAGCTCGACAGGGGCCTCCCCTCTCCCGTGACCGAGCTCAATGAGATGATACTGAACCACGTCAGGGGATTCACCGACGGCACGCCCCAGCACGACGACCTGACGCTCATAACCGTATTGATCAAGTAAAACATGCAGGATAATACCGATAACTATCGGCTGACATCCCCGTTTCCTTGCTATCATCCATAAAACACAATGCCGTACACCTCCGGTACCGACCCGATAACTATCGGTCGCGGAAATGTCCCCACCAGACTGGAAAAACCACATTATTATGGAATATTTTCTTGACCGGTCGGGGGCATATCCCCCCCATATTCTCCCTGATCGATCGGTATCGGAGGAACACGGATGAAAACCGACATGAAACGCCCCGCGAAGGGGCCGAGACCAAAAAACAAGGACGCGGCATCGCCCTTCACCTCGGTGGTATTCGCCGGCGGCGGCAACCGCTGCATGTGGGAGGTCGGGTTCTGGTCCGTGGCCTCGAAAGAGCTCGGCATACGGCCGGATGTCGTGGCGGGCGTGAGCGCGGGAGCTTCAATGGCGTGTCTCATCTTTTCCGGCACGATCGCTCCCACACTTGCGTATTTCAAGGAAATCACCGGCGCGAACAGGAAAAACTGGTACCCTTCGAGGATCTTTTCCGCGCGAAAGGTGTTTCCCCATTCCGACATGTATCGGAGCGCGCTCCTTCACTCGATCGACACGAAGGCGTTGACGCGACTGCACAATGGTCCCGAAATTCGCGTTCTCATCACGCGCCCTCCGGCGTGGCTCGGACCGCGCAGCGCCACGCTGGTCGGTCTCGGTGCGTACACCATAGAAAAAAAGCTCAAAAACCCGGTCCACCCGGCTTTCGCGTCGCGCCTGGGCTTCACGCCGCAGGTGGTAACCGTACGCGAAGCCCGCACTCCCGACGAGCTCGCGGATCTGTTGCTCTCGTCGTCGTGCACGCCGCCGTTCACCCCCATCATGCGCTGGTGCGGCAACACGTCACTCGACGGTGGCCTGATCGACAACGTCCCGGTCCGGGCCCTTGAAAAAGAAGACGGGAACACCCTCGTGCTCATGACGCGACGTTACCCGGAATCAGCCATACCCGTGATACCTGGCCGCACCTATGTGCAGCCATCGGTACCCATCGGCATCGTCAAGTGGGACTATACCAACCCGAAGGGCATCCAGGAAGCATACGATCTTGGAGTGAAGGACGGGGAACAGTTTGTGAGATATTTTAGCAGGAGCAAGTAATGAAACCCCCGACAAGAAAAAAATCAGCGAAAAAAGCATCGAAGCCGGAGCGCCTCCCGGTGGTGATCACAGGCGCATCAAGCGGTATAGGCATGTCATTCGCCAGGGAAATGTCCAGCATGGGCCACCCGCTGATAATAGCCGCCCGACGTACTGACAGGCTTCGGGAACTGGCACGAGAGCTATCCTCAAACACGGCGCCCGTGACCGTGGTTGCCGCGGACCTCTCCACCGCGAATGGAATTAAGCGCCTCGAGCGCGCCATCGAAACGGCAGGCGGCGCCGAGGGACTCATCCACGCCGCCGGATTCGGCACATGGGGGCATTTCGTATCAGTCAGGCCTGACGCTATTTTCGCCCAGGTCGATTGCCATTGCAGGGCGGCCGCGGCCCTTGCACGATCAGTTCTCCCGCGGATGATCGAGCGCGGCGGAGGGTTCGTCATACTGATCTCATCGATGGCGTCGTTTTACACAACGTCGAATTTCACACACTATTCCGCCACCAAGGCATACCTGAACATGCTCTGCCGCGGCCTCGCGGACGAGCTCAGAGGCACAGGAGTCAAAATACAAGCGCTTTGCCCGGGGCTCACAAAAACCGAATTCCTCGATGCCGATACATTCAATGCCCTCAAGCTCGACAGGCTGCCCCCCTCGGCATGGATGTCCGCTGACGAGGTCGTGGCCGAGTCGCTCGATGCGCTCGAGCGCGGACGTGTCATTTTCGTTCCCGGCTGGAAAAACAGGGCCTTCATGCGAATGATGAACGCACCCGTGATAGGCCCGCTCACCGGGGCAATCATTGGCGCGCTCGGACGCAGATCCGGGATGCTGTAAACTCCCGGATTAACGATAACTATCGGGAGTTCTTTCATGAGGGGCGGGGATATAACCGCTGAAAAAGATATCCCCCCTCTTCTAAAAAAGTTCGAACGAATATTAAATCCCATCCGTTTCCCTATAAATGACCCGCATAGGAGAAACGGAAATGCATCATGAGACGACGCTACACCTGCCCATCGAAGTCATGATCTTGCTTGGCAAGGCTTCGCTCCGGACAAAAAAACCCATTACCCTGATCGTGAGGATGCTCTTCCGACGCATGACTGCCGAGCATGAGGATAAACGAATACACGCCACACCGGTACAATATCAACCCGATGATCCCACACGGCAATGGCACCGGTTACATATATCCCTGGAAGAAGATGAATACGAACAGGTAACTGATATGCGGAAGTTTTACAAACAATCCGTATCGAAGATTGCTGCCGATGCTGCCCGTATCCATCTACCCTCCCTGGTGAAGGCCCTTCTCCGGAGGATAATCTCCGATAATTATTGAACAAGAAGGAATCAGCAAGAATCAGCATGAATCACCTTGAATCAGGATCGATCAAAGCTAAAAATCATAAACAAAACAGGGTGTGTGTCGGCTTTCCTCACCTTGAATCAGCAAGAATCAGCAACCATCAAGGGGTGGTGGGCAAGAGTTGGGCAAGGGTTGTTTAAATTTGTACAGAAACCATATAATAGAGGGATGTTATTTCAAGCAACCTTGTAAATTTTACTTTTGAATACGTCAAAATTAATACAAAAAACTAATTGACATGAATTTTTTCAGGACCATAATATTATTTAAATAATAATATGAGGTATGCTACATGATAAAAATTGCTTCACTTTCTGGAACATTATTACTATTTGTTATTATTCTGCTTTCTTTCGAAAGTTGTGGTTCTTCTAAGGCTTCTTGTTTAAGTGGATGTGATAAATTCTATCAGCATTATGCAATTAAAGATCAATCATGGGCAGAATTACATTTTGGAACCTGCAAAGCTTACTGCAATTCAAGTAGTGAGCAGAAAAAGCAATATCGCGCACAAGTTCCCGGAGCAACCTTTTTAGAATTTGTTGACTAAAACCATTCAATTTCATGAGAGAGGCGCAAAATATTTTAGCGCCTCTCTCATTATTAGATCAAGAATAGAATCATAAGATACGTCATTGTTGATCAATGCGTATGTGCCAAAAATAAATTAATAGCAACGATCCCGCCCTCCCTGCATGACTAATTCATATCCAATTTAATCATACTTTTTAATCAGCCCGTGACCTCGGACAACGAGAAAATCACCGTCGAATTCCCTGTCCTTGTATTTGTCCCGAACGTCCTCACCCTCGGCTCTAGACAGGAAGTCCATGTGAATTAAAACCACATCCTCTTCCCCTGTGATACCTTGTTCTTCCGCTTTTCTTTCTATACTTCGAATTCTTTTTTCATTTATCATTTATTTTCTCCTCGATGACGGCTAGGCGTTTTTCAATCTCTTGTTGCTTTTCAAATTTTAAAAATTCGAGGTATTTACTGAAGGCATATATCAAATTTCTAAACTTGTCCGCTTCAAGTTCATCGCCATCATATTCTTTTATGATTCTGAGGTAGGACTTCTTAACGTTCTCATAACTATTCATTCGGAGTTTTCGGATAGAAGTCTTCCCCCCTGCACACTTGCAAGAGGATTTCCCAGCTATTACAGGAGCATTTGACGCCGATTCTGAGGTATTATCAATTATTTCCATAGTTCATAATCCCCCTTTACACTAAGGTTTTGTCCATTAAAGCGTCAATAGCGCTTGTTTTATTACCGCCTTGAAGCACCTTTTCAAGGCTGGCAAAGTTTGCCACTTCCTCTTCGCACTTGTGCACAGTGGCTTCCTGCTTATGCTGTGTGATTTCTAACAGGATTCTGTCGCGCTCACGATCCCAGAGTGGTAAGGCGGGATTTATTGTCTCATAACCGTCTTTATTTACAATTAAAGCTTCCGGTCTCTGTCCGAGATTCCGTGTGCGATAAAACATGGTCATGAAGTTGTGCTTAAACATTGCGATCTGTGCTTCTTTTTTCGTCGCTACGTCGATGAAGTCCTGCACCTTGTAAATAATACTATTGATCCCGTTTCTTGATTGCGCTCGTGCCCACTCTTCCAGAATATCCATATCCCTTAGTGCTTTATAGCAGTTTTCATCGACTTCAATTGGCATTGGAGCGAGTCCGATCTTCTCCCTAATAAAATTAATGTCCGAATGATCCTGCTCCCATTTTTCGATATATTCCTTGATTTCCTTGATTGACTGAGAATAATCATTGATCCCCTGCAATTTTTGACCGGTTTTGTTTGTGATGACATAATCGTTAAATCCCTTTTCATCATCGAAGACCTGATATTTTTTATTAAGCTCGTCGAGCATTTGGTCATGAGATTTTTCTCCCCCCGCCTTAACTGTTGCAGGTGCATTTTTCCACTCGCGGCTATATAACGCGATAAAGTCCCGGCGCATTATGGCAGGCTTCGCCTTGACTCTGCCTTCGGCGCTGTATGCTTTCATAGGATCAGGCCACATGCCTTTCACCTGCGAAAGTAATTTATTTTGCTCGTCCAGCGAGTTACCAATTTTTGTGGTAATATCATCCACGATATTTTCTCCCTGTGGTTTAAGTATGCCCGTGAATATTGCTCCGTCATTTTCCATTGTTTAACGCTCCTGTTTTGCTTTTGCTGTCCCGATCCACTAAGTTTGAAATATACCCGGTTAAAATGTCCGTTACGGTCCGCCCTGTTTGAGCGCTGTAAACTTTCAGTCGGCGCTTGATTTCATCGTCCATAAAAAATGTTATTGCCGATTTCATTGTTTTCCTCCTATTATTATACACAAATAGTAAATGTATATTAAATTAAATATATACATATATACTTAATATAACAAGTGATATATCGAAAATTGACAACATTTTCCCGGCATGGAGGGGTTTTTTTGAATATCGCTGGGTGAATAGGGTGAACAGGAACACAAAAAAATAGAAACTTTCATTTTGTTTTTCCACGTAGAGGATTTTGCGATTTTCTTGAACACTGTTCACCCTGTTCACCATTCCTAGCTATAAGAAAGGCACCTTTTTTAGAGGTGCCTTCTTAATCCTTCCTTCATTACCTTTTATTGGTAATCACTCAGAAGAAAATCAAGCTTGCCAGTGAGACTATACCCGACAAGATAAGATTCCCTCGCTCTTTTCTGCACAACATTCAAGCCCCTTTCCATCAGGTCATTTGTGAACTTCCGCCGAGAAAAACAATAGCCGCCTTCGTTCCACTCCCTATAAAGGTTAAATAGGTCTTTCACCTTGATTTCCTCCCCCGGCGCTTCCTCTATGTTTTCACGAATAAATTCCCCGATTGTGTCTTCCCCTGCGAGATATTCTGAGGTTGACAGTTTTACCCTCGCCGGTGTGGTTAGTCCATCCTGTTGCCATTTCAGACACCCCGTCATCATCCAGCATAAAATCCCTTCCGCTTCCTGTCTCAATTTACTAGGCATTTCCCTGTCAGGCTGGGTAAAAATATGCTCGAAAGGCAAAAGGCGCATCCGGCGTTGTATGCCGTGATCAGTTCCCCGGATATGTGGTTTATGGTTTCCATACATGAAGATTTTACCGTCTAGCTTAAACTCGAACGAAGACGAATAAAGGTGGCGAGCCATCAATGTGTCCCCACCGGTCATATCTTTTATCAGAGATTCATTAATCCTCTGTCCATCTTCGATTTCACTAGATAGAATCATCCGCGCACCTAGTAATCGCGCCACATCCTCACTGGCACCACCCGCGCTCCTTTGGGCCTTTGACATTAAGCTGGCTGAAGGAATTCTTTTCGCATAATCGCCCATGATATAAAATAAGGTTTCAATTATGGTGCTCTTTCCGTTTGCCCCTTTCCCGTACGAAAAGAAAAGGCATTGTTCTCTTGTATTACCTGAAAGGGTATATCCAGCCAGTGTTTGAAAGTAATCAATAATGGTTGAATCTCCTTTGAATACCTGAGAAAGTGTATCCCCCCATAAAGGACAATTAGCACCCTGGTTGAAATTGACCGGGCTTATCTTCGTAATCATATCCATTTTATTGTGAGGCTGTAATTGTCCGGTAACGAGATTGACTGTCCCGTTCTGGACGTTAAAGAGCATCTTGTCGCTGTCGAATGTCTTTATACTTTCCGCCAGTACCATTCCCGCGCCTGCAATCATGGCTTTTATCTTTTCCATCGACTCACTGCGCCGCGCCCATTCCCCGATTTTCTCACGAATCACGCTGTCAGTGCATTCCGCCGCTTCCCGGTAAATATGCCGAATAACTTCTTGTGACATTCCATAAATGTTCTTCTTTCCGCTGTCTTCCATCCAGACTTTTCCTGACCATGTAAACCACTTTGATTTTTCTACTATATATCGCGCATCATCCCTGAATAATGAAATGAATCGCTCCACATTCCCGCTGTCGGTGCATTTATACCCTGATCCCTTCCCCGGTGTCTCCTCCTCCACGAATTCTATTTTATTTTGTTTGCCCGCTTTCCACCCGCTTTCAATGGTTTTCTCAATTTCCCGCTGTTCAAGTCCTATGCCTTGCGCGACATTTGAAAACGCTTCCTGGCATGGTTCCGCTTCATCATCCTCAGTGATCCTTGCCATTGAATAAGCCGCCCTTACTAGCTCGTTGTTCCTTGCCCCCTCTACTGCTCCTAATAGATCGGCAAAAATATTTTCCCGCGCTTTCTCGATATACCTTTCTTTATTTCTGACTTTTTTAGTCTTTTCAGTTCTACTCCCTTTCGCGCTCCATGTGCAAAGGTGCAATTGGTCAAATGATGATATTTCAATCATGGGCGTTTCAAGCGTATTTATCCATTGGTATTCCTTTCCGTCTACTATTGAAGGCGGTGCGACGACATACATACCTTGCCAGCGTGTGTCTCCGGTCTTCTCCCCGTCTTTTTTTATTGAGAAATAAAGCGGGGGTTTCTCTTTCCCTGTGTATCGAAAATATAAATGAATTCCTCGAGGGGTTTTTGTGCAGGGTGTGTGGGTGAGTTCGGGGTATTGTTTAGACCAGACGAGAAAATGGTCATAAATATCGAAGTCAATGACTAAGACCCCCCCTGATGCACTTCCCGTCTGTATTCCTACATTACAACACCGAGTGGTTAACCAGTAGTGAAGGTCTTTTTCTAAAAGCGTTTTTTGCCATCCTGAGAGTTGAGGGGTTTTCTCTCCACGACGCACGGGAAACACCATTAACCCCTTTTTTTGATAATATTGCGCGGCCTTCCACGCTATGTCGGGGGCATCCTGTCTAGAAGCCCCCTTACTAGGTGCCGGATCATCGACGGCATCGCCCCCGGTTTCCTCCTTTCCTCCTGAACATTCAGTTCCGGCGCAATTCGCCCCCTGTTCCGCACTTCCTACCTCTCCCTGACATTCCATTCCCACTGAAGAAGGCGGGGCGGTAATAATTTGTCTTTTACTACTACTTGAATCTAGCCCTACATAATGAAGGCCGGTTGAAGTTTGTACTGTCTGCATATATATTCTCCTGAAATTTATTTTGCCAAATAAAAAAGCGACCCGTCGCGGTGGTCGCTTTCCTATATGGTTTTATATATGCAGAGAATTTTTTGTGCTTATTTAGAATATACTAAAATATATTAAAATCTCAAGAAAAAAAACCCTGCACCCGCGACGGCACTTTATATACAAATTAATCTATCATATGTAGACTAGGCTGTCAAGGGGTCGAGGGGGGTTTTGTTTGAAGCGAGGGGGGAAAAATTCAAAGTGATGTATAGACGATGTACGATTTGTACTTACAAGTGAGTATAGATGTGAGTTGAAATGAAAAAGGGCCGACGACAATCGGCCCTGGGTTTTCTATGAAGGAAGATAAATCAAGATAAATCAATTAAGAGGGTGTCCCACTCTTCTTGTAATTTATTCAATTTATTGTATATATCTTTAGCTCTTCTCTGATTATTGTTTATTATTGAGTGGAAATCTTGAGGTGAAAGCTTACCTTCCTTATAAAACTTTGTTGCATGAATGTTTTCAACTTCAATATCATATACTTCATCTTTTAGATCGCGTCGTTCAATTGCAATTTCATAGAGTCGATCCGACTTTTCATAATTTGTCATTTTTGCCCCTTCTTTATTTCAATGAAATTATCATTACTAGCTTTCAAGCCAGTTTTCAAGATTATTAAGCAAACTTGATTCAAATATTTTTTCAAGTAAGGTTATGATTTTATTGATATCTTCATCGGTAGGTGTCTCGGATATTTCAATCGGTGATCCCTGTTCATAGAATCTAAAGAACACTTTCCCGGAATCAATCTTCAAGTACAAGTCTAATGTAGTTTCAAATTGATGTGGAGAATTCATTGATTTTTCAAGGACGATGTAAAGACCAAACATTGACCATCCGTGTAGAGCGTTTTCTATTACGCTTTCAGTTCTATACTGATCACGTACAGGTTTCTTCTTACTACCTTCAAATGGAACTAACTTGAAAACGTTCGGAGTCGGAATATCAAGCTTTTTACATAGTCCTTGATATAGCTTGTCTATTATAGAACAAATATTTGAATTATATACCCTCCATTTCTCGTTGTAATCATGCCACATTTGAACCATGTCTTTATACTTCATGTCTCCCCCCTTATATATGTAAGTATGCGTTACCTGATACTTATATTATATAGTAGAAAGATCAAGGATAAAATCTATCTTTTTCAAGTTTGTAAGTACACTATGTCTAGTCCGAGGGATTGACGATTTGATCACGATTTTGTATATTACAAGAGAAGATTAGATATTATTTCATACCTCGTTTAAACCTCCCAGATGATGGGACCCCTAACAAGTCTAGACTAATCTTCAAATTTTAAAATTTGATCACTAAAAAGTGATTCGTTCGGTCATGTGACCGGATGGAAAATTTATAATTGTTATAAGGGGTCTCGCATGTTAGAATCTTTTAAAAAGTATCATCTTTGTAAAATAGTACCGAAGGAAAGGAAGTATTATTTTCATTTCGATGAAGATGATCTTCTTTATTTAGGATATCGTTCAAATTTTAACGATTGTTCCCCGTACTTATTAGAACGATATCAGATAGAACAGATAAAAGATGATGTTGTTCGTGAATTGGAAAAAAATCTCCCAGATTATCAATGTTTTATTGTCGGATATGAAACAAAGGGGTCTTTTGAAGGTGGAAATATAAAAATAAAATATGGCTTTTTTGTTCATCGACATGATAGAAAAAGATACTATTGTATAAATGTTCTGACTTGTTGTCTCCCGGAGATTGTCCCGCCCGAAGATGTTCTAGAAACAAAACTAGAATTAATGTCGGCTTGATCAATGACATCGGGAAAAATATCCTACAATGTGCGCGAACTATCCCAGGCAACAGGTCTGAGTATACAACAAATACGACGGCTTCGACAAAAGGGGATTCTTACGGGATATAGAGTTTCGGGACAAAAGTATCTTTTCCGGGCCGATGAGGTGGAAGCGGCTCTTTTTTCTTCAATAGAAAAATCTATACAAAATGTAGAAAATCAGGGTTGACTGGCAATGACAAAGAGTTATTGTCCAGACAGCCGACACATGCCCTGCATAAAGTGGGGTATGTATGTATAAAGTAAGTAGTTCACAAAACAGGGTTCCTCGAGGTCGAGTCCGTTACCTTTTAGAGACAAGGGTCAACGGCAAAAGATTCCGCTCCCGGATCGTGTGCCCTCAATCTCAAATTGAGATAAGGCATGCCGAATGGTTGTTGACCGTAGAGGCGGGACAACCGGATCGGGGACTAAAAGAAAAGCTCTTTAACAACATTGATATTTACTTGTCGAATATCAAAGACAAGAAGGACAAGAACAATTACAGGGCCGCTTGTCGGGTGTTGGGACAGTGGCGGGAGTGGATCGGGGATGTCTCTCTTGATACTATCAGACGATACATGATAGTTGATTATCTAGAGACACGCCGCGGGGCTGGTATGAAGCCAAACACAATTATAACGGAAAAACGGATCATTTCCACCTTTTTGGGCTGGTGTGTCGAAAGAGAAAAACTTTCTATCAATCCCGCCCACGCAATCAAGGGTGATCCTCTTCCGGTACGGACTCCATTACTAACCGCGGAACAGGTCCGGGAGATATTGTCCATTGATGACCGCCAGCTTTCCGTTGCCGTGCATCTTTCCATTTATGCTGGTTTACGGATCGGAGAGATTACAACTTTACAATGGAATGATGTTGACTTTTCCCGCGGGATCATCACGATACAAGCGGTCAACAGTAAGAATGGAAAGTCAAGGATGATCCCTCTCGCGTCGTCTCTTCGTTCCTTTCTTCTAGAGCGTCGTGGAATCGGGAGAGTTGTCGGGGTGCTGTCGTGGGCGATCCGTAAGCGGTGGACGCTCTGGCGGACGACGCGAGAATGGGCGAAGGATTTACATTATCACGATCTAAGACATGTCTTTGTCCTGAAGTGCTTACAAGCTGACGTTCCTCTTCAACTAGTAAGTGAGTGGGCGGGACATTACTCTTCTAGTTTCACACAAAAGATTTACGGCCAGACTGCAATGGCGCACGAACGGCAAGAAGAAATAGAAAAACTTTCCTCAATCTTGTCTGTTTAGAGTGGGCAAGAAATAGGCAACAGTTTTTTGTATATGCAATTTTGTATAACATGGCTGTTTCAAATGTCCAGAAACATGCCTCTTTCCTCTACACTATCAACGATCGGTACATATAAATTAAAGTTGTACGATCTCCGATAATTATCGGTGTCGAAATCATGCCGTGGCCGTGCGAAGCCACGGCCACGTGGTGTGCTGGATAACTCTGTGGGGTATGCAATTCCCTTCAGGGAGAAGTCACGACTCTACACAAATAACCATCACCGGGAACGAACGCATTCAATATATTATTTAGGAATACGCCTATATAAACAACCTCAGTGAATGGAAACCGATAACTATCGGATAGAGCATCAGGCGGCACTATTTTTATTGACAATCGTTAAACGGCTTGATAGTGTTTCCATGAGTCACCGGACACCATCTATGACCAGAAAGCGAATCCTTATTGTCGAAGACGAGATTCTCATCTCGCTCAACATGGAAAACCAGCTGAAAAGCTACGGATTTGATGTCCTTCCATCAGTACAGACCGCGGAGGAAGCCATCGAGCAGGCAGTTTCGCAGTCACCGGATCTGATTCTGATGGATATCATCCTCGCCGGCCACATGGATGGTATTGAGGCCGCTTTGCAGATCAGGATGCAGGCCGATATCCCCATCATCTACATCACCGCGAACGCGGATCCGGCCACGGTCAGCAGGGCGCGACAGACAAGTCCCTACGGGTACCTGAACAAACCGGTAAGCGAGCGCGATCTGTACACCAACATCGATTCCGCCATAAATCTGCACCAGGCAGAACGGAAGCTACGCCGCAGCGAGAAGCGCCTCACTAGAATCAACGACACGATGTTCTCGCTCGGGGCCGACAGCAGGAACAATGTAAGTCAGCTGGTCGCGCTCCTTGGCGAGTTATTCGAAGCCGACATGGTTTCTTTCAAGATACCCGAAGGCCGCGGCATGCGGACGCAGGAATCGTGGAATTGCCCGAAAAGCGACGATAACGATAGTCCGTTTGAAGGTGATATTTGCAACGATGTGTTCAGGGAAGGCCGAAAGGAAACCACCATTTTCAACGATCTCCAGGGGACACGGTATTACTACAGCGATCCCAGGATAGCGAAATACGGACTGAAAACATACATCGGACATCCCGTGTTCGGAGGCGGAAAGCCTGTTGGCATACTCTGTGCGATGTTCAAGAAGGATATATCCCCCGCCACAGAGGACATCAAGCTAATGGGAATCATCGCCTCGACTGTGGGGACCGAGATGGAACGCATCAACACGGCCGAATCCATCAGGGACAGCGAGGAGCGCTACAGGGTCATATCCGAAATGATAACGGATTACGTGTTCAAGCTCAGCATCCGG
This sequence comes from uncultured Leptospirales bacterium, assembly GCA_964423905.1. Lineage (GTDB taxonomy): Bacteria > Spirochaetota > UBA4802 > UBA4802 > UBA5550 > CAYRGX01. Next base: position 77,092 of record CAYRGX010000014.1, on the reverse strand, counting down.
CCCACGGGAGAGATCGTAATGGACTTTCTCGGCGATAATTACAAGACCATCACGGGACGTCAGCCTGCAGACGCGCTCTCACCCGAGGGATGGCAGAATTTCATGGAGGCTGATGACTACAACATCATCATGAACGCGCTCGCCACCGCCCTCTCCACGGGGGAGCCGGGCGAAGTGGTCAGCAGATCTCGGACGATCAACGGCGCCAGGCGTTACATCCGCACGTTTTACAGGCCGCTTCGCGATGAGACCGGTGTCATCTCACGTATCATCGGCGGGGTCAAGGACATCACGCCGCAGATGGTGGCTGAAAACGCTCTCAAGGAAAAAAGCGCCGAGCTTGAGGAAGCGGTCAGGGAGTTGCGCAGCACGAACGAGGAGCTGCAGAGCACGATCAAGGAGCTAGAATCCGCAAACGAAAACCTTGCTGAAAGGGAAAAGTGGCTCGAGAGCATTTTCCGCGCATCCCAGACCGGTATCGGACTCGTAAGCGATCGGATATTTCTTGAGGCGAATGCAAAACTGATCGAGCTTTCAGGATATTCATGGGATGAACTGAACGGCCGGAGCACCGACATGCTGTACCCGTCGAGAAAAGATTTCATGGACGTCGGCAAGGAGATAAAAAAACAGTTCGCGGATAAACAGAAAGCCGAGGTGCGCACCCGCTGGAGGAGAAAGGACGGGACAATCATCAATGTGATCATCACCTCGACGCCTCTGGACCTGAATGACTGGTCCAAGGGATATACGTTCACCGTATCCGAACTGCCCGGGTAATCCCCGGAAATATTGGCATCGCTAGCTTCCCGAAAGCGCTTCCAGCCGTGCCTGCAGGTTCTCAATCTGTTTTTCTACTTCCACGCGCGCGGTGCTGCCCGGCGAAAGCTTCCTCTCCGGCGAGCTCTCCGGGTCGAGGAGTCGGGCCGCGTCGTCGCCGAAAAGCGGCGAAAACTCCCTGAGACCGTCGGTCCCCAGCGAAAAGAAATCCCTGCCCGTGTTCTCGCAGTGTCGCACGATCGATCCCACGATCTCGTGAGCGCTCCTGAAAGGCATTCCCTTTGACGCCAGATAATCGGCAAGATCAGTGGCGGTGGAGTAATTGCTGAAGACCGCCTGGCGCATCCTCGTCTCGTTGACTTCCATGGTGTCGATCATCTCGGCGACCCCTCGCAGGCAGAGCGTCACCGTGTCAACGGTATCGAAAAGCGGTTCCTTGTCCTCCTGAAAGTCCCTGTTGTAGGAAAGGGGCAATCCTTTCAGCATGGTCAGAAGTGAAACGAGGTTCCCGTAAAGCCTCCCCGTTTTACCCCGTGTGAGCTCAGCGACATCGGGGTTTCTCTTCTGTGGCATGATCGACGATCCGGTGGTCACCGCATCCGACAGGCGCACATACTGGAACTCCGCGGACGACCAGAGCACGAGCTCTTCGCAGAGTCGCGAGAGACGAGTGCCGAGCACTGCGCCGAAATACAGAAAATCGAGCGCGAAGTCCCTGTCGCTTACCGCATCCATGGAGTTGGGGATCGTTTCGCGGAACCCGAGCTCCTCGCGCAGGTATTCTCGGTCGGTGGGATAGTTCAGCCCCGCGAGCGCGCCCGACCCGAGGGGAAGCATCGCCGCGGCGTCTGCAGCCGCGCGGAGCCGGTCAATATCTCGGAGCAGGCCCCACGCATATACGAGCAGGTGATGCCCGAATCGCACCGGTTGCGCCACCTGGAGGTGGGTGTATCCCGGCAGGACGCAGTCGATGTGCCGCTTTGCCCTCCCTGCGAGAACGTGTACAAGGTCGATTATCAGCCCTCTGACGATCCCCGCCTGGTCCATGACGTACATGCGCACGTCGAGGGCCACCTGGTCGTTCCTGGACCTCCCGGTGTGGAGTTTGCGGCCCGCCTCGCCGATCCGCGCGGTGAGCGCTGCCTCGACGTTCATGTGGATGTCCTCGAGCTCGCGGGAAAAAACGAATGTGCCTCCCTCGATCTCCTTTTCAATCGCTTCGAGGCCGTTCATTATTGCATCGAGTTCGTCCTTCGAGAGCACGCCGATACGCGCGAGCATCCTGGCATGGGCCCTTGACCCGCGTATGTCCTGCCTGTAGAGACGGCTGTCGAAGTGTATTGATGCGGATATGTCTTCAGCGATGCCGGAAGTCTTCCCGGAGAACCTGCCACCCCAGAGTTTGCCGCTGGTATCTTTCCCTTCTGTCATGCGGTCATGCTTGCACCGGGCGGTGCCGTTCGTCAATCACGATATTCTTGTGCGCATGAGTCCCACGTACTCGTCGATGCCGTCAAGAGCGGGCCGCATCTCGTATTCGAGCACGTCGCAGAGGCTGACGATGTCTCCGTTTTCCATCGAATCAGTGACCGCCACCAGGAGGTCCTTGATTCTCGCGATGCGCTCCTCAAGCGGCTCCCCGTTGACCACGATCTCCCCGAGATCGATGCCGAAAACCGGCGCCGATTGGTAGAATATTCTCGCGAGCCGGAAAATATAGTCTGTAAACGTGCTCAGCTTCTCGGACCCGTCCGCGTCCCTGCCCGTCTGGAACGCCACCGCTGCAGCCTCGATCGACGCCTTCTGCTCGTCGAGTTCATCGGCGCACCGTTCCAGATCTGCCGAGAGGGTGTCTGGCGAATCGATGCTCTGCGCGATAAGCGACTTCATCTCTTTCCCGAGCAGCAGGCTTCGAAGCATCTCCTTGAGCGCGTTCATCGCGGTCTTTACGTCGTCGGGAGCCGTTTCCGCGGGCCGCGCGGCGATATCGGCCAGGGAAGCGACGCATTTCGCAGCGGTGATGTCCCCGTTCTTCACGGATTCCGGGTTGGCGCCGAGGAGCGAGAGGGCTTTCGCGGCCATTTCGCCCAGCCATGCCGCGCCGGCCGCGAGCTGCGCGGCATCCTCGTCGCCGAGCGGACCGGTTTCGGTTCGCGAATCCATGAATGCGACGATCCTGTCGCAGTAGCGCGCGCCCTCCTCTATGGATTGTATCACGACATCCGCCCTCGACTGGATCAGGCAATTCATCTGCTCGGCGGAATCGACCGGGACATCGGGCGCCGCATCAACGTAGTAGTGGTCGCCGTCGAGGAAAAACTCATAGAAAATCAGGTCGCGATCCCGCGCCCATTCCGATACCGAACGCGTCACCTCGGCGACGGTCCGCTCCGCCTCGAGCTTGAAGTCAACGGCAAAATTGTTTAAGAGAAGCTTCACCCGTTCCTCCCGGTTCCTATTTCCCCTTCGCGCGCATGTTATTGCCCTCAAGGGAGTCGATCTGGTTGTTCATCCATTTCTGCTGTGATTTTGTCTCGGAGAGCGAGCGTTCCATGCGTCCGAACTTGTCCCTGAGCTTCGCCTCGTAGCGTTTGATATGGTCCTCGCGCCTCTTGATGTTTTCGTTGGCTAGCTTGATTGAATCGTCCTCGAGCCCGATCTTGGTGGCGATGATGTTTCTGCCGGACGAAACGTAGGGACCGATCACCTGCGTGAGACGGAACGCCATGCCGGTATCGATGCGGTTGTCCCCGTCACTGTCATTGCCGAAGAACGCGGTCAGGCCCTCCGGGTTGTCCTGGATGGTTTTTCTCAGCGTAGCTTCGTCGATGACGAGTTTCCCCGATTTTATGGTCTCCCACGAGGCATTGATCGCGCCGGTGGACACGCCGGTCTGGGCGAGTATCCTGATGGGGCGCTCCGCCATGCTTGGATAGGCGTTGTTAATCGTGGTTTTCAACTGGCTTTCGAGCCGTGTGATGGTGATATCGCCCACAAAAAGACCCTTCTGGTAGCCGGGGTTCTCGTAATCGCCCGGCCTGGCGGCCTTCGCCGTTTTTATCAATTCCTTGTGGTAATCCAGGTACTTGTTGTACGAATCGACGAATTTCTTGATCTTCTCGTAAATGGCATCGACGTTGTTATCGATCGATATCGAGACTTCTTCCTCTGAGGCCTTCTTAAGGTGAAGCACCACGCCGCGTATGACGTCGTTGAGATCGCCGTTTTTGTCCCTCGTTATCTCGTTGCCGTCGATCTTCATCTTCGCGTCTTCCGCCTTCGTGATGACGTTCTTCGGTTCCATGAGGCCCCTGTCCTTGACCGGCGTCGAAATCTTCGCGTTTCCGAATTCGGCCCTGCCTTCGTTACAGTACAGAACCAGCCCCTTCACGCTTTTGCCCGCGAAATCCTTTCCGATCGCGATCTGCTGGCGCCCCCCGGTGTTTTTATCCAGGGGATATATTTTTTCCACTCGACCGCCTTTCTCGTACGAAATCACGCCGATCCCGACCGCCGAGTCATATTTCTTCTTGAAGGCGTTCTTTTCCCTGTCGCGCAGCCGCGAGATGTTGTAGCCATGAAGCTCGATTCCCTTGATGATGGTCTTCTCGTCGGGCCCCGATTCCATGCGCAGGGGGGCATTGTCGTTTTCTTCCGCCTTCGGCCCGGTGTACTGGAGCGCGAGGTCCAGGAGCGAACCCTGCTCGATTTGCATCTCCGCGGGAAGCTGGTATTCCTTCCAGATGATCCCGTTCACCGTGACGCTCTTCCCGTCCCCGGAGACGTTGAGGCTCCCCGTGGTCGCGTCAACGCCAGAGCTCCCCTCGTAATTCTTGAAGTAGCGGCCGTCGAAAACCAGGCCGATATCGTTTTTCTTCCCGCCGGACGCTCCGCCGGTGAGCCCAATCTTTTCGAGAAGTTCCTTGTCGCCGGATATCTTGATCTCTCCCTTCTTGCCCATCACCCTCGACTCGATTGACATGACGTACTCGTCGCCGGTGGTCCTGGTGTATTCCGAGATGATTATGTCCGATGCCTTGTCATCGATCTTCTCGCGGAACTGTCTCAGGGTGCCACCCTTGAATTCCAGTATCCTCGAGAGGCCGTTCACTTCAAGCGTGATTTTTCCCGCCGGGAGCGTATCCCCCTCCTTCATGGGGTCCGAATTGATCCTGTGGGTGCTTGCAAGCTGGATGACCTTGATCCGCTTCACACCATGCTCCGCGTTTTTTCCCGCGTTCGCTTCGAGGATCGACTTGTTCGAGGAGAGCGCCTGCTTTTCGGTGAGCGAGGCCCTGAAGCCGTAAAGCTCACGGGCGGTTTCGTTCAATTCCTCGAGGCGCTTCTGCAGGTTCTGGAGCGCCTCCTTTCGTACGGCATGTTCCTTTTTCTTGAACTCGAGCTGCCGTATCGGTTCTGCTTCGACCTTAACCAGTTTCTGGATTATGGAGTCAGTGTCCATTCCGGACGCGACACCGCTGATCGTTACGGGCATGATTTCCCTCCCTTGATGTCCCGCCGAGCGCCACAGGGGCCGCTCCGGGGTAATCATTCTACTCCTTTAAATTACAGTTTACCCTATTATCTATTTTCGGCATCTTTAGCAATTTTTATCAGCGGAATTGTCCCTCAGTCCCAAAAAAATGCATTTTTTTATGCGACATAGTATTCTGCAGGTCGATCATGAAATTCTAATTTATATATTCAATTATTAAATTATGTGGATATACACATCATGGAAGTGAAGATATTCCGCAAACGACGAATTTTTTTCCTGCAGTAATGCCGATAACCGGCACACCTCACACCACTCATGCCTTGCATAACGCTCCAATCATCTGGGAACCGCTATATAAATGTTTGACAGGATAAATATACTGGTTTAGATTATGTAAAAATTTTATTACAGTACTTAAGGGAGGTTTCGAATGACTGTGTTCAAACGTACCGTGGTTCTAACTGCCGGATTCATATTGGTTGCTTCGATGGCAGTGATGGCCAAGGAAAAACCGACGATTGCAGTTCTTGATTTCAAGAATAAAACAAATACCGGGGGATACGAGCTCGGCAGCAGCGCGTCCGACATGCTGACAACCGCTCTTTTCAAAACGAAAAAATTCGACGTTATCGACAGGGACAAACTTACGGCTCTCCTGAAAGAGCAGAAAATGGGTATGACGGGACTCGTTGACTCGAAAGCGGCCCAGATAGGCAAGCTCATCGGGGTTGAGTATTTCGTCTCCGGGACGATCTCAGAGTACGGCGCGAGCAAAAGCGGCGGCGGCGTAGGCGGCCTCGCGGGCGGCGAATCCATCAACTACCGCGCGGCGGTAGACGTCAAGGTTATCCACACCTCCACAGGCAAGATATGCTTCGCGGGCAAGGGCGAAGGATCCAAAAAATCGACGGCCGTAAAAATCGCCGGTATCGGCGGCGGTGCGAAAACCTTCGACGACAAGAAGGCCCAGGAAGCGCTTCGCCAGGCCATTGACGACATTAAAAAACAAATCCAGAAAGAAGGCCTTGAAGACTAATCCGGCAATTTTCATTCTGCTTCACGAAAGGCCCCTGCAACGTCAGGGGCCTTTTTTCGCCCGCCGACACCCGGTCTCGGTCCGTGTTTTCGATGCCGCCGCAGTCCTCGCCATCGCATATCCCCCCCTGCCTTCTTCCATATTTCAGCACCGCGATAAAAAAATACTTGCTTCCGCGGGACCTATTGTAAAAACTCGCGAAATAAACGGCCCCGACCAATGGACATCACCCGAATCAGGAATTTTTCCATCATCGCGCATATCGACCACGGTAAATCGACCCTGGCCGACCGCATCATCGAGAAGTGCCGCCTGATCGATCCCCGCAACCACATGGACCAGATGCTCGACACCATGGACATCGAGCGCGAACGCGGCATCACGATCAAGTCCAACGCGATCACGCTGAACCATACCGGGGCCGACGGGAACGAGTACCATCTCAACCTCATCGATACCCCGGGACACGTGGATTTCACCTACGAGGTCTCGCGCGCACTGGCCGCGTGCGAGGGGGTGTTGCTGGTGGTCGACGCGTCGCAGGGTGTCGAGGCCCAGACCATAGCGAATTTCTACCTCGCGCTCGAGAACGACCTCGAGATCATCCCCGTCATCAACAAGATCGACATGCCGAGCGCCGATGTCGAAAAGACGAAAGAGAGCATCCAGAAGACGCTTGGCCTCGATCCTTCCGCTGCCGTGTGCACGTCGGCGCGCGACGGCATAGGAATCGACGAACTGCTCGAGCGCATCATCCAGGTAATCCCGCCGCCCGCCGGCGATCCCTCTGCCCCGCTTCGCGGCCTCATTTTCGATTCTTTCTTCGACAAGTACCAGGGCGCCATCATCAAGGTCCGCGTCTACGACGGCACCGTGAAAAGGGGCGACACCATGCTTCTCTACTCGACGCAGAAGCGCTACGACGTGAACGAAACCGGCATCTTCAGGCTCGATCTCCAGAAGACCGACTCGCTCGGTCCCGGCGAGGTCGGCTATATCATCTCCAACATCAAGTCGGTGGTGGACACGAAGATAGGCGACACGGTCATGAACGCCAACAACCCCTGCCCGGCCCCCCTCAGGGGATTCAGGGAGGCCAAGCCCATGGTCTTCGCGGGGCTCTACCCGATGTACAGCGACGATTACGACAATCTCAAGGACGCGCTCTACAAGCTCCGGCTTAACGACGCGTCCCTTCTGTTCGAAGCGGACAATTCTTTCGCGCTCGGGTTCGGGTTCCGCTGCGGGTATCTCGGCCTGCTCCACATGGAAATCGTGCAGGAGAGGCTCGAACGTGAGTTTGACCTCGCGCTTGTGAATACCGCCCCGAGCGTCGAATACCACGTACACCTCGTGGGCGGCCAATCGATGGTCATCGACAACCCGGTGAAGATGCCTGACCCCGTTTCCATCGAGCGCATCGAGGAACCCTACGTGAGCGCCTCGATCATAACCCCTTCGGAATACGTGGGCAACATCATGTCGCTCGTGAGCGAATGCCGCGGGATCCACAAGAACATGGAATACATCGACCCCTTGCGGGTCAACCTGCACTACGACCTCCCTCTGTCCGAGATCGTGTTCAATTTTTACGACAAGCTCAAGTCGCTTTCAAGGGGATATGCCTCGTTCGACTACGAGTTCAAGGACTTCAGGGAATCGAGGATGGTCAAGGTGGACATACTCGTAAACGGCGAGCCCGTGGACGCACTGTCGTTCATCGTCCACACCGACAAGGCCCGCACCAGGGGCAAGGATATCATCACGCGCCTCAAGGACATTATCCCCCGCCACCAGTTCCGCATCCCGCTCCAGGCGGCGATCGGCGGTTCCATCATCGCGCGTGAAAACATCTCCGCACTGAGAAAGGACGTTACCGCCAAGTGCTACGGCGGGGACATCACCCGCAAGCGTAAGCTCCTCGAAAAACAGAAAGAGGGCAAAAAACGAATGAAAACCATCGGATCGGTCGAGATCCCGCAGGAAGCCTTCATGACCATCCTAAAAATCGAATGACGCAATGGGCCCGCTGGAAACAGGCATCATATCCCGCTGCGAAACGTTCGCGCGCGAAAAACTGGTGGGCACCCACGCGAGCCACGGTTGGGACCATGTCGAGCGCGTGGTAAGGAACGCCCTCCATATCTCGTCCAAAGAACCCGGCTCGGACCCATTTATCATAAGAGTGTCGGCACTCCTGCACGACATCGCCCGCCCGGAAGAAACCGCAGGCGGCGGGTCGTCATGCCATGCCCTGATCGGCGGCGACATGGCGATGGAGTTCCTCCTGTCATGCGGTCTCGACGAGGTACGGGCCCGCCACGTCAGCGACTGCATTCGATCGCACCGCTACCGCAACGAGCTCGTGCCGGCGACCACCGAGGCGAAGATACTCTACGACGCCGATAAGCTTGACTCCATCGGGGCAGTCGGGGTCGGCAGGGCATTTCTGTTCGCGGGCGAGGTCGGCGCGCGCCTGCACAATTCGCACGTGGACATATCCCTCACCTCATCGTACAGCAGCGAGGACACCGCGTACCGCGAGTACTCGGTCAAGCTGAAGCGCGTGAAGGAGACCATGCTCACGCGCGAAGGCGCGCGGCTCGCCGCCGAAAGACATGCTTTCATGGAGGAGTTCTTCAGCAGGCTCGACGGCGAAATTTACGGCGACCTGTGAACGTCATGCCCAGGTGATGGCCAAGTCGGGATCGAATTTGCGCTGCATGAGCCCGTTGTGAGGGAGGACCCTGGCGGTGTACACGAACTCGCCCGCCTCCAGGCAAAGCATGCGTCCCTCGTAATGGTAGGTCCCCTTCCCGTCGCCGCCGACATTGTCCATCGGGAGCGGCACGCCGTCGAACACGTCCGACTTGATGCTCCGTGAACCGAAGTAGAGCTCGACAAGCACATCGTCCGGGGCAAGCTCACCGAGAAACACATCCGCGCGGACCGCGATCCTCGAGCCGACGGTGATCTGCGTGCTTTTGTCGATGCTGACGTTACGTATTGCGACACCGCCCCACTTCGACTTGATGCGCTCCTTCCACTCATGGAGGCGCCGCGCCGACTCGAAATTTTCCGCGGAAAACAGCTTCGTGTTACGGTGCGCCTGGATATAGAATTTTTCAGTGTAGTCCCTGACCATGCGGTTGGTATTGAAAAACGAGTTGATGGTCTTCATCGATTCACGGACCATCGCGAGCCATTCCCTTGGAATATCGTCCGTCCCCCTGTTGTAGAACGACGACTTTACGTCCTTTTCTATAACGTTGTAAAGATAGAAGCTTTCAACATCGTCCTGGTACGAGAGATCGGAGTATTCCTCGCCACGACCGATGGCCCACCCGTTCTTGCTGTTATAGGCCTCATCCCACCATCCGTCGAGAATGCTGATGTTCAGCCCGCCGTTGGGGATAACCTTCATCCCGCTCGTACCCGAGGCCTCCTTCGGTCTGATGGGATTGTTCAACCACACATCGACGCCCTGTACCAGGTAGCGAGCGATGTTGATGTCATAATCCTCGATGAAAACGATTTTGCTCCTGAAACGATCGTCGTTGGTAATCTTGATGATCTGCCGAATCAGCTCCTTGCCCATGTTGTCCTGCGGGTGCGCCTTGCCCGCAAAGATGATCTGCATGGGGCGGTCTTTTTCATACAGCATCTCGTAGAGCCGGTTTATATCGCGGAGAATCAGGGTGGCCCGTTTATATGTGGCGAAACGCCGGGAGAACCCTATGGTAAGGGCCTCGGGATCAAAAACCGAATTGGCCTTCTCTGCCTCCTTCGGCGAAGCCCCCCTCGCGAGGAGCTGTTCGCGCAGCTTCCGTCTGGTGAAAACGACCAGTGTTTCCCTGAGACGCTCCCTGCATCGCCATAGCTCGGAATCCGGTATCTTGTCGATGTTCTGCCATATGGTGGTGTCCGCGGGATTGTCGATCCACCGAGGACCCAGATATCTGTTCAGGAGGCGCATCATCTCGTCGGACGTCCATGAGAGTGTCTGGATGCCGTTTGTAATGTGTTCTATGGGGATCTCGTGCGTCGGCAGGCTCGGCCATATTTTCTTCCACATGGCCCTTGATACCTTGCCGTGGAGTTTCGAGACGCCGTTGCACCCGGCTGCGGTTTTAATCGCGAGCACCGTCACGCAGAACTGTTCTTTCTTGTCCTCGGGGTCCTCGCGGCCCAGCCCTAGAAACTGTTCCCTGCTAATCCCGAATTTTTTGTAATAACCCGAAAGATATTCCTCTATCATTTCGGGAGTGAACCTGTCGTTTCCCGCGGGTACGGGAGTGTGCGTCGTAAAAACGTTACCCGACATCACAAGTTCCAGGGCTTCGTTGAAACCGAGTGAATGCTCGGACATCGCGTTCGCGATCCGCTCCAGCGAGAGGAACGCAGCGTGCCCTTCATTCATGTGATAAACGGTAACGGGAATGTTGAGCTCCCTCAGCGCCCTCACCCCGCCGATACCGAGCATCATCTCCTGTTTCAGCCGCATGACGAGATCGCCCCCGTACAGCTGGTCGGTGATGGCCCTGTCCTCGACCGAGTTTTCGTCGATGTTCGTATCGAGCAGAAAGAGTCGCACCCTGCCCACGTTCGCCCTCCATACCTGCGCGTACACGTTTCGGCCGGGATACTCGACCATCACTTTCATGGGAGAGCCTTTGTCGTTGGTGACCTGGGTGACCGGGAGGTTGTGGAAATCGAGTTCAGGGAAGCGCTCGAGCTGCCAACCGTCATGACTCAGGTACTGGCGGAAATAACCGAGCCGGTACAGAAGGCCGATCCCGACAAGCGGTATGCCGAGCTCGCTCGCGGATTTCAGGTGATCACCCGCAAGCACGCCGAGACCTCCCGAGTATACGGGAAAAGACTCGTGTATGCCGAATTCGGCCGAAAAGTACGCGAAACACGCGTCCAGGCATTCTTTCTTGGTATCCTCAAACCACGATTTTTTCGAGAGGTGCCAGTCGAGTTCCTCCTCAACGCGCTTCATGTGAGCCAGGAAGCTTTCATCCTCGGCCGCATCATCGAGCACCTTCTGCGAAACGGAGCCGAGTGCTTTTACCGGGTTGTGATGGATATCACGCCACAGGTCGACATCGAGCCGCCTGAAGAGCTCGATCGCCTCGAAATTCCACACCCACCACAGATTATAGGCGATCTTGTTGAGCGGGGCGAGTTTCTCGGGAAGATTTGGCACTACCCTGAATGTCTGAATTGTAACCATGATACCTCTCGATTAATTTCGTTCGTTAACTGTTGACTGCGACGGGAAGATAGACGTATACCGTGGTGCCGGCATCCTCGCGAGAGGTCACGCCTATGTATCCATGATGACGCTTGATAATCGCATAACTTATCGCGAGCCCCATGCCGCTCCCGAACTCCTTTGTCGTGAAATATGGGTCGAACACGTTCTTGATGTTTTCCGCGCCGATACCGCACCCCTGATCGCTGATTGAGATGAGTACATAATTATCGGGCCTGAGTGTTATCTCGTGGTGAGATTCCTCTCGCTCGACCTTCACGTTCTCCGCGCTCACCATTATGGTCCCGCCGTTCGGCATGGATTCCATAGCGTTGTTGAGAATCTGGTGTATAACCTGGTGGATCTGGAATTCATCTATGTCCACCAGCCAGAGATTATCGGGGACCAGCACCGTATAGTCCTTCCAGTGCTTCTCGAGGACCATGTTGACCGTATCGCAGATGAGACCCGCGACCGTCGTGACTTTCCTCACGGGTCTGCCGCCCTTCGAAAACACGCTCAATCGCTTCGTGAGTTCCATGACCTTGAGGGACGCCTCTTCAGCGTCGTTGAGTATGTCGAGCAGCTCGGTGTTCTGGGGGTCAATACTCATCTTCGCCAGTGAAAGGTTTCCAAGGATGGCCGTCAGCGCGTTGTTGTAATCATGGGCGATACCGCCTGCAAGAATGCCGATCGCCTCGAGCTTACGCGCCTGGAGGAGTTCTTTTTCCAGTATCACCCTGTCCGTGATGTCGCGAACGATCCCCCTGAAGCCGGTTACCTTCCCCTCGATGTCCTTGATCAGGGAAATGGATCCCTCGATATGCTTGTTTCTTTTTTTCTTGGAAACACCCACCCAGTCCGTGAGCTTTGCCGGCGTCCCGGATTTGTACACGTCGTTGAAAAGCTTCCACATCTCCTTCGCGACGTCCATGTCAAAAAACTCGGCGTAATTTTTGCCGATGATATCGGTATAATCGCTCTCGGTCATATCACAGAGGGCCTTGTTCGCGTACTTCATGTTTCCGTCGAGATCGACCTCGTAGTACCCGTCCTCGAGACTTTCGATGATCGTCCGCCATTTTTCCTCATTGAGAAGAAGCTCGTACTCGGCGGATTTTCTCTTGCTGATGTCGCGCGCGATTCCCTGGGTGCCGAGAAAAATCTGGCCTCCTTCCGCGTCCTTCCCGTACAGTCCCTCGGCACTCACCTCGAAAGGAATAAATGCGTCCTCCCGAGAACCGGCCCCCTGCTTGTTCCCGATCATGAAACGCAGCTCGAAGCTCAGCGTACGCCGGTTATTTCCCCGACGTTCATTGACATGATAGAGGGCCATTGGCCTGTCATTCGGATGGACGAGATCAAGAATGGACGTTCCCATGAGCAGATCCGGGTCGTAACCGTAGTGCTCGACCTCACGGCTGATATAGGTGATTTTACCCGTAGTGTCGAGTCGGTAAATCACGTCAGGGATAGTGTTTATGATTGAGGTGAGCAGCATTTCGGATTCGTGAAGCTTGATCTCGCAGTTTATCATGTCCGTTACGTTCATGAGAACGAAAACGATCCTTTGTTCTCCGCCGTCGGTTACATGCGCCGCGGAGCATTCCACCCAGCACTGGAGAGTGGGATCGAGATGGCTGGCGAAATACCGGCCGGTGATATCTCCGGCCAGGCCCCTAGGTACGATGTCCCCCGCGCTTTTCAGCAGGGTCGTGATCGGTGAACCCACGAAATTGTTTTTTTGCGCGTCTGGCTGAACGAAATACTTGTTCGCCACATGATTCGCGTACAGCAACCTGCCATCCAATGCACATACGCAAATCCCTATACCATGACGGTTGAGGGTTTCTTCGAACAAACGAATGAATTCGCCCATATCCATCGTGTTGTTTTTCATGCGTCATTCCCCCAGAAAGATGCCAATCCACTATATTATAAAAAATACTACAAGAACAATATCGTACCCCCGGCCAGCAACAGGCATGCTCACTGGATTATCGGGTTGTGGAGACAGTGTGATATTTGTACTACATATATCCAAATAATCAACGAAAAATGCATATTTTATTCTTGAATTAATGCATCCGCTGGATGCATTAATTATATAGGTCGTCAGGTGGTTTCTTACCAAATGAAACGCAGAATATCAATTCTTGCCGCTATCGTGATCATCCTTCCCGTATTGTTAGATGGGCCGGTCCGGGCCGCTGATGGCTGGAGCGTTGACCTTTCTGGTCGCGACCTTTATCTCAGGCAGGGATTCGAGCACAAATGGATCACCGGGTTGCCCGCGGGACCCGGATGGAAACGCTACCCGGCATCGAGCAAGACAGCACGAGAACTGGCAATACGAACCTCCGGTCTGCCGGAAGTTCCTGGAAGGACGTTTCTTTCCCTGAAACAGTCCACCCCGATGACATTCACGTACGTCACTTCGTTCGAAATGGACGATGCGAAAATAGCGCGAAACGACGTAACGGCAATCTATCTATCGTATATTGGCGGCAATTGGGAGCTGTTTTGCAACGGCGTTTCGCTCGCCCGCGAGTGGCACGAGGGAACAGGAGGCTCGATCGCGAAGATTACGAATATCCGCAAGATTCTCGTACCGCTTGACGGGAGAATACTGAAAAGAGGTTTGAATGTCATCGCGATCAAGGTGCGCGGTGACCCGACATACGCGACCACCGGATGGTACCATGCCAGGAACTATCTCGTCGGGGATATCAGGACCCTCGCGAACAAAAACTCCGAAACGGCGTCGCTCGTGCTCATTTTCATGTATCTGATTTTTGGGATATACCATATCTGCTTTTTTTTCTATTGCCGCGAAGACCGCAACTTCCTCTACTTCGGACTGTTCTCGGTCATGTTTTTCGCATATCACTTCACCCAGACCACCGCAGCCTATCGCGTGATTGAAAGCGTGAACGTGCTCGACAGGCTTGAGCTCGTCTGCCTGTTCTCGCTCATGCCGCTTATCATCGCTTTTGTCGACACGCTCCAGACCGATCGAACCCGCATGTTCGTAAAGGTCCTTTCGATCGCATACGCAATTCTGGCCATCCTCGTGATCATCGCACCTTTGCCGTTTACCTTCGACATACAACTCATTTTCCAGATATCTCTGTTCATTCCGCTGGGATACGTTTTCTTTTACCAGACCCTGCTCGTCCTTTTCAGGGAATGCCGGACCCACTACCGGCTGGCGATCGGCTCTATCCCGAAAAGGACGATCAACGCCATCGCCAAGGGATTTACCTCCGGGATGACCGGAAAGCTTTTTATCGGCTGTCTCCTTATGATTGCGTGCGGTATATTCGACAACATCGACAATATTTTCTTCCAGATGAACCTGCACCTCGTCCAGTACGCCTTCGTGGTGCTGATGTTCGCGATCACGCTGAACCTCGCTAATAACTTCATTTACATGCACAACCAGGTCAGCAGCCTTAATGCCGAACTCGAGAACAGGATCGGTGATCTCGAGGATTCTCACGCGGCATTGTCAAGGTCGGAGGAAAAATACCGCCTGCTGGTTGAGGGTTCGAGTTCGTACATATTTACCATCGATAAAAACGGGACCATACTTTCGGCCAACAACGTACTCGTCAGGGAACAGAGATTCAACGCATCGCAGCTGCGCACCTATTCCCTGTTCGATCTCATCTTCAACGCCCCGACTGACAAGGACTTCGTCAACAGGCTGGTACTCAATAAAATTTCGGAATGCATCACCACCGGCGATACCATCATGCTTAAAGTCAACATCAAGTCGCCGCATTACAACGAGCCGAAGGAATCCTTGCTGCGCCTGGAATATGTAAAGGCCGGGAGCGGCAACGAGATTCTCTGCAGGATATCCCCATCGACGAAGGACTCGCTGCTCCAGTACCTGGACCGGGAAAACCAGTGCTTCGTCATATCCAACCAGCTTACCGTCGCGGAGGA
Organism: uncultured Leptospirales bacterium; assembly: GCA_964423905.1. GTDB lineage: Bacteria > Spirochaetota > UBA4802 > UBA4802 > UBA5550 > CAYRGX01. Next base: position 61,564 of record CAYRGX010000014.1, on the reverse strand, counting down.
AATCACGCACAGGCTCGTCCGTAATGTTGAGCGTTACATCGACCTCGGTAGAATCCAGATGCTGAGGCTCACGCTTCGCGAAATCATCATCAACGCCATCGAACACGGCAACCTGGAAATATCATACGACGACAAGACCAGGGAAACCTTCCATGGCGATTACCTGAAATACATCGAACGCCTCCAGGCCGTGGAAGAATACCGTCACCGTAGAGTAACCATCGAGTACCATCTCTCCCCCGACGGCGTGACATACCATATCACCGACGACGGCAAAGGATTCGATCATAAATCGATCATCGGACAGGGCACAGACATCGCGAACGAGGAGATGCTGGCACACGGAAGGGGGATAACGATGGCGATAAGCTTTTTCGACATCGTCGAATTCAACGAGAGGGGAAACTCAGTGATGCTGAAAAAATATTTCACGAAGAACATTCAGTGAGCGCGCGGAAACCGTAATATGGGCTTCGCGCCGTGGGACATTTCCTGAGACGGAATTCGCGAATCTTCTGCACGCCGGCGCTCGCGGCCGACCCACCCCTGAGTACGCGGTATGTCGTGCCGAAGTCCCTGTAATGCTTCCCGCCCGGGTATGACGCGTACCAGCTCGATGTCCATTCCCACACGATCCCGGAACGAAAAGCCGCGCCGGACATCCCCGACAGCGCGCGCACATATCCGAGCGAATCCCCCCGCACGACTTCCGGCATTTCGAACAGAGAGACCGCCGTTTCCGCGCCGGGAAGGCCGGAAATCGCGGCAAACACCTCCCACTCGCCTTCATCCGGCAGCCTTGTCCGGGTGTTATTGATCGCCGAAAACCAATCGCAGTATGCGACTGCATCCTGCCAGGAGATTTGCATCACGGGGAGGCGGTCCTCGGCCAGGATGTATTCACGGTCGGCCGCGGTCCCAAACGGCACCCTCCAGGACACGCCCTCGCGCCTGAGCCATTTCCGCTCCCACACCCATCCCCATCCCTCCCTTTCAGCAAGTGTCGCATAACCCGTTTTTTCGACGAAAGAGCGATATTCCCCGCACGTAACAGGCTCGTCCGACATCTCGAATCGCCCGATGCTGATCTCGTGCCGCGGGATGCATGCGTTGAGGTAATCCGGTTTTATCTGTGTGCCCGCGAGAAGCGAGGCGAGCTCTTCCGCGGACTGTGCCGTAAGCCCGATCTGGTAGCTGCCGGCGGGAACGATCATGGGGACCTTACAGTTCGAGGACGTTCAGGAGCTGGTGTACGCCGCCGCCGTCTATCGGGTACTCGGCGGCAAGATAGGTTACAAGAAGCTGGATCTCCCGCGAACTGTAGGACCGGTTCATGTCGTTGCAGACCGCCCCGGCAAACGCCACTGCGTATTTCTTGTCCTTCCCGGGCAGGACCGCGAGGACCTTCTGCCTTCCCACACGGACCGAGAATTCCGTTCCTGACAGTTTTCCGGTGAGCACTTCCTCCATCGTTTTCATCATGTCGACGGTCTTCTCGTCTCCCATGAGTGTATGAAATCGCTTGAAATTCTTGATCGAAAACAGCACGAGTGTGAGCGGTATGCCCATGGACGCGGCATGTTTCATCCCCAGGGATATCCGGGAGAAGGATGATTCCAGGGTATCGATGTAACGGTCCCTCGTGTTGTCGATCATTCGACGGAACGTAACGAGTGGCATCAACCCTGAGGTGAGCCTTGCAATGGCAGATTTGAACCTCTCGTCCTGGAATTCCTCGCCGATACCGTAAATCATCAGAAAGCCAAGGAGGCTGTTTCGTACCGACACTGGGCATATCTGCATGTACGAGATTCGAGACAGGCGCTTTTCATCAAACGTATCCGTAAACAGGGATGAAGTCCTGAAATCATCATACGTAACGGGGCCGTGCAGATCAGACAGCGCCGATACGAGCGAGGACTCGGTCCGGATACTAAGCCCTGAATCCATGATCATGAGCATATCCTCATCGTCCGAAGCGATGGGTTCGAACCTGTTGGAGTCCCTGCTCAGCGTGAAATAGCAATACCGCGAGATCGAGAGCTTCTGGAGGTACTCGTTCAGGCGTGCGCGAAACTCCCGCGTGTCTTCCGAAGCCATGAGTTGCGCGCGCATCTCTTCTATGCTGATCACCGCGTCCATGTTTTCCCTGAGCGGCTCCATCTCGCGGGTGAGTTTCAGTTTCTGAACCATGATGCGATATACGGAAGCGGAAAAATCCGCCACGGTCGCAAGATAATCCATCTCCTCCCGGTCATAGTCGCCCCCGGCGAGCTTGTTGCCGAGCACCATGACCCCGTACACGACATCATCGCACACGAGGGGAACCAGCAGTCTCGCGTCTATGGAGACGAATATGAAGTAGTCGTCTTTCATATCGGGATTATTCTTGTGCTCCTCGATATCGATGATCCTTTTTTCCTCAATGACGAGATTCAATATTCCGGTACCGGCGTCGAACGACAAGTCCTCGCTTTCAAGCTTCACTCCCATGTTCTCAATGAGCTGCCATGTTTGTTCATTCTCCCTGGAAGGTATGATGATCGACGAAGAGGAAACGCCTATCTGGCCCATGACGAAAAACAGCATGGTTTCGAAAAGATCCTCGTGAGTGTTTGATGCGGCGAGTTCCCGGGCGAATTCAAAGAGCACGGTATAATCCATAATACCGCCCTCTATCTCTGAAGAAACACGCGAAGGATCGGGCGGGACGGACTTCTTCAGTACATCCATGTCCGCCGATTGCGGCGATCCACCGTCCACATCCTGGTCGATTGCATTGAAACGCAAGCCAGAACCGGCGGCCTGTTCATTTTCAAGCGCGGGCAGGGCCCGTTCAACCGCAACGTCATCGTCGAATCCGCCAGCATCACTATCCGCGGAATTTTCATGGTCCTGGCTTCCCACCTCCACCAGGTCGTTCCCCTCAAGGTAGAGCACGTCTTCTTCGGCAGCGTGCGATTCATGCACCTGCCCGCCGGGCTTCGGTTCGGCCGGTCCCTGTATGGAATCCATTATGGTGGTTCTGCCCTTGCCATTAAGCTTGTTTTTATAGTCCATCGCTTTCTCGAGAAGCCCCATCTTTACACACCCAGCTCGTTTAATATCTTCAGGTAAAGATCAAAATACTCTGAGCTTGCGAATCTTTTAATGATATTCTCCGGGAGACGTTCGAAAAGCCCGTCGAGGTACTTCAGCAGTGTCTTGATGTCTTTTTGCTTTGCGGGCGGAAAATCCTTCACGAACCTTTCAACGTCGAGTTCATCCTCAAGAATCAGCACCTTGTCCGTGATATCATCGATCTTTTCTTCTTCCATTTCGAACGGCGGCGGCTCAATTATAACTTCCTCAACCTGGACCGGTTCCCGCTCTGGTTTCATCTCAAGCACGGATTCGGCGACGGTGATCGCGCCGATTTTATCCGGCACGATCCCTCCCTTGCGGACAAGAAGCCTCTTTATTTCATCGACATCTTCCTCGTACACGAACGCGTTGGAAGCGTACAGGTCGTCCTCGATCGAGTTCTTTTCATCGACGAGCAAACTGTCATCCGAGGGAACGAAATACTGGCAGTCTCTGTCATGTCTTCCGGCCCGCTCGCGTCCCTCGCCTTCGAGGCTGAAAAAATCGAATATTTCATACAGGTTTACATCGGCATATTCATTACCGAAAAGGATCACCTGTATGTCCTCCATTTCGTCTAGGGTGATGCCAAGGATTTCCATCGCGGTCGTGATTTTATCGGCTTTACGCTCGACGGAAAACTCGTCGATTTCGCGTATATATCGGATGTAATCGTCCTCTATGATCGCGGAATGAATATAATCCAGCTCATCGTCCCTGTACCGGTGTTCCTCGAACTCGTACAGGACTTCTTCATGTTCCCGAATGAATGCTGAAGCCGATTGGACGATTGCGGCGCGGTCCTCGGAAACCGACGACTCTGAAAGCAGGAAACCCTTTCCTTCGTCGATGACGACCATCTCAGAAGTTATCCTGTCCAGCTCGTTTTCCTCGAAAACAGCCGGATTTTCGGTAAGTGCTTTCTCTACCACGCGGTCGTCGATGAAGGACACGGAGCCGTCCTGTCTGCCCATTTTAAGGAATTCATCCGGCAGTATTTCCTTTACTATCGAGAAATCCTTTTCCGCACTTCGCTGTTCTTTTTTTGGGGGGGATATACCTTTCTGATCCGCTCCCTGACGCTCGTGGATCTCGTTCCCCACTCCAGCAGGTTCCCTGTATCCCGCGGCAGGTTTTCTTCTCATGGAATCGATTTCCGGCTGTTCCGCCTTCCCCTGCGTCTGCAATCGCTGTTCCGACTTACTGTCGAACGTCATCCAGATGACATCGCCGTCATCTTCCGGAATTTCTTCTTTCGGTTCAATACTTGCTAAAGTCCGTTCGGCTTCTACGACAATAGTCTTGGCGGTTGATTCCCCGGCGAAGCTTTTTTCCGCCGTTTCCAGGGTTTTATCAACGTCGGGCTTCTCTTCAACAATTTCCGGTTTCGATGGCTCCACATGCTCCATACGTTCAACCGCGGTTTCCGTTTTCACGGCTTCGATGTGTTCCTGTCGACTGACCGGTGAGGTTTCGTCAATTTCTGATTTCGCGGGGATTATTTCTTTTTCCGGTTCTCCAAGAATCCTATGATCCGGCTTCAGGTCTCCGTCCGGCAGGTTCAGATTTTCCAGTGATATCCATCTGACATTTTCATCGATGTGAAGATCATTGACGGATTTCGATTCTTTCGGTATCTCGAGGGGTACCCATTTCATGCCGTCGTCAAGCGGTTCGTCCCCGTGTGATTCTTTTTTCTCGTGCGTCGGCACACCTTTGTTCACAGGAATCTGCGTTGTCGTTTCGGCTGGTTCCAAGTGTTCAGCGACAGCCTCCTGACGTCCAATTGGCGCAGGTGGTATATCCTTTATTTCGTTTGCATCTGTTTGTTCCTGTCCCGGTATTTCACCCCTGGCTGAGACAGAAATTTCACGCAATAGCTTGTCGAAATCGTCTTCAGGGAATTCGACCTTTTTTCCTGCTTCGGTTGGAGTCCTTGGTATCTCGTCTTTAAGGGGTATCAGATCAAATTCATCGAGCTCCTCGATGATATCTTTCTCCGTTAAAAAAAGAACATTTTCATTGGCTATTTTTTCGGCTTCGTTCAGGTCGATCGCGCCAATTTCGTTAAAATTGAAGTTTTCTGGCAATATACCCTTCATCTCTTTTGGGAGATTCATCAGGATATTGCTTCTTTTTTCATGTGCTTGTTCTTCTTCTCGCATTTTTAGCCATCAATCACTTGAAATGCCCGGATTGTACCCGCCCATACCTTGTTTGTATACTTTTGTCGAATATGGTAACGGTGTTTACAACCAATTAATTACATAAAATTATGAAAATGTACCATTTTTCAGAAAAATACTAAGGCACAACGGGCTAACCCGATGAATTCCCTCATACATAGTATCGAAGTTTAATGAAAATATCTCAATCTGAAAATAAAAAATGCCGCCCCTCGGGACGGCATTTTTTAACTTGGATGCAGTTACAAGATTACTTTCTGGCTATTTTTAACCGTGAACGCAGGTTCGATATTTCCGTTTGCACCACGATTCTTTCATCTGAATACTTTTCGAATGTCCTTGTCTGCAGTTCCTTTATGTTCTTTTCAATCTCTTCGGGAACAAGCTCGACCTTTTTAAACGCTCTTTCTGCGAGTATGGTAACCTTGTTATCCTTTATCTCCACGATACCGCCCTCGACCGCGAATAGTTCCGTTTTTTTATCCTCGCTCAACCGAACTTCCCCGGCACCGAGTTCTGCGATGAGAGGGGCATGGTCAACGAGGAAACCCATTTCGCCGTCGGATGCGGTTACCACAGCCAGGTCGACATTTCCTTCGAACAAATATCGCTCGGGCGTCAGTATGCTGCAGTTTAACTTTTTCATTCGTTAACTTCCTGATTGAAGTTTCTTCGCCTTTTCCACGGCCTCTTCGATGCCACCGACCATGTAGAATGCCTGTTCGGGCAGTTCATCGTAATCGCCTTTGATGAGACCTTTGAAGCTTCTGATAGTCTCCTCCAGTTTTACATACTTGCCCGCGAAGCCGGTGAACTGCTCGGCGACGAAGAAAGGCTGCGACAGGAAACGCTCGATTTTGCGGGCCCTCTGGACAAGGAGTTTATCCTCTTCCGCGAGCTCGTCCATCCCAAGAATGGCGATGATATCCTGCAGGTCTTTGTATCTCTGGAGAATACGCTTTACTTCCATGGCGACATCGTAATGGTCCTGGCCGACAAGCTCGGGAGCGAGCAGACGGGAGGATGAATCGATAGGGTCAACCGCGGGATAAATCCCTTTTTCTGCGATCTGGCGCGAAAGAACCGTTTGCGCGTCGAGGTGGATAAACGCCGTGGCTGGTGCCGGGTCTGTGAGGTCGTCAGCTGGTACGTAAATGGCCTGGACTGACGTGATTGAGCCGTTTTTCGTGGATGTAATCCTTTCCTGAAGCGCGCCCATCTCGCTCGCCAGGGTCGGCTGGTAACCAACCGCTGAAGGCATACGGCCGAGAAGCGCGGATACTTCGGAACCCGCCTGGGAGAAACGGAATATGTTGTCGATGAAAAGAAGAACGTCCTTTCCCGACATGTCGCGGAAATACTCGCACATGGTGAGTGCGGTTAGTGCGACCCTGAGACGCGCTCCGGGGGGCTCGTTCATCTGGCCGTACACCAGGCAGGCCTTATTGATAACGCCCGAACCCTGCATTTCCAGCCAGAGGTCGTTCCCTTCACGGGTCCTTTCGCCCACGCCAGCGAACACGGAGAATCCACCATGCTGCTGGGCGACGTTGTTGATGAGTTCCATGATGACGACGGTCTTTCCGACGCCGGCGCCGCCGAACAGTCCCGTTTTTCCGCCCTTGATGTACGGGGCGAGAAGATCGATGACCTTGATCCCGGTCTCGAAAATCTCGGACTGAGGTTTCAGTTGTTCGAATTTCGGGGGCTCCTGGTGGATCGAGCGGCGCTGTTTGACTTCGATCGGGCCGCGGTTATCGACGGTGTCACCGAGAAGGTTGAAAATCCTTCCAAGCGTGATCTCGCCGACCGGGACCGAAATGGGAGCGCCGGTATCGAGGATCTTGGTGCCGCGTTTAATGCCGTCGGTCGATGCGAGGGCAACCGCACGAATCCTGTTTCCTCCGAGGTGCTGCTGCACCTCGCTCACGAGCCGGATTTTATTTCCCATAACGTCGGTTTCTAAAATGAGTGCGTTATAGATTTCAGGCAGATTACCCTCCGGAAATTCCGCATCCAGGGTTGACCCGATAACCTGTACGACTTTCCCGTAATTTTCGCTCATGGTATACTCCTTGTTTATCGAAATTTCACTATATTATTTTAGAGCCGCCGCTCCGCCCACAATCTCAGCGATCTCATTCGTGATCTTGGCCTGACGAGCCCTGTTGTAGGTTATGGTGAGCTCTTTAATCATATCTCCGGACGCGTCCGTGGCATTCTTCATGGCGACCCTTCGCGCGAACTGCTCCGAATAGGACGACTCGAGAAAACATGTGAAAAGCTTTATCTTCACATAAAGCGGAAGCAAATAGGAAAATATTCTGACCGGATTGGGCTCGAAGTAATACTGCAGCGGAACGCTGGGAACCGCATCCATCATTTCTTCTTCCTTTACGGGGGTTATCGGGAGAAGCCTTATCATCATGGGTTTCTGTGTCGCCGATGAAACGACCCCGGTATATGACACATAGACCTCATGAACCTCACCCGAAATGAAAAGCTTTCTAAGCTCTTCACCGATAGCGGACGCGTCATCGAACGTCAGCTTTTCCTCTGGATTTGACATCGTTTTATACATATCCAGTTTAAGGAACTGGTAATAGTTGATGCCCTTTTTACCAACCACGTACAGGAGAACTTCCCGTCCCTCGTCTTCCATCTTCTTTTTGAAGTTGAGGGTGGTCTCGATAATGTTCGTGTTATAACTGCCGCAGAGTCCCCTGTTTCCGGTTAGCTGCAGGACCAGTATTCTCGAGGGATTGTCGACTTCACGGAAGTGGGGATCCTCCTCGGACGAAATGCCCGATTGCAGGAGGTTCGCCATCACTTCGTTGATCTTCAGCTCGTACGGCTTGGACATCTCGAGCCTCACCTGCATTTTTTTCATTTTTGCAGTCGAGACCATCTCCATTGTGCTGGTGATCTTCTTGGTGTTTCGAATCGACTTGATCCGGTTTTTAATTTCCCTTTCCTTCGCCACGGCTCATACCTTTTTCATTCTGTGAATGTCTGGTTTTTTATTCCTTGAGCTGTTTACTTCAATTCAGCCAGGTACTTTTCGGCGAAATCCTGTGCCGCTTTAAAGAGCTGTTCTTCGCTCTTGAGCACGCCGGTCGTTTTGATCTCGGCGAGAATGTCGGCATGGGAGTCCCTCATGTACTTGATGAAACGGCTTTCAAAATCCTTCATCTTATCGACCGGAATCTTGTCGCAGAGTCCCTGGGTTCCCGCGAAAAGAATGGCTACCTGGTCTTCGACATCCATCGGGACGTACTGGCCCTGTTTCAGGATCTCGACAAGGCGATATCCGCGATCGAGCTGCTTCTGCGTTGCCGCATCGAGCTCGGTCCCCATCTGGGCAAAAGCTTCAAGTTCGCGGAACTGGGCAAGATCCAGTCGCAGTGAACCTGCGAATTTTTTCATAGCTTTGATCTGTGCGTTTCCACCGACGCGCGATACGGATATACCGACGTCAACGGCGGGCCGGATACCTGAAGCGAACAGGTTCGGTACCAGGTATATCTGACCGTCGGTGATGGAGATAACGTTCGTCGGAATATACGCGGAGACCTCTCCTTCCTGCGTCTCAATGATCGGAAGCGCGGTAAGACTGCCGCCTCCCATCTCCTCGGAAAGCTTGGCCGACCTTTCGAGAAGGCGCGAGTGGCAATAGAAAATGTCCCCGGGATACGCTTCACGTCCTGGGGGACGCCTGAGCAGCAGAGAGAGTTCGCGGTAGGCGTTGGCCTGTTTGGAAAGGTCATCGTACACGCAGAGTGTATGGCCGCCCTTTTCGTACATGTAATACTCTGCCATCGCGCATCCGGCGTACGGGGCGATGTACTGGAGTGGTGCCGGATCTGAAGCGTTTGCCGTCACGACGATCGTGTATGCCATGGCTCCAGCCTGCTCGAGTTTTTCTACAACCGCGGCTACGGTGGAGGCTTTCTGTCCGATGGCGACATAGACGCAGACAACGTCTTTTCCTTTCTGGTTGAGGATCGTGTCTATCGCGACAACGGTTTTACCGGTTTTCCGGTCGCCGATGATAAGCTCGCGCTGTCCCCTTCCGATAGGAGTCATGGCGTCGATGGCCTTGATACCGGTCTGGAGGGGCTCTTTTACCGGCTGCCTGCTGGCAATACCGGGAGCGAGGAATTCAACCGGACGGAATTTGCTGGTGTTCAGCGGGCCCTTGTTATCAACGGGAATGCCGAGCGGGGTGACGACCCTGCCCAGAAGTTCGTCGCCGACGGGAACCGCGAGAACCCTGTCCAGCCTTTTAACAGCATCGCCTTCCTGGATGGTGAGATAGTCACCGAGTATGGCGGCACCGATGGAATCCTCCTCGAGGTTGAGGACCATTCCCTGGACGCCGTTTGCGAACTCGAGCATCTCACCGGCCATCGCGTTCTTCAGACCGTGGACGCGGGCGATACCATCGCCGACCTGGATGACGGTCCCGGTTTCGCTTACATCAAGGGCCGCCTTGTATCCTTCGATCTCTTTTTTGATGATCGATTTTATCTCTTCAGTTTTAATCTTCATAGGCCATTTCGCTCCTAACTTTGCTGTTTAACAGATTATTCCGTATATTTTTAAGATCTTTTGACAAAGATCCGTCTATCACGGTATCGCCTATCCTGATGATGATGCCGCCCAGAATTCCCGCATCCACTTTCTCTTCGACTATGATCTCTTTCTTGTACTTGTCCTTCAGCTTCTGGGTGATCTTTTCTTTCATGGCGGCGTCGAGACCCATGCTCGTGGTTATCTGCACCTTTTGCCTGTTGTTCACCTCGTTCACAAGGTCAATCATCGCCTCGTTGATTTCGTCTATAAAAGATTGGCGATTATTTTCCACAAGCACGCAAAGGAAGCTTACGACATACTCGGAGAGCTTGCCGCCGAAGACCTTCTTGACGAATTCGATCTTCGATTCTTTGGAAAAGCTTGGGGAGAATAAGAAATCCCGCAAATCGGCATCTGAGGCCAGCAAGGAGGCCAGGAAACCGATTTCTTCCTCCAGCTGCGGGAGGATGTTTTTATCCTTGCCCACATCGACTAAAGAGGATGCATACACTCGAGCAATCTCGTTCGCTGCCACGGTAGTATCCTTTTACAAAGTATTTTTTACCAGTTATAATAAATCAATAATAACAGGACAGTTCAGATTACTGAACTGTCCCAATTTTATTAAGAGTCTCTTCTACAAAAGACTTTTGATCTTCGGGCTTAAGGGTCTTCCCTACGATTTTACCCGCAATTTCAGTTGAAAGAGTAACAACTTCTTTCTTGATATCGTTGATCGCATTGTCTTTGGCGAGATTGATTTCCGCCCTGGCTCTCTCGACCATGACACGGGCATCATTGCTGGCCTTTTCGACAATCTCATTCTTCAGCCGCTCCGCTTCTTCTCTGCCTTTCGATATGATCTGAGCGGCCTCATTTTTCGAATTATCCATCAATTGCCTGTGCTGCTCGAGCAGCTTTTCAGCCTTCTGACGGGCCTGTTCGGCGTTATCGATATCGCCGCGGATTTTTTCCGCCCTTGAGTCAAGTGCCTCAACGATTGGTTTCCATGCCGTCTTCCACAGAAGCAGTACCAGCACGAAGAACGTGATGATCGTCCACAGAAGCAGACCCGGGTCAACCTTGAGTAATCCTTCTTTAATAACTTGCATGACAGAGTTCCTTTTGTGATCTAGTTGATCCTGATTCCTGCCTATTTGTGAGCTGCTTCGCCGCCAGGAGCTGCTGCGCCTTCTGCAGCGGGTTTCTCAACAGGCTGAGCGGGGCCAACGGGTTGCTTGGGCGCTTGCGTGGCGAGCATAAAGGTAACGACCAGAGCAAAGAACGTAAAACCTTCGATAAGAGCCGCAGCGATGATCATCGCCGTTCTCAGGTCGCCGCTCAGCTCAGGCTGGCGAGCCATACCTTCGATAGCGCCAGAAGCCAATCTGCCTATGCCAAGAGCCGCACCGATAACGACCAGACCTGCTCCAAGACCTGCTCCCAGATATGACATTCCTAGATATTCCATTTACTCCTCCTACGTGTTAATTGGTTTTCTGAATTTATCTTAAATTAATTAAAAATTAATTTAATGCGCACCCTGTATCGCGACCATCAGTGAGCGTGCATCGAAGAACCGATGAACATTGCCGACAGAGTCGCGAAAATATACGCCTGGATAAACGCCACCAGGAGTTCCAGTAAAAATATCATCAACGATCCCAGGATCGAAGGAATGCCGATCCAGAGTTGCTGAAACATCATGATAAGGTACAGGAAAATTATGATAACGACGTGCCCCGCTGTCATGTTCGCGAAAAGACGAACGGTGAGAGCGAAGGGCTTGATGAGCAGCCCCATGAGCTCGATGACCCAGAGCAGGGGGAACAGGCCCATGGGAATACCGTGGGGAACTATGCCGGTGATTATCCAGAGCGGCCCCTGTTTGACAGTGCCGATGATTATCATGCCAAAGAAAGTAAAAATCGCGAGTCCGCCGGTCACCGCGAGGTTGCCGGTCGCGGTCGCGGTCCCGGGGATGAGGCCGAGGAGATTACAGAAAAGGATAAAGAAAAACACTGTGCCGAAATAGGGCATCGCCTTTTTCGCGTACTTGCCTTCGAAATTGGGCTCGACGATCTCGTCGTGCACAAAACCTATGAGGGACTCCCACATGTTCACCCAGCGCGACTCGGGAACCATGCCGCTCTTGCGCATTTCGCGTCCCAGCGGGATAAATACGAGTATACACAGAAAACCCGCAACCCACATCATCATGAGCCACTTGGTTATTCTCATGTCGAATATGCCGAAGAGCTTGTCCTTGAGGACCGTGTTGTTCAGTGAGGCAATCGCGTTGTTGACAGCTTTCAACTGGGTGGTGAGGACATTGTCCTTAGGGGTGACTTCAGCTATAGTGAGGGGATGATCGGTGAGGTGTCCGACGACTATTTCATACATGCCCCCTGCATGGTGTCCGCCACCGGGGCTCAGGAGAAAAACCACAAAGAGTACGTATATAATTACAAGTAATGCCAGAGGTATTAACCGTTTCACCGATATTCTCCTTTATCTCAATACTGAATTGGCGTTGTAGTGCGTCCTTCCTCTGTAACTCTTAACATCGCGTTCATTCATGCGATGATGTTGTTCTTTTCTCGTTGATAAAAACCATTTAAAAAATTCATGTTTAAAAATCAAGATTAATTCTAAAGCCAGCGGTTTCTTTTTCGGTTTTGGTCGCGTTTTTCGCTCTTATCGATGTCCTGCAGCTGTTTGATAAGATGATAAAAGCCGAGCCCCATACCGACGACCGCGCCGATCGTGACGAAGACGGGCGAGCGGTCGTAGTAAAGATCGAGCCGGTACCCGGCATAGATGAATATGAGGATCGTAATGGCCAGTTGAAGGCCGACGGTGATGAATGACAGCGCGTTTCTCGCCGTTTTCGTCCTCTCCGGTTTCCTGTCTTCTTCCATGACCCGTATCATCCGGTCCGCGGGAAGGCATGTCAATGCCTTTTTACAGGGGCCCCGGCCTTCATAGGGGGGATTGGTCCCGTGGATACATGTAACTTCTGAATGGATCAGGAGTTATAAATATTAATTATCCCCGGAGAAAATGACGATATTAATACTACGCAAAACAACAACGGCGGTGTTCAATGAAGATATCCATCAGGCTCATAGAAAACAACAACGAAATTATCGCGAACTGTCCCGAGCTCGACATCAACTGTTATGCCGCTGACAAGAATGAAGCGCTTCGAAGGATCAGGGACGTCATCCACTTTTACGTCGATTCAGCGAGGGAACTGGGGCTCAGCGTCGAAACGCTCCAGGAGTTGTCGATCGAAGGAGAGCCGGGAGATCTGAACCTGGGCGAACCCGTCGCGTCGGGCAGACCCTACAGCATCAATTAACGCGAGGGAATCCCCTCGGACAAAAATAGTGGATTCCCTCACGCTTGCCGATTCCCGCTTACAGCATCAATCGCCCTCAAGTTCCGAATTGTGAATTATGAAGCCGCTGCCTTTAAGCAATTCCGATTCCCATTTCTTTTTCTCTGCGGATTTTCTGGCGTTCTGGAGCCGCGCCTCTATGCTTTCGCGCACCTCTGAATAGGGGATCACCCTCTTCGATTGCCCCCCCTTCGCGTCGTCGATTCGCGCGTAGGTCCTGTCGCGGTTGATATCGTATTCCTTTCGCACCTCGGCCTCGGTCACCGATACCTTCGCGAGAACGTTCATGTCCGTGTAAAAACGGGCCAGGTTGTAATCCTTGAACAGGAGCAGGTCCTTTTTAAACCTGGGGTCCTGGTCTATCTTGCGGCGGACCGCCTCCCGCCTGAAAAGCTCCTCCCTGAATACCCTGAGGGCCATTTCCTTCTTTATTTTGCTATCGACGGCGATCGAGCGATATCCCATGTCGCTCCTTTTCTTCTGGAGGAATCCGATCAGGTCGGCGAGGTCCTTCCCGGTGTAGGCCATATCCCCCACCCTGAACAGAACCGCCGAAGGCCCGGCATCGATGTTCTTCCCGATGAGGTCCTCGACGTCTTTAGCGCCCACGAGCTTCTTCTGCATGGCGCGTATCCCCTCGGTGGCGAGGCGGCGCTTGATCCCGCTGGCCTGCATCCTGTCCTTTATATAGTCCTCGATGTTCTTCTCGTTCAGATCGACCAATTCCTCGACGAGTATGACATACACCCCGGTGGGGGTGCGGACCGGCGTCGTGCTGTACTTTCCCTCCTTGAGCGCGAAAACGGCATCTGAAAATTCGTCCTCCCGCATCCCGCGTATGTAATAGCCGATATCCCCTCCCCTCGAACGGCTGAAGTCGTCGGAATACTTCTTCGCCTGCTCCTCGAACGGCTCGCCCTTTTGAATCTCTTTTATGATCTCGGCGGCTTTCTCGAGTTTCCGCCCGAAGGCCTCTTCACGCTCCGCGTCGGTCAGGGGGATATTCTTGCCGTTCTCGATGCGGTAATCCCGCACCATGAGCTTGATGATCCTGGTCTTTGCCGCCTTCTGCCTGAACGCGGGGTCCTTGAGTATCTTCTTCCCGAGGTACGTAGCGTAGAACGTACGGAGCCCCTGGGCGAGGATGTACTTGTAGTCCGCCGAATCCTCGAGTCCCTCGGACCTGGCCTTCGAGACCACGATCCTCTCGACCGCCATCTGCTCGAGTTTGCTTTTCTGCTGGGATTTCTTTTTCTTGATCATGTCGGGGGGCATGTTGCGCACGGTGAGCCATTCGTACAACTCGCCGCGGGTGATTTTTCCGCCTTTGTATTCGGCGAGCACGTCATTGGGTCTCTTGCAGGCGACCTGCACTATGAGGGAGGCCGCCGCGGCCATAATAATAGCTTTTCTCATCGATTCGCTCCTCTCCATTCGAAATCGGGGATGATACGGACGCGGCCGAATGGCCGTGGATGGAAGCATGCAGCGGATCGCCGAAGGATGTCAATGATAAATAAAGTCAGAACTGGAATCGCGTGGCGATCTGGAGATTGATGTCCTGCCCGTTGCTGATGTTCACCTGGGTTTCCAGGTCGAGCTTGACGAAGAAGATGTTGATCTCGAGCCCGGCGGTGAATATCCCCGCGAAGAGCCGGGGGATGAATCTGTTATGCGTCAGCGCGACGAGGTTTCCGCGGTTCACGAAGCTCTGGTCCGTGACAGATCCAAAGCCCTTGCCGTCGAGCCTCACAAAACCGTAGTTGAGGGTGTATCCCAATCCCGCATATATCGTAAATATCCAGAGGAAGTCGAAATATGCGGTCAGGTGCGCGTTCTGGGAGAGCATGTACCACTTGAGGTTCATGTTGTAGTATGCGTCCAGTTTCAGGGTATAGAACCCGGGAGCGGGCGTGGTCAGGAACACCGTGTTCAGGGTATATTTGTACTTGCCGTGTATTCCGATATCCCCTTCCATATAATCGAAGCCGGCGGCGATGGTCAGGCCGGCGAAATCGAATATCCTCGGCATGAGCTCCTTTTTACCGATGATATTGTACCTGATCTTTGCCCCGGCCGAGGTGAGCAACACGCTGCTGAGTTCCGCCGATTTCTGGCCGGTGCTGGGCGTGTAAATGAAATCGCTGAAGAGCATGAACTTGCCCATGATGTCGAAACCCTTTCCAAGCCCGAAACCCAGTGTTATGACGGGGTTCATGAAATACCCCGGGTACACGCTTTCCTCGCGCGCGATTTTCTCGTCATAGTATTTGAGATTTGAACAGCCGAGTGCCCCGCCGACGCCCACGTAAAAGTGCGGAAACGAGCCCAGCGTCGCCTTGCCGATCGGCATGCCCCCGCTGTTCGCCATGATCATCGCCGCGGGGAAATTTTTCCCGTTCCTATCGATGAGCCGCTCGATATCGACAACGGTGTCCTGGAGTCCCTGGAGCGGAATGGTCGGCGCGTTGGAGCCGTCCACGTAGGTATAGGCCCAGAGCCCCCTCGCGGCCAGGCAGATTATGAGCGTCAGAATGATTTTTTTCATCGAGTTACCGGACAATTCCGTTATGAATATGATCGGCAAAGCCCATGAAATAGTACAGCACCGATTTATTCCTCCCGGGAAAAAGGGACCGGTCGGGACCGGTTCAGGCGCCGCCGGAGAGATCCATTTCTATCTGCGCGTAGGCGGAATGGTTATGGATCGACTCCAGGTTCTCGGATTCCACGGAAAGCCAGATGAGCCCGGGCACGTTCCTGAGCTTCTCCGCGGCGTTGCGGACCATGTCCTCCACGAAAACGGGGTTCTCGTACGCCTTTTCGGTGATATGCTTCTCGTCCTCCCGCTTGAGGATGGAAAAGATATCGCTGCTGGCCGAGGCCTCGGCGATCGCGACGATGTCCTCAATCCAGATACGCTCCCTGGCGCGGATTCTTACGGTGATGTAGGACCGCTGGTTGTGTGCCCCGTACTCGCTTATCTCTTTGGAACACGGGCAGAGGGAAAGGACCGGGACCTTCACCTCCAGGGTGTAGTAGTCGACGCTCGAATCTCCGATGATGCGGCAGGTGTATTCCATCTTGGCCTTTTCGCCCGAGACGGGCGCTGACTTGGTTATGAAATAGGGAAACTCGATCTCCACGTGGGCGGTTTCCGCGTCGAGCTGCCGCTTCATCTCTTCCATAATTTCGCGGATATTCAGAGTGCTGATGCCGTGCCGGTAGCGGTTGAGTATCTCGATGAACCGGCTCATGTGGGTGCCCCTGAACTGGTGGGGAAGGTTCACGTACATGTTGATCCGCGCCACCGTGTGCTGGGTGCCCTCCTCCCTGTCCATGACCACGACCGGGTAGGATATATCCTTCACGCCCACCTTGTCGATCGGCATGTTCCGCCTGTCGGGAAAGGACTGGACGTCTTTGAGCCTGGAGCGGGGCATGGCCTATCCCCTCGCCCTCTTCCGGGCCTTCGGGCGCCCCCCCCCGACCGCGGCGGGTTTTCGGCCCGCGTAGAAATTGGTCTCGAAGAAACTCTTTTCAAGCACGTCCACGAAAAGCCCCGGTTTTACGTTCCTCCGGATCTCGAAGAAAAGCGCCCAGCAGAACGAGGGAAAAACCCTCCCGAAGAAACCGTTCATGAAGGCCGGGAACGGCCAGAAATGCGATCCCCGAACCCGCCTGACCGTAAAGTAGCCGCCGCTTTCGATGAACGAGGCGAAGCCGGAGCGCGTGTATCCCCTGATGTGCGGGCCGAGGACCTTGATGCAGCGCGGCTGCCTCCCCAGCAGGAGGAAGAGCCTCTCGTGGAACGCCGCGAGGTTAGGCACCCCCACGATGAGTGTCCCGCCTTCCTTGAGCACGCGGGAAATCTCGGAGAATATCCAGAAAATCTCCTTGGTGTGCTCGATCACCTGGTTGATTATCACGATGTCAAAGGTCCCGTTCGCGTAGGGAAATACGTCTTTCTCGATATCGACCGACACCGCGTCGATCCCCAGGGAGCGACAGCGCTCACGGTAAGGGGCATGCCCCTCGATACCATGGAGGTCGAGGGCATGACCGCCGGCGCGGGACACGACACGCATGAGATCGTCGCCGGTGCCGCAGCCGATGTCGAGGATGCGAACGGCCTGCCCGTTCGCGGCCCTGATGCGGCCCGCGGACCAGGCCGCGATGATGTCCCGGCCCCAGTTGAGGGGGCTGTTGAGGTCGAAACGGTTCATTATGGAGCGCGCGATTCCCATTGCAATGGTCCTTGCCCGAAGTCGATATTCTTCAAAATAACAAAAAAAACCTTGATGAGCCACAAACCCATGGAAAGCGGCCAATCGGAGGGGTCAAAATATCCATAAACGCGAATAATGTACAGACTTTTTTCCTGCGCCCGGTTATACCACTGGTGTCTGGCACCAGTTTCCGGTTATGGGGGATATACCTGCCGATAGTTATCGGTACTGTCACTGTCCTCAATCAGGCTAGGGAGGGTTTGTCCCTACCGGACAACCGACGGAAATAGTGTGCGGTCCGTGTGGGGTAGGAAAAGCGCGGCGGTGTAATGGTCCATGTAGGACGGATCCGAGGAAAGGTTGATATACGTCATGTGGCGCGCGAAGTCGCGCTGGAGGTCGCGGCACCCGCCGTGGAGGAGGACCAGGGCCGTGCCCGCGAGCGAGGTGTTCCCAAGGTAGGAGAACCTGCCGCGCGGCACGTCAGGCAGGAGCCCGATGGTCACGGCGCGTTCCACGTTGAGCGACCTTCCAAACCCGCCCGCGATGAGGACCGAGTCCACGTCGCCGAAGGACATGCCCGCGTGCGAGAGAAGGAGTTCCGCGGCGGAGTAGACCGCGGCCTTGGCGCGCATGAGGTTTTCGATGTCGATCTCGCTCACGGTCACCGCTCCGCCGGGGCCGTCCGCGAGCAGGTACTCGGCCCTGCGGCCCCGTTCCCGGAGCGCGGCCGGACGCACCGGCCCGGCGAACTTTCCCGCACCGTCGAGCACTCCCGCGCGGAAGAAGCCCGCCACGAGGTCGATTATCCCCGAACCGCATATCCCCCTCGCCTCCCCTCCGCCGATGACGGAGAGCCGAGCGGCCCCGGACGCGTCCACCTCGACCCCGTCGACGGCCCCGTTGGAGGCGCGCATTCCGCAGTCGATGCCGCCCCCCTCGAACGCGGGGCCGGCCGAACAGGCGCACGCGAGCGCGAAGTCCGGGCCCGCGAGCACGATCTCGCCGTTGGTCCCGGCGTCGATGAAAAGCACCGTGCCGCCGGCGCCGCGCGCGACCGGCGTCGCGAGGAGGCCGGCGGTGATGTCCCCGCCGACCCAGCTCCCCACGCCCGGGGAGAGATGCACGGGGGCATGGGGGTGGATATCGATGCCCGCGTCGCGCGCTTCGAGGGTGTGTAGTGACAGGACCGGCGGCGCGTAAGGCTCGAGCCTGAGGTGCTCGGCGGTCACGCCGATCAGCATGGCCGTCATGACCGAGTTGCCCGACACCGCAGCGGCCATGACCGAGGCGGCGTCATGCCCGGCCGTCGCGCAGCAGCGCCGCACCAGGGAATTGATCGTTGCAAGGGCGCGACGCCGCAGGTCGGCCGCATGGCCGGGCGCGCGCGCGTAATTTATTCTGCTGATCACGTCCAGGCCGCAGGCGATCTGGGAGTTGTAGCCGGAGGCCGCGGCGAGGACCCGGCCCGAAGACATGTCAATGAGGAGCGCGGAGACCGTGGTGGTGCCCAGATCGACTGCCACGCCGAGGAGGGGCGCCGCGCCGCGCGGCCTGATCGCCGCGACCCGATCCTCTGCCCCGGCCACGACCGCGTCGAGCGTAAACCCGCCGCTGCGCAGCAGGTCGGGGAGTTCGCGGAGCGCGTCGATCGAGATATGGAACCCGGGGTCGTCCGCGAATCCGCGGCCGAGGGCGCGCGCGAGGCGGTCCACGTCGCCGAGGCCGTCGTCGGTGCCGGGAGTACCGATAGTTATCGGTACGAGTTCAGCCAGGGGCGGGCCCGAAAAGCCTTCGCGGAGCGACGACAAGACCGATTCGGCGAGGGCCGCGTCATCGTCCCGGTCCGGGGGAAGGACCGCCGAATCGGGCACGTCGACGGATATATCCCCCCCACCCACACGGCAGCGGCACGCGAGGAATTCGTTCACCGGTACCCTGTCGGGCGAAAGCCCCGCGAGGTCCTCCGCGGGACCGTCGATCGTCACGCGGCAGCGCCCGCAGGTGCCGCGCCCGCCGCACGGGGTGTGGATGTCGACGCCCGCGGCTCGGGCAGCGTCGAGGAGGTCCGCTCCGGGCGCGACCTCTGCGGCCGAGCCGGAAGGCCTGAAGGTGACCCGCGGCACGGCCTACGCGATCCCCCTCTGTTTGATGAAGCTCTCGATGTCCGCGGCCTCGCCCGGCCCGGTGATGATCTTCCACCCGGGGAGGGCGTCCTCGAGCTCGCCGCTTATCTGCGAGACATAGCCTGGTATGACGAGGTCGCGGCGACTGACCGTGTTTTCAACGCCGTTCTCCTTCATGAACTTCGAGATGACATCCGCGTTGAACTTGCCCGCGGCCCACGCGGTGAGCACGCTCATGCCGTCGCAGTCGGGCACCGCGAGCCAGGCCGAGAGGCCGCTGTTCTCGATCTCGCCCGAGACGATGAAGTATGTCAGCGAAAAATTGGTGGTCACGAACACGGGAGAATCGGCGCCGGGCTCGCCGATGGGATAGAGTTTCGGTTCCACCTGGATCGGTTTCTGGGGGTCGGTGAAGATGTTCATGCGCAGCGTCATGAGCGACGACATGACCGCGGGATCGAAATCGCGCAGAACCACGATGCCGCCGTACTTGATGATCTCCGCGGCGGCCTCGACGATCCCGTCCGCCCCGGGCAAGTCCCCGAGGAACCTGAGAAACGGGTATCCCGCTGCCTTGACGCCGTCGCGTATCGCGGCGCGTCGAAGGATCGAATAGAACTGGAAGCGCTCCGAGGGCGAAAGCGCCGGGACCTCGAAGAACATGCCCGCGACACCGGCCTCCTTCGCGCGCGAGGCGGCGGCGATCATGGAATCGACGTCCGGCGCGGAGACCGAGAGCGCGTGCCCGTTCTCCTTCGCTGCCGCGGCCAGGGCATCGGCCTCGGCAGGACCTGCGGCGCAGAGAACGCTCCCGGACCCCTTGATACGAGAGGCCGCGGTCGCGATCGCGTCGGCCGAGTTTCCGCGAAGCGCCAGGGGGCGCTCCGCCGCGTTCCACGCGCGGCCGGCGACCTCCGCGAAGCGCGCGGCGTCCGCGCCGGCCTGCGTCACCGCGATCATGTCCACGCGGAAGGTCTCGCCCACGCGCTCGAACACGTAGTCCCTCACCGCGGCGATCACATCCTCGATGTCGGCGTCGGGCATGTCGGCGCGGAGTTCCACCGCCAGGAGCGGCCTGTTCACGAAAGTCTTCTCGTGCCGGTAGAGCACCGTCTCCCCGCCCACGGTGAGCGAACCGCCCGGACCAAGGCGCACCTCCCGCATGGGGGGCTCGCTCGCCTCGCCGAGCACGCGCTTCGCCTCGTCCGAGGCGTAGGGGCACTCGGAAAGCGAGGCCTTCTTGCCGGCGAGCTTCATCGCGAACGCCAGGCAGGTGTTCGATCCGCACTCCCGGCAGTTGGTGCCGGGAAGGAGTTTCTGTATCTGTAATCCGGTCAGGGCCATTGCAGTATCCTTAAAATGATATGTGTTGTGTCGCGGGCACGGGCCTACGCCTTCATCAAATCCGTTATGCGCTTCTTGATGGCGACGGCCGCCTCCGGGTGGTACATCACCAGTATGTCGGCACCCGCGTGGAGCAGCGACGTCGCGGTGGAGAGCTCCCACGCGAGCGCGCGGCGTTCGACCGCCCCCCAGGCGGGGAACTCGGACTGGGGTGCGCGCAGTTCCTTGACCTTGGCGCATTCCTGCCCGGGCGAGGCGATGATGGGCGCCGCGAGCATGGCGTCGCCGCCGAGGCCCGTGAGGCGTATCCTCTCCGTGACCGAGTAGGTGTACTCGAGGCCGTATCCCATCGCGCCGGTGAGCGGGTCGATGACGATGCGGTCGGCGCCGAGTCCCATCGACGTGGCGAGTATGACCAACTGCTTGGCGATGTTCACGTCGATCGGGCTCTGCACCACGACCGAGTGTCCGTACGCCATGGCCGCGCCCGTGATGGTGCGGTAGTTGTCCTGCTCTGCCCACGAGAGAAGCAGGTTCTCGCCCGCGCATTCCCTGGCGACGAGCTTCATGACCTCGTTCAGGCTCTCGTAGTGATTGTGGCCGGTGACGATGATCGGCACGCCCACCGCCGAGAGCACCGATTTCACCACGTCGAGCGCGGCCGAGGGAGAAAGACCCCCTTTTTCCGGGTGGGTCGACTCCAGGCGCACGCTGATCAGGTCCGCGCCGTAGCGCTCGACGCACTCCTTCGCCATGCGGGCGGGGTCGTTGAGCGTGTCGCCCCATATTCCGCGCAGCACCTGCGGGAACTTCTCGCCGGGCCTGTCGAAGACCTCCATGGCCACGAGCGGACGGTTGGGCATATCCCCCTCCCAGTGATGGAAGGGCATCGCGGTCTGGCCGCCGATTTCGAGGGACACGCTCCTCGTGCCGCCCTCGGCCTTCGTCGCGCCGAGCTTCACGCGGGTCACCGCGAGGGACGCCTTTTCCACGGGCAGTGTAAACGATTTGAGCGAGGATATGCGCTCACGCGGCGGAGCGACCGGCGCCTCCTTCGGGGCGTCAGCCCGGGCCGCGGGAGCGCCCTCCGCCCGGGCGGTCTCCCGGCCGAGGAACCGCTCGCCGAGCGTGTCAATGATGCCGGTGACGATCTCTTTGGTGAGGGACTCGCGGATTTCGGCGCGAAGTTCTTCCATTATTTCGCGCCGTAAAGCCGCCATATCCGCAACCGGGACCGCGTTCGCGGCAGGGGACTGTGGCGCCTCGACAGGCACCGCGGTTTCGGTCGGCGCCGCGGCCCGCGCCTGTTCGGGACTCGCCGCGTACCCGGTCATGTCGGGCATGGAAAGCGCGGGGTGGCCCGCCTTTTCCATGAAGGCCCGCACCTCGGCCGGGCTCACGCCGTCGTGCTCGTCCGCGACCTTCGAGAGGAACCCGGGTATGCCCTGCCCGTCGAATACCCGCTCCAGGTCGCGCGCAAGGAGCTCCTTGAGCTCCGCGGGCATCCACACCAGCCTGCGATGCCCTCCCTCGGCGAAGAGGAATTTTCTCGAGGTGAGAAAGACCTTGCCGCAGCCCATGAAGCCGGGGGTCTGTTGTCCCCCGCCGACGCTTCCCGCGAGCGACGAGAAGGTCATTCCCGCGGGGGTGTCGCCCGCGTACTCCCGGTTGACGACCATGACGCCGTTGCACTCGGGAACGTAGGCGCAGATGGCCTCGAAGCAGCCGCAGCTCGTCATTGGATTGTTCATGATGGAATAGGCGGATACGCTCGATACTCCCTTGTGCGAGTTGGCGTACACGTACTCGTCAACGCCCGTCCACACGCCGAAGGTCTGGTCTATCACGTCGCCCTTCTTCACCGGCTGGTTCGGGCCGGTCTCGTCGATCTCGTAGGCGGCCTTGCCGTCGAGCCAGTTGTACGCGCCGCAGAGCCCGAGGCGCTCGGGCGTGATCACGCACACGTGGTTCGGCGCGAAGGACTGGCAGAGCAGGCATGAATAAAAGATATCGACCGATTCGTCGGTCATCGATTCCAGGCGGCGGTTGCGCTCCTGGTAGACCTCCCGCGCGCGCGCGAGCCTCTTCTCGACCTCGGCGCGATCGGTGACGAGCGTCACCTTTACCTTGTCCACGATCGCGGGGAACTTGGCCAGAAACTGCGCGTGGATGATGTCGCCGTAGTGCCTGAGTCGCAGGCCCTTGTCGTAGCCGGATTTCGACACGCGGGTCCACACGATGTCCCGCTGCCCCATGTGCCATATCCCCTCGGCGCCGTTCACCAGGTGGTGGATCTGACGCTCGAGGATGGACTCGAAGTCGGGCTGCATCTTGCGCCCCGCGACCTCGACCCAGATCGCAAGGGGGAGCGCCGTTCCGGGCTCGACCTTGTCGATGTCCTGTCCGACGATCTCGACGGTCCCGTCCTCGATCTCGTCCATCTCGACCATGGTGACGTACTCGAACGCGGGGGTGATATTGCCGCCGAACTCGGCGTGCACGTCCTGCTTGCGGATGCGCTCGCCCTCGAAGGCGGCCCCGAAGGGCACGGGTATCGGCACGTGGCTGATCTTCACCTTGCAACCGCGGACCTCGAGCGCCCTCTCGACCATGGAGTCGTAGGGCACGCCCGAGACCACGTGCTCGTAGGTGGTGATGCCCGTGGGAAGTATCTGGGGGATATTCGTGTCGGCGATGACGGGAAAGCCGTAATTCAGCGCCCCTGCCGCCGCGGCGTACTTTTCGGAATCGACCTCGCCGAGCGCAAGGACGAACGCGAACACGCGTTCCTTGTTGTATTTCAGGTTGGCCGCGTGGTCGCCCGCGCCGACGCCCCCGAACGAGAGGGCCACGCGGTTCGCGAAGCCGAGCGCGTAGATGAGCGCGGATACGTCCCTGCCGAACGGCACCAGGCGCGTCTCCCAGCCGAGCTGGACGCCCTTCGCGGCGAGCTGCTCGGCGAACTGCACGCCGCCGGTCGATCCGGCCATGAACACGTAGAGGTTCTTCTCCTGGAGCTCACGGGCGATCTTCACCGCGGTGTCGGCGTCGGGGGCCGCGCCGGTGATCGCGGCGAAACCTGGCGCGGTCCCGTCGACGAACTCGATGCCGCGCTCGCGCATGATAACGTCGCTCGCCGCGCCGAGCCATATTCCCTCGACCGGGGGCGGGCCCACCAGGTACTTGCACGCCTCGATGATCTCGCAGGCGAAGAGCGTGGCGATGCCGGCGTCGAGCGTGTGCCCCAGGTAGGGGAGCCAGACCGAGTCTGCCACGCGCGGCGGAAGGAGCGCGGCCGCGCGCGAGTATATCCCCTTCAGGTCCGCGAGTGTGGCGCATTTTTCGCCGGTCAGCGAATAAATGACCGGGAGCGAATACGCCGTGTCAGGGAACGAGACAGGGCAGTCGGCGCCCTTCTCCTTCTCGGCGCGTGCCAGGATTTCCCCGGCGCGCGCGACCCACCCGATCGCGCCGTCGATGGCGCTCGCGCAGATGATCTTAGACATGGTGGGCCCTCCTGTCTTTCATATCCATGAGGCGTCGCTCCCGCCGGCGGTTGATGCCGAGCCTGTCGCGCCGGGCCTCGATGATTTCGCAGATGAGGTCCGCCGCGACCGCGGGGTCGGGCTCCGTGTGAAAGGAGGCGCCGAAAGTCTCGCGAACCCCGCCGCCCAGGTGCGCCTCGACGTTCTTCGAGCCGGACACATAGAAGGGATGGCCGAGCACCACGTCGATGCCGGAGGCCACGAAGTAGCAGCCGATGGCGATCGCCTTCTCGCTCATCCACTCGGGGGCCACGCCCACCGCGGGAAGGTCCGAGAGGTCCTCTCCCAGGCCGCCCTCGGCCACGACCTCGGTCGCGGCCTCGAGGATGCGGGCGTTGTCCACGCAGCTCCCCATGTGGAGTACGGGCGGCATGCCCACCGCCTCGCAGACCTCGCGGAGGCCGGGGCCCGCGTGCTCGAGCGCGGCCTCGGGCGTGAGCATCCCCTCCTTGGCGGAGGCGATCGCTGCGCAGCCCGTTTTCAATAATAAAACGTTGCGCGACAGCAGTAGCTTCGTCAGCGTATTTATGTAGGAATCCATGGTGTACTTGGGATTGTTGCACCCCACGATGCCCGCGATGCCGCGTATGCGGCCGTCGATGATGGCGTCGTTGAGCGGCCTGAAGGACGCGCGGTAGGTCCCGCCGAGCATGTAGCGGACCGCCTCCACGCTGAACCCCGCCACGAGCGGGCTCGACTCGGCGGGGATATCCACCTTTTTCGGGTCGCGGTTCCTGAAATTGTCCACGGCGCGCCTGATCAGTCCCTTCGCGCTCTCGAGCGCCTTCCCGTGGGAGAACTCCACGTGGCTCGCGCCCACGGTCTTCGCGATTTCGCTGGTGGATACTATCTCGGTGTGGTACGACGCCGCGACCTCGGGGAGCCCGGGCATGCAGCACTGTACGTCGATGATCAGCATCTCGACCGCGCCAGTGACCACGGCGAGCTCCTGTTGCAGAAAATTTCCCGCCACGGGTATGCCGTGGCGCATCAGGATCTCGTTCGAGGTGCAGCAGATGCCGGCCAGGTTCACTCCCCTGGCGCCGGCCTTTTTCGCGTACTCGATCACCTCGCGGTCCTGCGCGGCCAGCGCCAGCATCTCGGAAAGGGCCGGCTCGTGCCCGTGCACCAGCACGTTCACCTCGTCCGCGGAGAGCACACCGAGATTGGCGGCGCTCCGCACCGGCGAGGGCGAGCCGAACAAAATATCGCCCGTCATGCTGGCGACGCGCGATCCCCCCCAGCCGTCGGAGAGCGCCGCGCGGAAGGCGTGCTCGAGTATGCTTTTATAATCGTGGTCCACGCCCATGTGGGTGCGGTGCATGGCCTCGACAACCATGCGGTCGATGCCCGCGGGCGCGGTCCCGGTGCGCTCCCAGAGCGAGCGTCGCTTCGGCGGCGCGAGCGAGAGCGTGGCGAGCGGCTTTTCCTGCGAGGAGAACTCGGTCAGGAACGCGTCCGCCAGGTTCGCCGCGACCTCGGCCGCGGGCATCTCCGGCCCGGAGGCGATCCCGTAGCGTGCGGCGAAGCGCCGGAGCGCCTTCTCGTCCTTCAGTTCGTAGCCGCCGCCCTCGCCGAGCGCCACGCGCTTCAGCAGGAGGACCAGGTGCCTGCCGTGGTCCGAGTGCGCGGCCACGCCGCCGGCGACCTCCCTGAGAAAGTTCCGGGCCACGATGGTGTCCGCGTCGGCCCCGCACACGCCGCGGGGCGACTTCTGGGTTATGCGGCACGGGCCCATGTGGCAGATGCGGCAGCAGACGCCGCTCGTGCCGAAGGCGCACTGGTTTTTCTGCTTGTCCATCCTGTCGAAGGACAGGACCACGCAGTCGTCGGCGGCCTTTTTCAAGGCCTTTTTCGACGCGGGATCGGTCGCCCTGTCGGAGGAGTTCTTTATGTCTTTATCCATGCGTTTTCTCCGTGGTTATCATGCGAATGTAGTCCATGACGATCTTCATGACCGGATCGTCGGCCGGCATATCGGACAGCGGCTCCCCCGCCTCCGCGCGGCGCGCGATCCCGGCGCTCGAGGGGAGCACCAGGAGATCGTCCGCGCCGATATCCTCCCTCGCCTCCCTCGCCCCGCGCACAGTTTCGTTCGCGGCCCTGTTCACCACGACCGCCAGTCGTTTGTACGACACGTCCATTTCACGTGCGAGCGCGTGGAGCCTCCGCACCGTGGCCATGCCGTTCTGCGAGGGATCGGTCGCGAGCACCAGGAGGTCGACCGACGCGACGATGCGGCGCGACAGGTTCTCGAGGCCGGCCTCGTTGTCGATGAGGGTATAGGGATACGCGTGCGAGAGGGACGATATCACCTCGCGCAGGACGCCGTTCGCGTAGCAGTAGCAGCCGGGCCCCTCGGGCCTGCCCATCGCGATCAGGTCGAAGCCGTCCGCCTCGACAAGGCCCTCGGCGATCTTGAGCTCCAGGAGCTCGCGCTTTCCCATGCCGCCCGTGGCCGCGCCCGACACGATGGCCTTCGCTTCCTCGCGCACGGACCCGACCGTGGCGCGCACGCGCACGCCCATGGCCGCGTCAAGGCACGAGTTCGGGTCCGCGTCCACCGCGAGCACGGGGCCGCGGCCCTGGCGTACCAGCGACGAGATCATCAGGGCCGAGAGGGTGGTCTTGCCCGTGCCTCCCTTGCCCGTGACGGCGATCGTGAATCCCATGCGGGTACTATCCTTTCAAAATGCGGGCCGTCCCCGCAAGCGCCACGAACACCTTTTCCGCGGTCGCGACCGGAAGCGATCCTGTGCCGCATGACGGCGTGAGCGCGGTGTGCTCCATGATCCTTTCTTTCGAAAGGCCGGTCTTCGCGGAGAGGCCGTCGACGAGGCCGCGGTAACGCGCGACGAGCGTCTCCGGCGTCTCGCCGAGCACCGCCTCCGAGGTGGGGACGATACCCCACGCGAGGCAGCCGCCCTTCTCGATGAAGGACTTCACCGGCCCCGCGTAGAGGCCGATGGTCTCGCCGTAGGAGTATGCGTCGAAGTTGATCATGTCGACGCCGGCGTCCACGAGGATGCTCCAGTCGGTGTTGCCGCAGCAGTGCACGCCCGCGATGCCGTTCTCGGCGTGCACCGCGTCCACGGCCTCGGCCACGAGCGCCACCACGTCGTCGCGTTTCACCGAGATGTAGGTGGACGAGCCGAACGCGGAAAGGATCGGTTCGTCGATGAAGCATATCACCCTGCCGGCCAGGGGCGCGAATTTGCGTATCTGCCAGCGGCTCTTCAGCGTCAGGGCCTTGGCGGCCACGTCGCGGAATTCTTCATTATAATAGATGGCGCGCTTGTTCTCGTCGGTCACGGTAAGCGAAAACGAGCACGGCCCGGTTGTGTGGACCTTGGCGTACGGCGGCTTTTTTCCGGACGCGGAAAGCCTCGTCGCGAGCGCGTGTACGCCCTGCGAATAGTCGGGGGATATGGCGAACCGCCCGAGCGCGGATGCGTCATTCTCATCGGTGACCGCCATATAGGCCTCGTAAAAGGAAGCGAACTCCTCGGAGTAGTCGCCCGACGTGTCCATGACGAGCTTCTCGCGCTCGGCGTCGATACGGACGCGCGGCATGCCCTCGGAATACTGTATTTCCATCTGCTCCGTCACCGCGCGCCTCGGGAGCTGCGGCCACACGGGCGCGTCCGGGATCGCGTCGAAGATGATATCCAGCGCCTTTCCCGGGTCCTGGTAGGGAAAGCTGCCGATCGCGGTCGGGAGGAAGGGTATGTCGATGACCATGGTGTGTCTCCTTGTGGATTATTGGCCGCGCGGCGACCGTCGCCACGCGGTTTGTGTCCTGCGGCAGGTAAACGTCCCGGAGCTTTTCCCCGCCGCGGGGACCTGTCAATGCATTTTTAGAAGTCCGTCCGCGAGACGGTCAAAGCACTCCCGGACCGCTGGCTCCATCCCGTCGAGCACCGACACGCCGTCGCGGTCGCGCGCGGCCATGCCCTCGGTGAAGGGGACGCGCCCCCACACGGTAAAGTCAGGCAGGGCCTCCCGCAGAAATCGCTCGTCGGCATCGCCGCGGAGGCGGTTCATCACCAGGCCCGTGCGGGCGATGCCGATGTCGGCAGCCATGTCGCGTATGCGTAGCGCGGTGTCGGCCGCGCGCTGGCCCGGCTCGGCCACTACCACCAGGGCGTCGACCCCCTGCACGGTCGCGCGGCCGAGGTGCTCGATCCCCGCCTCCATGTCCATGACGAGAAACTCGTCCCGGTTCAGGACGAGCTCGCGCACCAGCGCGGAGAGGAGCGTGTTCTCGGGGCAGGCGCATCCCGATCCCCCTCCCGCCACGGCTCCCAGCACCACAAGCTTCACGCCGCGGTGCACGTATCCGTAGGTGTCTGCGATGTCCGACACCGTGGGGTTCAGGCGGAACATCTGGCCGTACTGGCCTACCTTCGCGCCGGTGCGCTCCTCGATCAGGGCCTTCTGCTTCGCGATGGTGGATATGCCCGCCCGCTCGGCCCGTCCTATGCCCATGGCATGGGCCAGGTTTGCGTCCGGGTCGGCATCAATCGCCAGCACTTTGTGTCCCCTTTCCGCAAGAATGAGGGACAGGGCCGCAGCGATCGTGGATTTACCCACACCGCCTTTTCCGGAGATGGCAATTTTCATTAATCAATCCTTCTATCTATATCAATATATCAAGATATATTGATATATGTCAAGTATTTATGTCAGCTTTTTTATCTTTTTATATTGGGATATATGCATGCTGATCACATACTTTTATAGAGGTGTCTGACACCTCCCATCTTCGCTCGATTACCGCCTATCGCTTGCCTTGATACACGCCCCGGGTACGAGGCACACTCGGCAAGCGTCGGTGTCTGGCACCCATTTCGCTCAAAATACCGATAGTTATCAGCGCTACTCTCCTGGATATGCGAACCGGCCATCGTGGAACCCTTCGGAGCGACTGGCAGGAGGCCAGTGCACGACACAATGCAAGAATGCATATTTGTGCCGTGCGAAGAAGGCGTTCCACGATGGCCGGGTAAACAGGTGCCAGACACCTCTCCTGGAGATAAGCGGGATATATCCGCCGATAGTTATCGGTATTCTCTCCGGGGTGCGGGGGCGGAGCCCCTGCGACAAAAATTACTCCCCGCGGCGGAACAATCCCCTTACCTTCTCTTTCAATGTCTTCTTTTTCTTTTTCTCGAGGTCCGCGAGGTATCCCGGGATGAAGGCTTCGACCTCATCCATTGACGTGAAGTAGTGATCGTAGGTGTCGTAGACGTTCTGGAACCCTTCGCAGATATCGTCCTCACTCATGTCGGTGCCGTGCTCCCTGCAGATCTTCGGGCGCTTTTCGTAATGCAGGCACCCCACCCGCTCGTCGAGGTGCTCGCATTCGTTGCGCACCTCGACGTACCACAGCCCGTCCTCGACGAATATGTAGCTGTCGCGGTGGCCCGCCATCCACAGAATGTTCGAAAAATCGTCGAGGCATTCGGGCGTGTCGATCTGCACGCTGATGTAGCGGCAGCAGCGGTGGCCGCAGGCCCTGCAGTCCTCGCTGGTGACTTCCGTTTTATTCTGCTTTTCCTCAGGGGTAAGTTTGATATAATCGACCCTGGGTCTGTTCATCTTCTTCCTCCAGTCTTTTTCTTGCAGGAGCGGACGTCGCTCCGGTCCTTAACGGCGCTGCCGGTACATGCCCTCGATGGCCTCGGCATACTCCTCGAGGATCGCCTTCTTCTTCGTTTTCTGCGTCGGTGTGAGCATGCCGTTCTCCTCGGTGAAACGCCTGTCGAGAATGGTATACCGCTTCACGGTCTCGAACGATTCCAGTTTCTCGTTCACCGCCCTCACGTCGCGGTCCACGAGCTCCAGGAGGCGCGGCATGCCCGTGAAATCCGGCCCCACCTGCACGCATGTCTTCATCCCCCCGAGCATCCGGTACTGTACGGCATCCCTGTCGTACTCGATTCCCTCGCGCTTGAACAGTGTCATGAAATGCGAAAAGTTCGGGACGATAAGCGCCGTGATGTAATTGCGATCGTCCCCCACGATGAAAACCTGTTCCACCGTCGCGCAGGTCGAGAAAAGGTTTTCGATCTTGGCGGGGGCGATGTTCTTTCCGACCGCGGTGCAGATGATGGCCTTTTTCCGCTCGATGAATCGGAGATATCCGTCGGGTGACATCGTCACGATATCCCCGGTCCTGAACCAGCCGTCCCGGGTGAACGCGTCCCGGGTATCGCCAGGCCTGTTGAGGTACCCGTTGAAAAGCCCCGCACCGGCGAGTTCGAGCTCCCCGTCCTTCGCGATGCGGCCGGTGCTGCCGGTGACGACCTTCCCGATGTAGCCCGGCTTGCACGCGTCGATGGGATTCAGCACCGCGGCGTTGAACGTCTCCGTCGATCCGTAACCCTCCACCACGGCGATGCCGATCGCGTAGAAAAAGCGCAGGAGGTCGGGGGATATGCTCGCGCTGGCCGAGAACGAGTACCTGAAGCGGTGCCCGAAAAGCGCCCGCACGCGGGACAGCACGACATCGGCGATCCTGTACTGCGCCATGAGCGGCAGGGGGAGCCTCGACGGGAGGTTGTATTCCTGCCGCATGTCGTAGCACCCGTCACCGACCTTCCGGTACTCGAGCGCCCTGAAGCCGACCGCCAGGGCCCTTTCGAAGAGCCATTTTCGCACCGGGTCGCGTTCCATCCGTTCCCGGACCGTGATGTATATCTTTTCGTAGAGCCGCGGCACGCAGTTCAGCCAGGTGGGATTGTATTTCTGCATGTCCTGCAGGAGCGTGGCGGGGCGGTCCGCGTAGCAGATGCACGCGCCCTTCGAAAGGGCGAACCACTGGCACGATCCCCGCTCGAAAACGTGCGACAGGGGAAGGTAGCAGAGGGTCACATCGGTCTCGTCGAGCGTCATCCCGCTCTTTTCGAAGAACGCGTTCACTCCCTCGATGCGCGATATCCCCCCCCAGTGGGTGAGGATCACGCCCTTTTCCTGTCCCGTGGTGCCGGACGTGTACAGTATGCTGTACCAATCGGTCCGTTTTACGCTCTTCCACCTCCTGGTGTAGGCGGCATGATTGTGGGGGTCGGACCTCCATTCCCTGCCCTCATCGATCAGGTCGAAGAGGCCCGTTACCATGGCGTCCCCTCCCCGGAACGACGGGTCCATTACGATTACGCGCTTCAGATGGGGCATCGTCCTGGCCGGGTCGCCGAGCGATTCGAGCATCTCGGCGCCCTCCACGAACAGGCAGGAGCACTGGGAATCGTTCATGATGTAGCGCGCCTCGCCTGGAGAGAGCGTCGAATATACGGTGACGCTCACGCCGCCGCAGCAGGCGACGGCGATGTCAATCTGTGTCCAGAGATGGCTGGTCCTTGCCATGAGACCCGCCCGGGTTCCCTTTCTGAAACCGGAGCTGATGAGCCCGCAGGCGATATCCTCGATCCTCTCGCGGAGATCGTGATAGGTGAGGCGTCCCCCGTGGTCGCCCCCGAAGAGGTCGGCGTTGAACGCCTGGGCGGGCCGGTCAGCGAACCGCGCGCAATTCTCGTAGAAATAGTGGCAGATTGAATTGGAGGGGATATGCTCCATGTCGCGCCTCGCCTGTCCTGGGGCGGGAGAGCGGCATGCGCCCCCGCGGATTGCTTGTGCCACTGTAGGTGTTGCGTTCCGTGCGTAAAGAATTTTTCTTCCGCGGGCGGTCGCGGCTATGATGTGAAGGCTTACCTGAACAGGTGGTCCAGCGGGACCTCTATTATGTTTTTTTCCTTTTTATCTATATTGTGGTGCATTATCATGAAGCTGCGGCGCGAATCGGATTTCAGAACCGTGATGCCCTGGCTGTAGCCCGTCTGGAACAGCTCGATCGAAAGATTGAACAGGCTCAGGGCCTCGAGAGTGGTCATGATGTTTCTCTGGGCCACCGCCTTGGCCATACTCTTCTCGCGGTAGGCGGCCCCGAACAGGCCCAGGCATTCGATGCGTTCGGCCCCGGTCCCTTCAAGGCTGTTGTAGAGCTCGGCAACATGTTCCAGCGCCATGTCGCTGTTTTTGTCCCTGGCCTTGAAGAGATGATTCACCCCGATCCAGGTTGATTCCCGCGCATCGATCCCGCAGAGTATCACCGAAGCACACGATCCCAGGTCGATGTGGATCATGTAGGTGCTGTCCCTGACAACCGTCTCGTTCATGTGCACATAGCATGGCTTTTTATGGACAAGCTCGTGCCGGAAGATGCTTTCTAAATCGATATGCTCCCCCTCCGGCCCGCCGAGATGCGTCGGCCCGGTTGTTGATCATGGAAAGCTCTAGATATGAGTTAGTATATCCGACGGCGATTTAAAAGTCAAGCCATGTCGGGAAAAAATCACGTCCCTGTATTCCCTTTCCGGCCGGCGCCCTCTCCGGGTGCTTTAAGAAACACCAGGACGACAAGGGCGATATAACCGAATACAAGGCCGAGAAGCGCCCACCTGAGCCCCGAACGCGATTTCGTCCTGGCGATGTTGTAACAGAGAGCCACCGGCAACAGCAGGACGACGAGAATGATCATCAACACGATGAGTTCCATGATGCCAATATTGCCCATTTCAGATGTTCTCCTTGCCCGTAAACCGGGACGGGACGCCCGTGTACCGGCCTTTACTATGGAGTCTCCTTTTCAGCAAAGCAAGCTTTTTTTGCTTGTGCTCGCGCCGCAAGATGATAGTATATCAATCAATCACGCACTCCGGGAGGTGGACCGTGGACCTGGGCAAAATGCATACCCTGGACATCGTGCTCCTGTGTGGCCTGTACGGATCGGGCAAGACCTCGTTCGCCGTCAGGAACTTCAAGGGCAGGGACCGCAGCAGGATAAGCCGATCCGAAATACGAAAGCTCATGTTCGAGATGACCAACTTCGGCGACCCGTGGTCGGCCGACAGCTTCAACGAGGGAGACGACGCGCTTGCGAAGCACATCGAGCGTAAGCTCTGCGAGCACCTCCTCTTCAGCAAAAAAAAGATCCTCGTTATCAACACTTTCGTGTCGCGCAAGTCGAGAAAGCGTTTCGTGGAGCTGGCCAGGGAGATGCACAAGACGGTCGGGGCCATCTTTTTGAACACGCCGCTCGAACGCTGCTTTCAGCAAAACGACCGGAACGCCGTCAAGGTGCCGCACAGCGTCATCAACTCGCTCTTCAACCACATCGAGCTCCCCGCGAAGGACGAGGGGTTCGCCGAGGTCCTGATCGTCTCGCCCATCGAGGAGTAAACCGCGCTACTGCGGCGACATCCTCGTGATGTAGGCCGCATGTTTCTTAACCGCGTGGTCGCTGAAATAATCGCGGTGGTATCTTCCCTTCACGTAAAGCTCGGCCTGGTCGGCGTAATGGGGGCTGCCGGGAACGCCCGAGTTCCCCGCGGGAATGAGAGACCATGAATTGTCCCAGTCGGAGAGGTCGTACACGTGCCGCTGGGAGGCCCCGTCGTTCGCGTCGAACGGCTTGTTGAAAGGATAGCTGTAGGGGCACACGGTATGGTAGCTGCCGCCCACCTGGTAGGGCCCCAGGTTCAGGTTCAGCAGTCTCCCGAGGACCGCGACCCCCCCCAGTGGGTGCTCGAGGGTGAGCCGGTGAGCTTCACCCCAGCACCATTTGCGCGGCTTCGAGCCCTGCTTTTCATCCAGCCACTCCACCGCGACCCTGAAACTCCTGTCGATGATATCCTCCATGCTCTCCCTGCGATCCGGGGTCGTGACGTCGTCGAACCACTTCGACTCGCCCTTTCTGAAAAGCTGGTCCACGGCGTAGGCGGGAACCTCCGGCTGGGAAAGGAACTGGCCGTAGAGCTTGTCTCCCATCTCGTCCCCGAAGGTGTTCTTCATGAAGGCGACGTACCACGCATCGAAGAGCGCCGCCTCGGGATTCGCGGGGCCCATGACGCAATCCCACGCCGCAAGCATCTGGAGCGCCTCGCCGCAAGTGCCGTCCAGGTCCTTCCTGTCGGACATTACCCTGACGATCCGGTCCTTCATGCGGACCGCCAGCGGCGAGAGCTGGTCGGTCTGGAGCTTCATGAAGCTCTCCGGCCCGTGGGCGCTTCCGGATTCGAGAAAATCCTTTATGCGGTCGTAACGGTACGGGGGATAATACCAGAGGCTGATGTAATGCGGATACGCATCGGAAACGGTCTTGTTGTTCGCCGACAGCACTATCCCCGAGGAAGGATTGTACATGAACGGCTGCTGCTCGAAAGGGACGAACCCCGACCATTCGTATTCGTCGGTCCATCCGGGCGCGATCTCGACCCCGTTTCCCTTTTTCCTGATCGGGATGCCCGCGGCGCAAAGCATTCCCACGTTCCCCTCGCGGTCGGCGTAGGCCACGTTCTGGCTCAGCGCGCGGAAGGTCCGCAGCGCCTCCTTGAAATCGTTGAAGTTCTTCGCGTGGTTCAGCCTGCAGACCGACTGGACCTCGTTGCTGAAATAATTCCCGATCCAGTGCATGGTGATGGTGCGGTCGCCGATTTTCTTGAACCCGGAGACGACCGGCCCGTGCACGGTGTACGCGATCTCCCTGGTGACGCTCTTGCCGCCCTTGATCCCGATCTTCTCCCTCCGCACGTCCATGTCCCTCCACTGCCCGCGGTACTCGTAGCGGCGCGGGTTATCGGGATCGGTCCTTTCGAGGAAAAAGTCCATGTCGTCGATCATCACGTTCGTCATGCCCCACGCGATGTCGCCGTTGTGGCCGCTGACGACGAAAGGCTCGCCGGGCACCGCCACGCCGGTGACGTTCAGTCCGCCCTCTACGTTCTGGTGTATCTGGTACCATATGCCGGGGACGCGGAGCCCCAGGTGCATGTCGTTCGCGAGAAGGGGCTTGCCGCTCGCGCTCCGCGAGCCGGAAACGGCCCAGTTGTTGCTCGCGTTGAAGACGCCGGCGCCCAGACGCCCGACCCGGTCCGCGACATTACTGAAGGCGATGCGGACACCGTCCACGGCCCGGCGCACGTCCGCTGAAGCGTATATCCTGCTCGTGGTGAGCGAGATATCGGGCAGGAGCTCGCGGTAGAGATCCTCCCCTACCCTCTGCCGGATGTCGTTCATGACCGGCTCGATCTCCCATGGCATGGTCAGGTCCCATCCCATGTAGCCGACCAGGTTGACCGAGTGTACCGGCTGCCAGTGCTCGGGCGAGTATCCCAGGACGAAAAATTCGGGCGGAAGGTCGCCCGAGTGGGTGTCGATGAACCGGTTCACTCCCGTGGCGAACGCCTCGAGCGCGGCCGTGACCGAGGGATCGCTCTTCCGCAGTATTTCCTCGGATTTTTCCTGGATGCGGAGCGAGCGGAACAGCGTGTCCGCCTCCACCAGGTCCGCGCCGAAAATCTCGGAGAGACGGCCGGTCGTCACCCTGCGGAGCAGGTCCATCTGCCAGAGGCGGTCCTGCGCCATGCACCAGCCGGTCGCCATGTACAGGTCACGCTCGTTATTCGCGTAGACATGGGGCACGCCGTACACGTCGCGGTACACCGTCACCGGCCCGGAGAGCCCCCTGATCGAAACCGGACGCGAGTAATCGGGGATCCCCTTCCCCTTGAGATACCGTCCCGCGAGGAACCACGTCGCGAACACGATCCCCGCGAGCGTAACCGCGACGATCAGGGCTATGGTACCGGCTTTTTTCTTCATGCCAATCCTCCGTCAGCGGACCGTGAAGCCGTATACGGGATGGATATCACACGTGCCCCTGTTGATGAGTCCGGTGCGTACGGGTTCGGAGATCTTCGCGGCGCTGTCCCCGGGTGCCCGACGGCGCCGGAATCCAGGACGGACATGCGGCGCGACG
Source organism: uncultured Leptospirales bacterium (assembly GCA_964423905.1). GTDB lineage: Bacteria > Spirochaetota > UBA4802 > UBA4802 > UBA5550 > CAYRGX01. The sequence continues at coordinate 25,215 of CAYRGX010000014.1, read as the reverse complement.
AAATATTTTCAGGGGAAGTCCCGTCCGCCGGCGTTCCGGCGCTCCGCGCGAAAGCCGCCATGTTTGCGCGTGTTACGATAGTCATGTGCATATCCCCTTGCATGGTCGTGGAATAATAATGTGCGTCTTTTCGATTTTTGTCCACAAAAATATTATGCGAACCGCAGAACCCGCGAAGAATATCCTGAATGGCTTGACAAACCGCAGGGCCTGAAGTATCCCTGTCGCGTCCCGTATGCCATGAGCGTAAAAACCCTGAAAGACGAACTCAGAAAAAGCGCCGACCCCGAAAAGGCCAGGACGCTCACGCGTTTCTTCAAGACCGGGAAGGGCGAGTACGGCGAGGGGGATATATTCCTCGGCGTCGTCGTTCCCGAACAGAGAAAAATCGCGGCGCGGCACGACGGCCTCTCCGTGGATGAAATCCGCGGCCTTCTCGATTCGCCCGTCCACGAGGAGCGCATGATCGCCCTTTTTGTCCTCATCCGGCAGTACAAAAAGGGGGACGATAACCGAAAGAAGGACCTCGCGAAGCTCTACTACGACTGCCGGCACCGCGTGAACAACTGGGACCTCGTGGATCTCTCGGCGCCGCACATTATGGGACACCATTATCTGGACAGGGACCGCTCGCCCCTCCTCCGGCTCGCGCGCTCGAAAAGCCTCTGGGACAGGCGCATCGCGGTCATGGCCACGTTCCATTTCATCAAGAGCGGCGATTTCGCCACGACCTTCGAGATCGCCGACATGCTCCTTGCCGACCGCGAGGACCTGATACACAAGGCGGCAGGCTGGATGATCAGGGAAATCGGCAAGCGGGACCCCGCGGCCGCACGCGCCTACCTGAAGGGGCGCTACCGGCGGATGCCGAGGACCATGCTTCGCTACGCCATCGAGAAATATCCCGAGGAGGAGCGGCAGCGCTACCTGAAGGCGACCATCGCCTGACGGTAACCCGTTCCGTCCGTGGAGTCACGCATGAAAAGAACCATCGCCGCAGCTTTCATCCTGACGCTCGCCGTGCCGCTTTTCCCGGCGCCGGGCGGGTCGGACGACAGGCCCGTTTCCGACGCCGATTCCGAAAAGATCATAGCCGCGATACGCAAGCACGCCGAACCCGTGTACCGGAATTACATCGGCGTCAGGTCCACGCGCAGGATCACCGTGAAGGAATACGACTGGGCGAAGGACAAGCTTCTCGTCACGCACGAGGTCGTATCGGACCGCAGGGATTACTTCTACCGCAAGCCCATCATCAAGGTGCTCGAGTACAAAAAGAACGGAAAGAAACAGAGCCCCTCGAAATACAATGACCGCAGGATCATGCCGGCATACCAGCTGTTCGACAGGGACAGCGCGAAAAACTACGACCTGAAGGTCCTGGCCGAGACGAACGTGGCCGGGGTGCGGTGCTACCGGATACGCATCAAACCTCGCATGCTCACCGAACGCCACCTGACCGGCACATTGTACATGAGCGTCGACGCGTTCGAGCCGGTCCTGGTCGAGTGCTCCCTGGCGAAGCTCCCCTTCCCCCTGAAGGAGATGTCGATGATATACCGGATGTCCTCGGCAAACGGCGTGGCGGTGATGAACTCCGGGAGCTTCACAATGAGGCTGCACGTGCCCCTGGTCAACTACCGGAGAAAATGGGTGACCACCATGGTCGCCGAACAAAACACACCGATGGAGAAATGACATGAGCCGCGCGATCATCCTGGTCCTGGCGCTGGCGGCGGCAGTGACCCCCGGTTGGGCCCGCTGTATCCAGGGCAACTGCGTCGACGGCACCGGCACCTTCCGCTGGGAAAACGGCGGCGTGTATTCGGGGCAGTGGCGCGACGGCAAGCGGCACGGCCACGGCACCTTCACGTGGCCCGACGGCAGCGCTCATACCGGCCTCTGGGCGTACGACCACCAGGACGGGTTCGGAATATATAAATCCTTCTACGGGATCGTCTACAAGGGTGCGTGGAAGGGCACCAGGATCGACGGCAAGGGCGTCATCCTCTACGCGGACGGCACGCGTTACGAAGGATATATCCTCAACGGAAAGCGGCACGGCCAGGGCGCCGTTTACTCGAAAGCCGGCGCCGTGCTGAAAAAGGGACTCTTCGAAAACGACGAGTTCTGCGAGGGCCGTTAGCCATATCCCCCACACCCTCCGTGCAAAAATGCACTTGACCGCTCTTATCGCGTGTAGTACGCTACCCCCCGTTCACTGGAACCGGTAAATACATATGGATGATCGCAACGACTCGTTCAGGCTGATACTCGAGCAGATCTACGACGGGGTCTACTTCGTCGATACCGAGAAGCGTATCACCTTCTGGAACCGGGGCGCCGAGGATATAACCGGGCATGCGGCCGAAGACGTCATCGGGAGATCCTGCTCCGACGGGATCCTCAACCATGTCGATGACGCGGGCCGGGAACTCTGCATCGAGGGTTGCCCGCTGCACGCGTCCATGGGGGACGGCATGCCGCGCGAGGCGGAGGTGTACCTGCACCACAAGAACGGCTATCGCGTCCCCGTTTTGATACGGGTCTCTCCCATCCGCGAAGACTCGGGGCTGGTGATCGGCGCGGCGGAGATTTTCATGGAAAACTCCCAGCGTATCCAGATGCGCACCCGGATCAGGAGGCTCGAGGAGGAGGCCGGCCGCGATCCGCTCACCGGCGTGGGCAACAGGATTGTCGCCGAGAGGACCATCGGGGCGAGAATTTGGGAATTCGAGAACCACTCGGTGCCCTTCGGCATTCTCTTCATCGATATCGATCATTTCAAAAATGTAAACGACACGCACGGTCACGCCATTGGCGACCTGGTGCTCACCATGGCCGTGAAGAACGTCGCGTCCGGCCTCAGGGGCGGGGACGTGGTGTGCCGATGGGGCGGCGAGGAATTCGTCGTCATCGTCCAGGGCGTGACCGCGCCGGTGCTCGGCAACATCGCCGAGAGGGTCAGGAAGGCGGTGGAGCGAAGCTGGCTCACCAGCCGGAACGAGAAGGTGCAGGTGACGGTTTCCGTCGGCGGGACCATGGCGCGCGCGGGCGACACAGTGGAGAAGATCGTGGAACGGGCCGACGCGGAGATGTACCGGTGCAAGAGCGCCGGGAGAAACCGGACGTCAATCGAAGGCGAATGAAATGAGGAGTTATGCGTCATTAATACCCTCGCTCGCGGTCCTCGCGCTCGCCGCCCCCGCCGGACGCCCGCCGCGTTTTTCACGCCGGGCGAGGCGATAAACTGTTGACTCCCCCGCCGCGCGTGATACGCTACGCGGCGAACGACCGAACGACCGCAATCCAGCATGGAGAGAGGCATGGACCCTGGAATCCTCAAGAAACTGAACGACACCGCCGGGGAATTCGTTTCCATCGCGCGCACGGTCAGCGACCTCTCGCGCAAGCGGAAGGAACATTCCGAGGAAGCCATGGCCCTGATCAGGCAGTCGCTCGAAATCGGCGACATCCTCAAACACGAGATCGACATTATAACGCGGGCGAACAGAAAGCTCCGCGAGCAGGACAACGCGGTGCTGAACTCGTGCATCGTGCTCAACTCGAACCTGGAGACACAGAGGGGTATCGTCGCGAAGCTCAGGCCCGTCCTCTCGGCCGAAGCGGGGGTGCTCGACGGCCTGATAACCCGCATCGATGAGCTCGCGGGCGCGATCGCGAACATACTGCCGGTGATCCAGGAGCTCATCCGGATGGACAACGATATCATCCTGATGAACAACCTCATCAACTACCGGAAGATCTTCCAGGGAGAGGCGCTGCAGGAGCTCCAGAAGCTCACGGTCCGCACGCTGGAGGACGCGGACAACGCCATCCAGGGCTCGTCGTCGAACCTTATAAGGGGGCAGCGAATCTGCGACGGTCTCTCCTCCATCACGGGCGACGGGGGCGGCGGGGCCGCGGCGCTCCTGTCCATCAGGGACGAGGCGCGCATGGGGTGGAACATCGCCACGACCGTGCACAGGAGCTCGATGAGCCAGCTCGAGTTCGCGGAGAAAGTGGGGCACTTCACCCGCCGCCTGCACGAGGACTCGAGCTCCATCAAGGACCTGGTAACCGCCGCGTACGCGGCGTTCACCCGTTACCTGGGTCTCGTCCGGAAGCTCGGCGACCTGCTCTCTGCGGAGCCTCGCGCCTACCTCGAGACGAGAACCCTCATCCGGGACCTCCGCAGGGCCGAGGGCTTCCCCGCCGACATCAGGGACCTGCTCCACAACCTGGTCTCGTACGTGCTTATCGCATGCAGGGACATCGAGACCCTCTCCGGGATGAACTACGACATGTCCGAAAGCGTGAAGCTGAACGAGGACCTCGAGAAGAAGGCGTTGGACATGAGCGGGATGGAGATGGAGTATTTCGACCGTATCGCCGAAGAGGTCAACAGGATGACCGAGCACACGAAGTACCCCATCGAGGGATCGCGCACGAACATCGAGAACGGGAAGCTCCTCGAATCGTACATCCAGGAGATCCTCTCGGACGAGGGGATCATTCCCCGGAACGAATCATGATCACGCGGTCGTCGCCCTCGTCGATGCCACGGAGCCTCACGCGTATCTTGTCCCTCACCGCGGTGCGCACCCTGTAGCCGCAGTAATCCGGCTGGATTGGAAGCTCGCGGTTGCCCCGGTCCACGAGCGCGAAATACTTGATTGAGCGCGGTCTCCCGTAGGTCGTGAGCGCCTCGAGCGCGGCCTTGATCGTCCTGCCCGTGAAAATCACGTCGTCCACGAGAAGGATCACGAGCCCGTTGATGTCGAACCCGATCGCGGTCTCCTTTATCATCGGGAGAACGCCCCTGGTGGAGAGGTCGTCGCGGTGAAAGGTGATATCCAGCACGCCGCTCTTGATCTCGACGCCCGCGAGGCCTTCAAGCCTCTCGCGCATCCTTCGCGCGAGTTCCACTCCCCTGGTCTGCACTCCTACCACCGCGAAATTGGTGAAGTCTTCGATGTCCGCACGAACCCGCGCGCACGCGTCCGCGATTATCGTCTCGATATCGTCCGCCGATAGGATGATTTTTTCCTCCATCGTTCAGCCGACCTCCCCGTGGTATTCCTGAATGGGCCTGACCGTGAGCGAACCCCTGCTGCGGACCTCGAGAAGCCCGCCGATGGCGGCCTTCGCCGCCTGGATAGTGGTCATGATGGGTATATGGTAGCGCACCGCCGCCTGCCGTATCGTGTAGGCGTCGTCCTTCGATATCTTGCCCGACGGCGTGTTGATGATCATCTGCACCTCGCCGTTCTTCACGAGGTCGAGGATGTTGGGACGTCCCTCGCTGACCTTGTAGATCATCCGGCAGGGAATGCCCAGGTCGGTGTAATACTTCGCGGTGCCCTCGGTGGCGACGAGTTCGAAGCCGTTCTCGTGGAGCGCCCTTACTTCGCCGAGGAGCTCGTCCTTGGATCTCCTGTTGATGCTGAGGAACACCGTGCCCTTCAGGGGAAGGCTGTCCCCCGCGGCGAGCGTCGCCTTGTAAAAGGACTCGCCGAACCCCCGGGATATCCCCATGACCTCCCCCGTCGACTTCATCTCGGGAGAGAGGAGCGTGTCCACGCCCGGGAACTTGCTGAAGGGAAGGACCGCCTCCTTGACGCTCACGAAGGGTATTCGTTTCATGCCCGTGAGGCCCAGATCGCGCAGCTTTTTCCCGAGCATGACCTTGACCGCCATCTTCGCCAGGGGGACGCCCGTGGTCTTCGAAACGAAGGGCACGGTCCGCGAGGCGCGCGGGTTGACCTCGATCACGTAGAGGCGCTCGTCCTTGATGGCGAACTGTATGTTCAGGAGGCCGAGCACCGAGAGCGCCTTCGCGAGCTTCCGGGTGGCAGACTCGATGGCGTCTATCATGCGCGGGGATATGGATATGGGCGGGATGATGCAGGCCGAATCGCCGGAGTGGATGCCCGCCTCCTCGACGTGTTCCATGATCGCGCCGATGTACACGCCGCCGTCGCCGTCCGAGAGGGCGTCGACGTCGACCTCGACCGCGTCCTCGAGGAAATCGTCCACCAGGATCGGGTGCTCCGGCGACAGCTGGACCGCGGTGCGGATATACTCGAGCAGGCTCGGCTCGTCGTAGATGATCGCCATGGCCCGTCCGCCAAGCACATACGAGGGACGGACCAGCACCGGGTACCCGATTGTGCCCGCGATGGCAAGCGCGTCCTCCTGGGCGAAGGCGATGCCGTTTTCCGGTTGGTTCAGGCCGAGCGAGCGAACAACTTCCGCAAAGCGCTCGCGGTCCTCCGCCCTGTCGATGGAGTCGGTGGAGGTGCCCAGCACTTTCACGCCGTTCTGTTCCAGCCGCACCGCGAGCCTGAGCGGCGTCTGGCCTCCGAACTGGACTATGACGCCCTCGGGCCTTTCCTTTTCGTATATATGGAGAATGTCTTCCAGCGTAAGGGGTTCGAAGTAGAGGCGGTCCGAGGTGTCGTAATCGGTCGAGACCGTTTCCGGGTTGGAGTTCACCATGATCGACTCGATCCCCTCCTCGCGGAGCGCGAAGGAGGCGTGGCAGCAGCAGTAATCGAACTCGATCCCCTGCCCGATCCTGTTGGGCCCCCCCCCGAGGATCATCACCTTGCGCGCGCCCGAGGCCACGGCCTCGTCGCCCTCGTCGTAGGACGAGTAATAGTAGGGGGTGAATGCCGCGAACTCGCCGCCGCAGGTGTCCACCAGCCTGAAGCCCGGCGCGATGCCGTTAGCGGCCCTGAAACGCCGCACGCGGTCCTCGCCGGTCCTGAGGGCCACGGAATATTCCTTTTTGGCCTCGACGCCGCGCGCGGCGATCGCCTCGAGGTTCTCCCTGTCGGCGATATAGGAGATCTGCCTGTCGGAAAATCCCAGCGCCTTCATGCGGCGGACGCCCCCGGCATCCATGCCGCGCTCGCGGGCCCGGTCGTGGAATTCCTCGCCCGCGCGCACGATTTCCTCGAACTGGCGGACGAACCACGGATCCATGCCGGTGAGCCTGCAGATGCGCCCGAGCTCTATCCCCTCGAGGATGGCCTCGTGCACGTAGAATATCCTGTCCTCGCGCGCAGTGGAGAGCTCCTTCTCGATGACATCCCTCCGGTCGCGCTCCTGCAGTCCCGCGAACCTGTCGCGGAGCCCTGTCGAGCCGTCGCTCCCGAAGCCGAAGCGGTCGATCTCGAGGGAGCGGAGCGCCTTCTGGAAGGCCTCCTTGAAGGTGCGCCCGATGGCCATGGCCTCGCCCACGGACTTCATCTGCGTGCCCAGGCGCGAATCGGCGCCGGGGAACTTCTCGAATGCCCATCGCGGGGCCTTGACCACCACGTAATCGATGGTGGGCTCGAAGGAAGCGGGGGTTTCCCGCGTGATATCGTTGGGGATTTCGTCCAGGGTGAGCCCCACGGCGAGCTTCGCGGCGATCTTGGCGATGGGGAAGCCGGTCGCCTTCGAGGCCAGGGCGGAGCTCCGGCTCACGCGGGGATTCATCTCGATGACCATGACCCTCCCGTCCTCGGGGTTCACGGCGAACTGGATGTTGGAACCGCCGGTGTCCACGCCGATCTCGCGGATGATCGCGATCGACATGTCGCGGAGCCGCTGGTACTCCCGGTCGGTGAGCGTCTGTTGGGGCGCCACGGTGATGGAATCGCCGGTATGTATTCCCATGGGGTCGATGTTCTCGATTGAGCAGATGATCACCACGTTGTCCGCGCGGTCGCGCATGACCTCGAGCTCGAATTCCTTCCACCCGATGACGGACTCCTCGAGCAGCACCTGCCTGATGGGTGACTCGTCCAGCCCCTTGGTGACCAGGTCCGTGAAGTCCTCCCGGTTGTAGACGATGTTGCCCCCCGTCCCCCCGAGCGTAAATGCCGGCCTGATGATAATGGGCAGGCGGATGCGCTCGAGCACGGCGAGGGCCTCTTCCATGGTGGAAGCCAGCCCCGAATCGGGTACGGTAAGGCCGATGTCTATCATCGCCTTCTTGAAAAGCTCGCGGTCCTCCGCCTTCTTGATGGAGTCAATGCCCGCGCCGATGAGTTTCACCCCGTACCGCTCGAACACGCCGCGGTCGTGCAGCGCCATGGCAACGTTCAGCGCGGTCTGCCCCCCCACGGTGGGAAGCACCGCGTCAGGGCGTTCGGCCTCGATGATCTTCTCGACTACGTCGGGATTGATGGGCTCTATGTAGGTCCGGTCCGCGAGCTCGGGGTCGGTCATGATCGTGGCGGGGTTCGAGTTGACCAGGAGAACACGGTACCCCTCCTCCCTGAGGGCCTTGCAGGCCTGGGAACCCGAGTAGTCGAACTCGCAGGCCTGGCCGATAACTATCGGTCCCGAACCGATGATGAGGATCGATTTGATATCTTCGCGCTTCGGCATCCGCGGCGTTCGCCTTTCAATGGGGATTGTAAACCATCGAAACACATTTTGGCGGGTGCCGCATTTGTCAATAACAATTCCGTGGAGGGCGCGACGGCCGCCCGCGGCGAAGTATAGTGGCACTAAAACGGGCGCCCTCCGGGAGAAAGGTCTTGACAATGCCCGTGCGAGGGCCCCATGATCGGGCGCGGGACGGGCAATCCCGGCCCGGCCATTTTACTTTCACGGGAACACGCGATGGAACAGGACGCCGCACGGCACAGAAACCCGTTTCTGAACCGCAGGATATTCGTGCTCGCGATGCTGGTCGGTCTCACGGCGGGCCTGCTCGTGCTCAGGCGGGGGGGATATGTCCGCATACCGGCCGGTTACCTCCGCTGGGTGGAGATCGTCGTCACCGCGTTCGCCGCGTTCCTGGTCGCGAACGTGCTGGTGAAGCTCACCGAGAAGCGGCTCTTCCACCTCTTTGAGGAGGAGATGGAAATCGAAGCCCGCATTTTCATCACGAAGATCTACACGGGCCTCCTGTACCTGGTGGCGATCGCCGTGGTTCTGTCCCGCGCGGGCATCGCCATCGAGCATATCTCCATATTCCTCGGGCTCGCGGCCACGGGCGGGGCGCTGGTGGTGAGGGACGCGCTCTCGTCCCACTTCATCTGGCTGATCGTCCTCGCGAAAAAACCGTTCAGGATAGGCGACTGCATCACCTTCGGGGACGAGACCGGCAGGGTCTCGCGCATCGGCACCTATTTCGTGACCCTCGAGCCGGACGACCGGGAGGACGGCCGCGTGATCAAGATCCCGGTGAAGCTCCTCCTGGACAGACCCCTGGTGAACCACGGCGCCGGCGGAACGCTGTACGAGACCGTGTCCCTTCCCCTGTCCCGCGTGCCCGCGGCGCCGGAAAAGTCGATCGATCGGGCGCGCGACGGCATGGAAAAATCGCTCGGGAGCGGCGCCGACGCGCGGGTATGGCTTGGTCCGGGACCTGCGGTTTTCGCCTCGTACCGGACCCCGGTCGGCGCGAGGCGCGAATCGTCGGCAGCGGCCGTCATCGCGCTGTCCCGGGCCTTCGGGCCTTCGCGGGAAAACGGAGAGAGAAGCAGGGCCGGAAAAATTTAATGGTTTACAAATTTTCTCCCCATATCTATGATGTCGAAAAAAGAGCGGTCGGTCCCCAATCCGGGCCGGTTTTTCCGGATAGCAGAAAAGCAATAAAACGTCAGGCATTCGTACCCGTACGGCTATGGCAGTAGATAAAGTACAGAAGATAGAAAAAAAGAAAGAAATCATCATCGAGGCGCTCACCCGTTGCCTGGACCGGAGCGTGTACACGCACGTTTCCCTGGAAGACGTGGCCAAGGAGGCCGGTTTCTCGAAGGGTGGTCTCCGCCATTATTACCCCACAAAGGAAGAACTCATCATCGAGTTCATCGACCGCTTCTTTGAAAGAATACACAGGGACCATCTCGAGGTCATCCAGGGCCTCGACCTGGACTATACCGACCAGGCGGTGGTGACGACGCTCTACGGACTCGAGAAGTTTTTGCTCGACCGGTCGAACACCCGCATCCTCATCAATATCCTCCTCTACGGCTTCGAGGACGAAAAAATCATGGCGGTCCTCACGAAGAGCATCCGTTCGCACCTGATGACCTACGAGAATGTCATCGCGAAAATCGGCGAGGGCAAGAAGAGCGTCGACGACGTCCGCTTCATCGCGCGCATCACGCAGATCATACTGCTCATGGCGGGGCTCTTCGAAAGCATCGACCCCGTCAGCATGGACACCACGCGGATCGTCGAATTCCTGATGAAAATTTACCGCGACTGCAACTAGAACGCCGTCAGCGCCGCGCGTATGAAGCTCGTGATCGGTGCCTGTTCCCGCGCGTCCTCGATCGTTTCGCGAAGCTCCTTGACGAGCTCTTCGGCCTGCGCGTGTATCCCGTCCTGGTTGATGAGCTTCCCGACCGTACCCTGGCCGGAGTTCATCTTGTCGGTGATCTCGCGGACGTTCTTGATCGTGGTGTAGATATTGGCCCTGTTCTCCTCGGTGATCTCAGAGAGGCTCGCCATCACGTCCTCGTACGAACCGGTCAGCGACTCCCTCTGTTCAAGCACCCCCTGCGGCCTGCCGTCGAGTCCGAGGGGCGTCCCCGTGTAGATGCTCACGCACTTTTTCCCGAGCAGGCTCTCGTTTCGAATCTTGATGACGTGGTTCGAGTAGAGGGTGAAACGCCCCGACATGAGAAGGGTGACCTTCACCTGGTGCCCGATGAGCTTCATGTCCTTGACGGTGCCGGCCTCGACGCCGTTCACCTTCACCTTGCTCGAGACGGTCAGCCCCTCTATCGTGGGAAAGATAACGGTCATGCGGTACGATCCCCTGGGTTCGATGAACCGCCCCGCCATGTAGATGGTGTAATACCCCAGCACCGCCATCGCGGCGATGAACACGAGCCCCACAGCGAGCTCCATCTTCCATCTTGATTTCATCGGCATGCCTCCCCTGCCGGCCGCCCGGCTCCCTGCTTACAAGATACAGAACCGGGGCCCGAGCGTCAAGGGTCGCGTTACGCGACGTGGATGGGGCCCTCCAGGGAGCCGGTCACGAACTGCCTCACCACCGGGTCTGCGGAGTTCCTGATTTCCTCCGGCGGGCCGCACAGGATTATCGAGCCCTCGTATAGCACGGCGATGCGGTCGGCGATTCGGTAGGCGCTGTCCATGTCGTGGGTCACGACCACCTGGGTGACCCCGAGGTCGGCCTTCATGCGCACGACGAGCTCGTCGATCACGCTCGACATTACGGGGTCGAGCCCCGACGTGGGCTCGTCGTAGAGGATGATGTCGGGATTTCGCACGAGCACGCGCGCCAGGCACACCCGCTTCTTCATGCCGCCGCTGATGTCGCCCGGCATCTTGTCGCCCGCGCCCCCCAGGTTCAGGAGCTCGAGCTTCTCGTCGACCAGGCGGTCGATCTCGCCGCGGGTATGCGCGCGGGCCTCGACCAGCGGCAGCGCGACGTTGTCCCGCACCGAGAGCCAGTTGATGAGCGCCCCCGACTGGAAGACCATGCCCATCCTCCTGCGTATCCCCTCCCTGACGGAATCGCGGGCCCCGCTCATGACCATGCCCCCCACCAGGACCTCGCCTTCGTCCGGGTCGATGAGCCCGGCGATGTGCCTGAGGGTGACGGTCTTTCCGGTGCCCGACATGCCTATGATGACGAATATCTCTCCCTCCCTGATCCCGAGCGACACGCCCCGTATCACCGCCCTTTCGCCGAAGGACTTCGTGATGTTCCTCAATTCGATAGCCGTCCCGTTCCCCGCGCCCATGTCAGTCCCTGAAAAAGATATCGGTGACGAAATATCCCACGATGAGGACGAGCAAAAACGACGCGACGACCGAGTTCCTGGTCGCGCGCCCCACGCCGAGCGCGCCGTTCTGCGCCCTGAGGCCGTGGGCGCAAGACACGCTCGAGATGATGATGCCGAAGACGAAGGCCTTGAAGAGCCCCACGTACGTGGGCTTGAACCAGAGGGACTCGAGCACGTGCTCGTAGAACACCGCCCACGGGACGCCCACGTGCGTCGAGGCGATGATGGCGCCGCCCACGACGCCCAGGGTGTTCACGTACACCGTCGCCACCGGGAGCATGACCGTGAGCGCCACGACGCGCGGCATCACCAGGTACCCGACCGGGCTGATCGACATGAGCTCCAGCGCGTCGATCTCCTCCGAGACCTTCATGGTGCCGATCTCGGCGGCCATGGCCGAACCCACCGCGGCGATCAGTATGATCGCCGCTGAGAAGGGGCCCATCTCGCGGGTCAGCGTCGCGATGACCACGTTGCCGATGGTGTCCTCCATGTTGAAGTCCTTCAGCCCGAGCCCGGTCTGCAGGGTGAGGATCATCCCGGTGAAGAGCGCCACCACCGTGATCACCGTGAAGGTGCGCACGCCGGCGTTGTACATCTGCCGCAGGATCTCGGCGCGCCTGAACCAGGCATGCCTCAGGTAGTAGAGCGTCTTGAAGAAAAGGAGAACGGTGAACCCGGAGAACTCGACGAGATCGAGTCCCCGCGCGCCGATGTTCATCAATGCAGTGCCGAATCGTTTCACGGAGCCGCCTCAGAACCTGCAGGACGCCGAGGCGTAGTTCGCGAGCGGGTCCCTCGGCGGCATGACGTAATCGCCCCCGAGGCGCACGTCGGGCAGCCCCGGCTCGGCGTCCGGGCAGTCGCACCCCTTCCCGATCCGCACCGGTATCCAGAATATCCTCACGAATTTTCCCCGGCCCCCGCAGGCATAGCCGAACATGGATTCGAAGAACGAGAGCTCCGTCAATTTCTTTTCGCGGCGCGACACGCCCAGGAGGAACGCGATCCGCATCTGGAACTCGTTCGCCGTCCACCGCTGGTAGTACAGCCTGAAGAACAGCCCCAGTCGCTTCTCGCCGCCGGCGAACCGCTCGTACTCGACGATGGTCCAGAAGGGGGCGTAGAGCTTCTCGTATCCCTCGCGGTCCCTGAAGGGAAGCATCGACAGGAGGTTGAACGCGAAGTCGCCGGAGTCGTTGCGCTCCACGTGGAAGAGCGGCCATATCTTGAAATATCTCCACTTTCTCCCGTAATAGGGATCGGGCCTGTTGTGATAATCGCGCTTGTAGTACATGACTATGCCGCCTATGATCCACTGCATCGAGTCGAAGCGGTACGAGCTCTTGCTGAGGCGGAAGTACAGCGGCGTGAAGAAAAGCGTCTCGTTCTTCTCGTACCGGTGCCGGCCGAAAAACGGGAACAATATCCTCGAATGGATCCTCGGGGTGTTGCAGTCGCGTATCTGCACCAGCGGCCAGAAGAGGTTGAGCTGCCTGTCGCCGATGCGTTCGTCGCGGCCCCAGGAGAAAAACGGCCAGAGCAGCGCCCACGACGACATCCTCCCCGACCTGCTCCACTTCCTCCCTACGAGCGGGAAGAAAAAAAACGACTTCAGCCAGTCGTCGCGAAAATGATGTATCGAGTAGTTGAACACCATGAGCACCGAGATCCTGTCGTACCATCCCTTCTTGGTGAGGCGCGAGAAAAACGGGAGGATGCGCAGGTCGTCCCGCAGGGGGCTTTTCCCCCTCGTGACGAGCGGCCAGAAGACGCTCCAGGACCGGTAGTCCCCCTGCTCCACGAGCGTGACGACCGGTATCATCGACGCGAGGATATAGGCCAGCGTGGTGTACGAGAATATGGAGGCCGGGGGAAAGAATACGAACAGCAGAAGGCCCGGGAACACGAAGGCCGAAATCTTGTCGGTGCCGAATTTATGCTTCAGGGTCCCGCCGAAGGGCCAGAGCATGAAATAGCGCTCTGAAGGATCGTCGCCCTTCCCGAAAAAAAGCAGGGGGAAAAAACCGAAATCGAAGTCCCGCTTCCCGTCGGAGTGCATGTAGTTCACCGACTCCCCGAACCAGAAGAGCCAGCGCCACTGGTCCTTCCTTTCGCTGTGGTAGTGCCAGACGAGCAACGGCATGAGCGATCCCTCGTAGTACGAGGACGGCGTGCCCGTCTTCACGTAGAACGGCCTGATCGCGATGCTGGTCACCGGGCCCCGCCGGTCACGTTCGTACAGGAGCCATATCCATCTCATGCGCGGGCACTCGGACGCGCCGGCGGGCGAAGCGCCCCCCAGCATGAAGGCGAGCGCGAGCGACGCAAGGCCCAGTCGCGCGGGCGGGAGGATCGCGGCGTGCGGATGCGCATGGCACGCGCGCATATTCACACCGCGTCTTCTCGCATGCGCCCGATCAGGTCGTAGAGCCTGAGCCGGTCCTCTGAGGAAATAACGTCGAACATCAGGCCGCCGCGGAACACGAGCCGCCCGCCGTCCTCCACGACCGAGCACCACGACATGATGGACCCCGCCATGATGCTGTCGCCGCCGAAATAGACCCGCGTGATGATCTTCGTGCCGGGTTTCGCCTCGCTGACGATCGAGGACGTGAAGTGCGTCATCTCGAACCCGACCCCCTTCAGGCTGATGTCCCTGGCGCGGCAGCGGACGATCCCGGACAGGTCGAGCTCGCATTCGATGTCGGATATGTTCGTCGACCTTCTGAGCCTCTCGGTGATGCTGTATCGGGTGTCTCTGCGCGATTCCATTTCAGTCCGCCAAGCGTTTTCGTAATCGTGGCCGCGGGTGCCGGGCGCGGGCCGATCCATTATCATCGACACGTGTCGGGATATTATTCAAGCAATTTACGCGCCCGGCGCCAAATTATTCGCGGCCGCCTCCGGCAGCCCGATGCGCCGGCGCACCGCGCCGAGGAGGGCCGCCTCCGAGGGCGACATCTCGGAGAGCCGTTCGGCGGCCCTGGCCGCGTGCTGCGCGGCCTCCGCGGTCCTGCCGTCCAGGTGGAGGCCCAGCGCGTAAAGGCTGAAGGTGTCCGCGTTCTCCATATCCCGGTTCACCCCCTTCCGGTATTTGACATACCTGCCGAGAAGGGCAAGCCCCTCCTTCACGCGCCCCGTGAGCAGCATGACGCTCCCGCGCGTGACCCTGAAATTGGCCAACCTTTTCTGGAAGCGGTAGGCCCTGTCCGAGAGCGCGTCCGCGGCCGGGAGGTGCGTTTCGTCCCATGTGAGCACGTACGCGTACGCCAGATTGTTTGCAATGATGTGCCGGTACTGGCTCTTTTCGTTCTTCTCGAGCCGCGCGAGGATATCGATCGCCTCGTCGAGCCGGTTAAGCTTGATATACACGACCGCGAGGTTGATCTCGAGAGCCTCGTCGCCGGGGAAAAATTCCAGCGCCTCGAGGCAGGCCTTTTCCGCCCCGGCGAATTCCCTGTCCCTGATGAGGTAGTATACCCTGTGGACCTTGCCCGCGGCCAGGAGTTTCCTGATTTCCGTGTTTTTCATAAAGGGGGTCTTGATGAGCTTGAGCCCGTCGTAGGGGATCTTTACGCCCATCGCGTAAATGTTGAAGGGAAGCAGGTTTATGGCCGCCATGATGATACCCGCGTAGATGAAGACGTCGGCGGCCCCTCCGGGGGTGCTGCCGAGGAGCGGGTACGCGACGAGGTAGACCGCCGCGATGGCGATGGCGTTGAAGAGGACCCCGCCGAGTATGAAAAAAAAGAACCGCGCCCTGAGCCCGCCGGATGGCACCACGTTTACGTAGGTGAAACCGCCGCTGAAGCTCGGCGTGATCTCCACGAGGGTCCCGGCGACGGTGAACCTCACGAGCGGCTTCCTGCCGTTGCCGATCACCACGCGGCTGGCCGTGAACCCGACGATCCTGCCGCAGATAACGTGCCCGGCCTCGTGGATGTAGATATGCAGGTACATGAACGCAAAAAAAAGCGCGATGTGGAGCGCATCGAGCGCGGGCAGCGAGAATCCCGATTCCCCGAGCGCAATCCCCAACGCGATCGCAAATCCGAACAGCAGCACTTTTTGCACGATCTTCATCCGAATCCCCCCGAAGGCCCGGCGCGAAACCAAGCCGCATCCGTATATCCCCGCCCTGAACGCTGTCAAGAAACAAATCGGAAGGCCCGAATATAGTCCTTGACAGGATCCCGCGCCGGAAATACGACATATTCATTCCCCGAGACAACCAGGTTCATACAGGGCGTGAACCATGACACGGCGAAAAACCGATCCCGCGCATGCATCGATCATCTGCCTGACACTCGCGTTACTGGCAGGGATGACGGTATGCGGGATCGGCACCGGCGCGAGTCCCGGTCCCCGCGTAGACCGTGGCGTGATCGATTGCTCCGCCGGCGACGCCGCCACCCTCTCCCGCGGCATCAAGCTCGACGGCGGCTGGGAATTCTACTGGAAAAAGCTCCTGCTGCCGGCCGATTTCGCCGCCGCTGACAGGCCGCGGCCGGACGCCATCGTCGAATGCCCCGGGTACTGGAACGGCGTCAGCGTCGCGGGGCGACCGCTGCCCGCCACGGGATTCGCCACCTACAGGGCGACCGTGTTTCTTCCCCAGGGCCTTCGCAGCCAGCTGGCGCTCGACATCATGGAAATCGGGACCGCCTACCGCGTGTACGCTGACGGCTTGCTCGTCGGCGGGAGGGGCGCAGTGTCAGCGACGCCGGAGCGGGGCGAGCCGCACCTGTTCCCCGAGGCGTGCTTCTTCACGCCCGCGGGCGACCGCGTCGAGATCGTCATCCATGTTTCGAACTACCACTACCGGATGGCGGGAATCTGGCAGGGCATCGTCCTCCAGGAGGTCCGCGCGTTCATCGACGCCAACTCGCGTCACACGATGACCGAGGCCGCCCTGGCCGGCATACTCTTCGTGATGTTCATGTACCACCTCGCGGTCTTCGTCATGAACCGCGGCGAGCGCCCCCTGCTCTACTTCGCGCTGGTATGCGCCTGCGTGGGGCTCAGGCAGCTCGTCGTGGGGCACAAGACGATCCTGCTGCTCGCACCGCTCCCGTGGGAAGTGTACCTCCGCGTCGAGTACTTCACGCTGGGGGCGGGAGTCCCCCTCGTGGCGGCATATCTGCGTTCGATAATCGGCGAGGAATTTTCGGGGATATACTTCCGCGTGCTTGTCGGCCTCTTTGCCGTGTTCGCGGCGATCGTCCTGCTCACGCCTTCGCGAATCTACACCGAAACGGCGATCGCCTACGAGGCGAACTACATCGCCTTCATGGCGTATGCCTCGTTCATCGTCGCTCGTCGCGCGCTCCGGGGATCGCGCGACGAGCGCTACATCTTCTGGCCGGGCCTGTTCCTCGCGGCGACCGTCGTGAACGACATACTCCTCGCGAACGGCGTCGTCCACACCACGAACCTCATACCGCTGGGGATGACGGTCTTCGTCATATTGCAGGCCTTCCTCCTGGCGAGGCGCTACGTCGATGCCCTCGACCGGTCGAGACGGCTGGCCGGGGAGCTGGGCGTAAAAAACGAAGAAACGCAGAAAATCAATACCGAGCTCGTCCGCCTGAAGGTCAACCTGGAGAAGATGGTGCGGGAGAGGACCGCGGAGCTCGACGCCGCCGCGAAACGCGCCGAAAGCGCCAGCAGGGCCAAGAGCGCGTTCCTGGCGAACATGAGCCACGAGCTGCGCACCCCCCTCAACGCGATACTGGGTTTCACACAGATCCTCGAGAAGGGAAACATGCCGAATGGCGCCGAGTACCTCCGTTACATCAGGAACGGCGGGGAGCACCTCCTGGCGCTGGTGAACGAAATACTGGATTTCTCGAAGATCGAGGCGAACAAGATCGCCATTTCGAGGGCCGTCGTCGATCCGCGCGCGGTCATGGCCGCGTGCCTGAACGCGATCGCCCCGCTCGCCGCCGAGAAGGGCGTCAGGGTGTCGGTGCTCCCGGACGAAAAGCCGTCGATGATCGTGGCGGACGAAATGCGGCTCAAAGAGGTCTTCCTGAACCTGCTCTCCAACGCCGTCAAGTTCACGAACGCCGGCAGGGGCATCGGCGCCACGGTGAGGGACGCCGGCGACGCTGTCGAGATCTCGGTCTGGGACCGAGGGATCGGGATATCCCACGCCGACATCGACAGGATATTCAACCCCTTCGAGCAGGTGGAAACCAGGCTGAACGGCAGGCCGCCGGGGACCGGCCTCGGCCTTTCCATCACGAAGAAGCTCGTCGAGCTGATGCAGGGGACCTTATCCGTCTCGGTGAACGAGGGCGGCGGAACCGTGTTCACCATGCGGTTTCCCGCGGCCGGATCGGGACTGCAGGCCGGCGCCGTGGCGGCCTGCGCGCGCCAGGTGTCGCACGACCGCGAGGAACGGGTAACGGGGAAGCTCCTCGTGATCGAGGACAACGAGATGAACAGGAAGCTCATCAAGTCTATATTCGCGATGAAGAACGTGGACGCGGATTTCCGCGAGACCGGCGAGGAGGGGATCACGGCGGTCATGCACGCGGACTACGCCCTGATCCTGATGGACATCCAGCTCCCCGGGATCGACGGGATCACGGCGCTCAGGGAGATGAAAAAGCTCCTCGGGAACAGGATGCCGCCGTCCATCGCGCTCACGGCCTACGCGGTGGAGGGCGACAGGGAGTCGCTCCTGGCCGAGGGCTTCGACGAATACGTGTCGAAGCCCTTCAACATCGACGAGCTCATGTCGGTGATCGCACAGGTCGCGGGAAACGGCCGGGGACCGGGTCGGTGATGCCCGCCCCGCTCCCATGGGTTCCCGTTACGGCATGCGGGACGCCTCATTCTTCAGGCGTGCGGCGATCGGGTAGTAAAGGAAAAAACTGAACAGCAACCCGTAGAGCAGGGTCATGACCATCACCGCGAGATACGGGCCAAGGTATTTGGTGTCCGACAGGTTC
>CAYRGX010000014.1:0-6463 GCA_964423905.1 uncultured Leptospirales bacterium | reverse complement strand
TAGTGGCAGAGCATGAATACCCTGGCCTGGGCGAGAAGCGATGTCCGGTCGCCGCCGGGCCTGCCGGTGAAGGCGAACGACAGACCGCCGACGAATTCCCCGTGCGCTCCTATCGCGACGACCGCCAGCAGCGGCGGCGGCAGTACCATAAGCAGGCTGGGAAGATCAAGGAACCACCTGACGTCCCCGCCCGCGACGAGGACGCCGAGGACCAGGAACGCGATCATGGAAACAGGGGCCATCAGTATCATACAGGACTCCTTTGCGTTTTTGTGCGGCGCTTTCCGGCTGCGCCTGGATTACGTATGTCCCTCCCGATTCAGGCAACTCACCCGGGACAGGATCAGGAAAGCCTGCCCGCCGCGTTCTTCAGCCTGACGGCTACGGGATAGAAAAAGAAAAATCCGAGAATGAGGCCGTAGAACAACGACAGGAGCATCATGGCAAGGTAGGGGCCGATTTTGCTCATCTCGCCGAGGTTCACCAGCGTCATGACCAGCCCGACAACACCGCCGATGCCGCCAGCCGCGAGCGCCGTGTAGTGGCAGGTCATGAAGACGCGCGCCTGCGCGAGGAGCGTGCCGGCATCACCGCCGGGTTTTCCGGTGAAAGCAAACGACAGTCCTCCGGAAAAGTCCTTCAGTGCACCGATGGAAACGACGAGGATGAAAGGCGGCGGGACCACGAGCAGAAAGCTCGGAAGGTCGAAGAACCAGATGACGCTTCCACCGCTTATGAGTATGCCGAAAACAAACACGAGAATTAATGAGGCAGGGGCGATTACAATCATGACTTCCTCCATCGTGTTACCGCCGGCCGGTGACCGGTTTTTTGCGACTCTAATATGAGTATGCATTTGCGCGGAAAAAGTCAATGCTTTTATGCGCTTCCCGCGGCCGCGCACGATGCCTGCAGAAAATTGGATTGATCATTTCGGGTCATATCGACAATACTACCGTCATGGAGCCCATGATGCGACAGGGAAGAAAAAGGCGGATATGCACCGCGCTGGCCGCGGCGCTCGTGTTCTGCGTTTACGCCTGGGCACCGGCTGCGGAAAAGAAAGGCGCGCCGGAAAACACGCACGGACAGAAACACGAGCTGCCCGCCGTGTACTCCGAGCTCGTGCTCGAAGACTTCGAGAAAACGGCCTTCGGTCCCGGCAACCTCGAGTTCAGGGGCGGCTCCCACATGAAGGGCGAGGTGTTCGTTAGCGACCAGTTTCCGTCCCCCTCGGCGGCGACGAAAAAATACCTGACGGTGCGGGTGTTCGCGGCCGCGGGCGACATCTACAGGATCAGGTTCACGAAGGAGATTTCAGTGGACAGGCACTGCGCGCAAATTTCGTTCTGGGCGGCCGGGAACAGGTTCCCGGGCGAGCTCGTCGCGATCCTCGCCGACGCGGCGGGGACCGAGCGCCAGCTCCACGCGGGATCGCTCGACTTCACCGGATGGAAGAAGATCACCCTGAGGCTGGACAACAGGTTCAGGCAGGACGACGAGTTCCTCAATCAGAAAAGACAGTTCAGGCTGGTGGGATTTCACTACCGCTGCACCGGTGCGAGCATCGAGCCGGGATGGCATTTCTTTTCTCTCGACGATATCACCGCGCAGGTAAGGGAAAAATACATCGATCACCGCAGCGACGACTGGTAGAAAGCGTGCGTCAGATGAGGGTGATGATGTGTTCTTCCCTCGCGCATTTGAAGCAGAAGCGGAGTCCCTCCTTTCTGCTTCCCTGGGGAACCACATAGTGATTGAGATTGTTGATTTCAGCACCGCAACGCGAACATTTCATAGCCGTTCCTCTTAGTAAAAAGGGCATGACCGTCCCCTTGATTCACTATTCGGCACTTCACCCCGGACTATAAAGCAAATATTTTCAATCCGTCCCGCTGGACTCGCGCCCGGTTCCATCCGCGGAGGACGACAGACCCGCCCGGAAGGCATAATTACCCCACGCGTATATCCCCAAATATGATATATATAGAAGAAATCGCGAACAATTATTTTAAAAAATTGTGTTTACAGTAAAAAGCTATGTTCTAACATCGTCGCGAATTCAATAGATGCGGAGTCATTTAATGCCCGGAAAGACGAAAGGTGCCATTAGGGTCAAGACGGCCAAAAGGACGAAAAAGGACAATCTCAGCAGGCTCTATGCCGAGATGAACAAGCTATCGAACGACGCCGTCGACCGTGAAGTGATCAAGCGCTTCAAAATAATAATCGACACCTGCGAAAACGACATCACGAAAAAAATTCTCTTTTCCGTGCTCAGGGACCCGCACGGGGTTGACATTTCGTCCTTCGACGAAAACCTCCAGCCCTACATCAAGCATTTCGTGTTTCTCTACAAGCGGAACGCGTCCGAAAAGAAAAAAAAGAACGCCTGATCCTTTCCCTTTTATGAAAATCACGATAAAAACTTTTGCGAAAGTGAAAGAAAAGTGCGGCTTCGACGAGAAGGAGCTCATCGTGTCCGAAGGGATCACCGTGGGCCAGCTCGTCAGCGAGTTGAAAAAAGGCTGCACGGCCCTCAGGGAATTCAACGGTGGCCTCCTGTTCGCGAAAAACGAGGCGTATTGCATGGACGACGAGATCCTGTGCGACAACGACATACTCGCGATATTCCCTCCCGTCAGCGGAGGCTGATCCCCCTTGAAAAAAATCGTATTGCAGCAGGAACCTCTCGATATTACCCGGATTTACGCCGAAACGGGGCCCGCGGAAGACGGCGCCGTCGTGCTGTTCGTCGGCAAGGTGCGCTCCACGTCGGCGCGGGGTGCCACCGTGAGCCGCATGGAATACGACGTGTACAACGGCATGGCGCGGCGCGAGATGGAAGCCATTGCCGACGAGGCCATGTCGCGCTGGCCCGTCACCACATGCCAGATACACCACCGCTTCGGCGCGGTCAACGTCGGCGAGGCGTCGGTGGCGATAGCCGTATCGTCGCCCCACCGGGAAGAGGCCTTCTGTGCGGCGCGTTTTATCATTGACACCATCAAGAAAAAAGTCCCACTGTGGAAAAAGGAAATCTACCCGGACGGGTCCGAGTGGATATCCGAATAGACAAATCCTTTACTAATCGAGCGGCACGATGAAATACGCGGTACTTATCGGCGACGGTATGGCAGATTATCCCATACCCGAACTCGGCGGGAAGACCCCGCTCGAGTCGGCGCCGACGCCCCACATGGACCGCTGCGCCGCCGGGGGCGTTTCGGGCATGGTGCGCAACGTGCCCGCCGGCATGCACCCCGGAAGCGACACCGCGAACCTCTCGATCTTCGGCTACGACCCCGTGGTCTCGTACACCGGGAGGGCGCCCCTGGAGGCGCTGAACATGGGGATCGTCATGGAGGGCAGGGACGCCGCGTTCCGCTGCAACATGGTCGACATCCGCGACGGGATCATGCACGACTTCAGCGCCAGCCACATCGAGAGCGCCTTCAGCGGCATCATCATGCGGGAGCTCGCCGATGGCGTGCCCCTGCGGAACATCGAATACCATTCCGGGGTGTCGTACCGCAACCTTGTGATATGGCGCGACTTCCCCCACGACGCGGTCCCCGACGCCACCCCGCCCCACGACATCCAGGGCCGCCCGGTAAAGGACCACCTGCCGCGCGGCGAGGGCTCCGAGGTGCTTCTCGACATAATGAAACGATCGGAAACGGTGATCGCGAATTCAAAAGCGGTCCGCGAAGCGGCCGCGGCCATGAAAGGAAGCCCCACCGGAGTATGGATTTGGGGCGGCGGCAGGAAACCCGCGATGGAGCCCCTGCCCTCCCGCTACGGCCTCCGGGGACACACCATATCCGCGGTCGACCTGATCCACGGCATCGGCAGGGCCGCGGGGCTCGAGCCAATCCACGTGGGGGGAGCCACCGGCTACCTCGACACGAACTACGAGGGAAAAGCCGCGGCCCTGCTCGACGGGCTGTCGCGCGGCGCGGACATCGTGTTCCTCCACGTGGAGTCGCCGGACGAATCCGGCCACGAGGGGAGCTTGGAGCACAAGCTGCGCGCCATCGCGGATTTCGATTCGCGGATCGTGGGCCCGGTACTCGAGGGCATGGGACGCTTCCCCGAATGGGCAGTGCTGGTGCTCCCGGACCATCCCACCCCGCTCTCTCTCCGGACCCACACCGGGGAGCCGGTCCCGTTCGCGATGCTCCGCTCGGGAGGCCCCTGGGAGACGCCCGCGGGTAGGGGGGCGCGCGGCTACAGCGAGCGCGACGCGGCAGGCACCGGGCTCAGTCTCGAAACCGGGTACCGGCTCCTCGAGCTTCTTATACACAACAGACCCTGAGGTAACCGTCATCATGAAAAAATCCGCTATAGTGCTCATCGCCGTCCTTGCAGTCGGTTTGATTATCCTGGCAGCGTTTCTCATCTTCAGCGGCGGGAAGACCGTCGAGTCAGCAATCAGGGAGTACGAGGACGGCGACTACGTCGACGCCATCGTGATACTCAACCGCCTGAAACCCACGGCCGGCTACGAGGCCGCAGAAAAGATATACTATTACCGCTGCCGCTCGCTCAACAGGCTCGCGGAACGCCTCGAGGAGAAATACGACGACGAACTCAGGGAGGCGTCCCTTTCGAAGAAGAACACCGACGGCTACCGGAAGGCGAAGAAAAAAATCGAGGAGAAACTCGCCTCCGTAAACATGAAGACCGGCGGCGACCTTGTGCTCGTCCCCGGCATGAAGCAGAGCCGCATCGCGCCGCGCGGCGCCTTCTACGAGGAATTCGTGTCGCGCTACCGCGGGAGCGCCTACATCGAGGACCTGCACTTCGACGAGATCCTCAAGCTCGGCAGGAGCGATCCCGACAAGCAGCTCCCCGCCATCGCGGCGTTTTACGAGAAATACCCGGGCACCGACTACATCGCCCAGATGTCCAAGATCCTTTTCGATATCATGCACCGCGGCGACGCCAGGCTCGGCGAGCACGGCGAAACGGTAAAAAAGGTGATACTGGCCTACATAAAGAAATACCCCACGAGCGCCGAGATCAGCAGGCTCTACACCTGCAAGGGCGACAACGTGAACATGAGGAACTCGCCCGGCCTCGACGGCAAGCTCGTGGGCAAGGTGGCGAAGGACGAGATACTGGTGCAGCTGGAAAAATCGATGGACACCTACCAGGTCGGCGACACCCGCGACTACTGGTACCGCGTCTCGGGCATGACCGGGCAGCGCGGCTGGATATTCGGAAAGTTCGTCACGCCCCTCGACACGTCGAAGTACCGCTCCGAGGAGGACGAATCAGAGCGCTGGACGCTCGAGGAACGCTTCGCGGAATGGAGCGACTCCCACACGCCCGAGAACTGGAAGCACGTGGATGACGCCGATCCGGGCGCGATCAACTTCACTGCGAGGAAGGACGGAAGGATCGCGGTGCTGGATTCGCCGAACGGGAAGCGGGCGGGCCTTTACACGCGCTTCAGCCCGGCGCGGGCCTTCAGCCTGCAGATACGGGCGCGCTTCACGGGCGGGGACAACGTGACGGTCGTCGCGGTGGTCACCGGCGAGGGCAAGGTCTTCGCGGTTAACCTGAGGGAGGAGCAGCTCGAAATCTCCGGAAGGACCATCCCCCTCCACACGGCGGACTGGCACGAGTACTCGCTGTCGAGCGACGACGGCCGCTATGTGAAGCTCAGGGTGGACGGCGAGGTGCTCGCTTCGCGCATCGAGGCCGGCAGGCAGGGCCCCTTCACCAACAGGGGCGTGTACATACTGTATTCGTCGCAGAAGGAATCGTCGATGGCCGAAGCGGAGTACGTGCGGGCCAGGTGACCGCCGAATAAGCAAATCTGCGATCATGTTTTGGAGGTTTGCAGGGCGAGCGCAACCTGGCCTCCGCGCATTGTGGACTTAGGCGCGAGCGGGGGCAGACTGTTATGTGTTGGTTTTTATACCCTCTGTGCCATATGCATCGTGTCTCTTCTCCTTCATTGTGATAACGCATAGTATCTTTCGTGGTAAAGTCGGGCATGCTGTCTGCCGATAGCGCACGAAAGACAATGTTTTCGCGACAGGCGTTCATTATCATCAGGAAGGAAATAAATCCGCGGGAGTATGCCAGTAAAACTATCTTCAATAATATGGCGGGATCATAGGCCGGCGTTCCCGTCGCATCGTTCACGTATCAATTTTCCATCTCTGATACGTCGATCTTGTTATCAACTATCCGATGAATTGGATATTCCAGGGTTCCAGGAACTATTTATTTGGTAAGATAAACCGGTATCATTATACCTTGGTCATATGAATAGTCTTTATATCGTGCCATGATTCCTCAGATGGGATATCATCGCATAGAAAGCAAATATCGCAATTAATTATTGGCTTTTTCTACATCCACGTTGTGCGAATGGCGGTGTACCTAATGATTTCCCAGATTCAATCTGAATTGCACCACTCTTCTGAGAATACTTGGTTTGGTGTTT
>CAYRGX010000013.1:83727-113312 GCA_964423905.1 uncultured Leptospirales bacterium | reverse complement strand
ATGCGGAAGTTTTACAAGCAGTCCGTCTCGAAGATCGTAACCGACGCTGTCCGTGCCTATCTCCCCTCCCTGGTGAAGGCCCTTCTCCGGAAGATAATCTCCGATAGTTATCGGTGTCGAAATCACGCGGTGGCCGTGCGGAGCCACGGCCACGCGGTGTGCTGGATCACTCTGTGGGGCGTTCGGTTCCCCATAAAAGCTTGCTCATTGCACTGGAAGAATATATATCTTGACAGCAGTCAGTATACCCCGAGCCATTAAATAATACCACACCTGAAGCAATTCTTTTCCAAAATGCGATTATCATGAAAAGGATCCATATCATACATATCATGCTCTTCTTCTTCACCGCACAGTTACTATTCAATCTTTTTCTTGATATCATGCAATACCGCGGTGACGCCTCCCCACAAAAAATTGCGGAAGTGCTTCAATATTTTACCCATGATGATCTCACAGCCGGTGCAACATACGGCAGAGCCCGGATCCCGGTTCGTTTCATCTCTGTTGTTCTGGATGGCATTATTCTCATCTTCTTCATGCTTTCGCCCGCACGTATCGTTCTTGAGAATTTTTGCGACAGGGTATCGGGAAACCGGCGGATGTATTCTGCCGCCATATATATCGCCATTTTATTTACCATTTATTTTTTCATTATGCTTCCCCTCTCATTTTACAGCGATTTCATTATCGAGCACCGTTTCGGATTCTCTTCGATGTCATTTCCTTTCTGGTGCTGGACAATGCTGAAGCTCGGTCTTGCAAACCTTTTCTTTCTGGAAGCCCTTTTTCTGACCCTGACATCAGTAATCCAGCATTTCCCGAGAACCTGGATACTCATGGTTCCAACGGCAATCCTGATCATCAGACTCATATCCGACTTGCTTTTCCCCTATATTATGATACCGCTCTTCTACAAGTATCACCCCCTTCCGCTAGGAAGCGTTCGAACAAAGATTGAAGCATATACCATTGAAACGGGCATCCCCGTTTCCGAGATATATGTAATCGAACAAAGCGTATATTCCAGGCATACCAACGCATATTTTCATGGATGGGGAAAATTCAGGAAAATCTATCTCTACGACACTCTTGTAAAAACTCACACAGAGGATCAGCTGGTAACGGTAATCGCACATGAAATTGGTCATTCCATCGAGAACCATGTTATCAAAGACCACGCGGTTTCCTTTCTTATCAATATCCTTGCCAGTATTATCATGTTTCTCGCATATAAGAAGCTTAAAAATGAAGGGGATATACCCATCCTTCATGCGTATTCTCCATCGACATTTCCGATATACCTCGTACTTTTTATCACTGTCGTTTTTTTCGCTCAGATGGTGACATATCCCTTATCCCGTCATTACGAACGTGAAGCCGACAGTTATGCAATCCGAGCAACCGGCAATCCTGACGCATTTGTCGACATGCAGATAAAAATAGCGAAGGAAAACAGGAGCCGCCTGGACCCGCATCCGATTGTAGTCTTTTTTCGTTATCGCCATCCTCCCACCCTTGAAAGGATCAAATCTGCGCTCATAACAATCCGTCATGACAACCGATAACTATCGGTTATGCCAGGGTATTATTGCTCATTTGTAAGAAGTGGTGGTAGTATATTATTGAAATATTAACTATCATACAATCCACTGAGAGTATTTATAGGATTCTGGCATGTGGATAAATAATCGCATGGACAAGAAAAGCCCTTTATTATGAAAAAATATTGATTTTTATGCACTCTTTTGGTATGATACCTGATAAAAAATATATGAGATTGCTAATGTAATCAAGTAATCCTTGAATTAACACAGCTTATCGCTCCGGGCAACGGTCATAAATGCTATCGACGCTGAAAGAACAATATAAAAACCTGAATACGCTGGAGAGCTGGAGGGACTGGCTTATCGATGTGCTGTCCCTCATATATGTAATAATATTTCCGCTCGTGGTCATCCCGCTCATCCCGTATTATCTGAAACACAGATATTACGTCGTTATCGTGGCCGATATCGCGGTCTGGCTCGTTCTTCTGATACGCACCTTGATACCATCGCTGGGGTATCGCTTCCGTGGCATGTTCTGGATAGCGATGCTTTATTGTCTCACGATCACTTTTTTCGTGGTCCTCGGCCCGTCTTACGCCAGACCTGTCTGGATGATCGTAAGCATCATAATGATCGCGGTTTTTTTTGGTTCCCGGGCCGCGGTAATTGGCGTCATCCTGAACGCGCTCATGCTCCTGGCGCTTTATTTCATCATGGATCATAACGATCGGAACTGGGTTATGGTTTACCGAGAGCCGTTCAGTACATGGCTCAACTTCATCATCACCTCGACCATGCTTCTCCTTCTCGGGAGCCTTTCGGTGGGTTTCCTGATCAACCGGCTGAGTTCCTCGCTTGAGAAAGAACGCCGCACGAAGGAGGAACTAACCGCAGCAATGGAGGAGCTCGAAGCCACAAATGAAGAATTCGAGGCCCAGAATGAGGAACTCATCCGGTCAGAGGCCGAGATCAGCCAGAAAGAATCGTTTATCCGGAGGATCATGGAAAACGCCCCCGCTGCCGTTTTCAGGCTTTCCCTGGATACGTGGGAGCTGCAATATGTCAACTCGCGAGCAATGCACTTCATGCACCTTTCCTCCGACAGGCCGCTGACCGGACGCGACGTGTTCGAGCACGTTGTCCCGGACGATTGGAAGGATACGCTCCGCGTATATTGGAAGGGATTCCTGAAAGGAACCCGAGAACCAGTCATCCGCTATCCGATCCTGAGAGAAAATGGCGGGCTTCGCTGGATAGAGCAGAGGTGCGTCATCGTCGATGATGATGACGGAGTTAAAACCGCAATCGAAGGTTTCTGCACCGATATCAGCCAGGAAATGGAATCGTTCAAGGCGATCCGTTCGAGCGAAGAAAAATATCGGACTCTCGTCGAGAGTATCGGCGAGGCCCTGTTCACCGTGGATTCAAACGGCATACTGACATATATAAGCCCGGGGCTGATCCGCTTCGGAAATTTTATCCCCGAGGAAATCATAGGAAAACCATTCCTCGAGTTTATCCATCCCGACGATCACGATAAGATTGTCCGTCGATTCAACGAGCTCACGGAGGGGATAGAAGTTCCCGCTGATTACCGGATTATATCCTCCGCCGGCGACATCCGATGGGTTCAGAGTACCAGCAGGCCCCATTTCAGCAACGGGAACTTCACCGGATTGAGCGGTATCCTAACCGATATCCATGCCCGGCGCCTTGTCGAGGAAGAACTCCGTCAGAGCCAGATGACCCTCGAATCGCTCGTGAACGCCCTCCCCGAACCGGCATTCCTCATCGACGACGATAGAAAATTTCTCGCGGTCAATTCGGCGCTGTCCATCCACCTGGGAAAGGCTCCGGAGGAATTAATCGGAAAGTACGCATACGACATGATCACCCCCCTCATTCCCGGAAAGCGCCCCACGCACATAGACCGGAGTTTCATCGACGGCAAGCCCGCGATTTACGAAGACAGCCACGAAGACCGTTTTTACATGAATTATATCTACCCGGTGCTCAATGAAGCCGGCAAGGTCATCAGGGTCGCGTTTTTCGCCCTGGATATCACGGATCGCAAACGGGCCGAGGTCAAACTCCTTCAGGAAAAGGTTTTCATCACGACCGTGCTCGATACGCTTCCTGGCATTTTCTTCATGCTCGACGAGGAAGGAAGCTTCATTCGATGGAAGGGGATCGGGAAAAACACTCCCGTGTTCGGTTACTCCCCCGAAGAGGTATGGAACATGCACGCGGTCGACCTTCTCGACGATGACGACAAGGAGATATTCGGGGCGAAAACACGGCAGGTTTTCAGGGACGGCTATGCAAGCAGTGAGTTTACCATCCGGTCCAAGGAAGGCGTAAAAAGTATATATTTCATTTCCGGATCGAGAATGGAACTCGAGGGAGAAAAGTTCCTGATCTGCATCGGGGTGGATATCACCGGCCTGCGATCAGCGGAGATTGAGCGGGAAAGGACGCGCCTGCAGCTCATCCAGGCCCAGAAAATGGAGGCCGTCGGGACCCTCGCGGGAGGGATCGCCCACGATTTCAACAACATGCTCGGCGGCATCATGGGGAGTATCAACATGCTCGAGCTCCTCCTCCTCGAGGAGGGCCGTTCGTCGCGGGAAGCCATGCTGAAATACATCGAGATCGCGTTCGAGTCCTGTAAGCGGGCCGCGGACATGACGTCACAGCTTTTAACGATATCGCGAAAAAGCGAGTTGAAGCTCGCACCCGTCGACATCAACCTCTCGATGAAGCATATCTACAAGCTTATCAAGAACAGCTTCCCGAAATCGGTGGAAATCGATTTCAATATCGGCGACACCCCGCTTACCATCATGGCGGACCCCGTCCAGATCGAGCAGGTCATACTCAACCTGTGCGTAAACGCGTCCCAGGCCATGACCCTCATGCGCCCCGATGGCGAGCGCCATGGCGGCAAGATGCACGTCGAGGCGGGATTCGTCTCGGGCGATGAAGCCGCCCGGATCGTCCACGCTGAAGTACGCCCCGGCACGAACTACGCGAAAATAACCGTGAGCGATAATGGCGTGGGAATGAGCGATGAAATCCGCGCGCACATCTTCGATCCATTCTTCACCACGAAAAAGAGTACCGAGGGTACCGGGCTCGGGCTGTCCATGGTATACAGCATTGTCAGGCAGCACGGTGGTTTTATCGACGTGCATTCCGAACCTGGAAACGGATCGATATTCACCGTGTTCATCCCGTCGCGGGATGCCGATTCGCCTGGGCCCGTCGCGCAGAAAATAAAACCGGGCGTGGTCAGGGGCGGCGGGACTATACTGATCATCGACGACGAGAAGGCAATCCTTCGCATCGCGAGGGGCATGCTCGAACTCTGCGGCTACCAAGTGCTGACGGCAGATAACGGGCCGGAGGGCATAGAGATATATCTGCGGGAGCATGAAGGCATTGACGGGGTCCTGATGGATCTCTCGATGCCGGGAACCTCAGGACTCGAGGTATATGAGTCGTTGAAGGACATCAACCGAGACGTACGGGTATTGCTTACTTCGGGACTCATTGACGATTATGAACTGTCGGCCGCCAAGGAACGTGGCATCCGGGATTTCATACAGAAGCCTTTCACCGCGGAAGATCTTTCTCGAAGGATCAGGGACCTGCTCGCCTGAACGGCCTCCTGATGTTTCTTTTCTACCTGAGGATGTAGCTTTCGTAAAAAGCGTTTATGCGTTTCAAGTTTTCCGGCGTGAAGTGACAGATCACCGTCCCCCTGTCTCCGACAAGCTTCAGCGTGATAGAATTCATTTTCAACAGAAGGCGCAATTGCTCCTTCATTCCCGCGGGATTGTACCAGTCATACACGGTTTCCGTCTTCTTCCCGCCTGAAATGCCGCGGCTCACATACCTGGGCTGTATGATGCTGAACATTGTGTACTGGCTGCCGCCGTCGAACGAATAGAATGCGTAAAACATGTTTTCGTCCCTGACTCTGTCAACTCCTTCGAGCAGACCGTTGAAGGTGCGGATGCGCATCCATTGGTCGGCCTTGACGGTTATCGTCAGACCGATGGTATACTTTTTGCCGTCCTGTTTCGCCTCATAGAGATCCCAGTACACACGCGCGTTCGGCAGGGTGGACCGGATGACCGGGATGGAATTGTTCTCCATCATCGTTTCGACAAATCCCCTCCTGCTTTTCTGGTATATCCGGAAACCGTCGCCCTCACCACTGCTGCCCCTGTGGAGTGTAGTCGAGCAGGAACTCAACACGCATGCGGCCATAACAACCATGCTGACGGTTTTTTTCACAATTTGTGCCTCATGTATGTAATTGAATCCACGAACACCGTGAATCATCGACACTCTAAAGTGGCAGCCCGGTAGAGCGTTCTGTCAATAACATTTGCAATGGCGATCGGCATTTTATCCGAAGCAGCATTCAACCTCGCTTCTATAAAAAATATTTTAATAATTATTGACATTTCGGAAGAATATATTTTATTGACTACCATGGTAGTCAATAAAATAACAGAACGCCTGATGGCTCTAGGATTAACGGAATACGAGGCACGGACATACGTGGCGCTTCTGGGTTCGAACCCGGCAACCGCCTATGAAACGGCAAGGGAGGCGGCAATCCCGACCTCAAAGATATACCAGGTTCTCGACAGGCTCGAGTCCCGCAATATGGTGCTCGGCGTCGTCGAGGAAGGGAAAAAGAGATATGTCCCCGCACGACCCGACGATTTCATCGCGGGCCAGAAGCGGCGAATGGAAACGACCATCGAGGCCCTGAAGACGGATCTGGCCGGCGCGCACAGGGAAACTGAAATATCCTACATCTGGAACGTGAAGGATATCGGCGCCCTCCTGGGCAAAGCGGAGCGCATGATCGCGGATTCCGAGCGAGAGATACTCCTGTCGGCATGGTGCGACGAGGCTGCGGCGCTCGAACCCGCGCTTGCCGGGGCTGCCGCGCGGGGAGTGCGAATCGCGACGGTCCTTTTCGGAGACTGCAGCCTCGCAACGGGCGCTATCTTCCACCACCCTATCAAGGACACCCTGTACAACGAAAAGGGCGGACGCGGCCTCACCGTGGTGACCGACGCGGGGACGGCGCTGACGGGGACCATATACGACAACGGTCGCACCGAGGGCGCGTGGAGCATGAACCGCGGATTCGTCACCCTCGCTGAGGACTATATCAAGCACGACATCTATATAATGAAGATAGTGGTGCGTTTCGAACGCGAACTCATCGGGCGGTTCGGAGACAACTACCGGCTGCTCAGGGACATTTTCACCGACATGGAGGAACCTCATGGGAACGGCTAAAGTATACATCAATGGCGAGTATGTGGACCGGGACCTGGCCTCGGTATCGGTTTACGATCACGGGTTCCTTTACGGCGACGGCGTATTCGAGGGGATTCGCATCTACGCGGGGAGCGCGTTCAGGCTCGAGGATCACGTTATGCGCCTTTATGAATCCGCGGACGCCATCGGACTGACCATCCCGCTCCCGGCCGACGGCATGGAACGTGCCGTGCGGGAATCGATACGCCTGAACGGCAAGGTTGAGGGATATGTCCGCTTGGTCGTCACCCGGGGGAACGGCGATCTGGGACTGAATCCCGACAACTGCAGGGCCGCAAACGTCATCATCATCGTCGACGATATCGCCCTCTATCCCGCTGAATGCTACGACAGGGGTATCGCGGTCGTCACCGCGGCCACCCGCCGCACCGGCGCAGATATGCTTGATCCGCGCATAAAATCCCTGAACTATCTGAACAACATCATGGCGCGAATGGAGGCCAGGCGCGCGGGCTGCATGGAAGCGATACTGCTGAACCGTGAAGGTTACGTGGCCGAGTGCACCGGCGACAATATCTTCATCGTCAAAAACGGGGCGCTGGCGACGCCCCATCCCTCGGTGGGCCTGCTCAGGGGGATTACCCGCGACACGGTCATCGGGCTCGCCGGGCGGGCGGGAATGGGCTGCGACGAGACATGGCTCACGCCCTTCGACCTGTACACCGCTGACGAGTGTTTCCTGACGGGTACCGGTGCGGAGATCATGCCCGTGACGAGCATCGACGGCAGGACCGTCGGCACGGGGAAACCGGGCCCGGTCACCGTATCGCTGACGCTTTCATACCGCGAGCTGGTGAGCCGCCCCGCGGCCTGACAGGGGTCGCTGCGGGGCGTCGCGTCGGACGTCCATTTTCTATTGACAATAAAGATGCCGCCTTCCATCCTGTGCCCCATTCTTGAACGATGGGAGGGCACCAATGAGCGGAGAATACCTGAAACAATCCGATCCTGAAATATTCCAGGCGATCCAGCGGGAAAACGCGCGCCAGGAAAACAGCCTCATCCTCATCGCCTCGGAGAACTACGTGTCCAGGGCGGTGCTCGAGGCGTCGTCATCGACGATGACCAACAAGTACGCCGAGGGATATCCCGGCAGGCGCTACTATAACGGATGCGCCCACGTGGACGAGGCCGAGACCCTGGCCCTCGACCGTATCAGGAAAATCTTCGGCGCCGAGGCCGCCAATGTCCAGCCCCACAGCGGGGCCCAGGCGAACATGGCGGTCATGATGTCCGTGATCAAGCCGGGAGACACCTACCTGGGGATGAACCTGGCGCACGGCGGGCATCTCTCCCACGGGTCCCCCGTGAATTTCTCCGGACTCTATTTCAAGGTGGTCTCGTACGGAGTGCGTGAAGAAACGGGGCGCATCGACTACGACCAGGTCGCGGCCATGGCCCGCGAGCACAAACCGAAACTCATCATCGCGGGCGCATCCGCGTATCCCCGCATCATCGACTTCGACGCGTTCGGCGAGATCGCGCGCTCCGTCGGCGCGAAACTGATGGTTGACATCGCCCACATCGCGGGCCTGGTCGCGGTGGGAGAACACCCGTCGCCGGTGCCCGTATCCGACTACGTCACAATGACCACGCACAAGACCCTGCGCGGCCCGCGCGGAGGCGTCATCCTCGCGAAGGGAGACTACCAGGCCGAGATCAACAAGTTCATGTTCCCGGGCGTGCAGGGCGGGCCGTTGATGCATACGATCGCGGCAAAGGCGGTGGCCTTCAAGGAGGCGCTCGAGCCATCATTCAAAGACTACCAGCGCAATGTCGTGAAAAACGCCCGGGTCCTGGCCGAAACGCTCATGTCCCGCGGCCTCTCGTTGGTCTCGGGAGGAACTGACAACCATCTCATGCTCGTGGATCTGCGCCCTAAGAACCTTACGGGGAGGGACGTGGCAAACCGCCTCGAGTCCGCGGGGATCACCTGCAACAAGAACGGCGTTCCGTTCGACGACAAGTCGCCGATGGTGACCAGCGGGATCCGTCTCGGGAGCCCGGCCCTCACCACACGGGGGCTCGGGGAGACCGAATTCAGGCGGGTCGGGACCCTGATCGCCGATATCATCGACGCAATGGAAGACGACGCGGTTCTCGCGCGGGTGAAGGGAGCGGTCCAGGAGCTCTGCCGCTCCTTCCCTACGGATTCACTCAGGGTGATATAGCGTGCCGCTGACGGGTCTGCCGCGAAGGGCCATCACGGCCCTCGCCATGCTTGCCGCGCTTGCCGCGTGCTCGTGCGTATCCGCGCCGGAACCGTCCGGGAAGCCCCTCCGCTTCGCGGTGATGGGCAACTCGAATCCCGCATCCCCCTTTACCGGGTACCCGGAAAATCTGGACACGATCGTCGATGAAATAAACAGGGACAACCCGGTCCTCGTGCTCCATACCGGGGACATGGTCCGCGGCGGCAGATCGCGCCAGGGCGTATACCGGAAAGACATTCTTCGCCAATGGGCCAGGTGGCGCAAGCAATTCAACCGCCTTTCGCCGTTTCTGTATACCGCTGCGGGGAACCGCGATTCATTCGACGGGTCTTTCGACCTGTACAGCCGCTATACCGGGGCCAGGCTCTGGTATTCCTTCAACTGCGGCGACGTCCATTTCGTCGTGCTGCATGTCCCTTCCCTGAAAAAAAAGATATCCGGGGAAATGATCCGCTGGCTGAAAAGCGATCTTTCCCTGCATAAAAAGTATTCCGGCATCTTCGTCATTTCGCACAGGCCGCTCATGCCCGACCTAAAGTGCAAGCGGGTGCATCCGGGGGGGAAGGTCCTCCACGAGATATTCCGCATGTACCCGGTCAAGGCCGTTTTCTCGGGCTCGTGCCGGCACTTCCTGGAAACGCAGGTTGACGGCGTGCGTTACATCCAGGCCGGCTGCGGCGGGTATACGCGGGAGGACGCTGGCAGGATATACAACCACTATTACGCGGCGGTTTTCGACGGGCACACTCTCACCGTCACACCCCGCAAGGCTGCCCCTGACTACCGACGCTATCAGTCCCCGTTCAGGTAAACGGTCCGAGCTCCATTATTTGCGGTCGCCCCGGCAAATATACATTGACAGCGCGATATCGCCCGGCCACCATAGGACAGGCCGACCCGGCAAGGAGGATCGCAATGTCATCGAGACTGAGCCTGACCGAGCTGCACGATTCCATCAAAGAGCTCGCCCAGATCGAGACTGAGCTGGAAAGAAAAATCGACACCACCATGTGGATCAGCGACCCCCACGGCGCGGGCGACCGGTTCGTGTCGATCCTGAAAGGTCGGTTCGGGCTCGTGTGGCGGACGCTCTACGAAACGCTCCCCCGCACCTTCTCCAACGAAAAGCTCAACTACCTCGACCGCGTGATCCAGACCGAACGTTACTACACCACCGAAAAATTCACGATGGAGCGCCAGGACGTCATATCGTCCCTGGTGAGCATTATCCGCACCCAGGTCGAAGACATCGTGGATTTCGACCAGATACGCAGCGGTATAAACCAGGACCTCAAGATACTTCTTGAAAACCTGCTGCTCAATTTCCCCGTACCCAACATCGTCTACGAGAACCCCCTCGTGGCCGACAAGATCATATCCGCCCTCTCGAAAATCCTGAAGCAGGTCATCCTCGGCCAGCTCGTCGTGCTCGGCGACGTGTTCGACCGCGGCGATGAACCCGACAAGATTCTGCGTATCCTCGCCAGCAGGGAAATCAGGCCCTTTGTCAAGTTCGTGTGGGGCAACCACGACATCCTGTGGATGGGAGCCGCCGCGGGCAACCGCTCCCTGATCGCCGAAGCGCTCCGCATCAGCGTCAGGTACGACAACCTCGCTTTCATCGAGCGACTCGGGATCGACCTCTCGCGGCTCAAGGCGTTCGCCACGTCGCTGTACCCGGGCGAAATCAGCGGAAGTTTCAAGGCAAAGCTGGATATATCCAAAAAAATGGAAAAAACCCTCGCCATGATACAGTTCAAGCTCGAGGAGAAGACCATCAGGCAATTCCCGGAGCTCCAGATGGAATCCAGGCTGAATCTCGAGGGACTCGCCGCTATGCTGAAGAAGGGAGAGACGGAGGGCCTGACCGATACGCATTTTCCGACCCTCGATCCGGAGAACCCGCTTGAACTGACGCCTGAGGAACGCGAGGTTATAGACGACCTGGCGGTGCAGTTTACGTCTAGTCCAAGGATCAGGGAACACATGTCCTTCCTTTTCAAAGACGGCAAGCTCTACCACATCAACAATTTCATTCTCAACATCCATGCGCTCATACCAAGCACTGAGAAAGGCGCGTTCGACAAGCTTTTCGGCAAAAAAGGCCGGGAGCTGTGCGATCACATCGAGAAACTCGTGAAAAACGTCGGAGACCGCTATCTCCGGGGAAAGGAACAGGACCCCTTCGAGCTCGCGGTCATGTTTTACCTGTGGTGCGGCCCTAAGTCGCCGTTCTTCGGCAAGCATGCCATGAAGACCTTCGAGCGGTATTTCTTCAAGGACAAGCAAACCCACAAGGAGAAAATGCTCTACTGGGGCGAAAACCTGCAGAAGAGGGAATTCATGGACCTGATCATGGAAGAATTCGGCGCGGAGCGGATCGTATACGGCCACACCCCGGTCGATATCATGAAAGGCGAAAAAATAGCCTCTCCCGACGGGAGGGCGATCAATATCGACG
This sequence comes from uncultured Leptospirales bacterium, assembly GCA_964423905.1. Classification (GTDB taxonomy): domain Bacteria; phylum Spirochaetota; class UBA4802; order UBA4802; family UBA5550; genus CAYRGX01. Next base: position 101,718 of record CAYRGX010000013.1, on the reverse strand, counting down.
GCGGTTTTTCCGAGGCGTATCTCGGACGCGGCCATTCGCTTATCCATACCCCCTATTCTCTTTTCGCGATAATCCTCCCCTCCCTCGACGAGATAAAGGAGCAGGAACACACCAAGTTAACCTTTGAAGATATCGCCCGGTTCGACGAACCGAAGAAAATCAAGGACACCTTCCGCGGCAGGGAATTGATGGAGCGCCGCGAAGAGCTGGTGAAAATACTGGGAAAAAACGTCAAAAAATAACCCCGGTTTACCCTCGTCGGACAAATAAAGACACGTCTTGATTTGGCGAGACAGGCGGGCGCGTATGTTTATACTTTGATGCGATTTTAGCGACGCAAAGAAGTTTTCTTGTTGCTTTTATCGATTAAAGCGTCATTCCCTCGTAAACACATGGCAGCACTCATAACGGTAACCATCAAACTGTACTCGGGCATTGACAAGGAGCTCGGGCTCACGGATTACGATTCGGGGAAGGGGATCGTGCATCAGATTACCGACGGAAAAAGGCTCGGGGCCCTATTGAAGGGACTCGGCCTGAAAAAGCTTTCGCGCTTTGCATTTTTCCGCAACGGGGAACGAATCGGAACCTGGACACGGCTGCGGAACAACGACGAGGTCTCATGCCTCAAGCCATCCGGCGGAGGTTGATAACGGAGCGTATCCGTAACTCACACGAGGAGGAACACATAGATGCAAGAAGTAATCGGTTCTAACGATAAATACCTGGAGATTGACCTTACTGCCAGGACGTTCAAGGAAGCCACAATGGACCCAATGGACAGGAAAATGTATCTCGGCGGAAAGGGGATGGGGCTGAAAATACTCTACGACCGGATGGCTCCCGGGATCGATCCCCTGAGCGAAGATAACATGATCGTCTTCACCATGGGCGTACTCCTCGGCACCGGCGCGCCGTGCTCGGGCAGGTTCGAGGCGATAACGAAATCCCCCCTCACCGGCATCATGGCATCGGCTTCGTGCGGCGGACCGTTCGGGATGGCGTTGAAAACCTCGGGCTGGGACGGCCTGCTCATCAAGGGAAAATCGAACAAACCGGTGTACCTGGCTATCGATTCGAAGGGGGTCGAATTCAGGGACGCCAGGTCGCTATGGGGAAAGGACACGCAGGAAACGCAAAAACTCCTTGCCAAGGAAGGCGATTCCCTGGTCATCGGCCCCGCCGGCGAGAACCAGGTGCTCTATGCCAATATCTGCTCCGGCCACAGGTTCCTGGGCCGGGGGGGAATGGGCGCGGTCCTCGGATCGAAAAACCTCAAGGCAATTGTCGCCAAGGGAAAAGAAGTAAAAGTCATTCCTAAAAACGCGAAACAATTCGAAAAGGCGCGCAAGCGCCTCAACAAATACATCAACCACAACGCGGTCACATCCGGCGCGTATCGCAGCTTCGGGACGAACGCCAACGTGAACCTGGCCAACGCGGCAGGAATTCTCCCCGTTCGCAATTTCTCCGGCGGGTCCCACGGCGAGGCGCACAAGATTTCCGGCGAAACTATGGCCGAGCGCTTCAATACGAAGTATTCCACCTGCAGGCCCTGCACCATCCTCTGCGGGCACAAGGGGTCCATCGAAGGCGCGGACCGGCAGATACCCGAATACGAAACCATCGGGCTCATGGGGTCCAACCTCGAGATCTTCGACCCGGTAAAAATATCCGAATGGAACGAAATATGCACCCGCATGGGAATGGACACCATTTCCGCGGGCGGCACGCTCGCATGGGCCATGGAGGCCACCGAGAAAGGTCTCATCTCGACCGGCCTCACGTTCGGATCTCCCGAAGGCGTTTCCGAGGCGCTACTCGATATAGGACGAGGCAAGGGATTCGGCAGGGAGCTTGGCCGCGGGAGCCGCTACCTTTCGAAAAAATACGGCGGCGAGGAATTCGCGATCCACGTCAAAGGAATGGAAATGGCGGCATACGATCCCCGCGGCGCGGTGGGCCACGGGCTGTCATACGCGGTGGCGAACCGCGGTGCGTGCCACCTCTCCACCTCGCTCTTCACGCTCGAGGCATTCTTCAACATGGCAAGTCCCAACGCGAAGCGGAACAAGCACACCATGGTCAAGTTTTTCGAAAACGTGTACGCGGCCATGAACTCGCTCCACATATGCCACTTTACCGCGTTCGCGGTATTTCTGGAGCCGCCCCTTATCAAGTTCACCCCGGTACCCGGGCTCAAGCTCCTCACGCAGAACCTGACCCCGCTCGCGCTGGCGCTCATGGACGTCAGCCTGTGGCCCGAGCTCTGGCACAGCGTTGTCGGCAAGACGTACATCCCGCTCGTCAGCATGCGCAAGTTCCTCAAGACCGGGGAGCGTATCCACGTGCTTGAGCGATACATGAACACTCGCGAGGGCATATCCAAAAAGGACGACACCCTCCCGGGAAGGCTGCTCAACGAGGGAAGGAAATGCGACCCGAAGGAGAGGACCGTGCCGATCGACAGGATGATCATGAAATATTACAGGGCGCGCGGATATGACAAAAACGGCATACCGACGAAAAGGACCATGAAAAGACTCGGCATCGAGATTAAGTAGAAAGATTACGCAGGGGGTCGAAACACATGAGTACACATTACGAGTTTTTCAGTCAGGCAAAAATAATATCCGGAGCAAAGGCCCTGGAGCACATTCCCGTGGAGCTGGGGAGCTTTGACGCGGTCAAGCCCCTCGTCATAACCGAGAATGACGCCTACAAAAAAGGCTGGGCCGGGACATTCATCAAGGCAATGTACGATTCGAAGGTGGTGATAGGCGCCCTCTACGATGCGGTACCCGCCTACTCCGGGCTGGGCCAGGCGCAGGATCTCGCGGTCCTGTTCAGGGATCGGGGCTGCGATTCGATCGTGGCCATGGGTTCCGGGGCCGTGGCGGACGTCGCGAAAATCGTGAACGTCATGGTGAGCGAAAAGACTTCGGACCCCATCCCGTACACGGAGGGCAAACCGTTCTCGTCACACCTGAAGCCTTTCGTGTTCGCGGCCGCGGGCCCCTCGAAGGGAAACGAAACCACTAACAGGGCCGTCGTGGACAACCACGTGATCAAGTCGAGCCTCATGTATCCGGACCTCATTATCCTCGACCCTCGCCTCACGAAGGGATGCTGCACCGAGTGCGTCGTGTCCTCGGGGATGAAGGCGCTCGCACAGTCGGCCGAGACCTTCGCGTCGGCCGCTGACAATCCCATGAACGACTCATACGCGGGATGCGCGATCCAGTTCATCACAGAGAACCTTCCCGCGGTCGCCAAAAAGCCGGGCAAGAAGAAGGAAGCGCTCGCCCTCGCGAATGCGTCCGCCATGTCGGGTATCGCGTACTCGAACGCCGCGCCGGGCATGACCACGTGCCTCGCCTCGGCGATCGCGCGCGAAACGGGCCTGGACGCCGGGATACTCTCCGGCGTGATACTCCCCTTCGCGATGGAATACCGCCTGCAGAAAAAAATGCCAATCCGCGGCGATCTCCTCATGTGGCTCGCCGGGATGGAAATCTATTCCGCGACCCCCGAGAAGGACCGTATCGCCGCCGCGGTCAGGTGGATACGGAATTTCAAGGAAGGCTTCGGCGACATCCTCCCGCCTTCGCTCGCGGCGATGAGGGTCCCTCTCTATCGCCTGGAAACGACGATCGAAGCGGCCGTGGCCATGGGCGCCCCGGGTTTCAAGGAAGCCGATTACACGAATCTTCTCCAGAGGGCCTACGAAGGCACCGTTTCACAATAACAGGACAGGAGATGACAATGAACATCAACAAGTATCCCGAAATCAAACCGGGCAAGAAATATATCAAGCGCATCTACATCGCGGTAATGCTCTGGATCGTGGGACGGGCCATACAGGCCGCCTCGCGCATCGACAAGGACGTGAAGAGGGACTTCGAGGAGCTCCCCGACGGTTTCGCATTCGCCCTGGGCGTGTATCCCGACGGCCCGTGGATGTTCGTCGGCAAGAACGAGAAGGGCAAGGTGAAATACCAGGGCTGGAATCCCGCAGGCAAGAAATACCAGCTCAAGATGAACATCAAGAACGTCGAGGCCGCCATCAAGGTCTTCACGTTCCAGGAATCGACCGCGGTCGCCTTCTGCCACGACCGGTTCTTCGTCGACGGCGACATCGGCCAGGCCCTTGCCATCGTCCGCGTCCTGGACTTCGTCGAGATGTACCTTCTGCCTAAAATCATAACCAAGCTCGCGGTGAAACGGTATCCGAAGTGGTCGGAAGTGAATCCGGTCCGCAAGTGGGTGGGACGCATTCTCATTTATGTCCGGGCATTCACGTTTTGAGGGGGGGATATATCCTCATACACACACAACGCATGACACAGGAGACAACCGATGATACTTCCAAGCTATTATGAATTCTGCTGCCGAGTCAAAACGGTTTCGGGGGAGAAGGCGCTTGAAACAATACCCGCGGCACTCGCGTCCATGAACGCGAAGCGGCCCATGATCATTTCCGACAGGGGGGTGGCCGACGCGGGTTTGATAAAGCTCGTGAGCAAGGCCATGGGATCGAAACTCAAGGTCGGCGCCATATTCGACAACGTACCGCCCGATTCCGACTACAAGATGGTCAACGACCTGGCGAAGGTCTACCGCGACAAGAAATGCGATTCGATCATCGCGATCGGCGGCGGTTCGCCGATGGACACCGCGAAGGGCGTAAACATCCTCGTGTCGCTCGGGGGGAACAACCTCCTGGATTACGGCGGGGCCGGGGCGGTCAAGAGAAAACTCAAACCGCTCATCGCGATCCCCACGACGTCCGGGACCGGCTCCGAGATGACACTGGTCGCAGTCATCGCCGACCGCGACCGCAACGTCAAGATGGCGTTCGTTTCGTACTTCCTGCTTCCCGACATCGCCGTCCTCGATCCCAGGATGACCAAGACCCTGCCCCCCTTCCTCACGGCGCCGACCGGCATGGACGCGATGACACACGCATGCGAGGCGTACACGGGACTCGCGAAGAACCCGCTGAGCGATACCACGGCCCTCAACGCGATCAGGCTGATCAGCCAGAACATCCTCAAGGCCGTGAAAAATCCCGGGGACATGGAAGCGCGGCTCGCGCTCGCGAACGCCTCGTCGCTGGCGGGCATATCCTTCTCGAACTCAATGGTGGGCCTGGTCCACAATCTGGGACACGCCACGGGCGGCGTATGCCATGTTCCCCACGGGGTGTGCATGAGCATATTCCTTCCCTACGGGCTGGAGTACAACCTTCACAAGACCGGACATCTTACTGGGGAACTCCTCTTCGCGCTGGCGGGGCCGGAAGAATACGGCCGTACCCCGAAAAACGAGCGCCCGTTCAAGACAATCGCGATGATACGACAGCTCAATGCCGACCTCAACAAGTTGACGAACGGACGTCACGCTCAAGCGCTCAAGGACATTGTCGACCGCAACGGAAAGCAGATGGTGCCCAGAGAGGTGCTCCCGGCCATCGCGAAAACGGCCATGGGCGACGGCTCCAAGGTTTACAACCCGGAAGAGATGTCCTACGACGACAGCCTGATGGTCCTCGAATACGCGTGGGAGGGAAAACCGCTCGATCTTAAAAAGGTCAAGAAGGGCCCGAAGAAAGTAAAGTTCTGAGAAAAACCGCAAAAAAAATGGGGGCTCCGGCCCCCTTTTTTTTTGCCCCGCATGGCCCTATCCGCGGATCGTTTTCAGGTATCCAAGCACCATGTCCCTGCCTCTCGCCGCCTCATCCGCGGATACGGATTCGTAATCGCCCCCCTTCCTGGAGGATTCGATCTCTCTGAGCCCGCCCATCTTGACAAGCTTTTTCAGTGCGTTCTCGTAATTGGAAGGCATGAGGGCCTCTGCGCATTTCACCTCACCCAGGTGATAGAGACGCACACCGTTCTTGCGTACCTCGAGCAGCATGTCCTTGCGGCCGATCTGCCCGCGGAGCCCGGTTGCCGTGTCGAAGGCGATGAAATACGACTCGAGGTAATCCTGCACAAGCCTGCCGAAGCGTACGAATTCCTCCCTTCGATCCGCGTTGACGGTGATATCGCCCGAGGCCGACCGCGACAGGGCGCCTCGGCGCTCCAGGAACGCGACCACCTGGTTGACGTAGTTTTCGACGCGGGATATGGCATCGGGGTAGACGAACTCCTCCACGAAGAGGTCGGTCAGGATAGTACATCCGCTCACGATGTCCTCCCGCGTGAATCGTCCCCTGGACTCTTCGAGCAGGAGCGTGAGCGAAACATAGGTGACCGGCAGAAAATAGTGAATGACGGTGTTCTTGTAGAAGTTCAGCCGGGCGCGGTCGTCCTCGTTGAGAACATAAAAACCCTCGAGCAGCTGTCCCTCCTTGCCGCCGCCGACCTTCATCGGCATGATGAGCCCGTCTTCCTGGTAGGAGGTCAGCACGTAATCGATGCACTCCTCGCGGCCCTGCGGCGTTTCGAGAGACTTCTCGATTTTAAGACCGCGCGCGGCGGCGTAGTCCAGGAAAAGATCCATGGACGCGCGCACGGCCTCCCGCGAAAAACCCTTGGCCGTGGAGGCGAGTATGGAGGCCGAGGTCGCCGCGAACGGGGTCACCAGGATGATCTCGCTGATCTTCTTGACGATGTGGTAGCCGAGCTCGGTGGTGATGTCCTCGGACTCGCCCGCCTGCGCCCTGAACTCCTGGAAACTGACCGGGTCGTTGAATGTTAAGTACACTTTCCCGTACTGCCGTTTGAGAAGCTTGGTGCTTTTTACGAGGTCAGACGTGGATTCCTTTTTCTTTTCCTTTCCCTTGAGCTCCATATGGTACGATTTTTCCTCGAGGATGCGATCGTAGTTTATGGAGGCCGGAATGAAAATAAGGTCCTTGTTGTATCCCTCGTCGATCGAATCGATGAGGTACTTAAGAATGCCCATCTTGGGGAAGAGGATTTTACCGGTCCTGGTCCTTCCCCCCTCGATGAAGAACTCGATCGAGTAGCCCTCGTTGATGAGCGTCTTGATGTATTGCTTGAACACGACCGAATAGAGGGTGAGACCCTTGAACGACCTGCGCATGAAAAACGCACCCGAGCGCCGGAATATCTTTCCCATCGGGAAGAACGTAAGGTTCGAGCCGGCGACAATGTGGGGCGGGATGAGCTTATTACGGTAGAACTGGCTGGACATGAGCAGGTAGTCCATATGGCTCCGGTGGCTCGGCGTGATGATGAGCGGTCCCCGTTTCGACGCCTCCCGGATTTTCTTGAAGTCCTCGATGTCGTAAAACATCCCGTCGAAAATCTTGTTATACACGAAATCGAGCGACCAGTCGAACCATTTGATGTAGGCGATGGAAAAGTCCGCCGCAATTTCCTTGAAATACTTGTAGGCCTCCCTCCTGAGCCTCCGCTCCGGCTTGCCCTCCTCCAGCATGAGCGCAGAGATGGTGTCGAGCACGTTGCGGTGGTACAGGACCCGCTCCATCAGCTCCTGCTGTGTTTTTATCACCGGGCCCAGGCTGCTTCTCTTCTCCTGGGTGAACACCTCGAGCAGGCGGGTGCGCAGCATGCGCGTTACCTGGTGCAGGTCGTCGGTCCCCGCCTTTTCCATCAGCTCCTTGATATTGATGGGTTCGGGGATTCGCACGAACGAGGGGGTGATGCTCCTGACCATGGTCAGGATCGCGCTGAGCATCCCCCTGTCGCCGGTCGAAACCGCGGCCGCGATCGCCCTGGTGCGCTCGGGATCCGTGCTCCAGAACATTATATGGGGATATACATACACCGGCACATCGCTCTCTTTCTGGACCTCGACCAGGTATTGCAGGGTATCCATTGATTTCTCTATGTAGCGCTTCTTGAACATCTTCTTCGACATCATGGACAGGATCACCGGCTTGTCGCCGAGGATGACTCCCTTGATGTATTCCGCGTCGGACACTCGTTCACTCTTGATGCGGTAATAACGGCTTACGATCCCCCTCGTTATCATCTTCACGAAGCTCGACGCCACCTGGAAAGGATACGGTGTGAAATCGAGCGCGAGCTCGGGTTGACGATACCGGTAGCGATCGAGAAGGTTCAGGAATATCAGCAGTGAGGTGTTCGTACTCTGGAAAGAAACAAACGCGACCCTCCCCATGTCGAGGTATTTCTGGAGGTTCGCCTTGCTTTCGTCGTCGAAATCGACATTCCTGAAAAACAATCCGATGAATTTTTCAAAGAAAATATTCGATCTTCGGCTTACGATACTGTTTTTTATATATGCTGAAAACTGAAGGCCATCTTTCATCGCTGACGCCCCTATCCAAGTTCATCCTCGTTCGAAAGGATGGTAAAAAACCTGTCTATACCCACCATGTTGATCAGCGACTCGACCTTGTCGCCGGGCTTGATGAGCGTCAGGCCAATGCTCGAATCCATGAGAATATCCTTGAATTTTATCAATTCACCGAGACCTGTACTGTTCAGGTATATCTTCTTCGACATGTCCAATGCCACCATTTTAACCTGGGGCGTTATAAGCTCTTTTACACTGCCGACAAAACCATCGACGTCCCCATCGGCAACAAAACCGCCCTCCGGATTGGTAATGTCGATAATGAGGGCTTCGTTTTTATAACGATACGAAAGATCCATGGGGCACCTCATGGAAAAGAATAATGAATCGGCGTTTAATTGACTTTTCTGGAAAGTAATATCATCCAGTACGCATCGCCAAGATCATACGATGTAGGTTTCACACACTATAGAATCAGGAAATCCTCTGCAAGCTTTTTTTTAACAACCGAATACCCTCATGATTTTGTAACACATTACACAGCCATGTTACTCTTCTTTCAGAATCATGCGGTATAGATATATGCTCCCATAAGCGGAAAAAAATGGATTGACAGACATAATCCGAAAAGTGTTCATTATAATAATCAAAAAAAATTGTTATTGCAAATAAACTATCGCCATGAAATCTTTGGCACGTTTTAAAACGGGATGTGGCGCAGTCAGGTAGCGCGCTGTGTTCGGGACGCAGAAGTCGGGAGTTCGAATCTCCCCATCCCGAAGTAATATGACATGATGTTTTCTACCGGTTATTTTAATTCCTATCGACTTATTCTGAATAATTGAGATATAGTTATTGCCAGTAGGACCGATAATATCTATATCTCAATATCTGGCAGCGGACAATTGTTGATGACAGATGAAAAAATAACAGTATTTGACCGATACTTCCCTACCGACAAACCTTCCCGACTGGAAGCAATCGACGTCATCACCGAATGCATTCTCGCTACTATCCCCGATATATGCCTGAAACGCGAAGAACTGTACCTTTCTCTTGATGAAGCGATAACCAATGCCATGGAGCACGGCAACAAATGGGACCCTCAGAAAAAGGTCCATATACAGATCATCAAGCAGTCCAACAGCGCGGATATACTCATAACGGACGAGGGCAGGGGTTTCAACCATAGTGAAACCAGGGCCGCACTGAAAAGCCGGGACGTCATGAGCGCCCGGGGACGGGGTATTTTTATAATAAACCAGTTCTGCTCACTTACCTGGAATAAATCAGGTAACCAGATCGGCCTCACCATCAAACGAGCCTGATAGCTGGCCGCATCAAAACTGGTTGACGATTTATTAGAATAATCCGATACTTGTGGGCATACCGAGACGAGGTAAAGTCAACCTATGAATTTTCAGTATACAGACTCAGCCATCGAACGGATATATTCAATACAGGACGAACTCATCTCTTCAAACATCATCAGAATTGAAGAAGAAATAAACCAGTTTATTAAAAACGACCGGAGGGACGTGGTCATCGACCTCATGCAGGCCACGAAGATTGATTCAATGGCCATTGCCGCGATTATCCGCATAAAAAACAGGCTTACCGAGGACGGGAGAAAGCTTCACATCACCAATCCAAACGAAACCGTGTACAAGGTCCTCGAGCTTGCCGGTCTCGATCAATTCCTCCTGGGGTAAATTGACTATAATGAAAGCCCTGAAAAAAGCCGGCAAAATGAAACGGAGGGGCCCCCTCACTTTCATCATCATGGACGGCATGGGTATCGGCAGGGAAAACGAAGGCAATGCCTTTTACCTGGCGCGTACGCCGGTACTCGATCGTCTTATGAAGGAATCTCCCTGCCTCATCGTACGGGCCCACGGCACCGCGGTCGGTCTTCCCGACGACGGCGACATGGGGAACTCCGAGGTCGGACATAACGCCCTCGGCGCCGGGAGGATATTTGACCAGGGCGCCAAGCTCGTCAACCGGGCCATCGAAAGCGAATCCATTTACACCACCGAAATCTGGAAGGAACTGACCGATAAACCGATAACCGGCGGCGCGACACTTCATTTTATAGGCCTGCTCTCGGACGGCAACGTCCATTCGCATATAAACCATCTTCTCAAGATGACCGACCGGGTCGCGGCGTCGGGAGTGAAAAAAGTCCGCTACCATATATTGCTTGATGGCAGGGACGTACCCGAGACATCGGCGCTCGAGTATGTGGACGCGCTCGAGAGCAATCTCGCCGGCCACAACTCCAGGGGCTGCGATTACCGGATAGCCTCCGGGGGCGGGCGCATGGTCACGACCATGGACCGTTACGAGGCCGACTGGAACATAGTGAAAAGGGGCTGGGAGGCCCATGTCCTGGGAACCGCGAGGCCTTTCAAGAGCGCGCGGGAAGCGATTGAAACATTCAGAAAGGAGCGCGAAGGAACGACCGACCAGTACCTCCCTTCGTTCACCATCAACGACGCGTCCGGGCCGGTGGGCACGATCAACGACGGCGATTCGGTGATATACTTCAACTTCAGGGGCGACCGCGCCATTGAAATATCACGCGCCTTCGAGGAAAACGGCTTCTCCATGTTCGACAGGGTCCGCACACCGAAGGTTGTGTATGCGGGTATGATGGAGTATGACGGCGACCTAAAAATACCGAAGAAGTACCTGGTCCCGCCCCCCTCGATCGACAGCACCATGAGCGAATACCTTGTCCGCTCCGGGTGCAGGCAGTTCGCGATTTCGGAAACCCAAAAGTTCGGCCACGTGACGTATTTCTGGAACGGCAACCGCAGCGGCAAGTTCGACGAGAAGCTCGAAACCTACGAGGAGATCCCTTCCGACAGGGTTGAATTCAACCTCAAACCCCGGATGAAGGCGGCGGAAATCACCGATCGCGTTATCGACGAGATCTCGGGCGGCCGCTTCGACTTCATCCGGCTGAATCTTGCGAACGGTGACATGGTGGGTCATACGGGCGACCTGAACGCGGCGATCATCGCGGCGGAGACTGTGGACATGTGCGTGGGACGCATCCTGGAGGCCGTGCGCCAGTGCGGCGGGACCGCGATGATCACGGCGGACCACGGCAACCTGGACGAGATGTTCGAGATGGACAAAAAAACGGGAGCCTTCGAAATCGACAAGGCGACGGGGCAGCCGAAAAAAAAGACCTCGCACACGCTGAACCCGGTGCCGGTCATCATTTACGATCCCGGATTCGGCGGCGAATACCGCATGAAGAAACCAGACAGGAGCTTCGGGCTGGCCAATCTGGCCGCGACCGCGCTCATGATCCTGGATTACGAGGTCCCGGAAGACTACCTCCCGTCACTCATCGAGTACGCCTGACACAGCCTCCCCGGCCAGTATCCCATCCACCGCCGAAAGAATCCCGTCGACATCGTCCCTCCCGTACACGGGCAGGCACGTCTCGAGGCTCCTGTCTGATACGACAATCCTGATGTTGTCGACCCCCGACGCGTAAAGCGGATCCTCGGCCGAGTCGCCCACCACTTCGATTTTCCAGGTGTCGCCTTCCTTGTAGCCTTCGATTATCAGGACGTCCGAAGCGGGAAAGAGGAAAAGGCCGAGCTCGAGCGGGGACCGCCCGGGCAAGAGGGTGCCTATGGACGCGTACGACTCCCCGTTGGTGATGGCCACTCCACGCGCGCCGGCTTCACGCAGCCTGTACGTGTCCTTGCCCGGCCGGTCCATATGGAACTCATGGCGTATGCTTTTCACCGCTGAAACCGCGAGTCCACGCGCGCGGAACCGCTCGATCAGCCGTTCGACGAGCGTGGTTTTGCCGCTCCCCGAGCGGCCCACGACCGTGATGATCTTCATGTCTGGCACCGGCCCCCTCCTGCAGGGGGTATATCCCCCTCCCCGGCACCATGGACGTGTCCCGGCGGCCGCGCAAGCATGATTTGCACCGTGAAATGATAAAATATTCTTGACATTTAAGTGCATGATTTCTTATTGATATCACTTTGTTTGATTCCGGCAAAAATCGCATTCATCCATAAACTGAATCCGCAAGGAGTTCCTTATGCCAAAAGAAAAGATTTTTTGCGCAAACTGCCAGCATTGTATTGTCATCAGGCAGTACGAATCCGAACCCGACCGCTACGTTCTCCGTGTCAAGTGCCTCAAAAAAAAGTGGGTGAAACGGTCTGGAGAGGAAAAGCTGTATAAATACTTCACGGTCGCCCGCAGGATCATGGATGACTGCGACAGCTACATCGAATCCGGCGAACTCTTTCCTTATATCAAAAACCTGAGAAAGGAACTTCCCATCAAGGACGAGATATACTCAACCAGGGACATGTAGTGCGCCCTTCCCCGTGCGGGAGCGCCATCCCTTCTCCCGCCCGGGTGAATGACGCGAGGAACACCCTGCGTGCCGGGGCGTTCCTGGTCCCACGGCGCACGATCTCCACGGCTCGTGATACGGTTTCGGGTCCACCGGGACCGGCCACGTGGTGATACCGCATACGAAAGCGCAGGGATAATCAATGGAAATCACCCATCCCACGGTAACGCTCCTCGCGATCACCCCCTCGGCGGAAAAGCTCATCGAGGAGGCGGGGAGGACATGCTATCTCTCCCTGGACCGCGTCGCGGAGGGAAGCGAAAAGAACTTCATCCGCGGGTGCATACGCAACGGCCACCATTCGATACTGGAACACGCCGCGGCATCGTTTCGCATAACCGGCGCGTCCCGGTCGTTCACCCATCAGCTGGTGCGCCATCGCATCGCGAGCTACTCGCAGCAATCCCAGCGCTACGTGGACGAGGCCGGGTTCGATTACGTAATCCCCCCGTCCATACTCGCCGATCCACGCGCAGCGGAGGAATACCGCGCCTTCATGAAGAAGGCCGAGGAAACCTACCTGAAGCTCAGGGACATGGACATACGTAAGGAAGACGCGCGCTTCGTGCTCCCGAACGCGCTCGAAAGCGAGATCGTGTTCAGCGCCAATTTCAGGGAACTGCGCAACGTGTTCCACCTGCGGCTGGATAAAAGCGCGCAGTGGGAAATCCGGAGAGTATGCATGCAGATGCTCGTTATTTTACAGAAGGAAGCCCCCTCGGTCTTTGGCGATTTCGTCATCGACGGGGACGGCACCACGGCCCACTCGGAATTCTGACATCCCGCGACGCCGCGTTCAGTCCGCAAGCGCCCCGCTCAGCGAATGGACGACGCCACCGACGCGACCATCCGCGGGATCACGGCGAGTATCTCTGAAGGGGTCTTGAAATATCGGGCGAACGTCGATTCCTTCTGGAACAACGCGAAGTACTCCCCCCTGACCGCATCGAAATTGAAATAAATGAGCTTGATGCCCGCGTTGACGGTTTCCCGCATGGCGATGAGGGTATCGTCAAGCGCCTCCTTGCCGAAGTAGTTGTCCGAATTGGGCTGCCCGTCCGAAAGCAGGAAGAAATATTTTTCCTCGGCGTCGCTTTTGGCAAGCATGTTGCCGACGTACCGTATGAAGTCCCCGTCCCTGTTGGCTGCGTCTGCCCGAAACATGGAAATCGAATCGATGCTCTCGGCCCGGTAGACGTTGGTGGAGGTCGCCGAGTTGAACGCGTACACCCCGACCCTGTCGGTGAGCAGGTTCATGGCGCGGCCGAAGATGATGGCGAACGCCTTTTCGATATCGATGACCGCGTCCGAGTCGATCTCCTGTGAGATGGGCATCATCGTCGATCCGCTGATGTCCAGGCCGATCATGACCTCGAGGGATCGGCGGTTCTCCCTGAGTATCTCGAATATCTCGGGCGATTCCTGGATGCTTCTCCTGTCGCTCAGCACCTCCACGAGGAGCTCGAGGTCCATATCCCCCTCGAACCTGGACGTGTCGTGCTCGTCCTCGAGCGCCGGGAGGATTCGCGCCAGCATTTGATGCACGAGCGAACCGAGGTATTCCCATTTTCTGAACTTCTTCATGAACGCGCGGTCCACGCCCCTTACCGTGTACTCGGTAATCTCCGACAGCCTGGTCCGGGACCCTGTCTTCGGGTCGATGCTGTATACGTACTTCTTGTTCCCGCGCCGGTCGCGCTTCTTCCTGCGGCCTCCCGCTTTTTTAACGGGCTTGCCGTCCCTGTCACCGGGTTTGCGCGAGACCTGCCGCTGCGCCAGCCCGTCATCGACCTTCGTCCTCGTCGACTGGTCGACGGTCCCCTTCGAGCGATAATCGGGGTCGCAGCCCACGGAAAGGATGTCCGACATGAAAGATTCGCGCGCGTCGCCGGTCGGCTTCCGCCTCCCGGGTCCGGGGCGCTCCTCCCTCCCTTCGCCGTCGTCGCCGGGAACCAGGGAGGTGAACACGGGCAGGCCCATGGCCTCGAGGAACGCGCGCGGGTTTTCGTTGTAGTCGCGGTACATCCGGTCCAGCTCCTCGCGGCTGAGGGGCCTGGTCGCGCTTCCCACGGCGGGCCGTCCGCCGACCCCGCCGTCGGAGTCGGGGTCGACGACCCACTGATAGAGCTCCCTTTTCGGGCGGAGCGCGACCAGGTCCGCGTCGCTCCAGTGCTTCATGACCTCGTAAAATTCACGCGCCAGCGGATAGACCGCGAGCGGGTTCCCGATATCAAGGTGTTTGAGCCGCTCGACACCGTAGTCGGCCATGGTCCTGAGATCGGCGAACCGTCCCGTGTTGGCTTTTCGCTCGAAAAGCGTGTCGAGCTGCAGTCGGTATTGGGGAATCGCGCTGATCGCTTCGTGGTACCCCGCGGCCTGGTCTGCGACATAGAGTATCATGCGGGAGGCGAGCGGCAGCACCGCCGCGGCGAGTCCGGCTGAGAGATAACTGTTCATGATGCAAAAAATCTCCCTCACCTGGGCGTGCGCGTTGATCCTCACCATGAATTCCTCGATGCGGAAGTCCTCGAAGCAGTTCCATATCTCCTTGAAGAGCTCCGGTTTCTCGAGCTTGTTCAGGTAATTGATTATGTTGAAATGATATGATCCCCCCAGTATGTGGCCCGTCTCGTGGAGCGTGAGCGCGATGTAGGTGGTCAGGTTCCTGTTGTCTATGAGGGGATCCAGCGGGTCCTTGAAGTAGTTGATGTACTTCGGCAGGAATATGCTCTTCCCGTCGGTGTGCGCGGTCTGCCCCTCGGATTCGGCAATCCGTATGGTCCCTATCAGGGGGAGCATGATCCCGTAGCAATAGGTCGCGGCCTCGGGCAGGTTCACGCGGTACCAGTAATCCGGGCGGAGCGCCTCCTCGAGCGTCTCCGGCTCGCGGCGGAACGCCTCGAGCACCGACCCGCAGTACCACGGGAGGTTTTCCGGCTCGACCTTCTCGAGCGCGGCAAGAACCTCGTCCTCGCAATCCGTGCTCTCGGCCACGCTCCGCAGCTGTTCCAGGGAATATTCCCCGTCCGGAAAACGCGCGTACGCCGGCTCCCAGACGACCGTCCTGAGCATCTCGAGAAGCTTCGGGAACAGCTCGTTCCTGCTCTTGACGCCGTTCCTGTTCAGCGAGGCGTAAGACCCGTCGAGGACCTCGCAAAAATACTGGTGGTTCCTGTCGCAGAACTTGGTCATGCTCACCTCGCGTTCCGCGTTGACGAAGCCCAGGCTGATGAAGATGTATTCGAAGAACATGAAGCGGATAACTTCCATTTCGAGCCGGAGCGAGCCCGTCTGTGACTTCAGCCACGAGTAGAACTCGCCCCTCCGCCGGATGAAATTGCGGTTAAGCTTGAATCCCAGGATGAGTTTCAGCACCACCTGGTAGAGCGGATTCGCCAGCCCGCGTATTTCCATTTCGGCGATCGCCGCGATGATGTTGCTCACAAGGAACTTGATCGTGGGCGAATCATTGCTGTAGTATCCCTGCAGCGAATCGAAGGTCGCCGACACCAGTATCCCCACGGCCCTTGCCGCCTTCGGGGGGGCCAGGGAAAATACGACGTCCCAGACGAAGGACTCGAATTCGCTGCGCGTGCTGCCGTAGCGCCGCAGGAACTGCCTGAACGGGATTATCCCCTCCCTCGTCCCTTCCAGCGCAAACTCCCAGACCGAAACGAGACGGAGAAAGATGGCGGTACCGGACCCGTCTTCCCTCGCGAGTACCGCGCCGTAACGGGTGTGCACGGACCTCACGTAATCGAAAAAGACGTCGTCGTCGCGCAGGGTGCTGAAGACCTTGAATACCATTCCCAGAAACTCGGCGGATTTGTTCATCTCGTGGCTGATCAACACGAAGGCGCCGAGATAATCCGACGAAAGGCGCGACGCGCAGTGCCTCACCTTCGCGGAAAGACCGGAACCCAGCAGGAGATCGACCAGGCGGGCGAGCAAATCCTGGTACAGCGCATCGTACTGTCTGTACGTTCCGCGGAAAATGGCGTATTCCTCCGAGGCGTAAAACAGGCAAAATTCCTCGAGGAGATCCGGATTCTGCTCTCCCACGCGGATGAATCCTTCCTCGAACAACTCGTAGGAATGCATGTCCACGGGCACCTTGAAAAACGACCGCTCGATTGACCGATAGTTATCGGTCGACATCGCCTTCGCAATCATGGCGACCAGCGCCGGGTCGATGCCGGAGGTGATCCGGCGGAACAGGCGCTCCATCGTCTTTTCAAAGCGCAGATGGGATATTCTCATGCGCGGCCGCATGAACGTTCTGAAGGAAGGATCACAGGCGAAGGCCTCGAAAAGGCCGACCTCGTCATCGGTGAAATGCGCTGCCGCGGCGCGGATGAGCGTGACCCTCCTGTCGGGGTCCCTGGCGAAAATATCCGACAGCGTCTTTTTCGCGGCATCGGAAAGGAGTTTTTCGAATGCAGACGACTTCACGCGCCCTCGCCCGTTACTGTGCCGAGAGGATCCCCGGGAGGTCTATCCTGGTGTTGAAACTCTTGTTGTCCGAGAGGAGTCCCATCGCCATGGCGATGCGCGTGACGAGCTCGTACACCGTCATCTTGCGCAGGCGCTTGTTGCGGTACTGCCCGTAGCAGACCTGGTCGAGCACGAGCCGCGCCGCGTATGACTGGGCCAGGAAGCGCCCGAATCCCCTCCGCACCAGGTCGTGGTAATGCTTCATCGCGGCTATCTCTATTCTGGTGGAGCTTTCGTGAAGCGTGAAAAGCTCGAAGTCCTCCTCCTCCAGGATGTTGCCCAGCCCTATCTTGTCGAGCATCGGGGCCTTGCCCGTTCGTGAGAGCGTCTGTATCATGTCGGTGAAACGCGAAAGCACGCGGGATAGCTCCACCGCGGAAAAGGCGCTGCCTGACATTTTCTCGAGTTCCTTCCCGTCCTTCCCGCCGAGGGTGCGGTAGATGCTCCCGCGGTCGTAGACCCGGTACACGTACTCAGGCTGTACGCTCACCTTCTCGAAGGTGAAAAAATCGGACCACACGAACGTCCCGTCCTTCGTCTCGCCCGAAAGAAAACGGTTGCCGGCGGCGATTCCCCTCCACCCGAGCTTGATATTGAACGCGGAGGCGTCGTCCACCTTCGTGGGGTCCTGCCGCTCCGCGCTCTTCGACGAAACATACGCCTTGAAATCGGCGGACCATCGGTCGTAGTGCAGGTGGATGAAGCGGTCCGCCACGGAGTCCTCCAGGTCCCTCGACAGGAGGTTCTCGGTGGGGTTGTACGATATTGCAGCCCAGAAACCGGGCTTCGCGCTTATCTGGACGCCGCCGCCCCGCCCAAGTTGACCTGGGTGCGCGCCG
>CAYRGX010000013.1:0-83717 GCA_964423905.1 uncultured Leptospirales bacterium | reverse complement strand
CGATGGCGCGCCGCTCGTCGAAGGCGCTGTTGAGCCTCTTCTGTACGTCCTCCTTCAACAGGTTGAATTCGTCGCCGTAAAAGATGCCGGGCTCTTCCATCGCGAGGGCGAGCGGTCCGTTGACGTGCACGGTGACGCTCACCCCGTCCTGGCCGGTGAGCACCGGGTACGAAATGATGTGGGACTCGGTGGTGCGGCCGGAGCAGGTCTTGGTGAAGAGCCTCCTGCCGAGTATGCGCGAAATCTCGATGATGCTCTTGGTCTTGCCGACCCCGGGCGGGCCGTCAATGGCGACGTTGATCCCCATCTGGTAAGCGAGGAGCAGGCGCTGTATCTCATCGAGTCCCTCGCGGGTCACCTGATTGGCTATGTAAAAATCGCTCCGGGCGCCTTCCTGCGTCACCCTGCCGGTGCCCCTGACCGCGCCCTTTTCCACCGCCTTGCGGATGAGATCTGCCCTCCTGGAGATCACCCCCTCGGACAGAAATCGCTCCCTGCCGGAGATAACCTGCCTCATGACGGTCGCCGGCAGGCCGCACTGCTCCGCGAATTTTAAAAACTGCGCGGTGGATTCATCGCTCATGCCGTCGTCGGATATGAGCGCGGCGCAGAGATCGCAGCAGAGCGAGAAATTATCCTCCCCCGCCGTCCCCATGGACATCTTGCGCGTGCCGTCCCTCCAGGCGGCCAGCATTTCCACGATCTCTTCCCGCGAGAGGCCCTTTTCCCTGGCCGAGTGGATCACGCTTTTCTTTTCAAAGAGCCTTACGCCCTTTTCGTGGGAGAGGATCGTGAACAGGTTGAAGAAAAAAAGCCTGTGTTCCTCTGTATACATCGCCGCCCTCCGTTCGTGCGAGGATGCCGCGACCCGGTCGGCGAAGACGACGGCGCCGCCGGCCCGCCGGGGCCTATTCTCCGAACTCGATTTTAACGACGGTGCCTTTCAGCGGGGACGCTTCGGCCTGGCCCATGTCGCGGCCGCCCGAATTGACCCAGGCGTCGTTTTTCCGGTAGTCGTAATAATAGCTGTAGAGGCTCCTCTGGCCGGTGTTGATTTTTACATTCAGCCTGTGAAGGGAATCGAAGGTGCCGCCGCATTCGAACGAGTTTCCGTTCTTCAGCTTCACCCGGACCGCCGCGGGATAAAACCCGTACTCGTTTCTCCGGAGCTGCCGACCCTTCCACCTGAGAAATTCGAGGGACCTGATATCGTCGAGCCGCACGTACGCCGTGGAGCCGCCGGTCGGGTCGCACAGCGGGACCGACTGCGCCCTCATGATAAGCTCCGCGGTCAGCGACGCGCCGCCCGCGATGCCCAGGACGACCTTCCTGCCATGCACGGGCCCATTGTCTTTCGTGGGGTCTTTGAAATCCACGTCGGGGATTCGCGGGTGGTCCGGCCCGAGCCTCCTCTCTTCGACGGCCCCGCCCTTCCCGCCGCCTTTCGGCTCCGCGGGCCTTCCGGCTTTCTTTTCAGCGGCAAACGACAGGGATGCCCCGAGCGAAAATAAAATCGTTACCAGCACGAGCGGAACCTTTTTCACTCCGGGCCACTCCCTCCCGTCCCGGATTCCCTGAGCGCGACCGCGTTGTCCTTGTCGATGGTCAGGATGCGCAGCCACTGCCGGGCGGCTTCCTCGTACCTGCCCATGCCCTTGAGGGATAGGCCGCAGGTCACCATCGCGTCGACGAAGTTGTTGCGCAGGTGGGTCGCCTTGCGAGCGGTGTGGTACGCCATTTCGTAGTTTTCGAGGTTGTAATAGGCCTCTGCCAGGTGGTTCCATACGTTCGCGTCCACGTCGTTGTTTTTCAGAAAGTGCTGAAAATGCGCGACCGCGCTCGTGTAGTCTCCCGCCTTGAGATGGCACTCGCCGAGGTAGAGATGGCACTTCTCGTCCTTCGGGTTGATGGCGAGCGCCTGGTTGAGCACTTCTATGGCCTCGCCGTACTTTCTCTGCCAGAGGAGCTTGAACCCTTTCTCGCGAAAATCTATCAGGAGGCGATACGCGGGGTCGATCTCGATGAGCATCAGGGTGACATCGTCGGTCTGGGGGGCGGTCCCCCGGAACTCGTTCCAGGTCTCGATGATCCGCTCCTTCGCATCTGCGAGGGATAACGCCGCGGTCTCGATCAATGACGCCTTCAACCTCGCCTCACCGAACGTTTCGTTCCGCGGATTTTTCGCCTCGGTGATGCCGTCGGTATAGAGAAGGATACGGTCCCCGTAATCCAGGTGATCCTGCTTTTCCTCGTACATGGAATTGGCCGCGGCCATGGATCCCATGAAGAGGCCGTTGGTGTCCCACTCGTCGATGTCGCGGGTCTGCGTCCTCAGCACGAGCGCCTTCTGGTGGGAGGCGTTTCCGTAGAAAACGTCGAAGGTGGGGCTGATGACCGTGAAAAACACCGTGACGAAATCGTCGGTCTTGATTGCCTCGATGAGCTCCGCGTTCACGTGCTTGAAGATGTCCGCGGGAAAAAGCGAGTTTTGTATCGCCTCGACGAAGCTTATTTTCGCGAGGGCGGTGATGAACGCCGCGGGCATGCCGTGGCCGGAGGCGTCGGCGATCAGTACGCCGACATATCCCCCCTTCATCATGAATATGTCGTAAAAGTCGCCGCCCACCTCTCCCATCGCCTGGTAGTAGGCGTCGATCTTGATCCCCTCGTAGTAGAACGGCATCGAGGGAAGGATCCCGCGCTGGATATTTCCCGCAAGTTCGAACTCGATCTGGATTTCCTTTTCCCGCTGCGTCATCCGCTTGAGCGCGGCGTTCAACTCGGCCGTGCGGTACTCCACCTTGTTTTCCAGGTTGATATTGAGCGCCTCGAGGTCGCGCCTCATGAAATTGATCTTGTCGGCGAGACCGATGGAGAGGAGCACGAGCTGGATGAGCGAGGTGAACTGCATCACGTACCGCGTAAACGCCACCTCGGGGAGCAGCGTGAAGAACTTGAGCCCGTAGATCACGGTGCCGATCCAGAAGGTGGTCCACGCCGCCACGTAGAAACGCGCAGGGCGGTACCCGTGCGCCAGGATGTTGATCGACAGGCATGATATGATGACGGCCGACGTGATCGTGATGACCATTGCGATACGGACGATTATCGTGTAATCGACGAAAAACGAGACGGCGGTGACCAGCCCGCACAGCACCATGAGCCCCACGAGGGCCCGGTCGAACCGGGGAAGGTGCTCGTTGACGTGCAGGTAGTAGCGGGAAAACTGGATGGACAGCCCGACCACGCTCATTATCACCATGACGATCCCGTGGTTGACCCACCATGTGCTGTACGACCAGACATACTGGAAGCCCGTACCGTCCATCATCGACTGGAACACGATCAGCGCCAGGCAGTACACGACGAAGTAAATATAGCTTTTGTCCCTGACCGAGAAATAGATGAACAGATTATAGAACAGCATTATGAACATCACGCCGTAATACATGCCGAGGAGGAACATCTTTCCCGTGCTGTTCACGCGGAAGCCTTCCTGCGACCACATCTGCAGGTATATGTTCATGGCCCCCCTGGTCTCGCAGCGCACCAGGTAATCGCTCGTGGACAGGGCCTTCTCGCTGAACGCGAACACGAAATGACGGTAATTGAACTCCCTTTTATTGAAGGTAAAGGCGTCCCCGGCACGTCTCCGGTCGACCACTTTGCCGTCCGCGCTGAGGACGTACACGTCTATCCTGTCCATGAGGGGATAACTGAACTCGAGGAACCATCTGGCTTCGGCATCGGAATCGTTGCGGACTCTGAAACGGGCCCAGTATGCACTGTTCTGGTTGTAGCCGAAACCGGGGAAATCAACGTTGCACGGTTTGAAATCCTTTCCGTGCATGCCCGCGGCGATTTCCTCAGCGGTCCATATTTTACCCCGGTCCTCGGCTATGAGAAGGTGTTTACCCAGTGGAATTCCATTGTGAACGTCGTTGACCGCTATTTCGGCGCCGCCGTCCCCCGCGTATACGGCAAATGCGCACAAGAGAAGCAGGGGGATATATGCAGCCGAGCGAATTGCTTTTTTCATGGAAAAATCATTCATAGGGCGATACCGGCGATATGAGGCCCCATAATAAAGCACTAAAATGAAAAATGCAAGAACTTATTCCCATCAGCCGGTGCACAATGCGGCCGCCCCGAAAAAAAACACTTGAAAAAAAGATCGTTCTGGGGCGATACTTTCAGTGAAGCGTGATTAGATACATTGTGATAAAAACAAATTCCCTCGACGGGCGAGCAACCGGCCGTCTGAAATGGCACAACCGATGAATAGCGCTGAACGCATTGAAATCGCCGATATGCCTGAACCGGGCACGGCCGTACAGGACGATACGCCCGTTGTGCAGACGTCCGACAATTATTTCGTCACGTTGGACAGGTTTGCCTGGAACGTCAAGGCGCGGTTCCTCCTGACCGAGTTGATCGGGGCGGGGGTGGGCGCGTGGTTCGCGGCATCCGTGATCGCCTTTTTCGCCGGCTTCAACGCCGTGCAGGGACGCATCATCATCCTGCAGCACGCCTGGTGGATCATCCTTATCCCGACATTGCTCTCGATTCCCACTGACGAGATACTCTTCCTGCCGATCAACCGCTTCATCAAGGCATACAAAAAAAATACATTTGACGAGTCGCTCCTTTCAGCAGCATACATCAGAGCGCACAATATCCCCATCCTGCACGGGATTTTCATGCTGTGCCGCTTTACTGTGGGCTCCGTTATCGCCGCGGTTGCGGTCTCGAACCCGGCCCTGATCCCCCCCCCGCCGGTAACCACCTACCAGGTGGTGAACTGCGTGGTCATAATCATTTTTGCCGGGTTCCTGTCTGGCGTCATCGCGTATCTCGCCTCTGAGAGGGTATTCACGCGATTTATCGGCGACATCAACCTGGCGGTCTGGAAGCTTTCCAGGACCCTCATCCAGCACGGGGGGATCATCCACGTCTCCATTCGCAGGCGCATGCTCTTCCTTCTCGTGCCGCTGTTCGCGCTAACCATGCTGCTCATATCGGTCTACACTTTCCAGGAAGTATCGCACCTGAGCAGGGGCATGGCAACGACGGATTTCCTCGGCGGGATGGCGCGGCGGATGATTTTCATGCTTACCACATCCACGATTTTCGCCATTTTCACCATCTATCTATCGGGAACGAACACCGTCCGTCCGCTCAATTTCGCGAAGGAAACCCTGCAGCACGTCTCCAAGGGAGACCTCACGAAGAGGCTTATCATCGATTCGCAGGACGAGATCCGGAGCGTGCTTTTCGAGATCATCAACACGATTAAGAACCTCGAGCAGATCGTGATGCAGCTGAGCGAATCCATCGCCAAGACGCACAACCTCTCCCGCTTTCTCAACGTGATCTCAACGAGCGTAGGAGAGGGGGCCGAAATACAGAAAGAGGCGATGTCCAAGGCGGTCAGCAACATCCAGCTCCTTTCGGCGTCGGCGAACGTGGTCCAGGGCAGCATCGAGGAGGCGGGGCATTCCGTGTCAGAAATATCCACCTCGCTCGAGAACTTCGTCGAATCGATCAGGCTCATCGGCGACATGATCAGCAGTGTCCGTACCGAGGGCGAGACCCTTTCCAAGCGCGTCGAGGAGGGGGAAAGCAAGCTCAACCTGATGGTCAGCGACATGCAGAAAATCCAGTCGAGCTCGGAACGCATACGCGAGGCCACCGAGCTCATCAACGAGATCGCCGACCAGACGAACCTGCTCGCGCTGAACGCATCGATCGAGGCCGCCAGGGCCGGCGAGCACGGCAAAGGTTTCGCCGTCGTCGCCGACGAGGTGTCAAAGCTCGCCGACCGCTCGACTCAGGAGGTGCAGCAAATCGAGAAACTTGTCGAGGAGACGAGCCGTAATATAGCCGAGGGGGTGAGAAGCGTCAACGATATCAAGTCGCTCCTCACTTTCTTCATCTACAACGTATACCACATTGTGTCAAAAATCGACAAAATCTCCGAAGAGCGGGACAAGCAGGCCGTCAACTCGGAGGAGATCAGGCGCTCGGTCGGGAACCTCATCAAGATGTCCCGGCATATCTATGACCAGTCCCACGACCAGGTCACCAATACCGCGGAAATGGAAAAAACAATCATCGACACGCAGACCCTCACGAACGACAACGCCCGGAACGCGGTCGAGCTCAGCAATCTCTCCCAGTCCCTGAACAACATAACCAGGGAGCTGTCAGAGCTGATCAGCAGGTTCAAGCTCCTCAAGAAGATCAAAACGGAAGAATCGTAGTCATGAAAATCACGTCCCAGGTGCACGCGATCGGGGGTTCCAGCCTTTCACATCCCTCCGACGCGTCCGTGTACCTTTTCGCCTCCGGCGGTGAAGGCGCGGTCATCGACGCCGGCACCGGCCTGGGTCACGCTCAGGTAATCGAGAACATCAAAAAAGTGCTCCCGGACCTCTCCTCGATCAGATACCTTTTCATCACCCACTGCCATTACGATCACACGGGCGGCGCCAACGCCCTGCGCCGGGCCACGGGGTGTGCCCTTGTCGCCCACGAGGAGGGTCGCTGGTTCCTCGAAAGCGGGGACTCCGAAGTCACCGCTGCGTCCTGGTACGGTTCGGTGATGCCGCCCACCCCTGTCGACATCGGAGTGGATGGCCCGTCCCGGAGCTTCACCGTGGGAGATTCGGAACTCGTGTTCCATCACACGCCGGGTCACTCGCCGGACTCGTCGGTGATAACGGTCCGCTCCGACGGGAAGCTCGTGCTCTTCGGGCAGGACGTGCACGGCCCCCTGCACGACCAGCTCCGCTCTGTCAGGAGCGACTACCAGGCGATGCTGCGCTTTCTTCTTTCGCTCGAAGCGGACATACTCTGCGAAGGCCACTTCGGCGTGTTTACCGAACGCGACAGGGTGAAAAAATTCATCTCGTCGTTCCTGGACTGAGCCGTGAACGGTCCCGCCATCATCACGTCGACGAAAAAGGTCGGGGCAAGCCCGCCGATCGCCTTTCTTCTGTCATTTCTGCTCCCGGGCCTAGGGCAGCTGTACAACGGCGACCCGCTCCGCGGGTTCGTGTACGCAGCGATCAGGATTATATCGCTGATCGCCATCCCGCTTCCCGCGCTTCGCGGAAGCGATCCCACGCCCGTCGCCCCCATGGCGCTTGCCGCGCTCCACCTCGCGACGCAGCTTGCATCGGCAGCGGATGCGCTCGTCATTGCGTTTCGCGGCCCTTCCCCGCACGCGCCGCGCTTCCGTGCCGCGCGATGGTTCGCGCCGTGGACCGTGATCGCGCTCCTGACCCATGCGCTCTCGTACGTGGCGGTCGGGTCGTTTTTCACCATACGCGCGATCGCGGCCGACGGGGCGCCCCTGTGCTCGCGCGGGGATCTGGTGCTCGTCCGCCGGCACGTGCCGGGCAAGGGCGCGCCCGGCGATCTCCTGATCACGCGCGGCGGGGAGCCGCTGAGGATCATCGCGATCGCCGGCGACCAGGCCCGGTACGAATCGGGAGTGTTCACCGTCAACGGGACGGGGCTCTCGTTCGGAAAAATCGAGGATAACACGTTGCGCAGGATGATGGAATTCGACCGCGGCGACATCATGTCAGAGAGGAACGGGGACCGGGAATACGCCATCCGCTTCAACCGGGAGGGAGCGGCCGGTGAGGAAATCGAATCCGGTCCCGTACCGGACGGAAACGTTCTCGCCGCGAGCGACAACAGGACCCGGCCCGGCGCCGTCCGCCTTATCCCCCTCTCCGCGATCGCTGGCAAGGCTGAGGGAATTTTATACTCGTCGCGCATTACGCGGACCGGCTTGCCTCCGTGGACCGCGGAGCCCTCCCGCGGCGAGTGACCCTCCTTATTTGTCTTGACTAAAATCCGCCCGTGCGATTATCTGCAATCAAGCTCTGTTATTCCCCTTTGAGGTGACGGTATGATCCTGATAACTGGCTGCACCACCCAGCTGGGAAAAAAACTCGTCGACGCCCTGGCCGCGAAGGGCGCGCAAATCCGTTGCATGGACCTTGAGAAGCCGAAGAACCTTCCAGCCGGCGCTGAGTTCATTCAATGCGATGTATTCGATGCGATCATGCTGAAGAAGGCCTGTCAGGGCGTGGATACCGTTTTCCACCTGCTCCAGGCTGCGGGAAACTCGCGCAGGGGCCTCATGTACATGAGAAGGATAAACATACGTTTCACGCGCGATCTCCTCGCGGGGGCAAAGGCCGCGGGGGTGGGACGCTTCTTCTTCCTGTCGAGCTACGAGGTGTACGGAAAAAGCAGGAAGCTCCCGACGAGACCGGAGGACAGGACCAGGCCCGTTACCCGCTTCGGCAGGCACAAGCTCAAGGCTGAAAAGCTCCTGGCGCCATATAAGAAGGAAATGCAGATCACGGTATTCAGGCCAGCGCTGGTGGTCGGCCCGGGTACGGACAATCCCATTATCCTCATCACGCTTCTCATGGCGATGGCCATGGACGACGCCAACAGGCTCTACATCACGGGACACGGCGACAACAGGTTCCAGTTCGTCCATCCCGACGACGTGATATCGGCCATCATGAAAGCGAAGGACGCTCCCGCGGCGACGGGAAAAATATTCAACATCGGATCGGACAGCGTCCCCACCCAGCTCGAGCAGACCGTCATGGTCAAGGAAAAGGGCATGCTCGACTGCTCCATACGCCACCTCTCGCCGTTCACGACCAAGCTCATGTCGTTCCTGCTCAGGCCGTTCAAGATCAACTACCTGAACAAGGAGCACCTGGCCTTCCTGCTCACGGACCTCATACTCGATTGCGACATGGCGAAGACAGAACTCGGGTGGACCCCGACGCGGGGCAACATCGACATGTTCCTCGAAACAATCCAGTGGTACCGGGACGAGAAGCTGTAAAGGGTATCAGTTTTTGACTGCCACGACGTAGCAGAGGGGCATCGTGTCCTCGATGATGGTTTCTTCGATGATGCGGAAACCGTTTTTCTCGATGAACGCCTGGTACGACCGCACGGACCACTTCTGGAAAGCCTTGAAACCCGCGAGCCCCATAAAAAAGGAAACCGCCCTGGTGTACATGCTCTCCCCGTGGCAATAGGTGGCGGCGATGAGCAGCCCGTCGAGCTTAAGCACCCCGCGAATCCCCGCGAGCACGCGCGCCGGATCCATCAAAACGTGGAGGACGTTCGGCGTGAGCACGGCATCGAACGTGTTTTCTCCGAAGTCGAGCTGGTAAGCGTCTCCAACCTGGAAGTTGATATTCGCCAGGTTCCGCCCGGTCGCCTTCTTGCGCGCGATCTCGACCATGTTGGGGGATATATCCACACCATAATATTGCTTCACCCTCGACGCGACTTCGACCGACACGAGGCCGGTGCCGGAGGCGATCTCGAGGACCGTGTAGTCCGGTTCCATGCGGCCCTTTATTTTTTCGATAAGCCGTGAATATGCGGGACCGACCCTTTCCATGAAGGAGTCATACCTGGGCGCGTACGAATCCCAGAAACGTCCTTCCCGGCGGAGCCTGTTTTCATCCATAATGCTGCAATCCTTACGGGCGGTACGGAACCGGCCCGAGATAATCCGCGCATGCGCCAGCGCGGCCGTTAAGATATCATAGTTACGATGACATATGAGTCAAGTGAATTATATCTGTTACAACGGCGCCCACCCCGGCGGCGCCTTAGTATCACATTACGCGTCGAGTCTATCCGGCATGGCGTTAAACGGGTGTCGGGAGAACGGCGTATCACTCGCGTCCACGCGGATCTTTCTTGTTCCGCCGGGACGCTATGCGAGAAGGCAGCAGGAAGAGCCTTTTTATCTGCTGGAAGAGTTTTATGAACATCAGCATGAGGAACTGTCCCATGCTGCCCTCGCCGCCGACGTCCATGGTGAAGACGAGCTGCGCCTTCTTCATTTCCCTGGTCGACAGCTTCCTGTTGTCGAGCTTCATCTGCTTGAGCATCTGCCGCGCTTCCTTCCGGGCGAGCTTCATCGTTTCTTTGTCGTCCTTCAGTTCTTTCACCTGGACGAAGCTGTAGATGATATGCTTGTCCTTCAGGTAGCGGTTCTTGATGCCCATGAGCCGCTTTTCGATCTCCTCGAGGGCCGCGCTCGACTCCTCCGAATGCGCGGCGAGCATGTGTACGTACTGCTGCAGGAATTGCAGCTGGCGGAAGAGTCTCTTCTTGTCGGCGATCTCGCATTCGTCCAGGTTGACCGCGCTCAACCGGTTCGCCGCCTCGCGAATGGCTTCGAGCTGTTCGTCGCCGACCTGGTAGACGAGGTCCGGCCTGAGATCTCCCACCTCGATAAACTTGTAAGAGATGTCCTTCAGGTCCTGCATTATCTTGTCGGCCCTGTCGAATATGCTTCTGTAGATGCGGCGCTCGGCCATGGAGAGGGTGCTTTCCTCCTCGTTTTCCCTGGCAACCTGAAGTTCCTTGTAGATGCGTCGCAGGTCGACGCTTTCGGCGTTCACAGGGATATGCTCCCTCTTCAGGTGCGCTTCGAGCTCGAAGTAATCGAGTATGGGGAGGTCGCCGCCGATTTTCAGCACGTTCAGCCGGATATCGCCCAGCTTGAGCTTGAGCTCGTTCTTGTCGATCTGGCTTATCCCGTCGGTTACCACCAGGATTTCCGATTTGAGCATTTCCTTGTCGTAGCGGATATCGCTCGCGGCCTGGAGTACTGCGTCCCGGAGGTTGGTGCTGTGCCCGCCGGTCGTGGTCAGGAGCACTTCCTCGATGAGCGCTGGAAAATCCTCGCGCTTTTCGATCTTGTAAAGGGGGCCGGGCTTTGAATCGAAGGCCCTGAAGAAGAGCTTGGCCTTGCTGTTCATCTTCCTGCGCAGAAACTCGGCCACCAGGCACTTCGAGTAAAACGTGCGCATCCTTGCTTCCATTGATTTCGAGCGGTCGAGCAGTATGAAAAATTTCTGCTCGAACCTTTTCGCGTCCCTGCCCCTTGGATCCTTCGATGTGGTGATCGGCTTGAACTGATCGGCCTCGGTTTCGTAGTACCTCTGCACGAGCAGGGTTTTCGTGAAGAGCTTCATGTCGAACACGCCCTCCTCCAGCGCGAGTTCGCGGGGGAGCGTTTTCCTCATCTCGTGAATGTAACGGAAAGTGTCGATTTCCATCCTGTCGCTCACGGGAGCGATCTTCTCGATGCGGTTGACCTGGATGCTTTCGTCCCTGTTGGGCACGTACATCTGCTCTTCCTTTGTGATCTCGTCGATTGCGTTATACGCGTCAACGGTCGAATCCTCGGTGAAGATCAGACGGGCGATGTTGAAAAGGATGAGAAAATTCGGGTGCAGCATGATCTGCAGGTTTTCAAAAAAACCGAGGGATTCCCAGTACTCGAAAAAATCCGGGGCCTTGCCCCTCTCGGATCCGCTCTGTATGGAGGAAAGCATACTTCCTCAGTAGATGTCCGTGTAATCCTTGAGGATGCCGTTCTTGAGCTCGTTCGCCTCTTCAACCGCGGGGTTCATCTCGAGCACGTTTCGTTTGAGCGTCTCGATGGTGAGCGATTCATGTTCCTCGTTCCTGCGGGAGGGGAAGACTTTTTTCAGTATCTCGAGAATCCCCTGCAGCAGGCCCTTTCGCGCGAGAATGCTTTCGCGCTTCTCCGGATTCTCGCGGATTTCCTGGAGGATGCGCCGGACGTTGAGCAGGTACTCTATCTGGTGTATGGCACCGCTCGCCCGGTAGTGCACCATGGTCTGCTGGTATGTATCGAGGAAAACGTCGACCTCGGACTTGTCCTTTGCCTTGACCGACACGAAACTGTTCAGGGTGCAGAGCGCCAGGTACATGTCCTTGAGGTCGTCCTCTGTGACGATATGGCGGCCGGCGAGAAGCGCCGATGCCCTGAGAAAATCGCCGGTCTTGGCTATCTTCCGGGGGCTCAGGAAGTAATTGTAATCGCTCTTGCGCATCTCCGTCATGTACTTGTTGATTATCACGTTTTTCATGAAGTAGATGAAGTCGGGGGTCTCGATTATCACGTCCTTGTTCTTGTTCCTTATGATGTCATGGAGATAGAGCACCTGGTTGAAGAAAACCTTCTTCTCGGGATCGACCGGACGCCCTCCGCTGAACT
Organism: uncultured Leptospirales bacterium; assembly: GCA_964423905.1. Lineage (GTDB taxonomy): Bacteria > Spirochaetota > UBA4802 > UBA4802 > UBA5550 > CAYRGX01. The sequence goes on along the minus strand of CAYRGX010000013.1, from coordinate 71,617 downwards.
GGTAGGTATGGTCGATGAGGAGCTGGTTGTAAACGTTGCTGTCCTCGGGAATGATCGACTTGTACATGAAACGGTCGAGGACGGCCTCGGTCACCTCGTTCATGCGCATATAGTTCGCGGTTGCGATGGTGGTGTGGACGGCGGCATCGATCTGCTCTGAACCGTTGATGAACTTCCTCTCGTTGAGCACGGACAGGAGCGAACGGAGCACGACGTCGCTGGCGTCGAAAAACTCGTCGAGGAACACCAGGTTGGCCTCGATGATCGATCCCTTGATGTTGTGGCGTATGCGGCCCTTCTTGAATTCCTCGATATTGTAGGGGCCGAAGTAGTTGTCCGGGGTCTGATCCTTGCTCGCCTGTGACGAAAATATCCTCGCGCCCTCGAAGGTGTTGAAGATGTATGTGGTAAGGTACGATTTCGCCATCCCGGTCCGGGACAGGAGAAGCATGTGTTCCCCGGTGAGGATCGCGTACATGGCCTGCCTGATGATGTCTTCCCTGCCGATGACGTTCTCCGCGATGCGGTTCATGTGCCAGTTCAGGTATTCGACGATCGTGGGGATATCGAAATCGGTCGTCTTGAGGAATCTGACTTCCGCCTTCCGGGCAGGCACCTTTTCCTCCATGCCGGTCACGACCCTGCCGATGGGGCTCACGTCCCTGAGGCCCTCCTTTGCAATGGACGTTTCGAGTATGTCCTTGGTGAATTCGGTGTGGGCAATGATCTTGAAGCCCTCGTTCTGGAAGAGCTCTTTCACGTCGTGGGCGATATTGATCACGGAGGTCCCCCTTGAGCGACTATTTCACGGCCTGCGGGATAATGACCTTGATGGTGGTCCCCTCGCCGGGCCTGCTCTTTACCCCGATGGTCCCGCCCAGGTTCTCGACGATCGCCGCGGCGATCATGAGTCCAAGGCCTGTCGAGGTTTTACCCTTTGTGGTGTAAAAAGGCTGGAACACTTTTCCAAGGTTTTCTTCGGGTATGCCGATCCCCGTATCGGCCACTGTAATGCACACGTATTTACCCGTGGACATATCGAGCAGATCGGTCGTTATGGTGATGGATCCCTTGTTGGGCATGGCTTCGGCCGCGTTTTCGACGAACTGCAGGAGAATCTGCTGAACCTGGTTGGCGGTCGCGAGAACAAGGTTTTTCCCGGTTCCGAGGCTGAGTTTGATATCATAGCCCTCGTTTTTCAGACGGTTCAGCATAATATCGAGGGGATAGGCGGTGATGAGCTTGTTGACATCGCATTTTTCGCGTTCGGTTTCATCGGCGATGGCAAGGCTTACCAGCTGTTCGGATATGTTTTTAATCCGGGTAAGCTCCTGATTCAAGGACGATACATAGTCGCCCGCGGGGCTGTCGGAGGCAAGGTTGTTCTGGACGAAATTGAGGTCCATGACCATCTTGTTGACATGGTTTCGCAGCTCGGTGGCAACCCCCGAGGCGAGGAACCCCAGCGCGGAAAGCTGTTCCACTTTCTGGGCGCGCTTTGCGGTCCTGGCCTGTTGTGTGTTGTCCTCCACCATGATGAGTATTTTCTCGACCGAGCCGGTTTTGCCCATGATGGGGTCGACGGTCACGTTGATGAGCATGTCGTCGCGGCCGGATATGGAAGTGTAGATGACGTTCGATTCCTTGATTGTCTTTTTCTCGCTGATGCCACGCCTGAAGAGCTTTCCGAAACCGCTTTTGGTGAATCCCTCGTAATCGAGAAGGTTCACGCCGACCAGTGTCTCGTCCCCCTTGCGTCCCATGATGTCCTTGAGAGCCTGGTTCTCCGAGAGCACGACTCCGGAGAGATCCATGACGAAGATGCCGATCGGGGCGTTGTTGATGATCTCCTCGTTGAAGTCGCGAAGGTGCTTGAGCTCCTCGGCCTGCTTCATCTCCTCCTTGACCTTTTCCTCGAGGATCTTCGCGTTGGCCTTGAGGCGCTTGCTCATGAGATGGTATTCGGTGATGTTCTTCATGATCCCGATGAGGCCGATGATCTTCCCCTCGCGGTTCTTGAAGGGAGAGAAGCTCGCGGTAAAATAGACCGACTCGCCCCTCTCGTTGACGGTTTTCATCATCTCGTTGTCGATCACCAAACCCTTGCTGATGACCTGTTCAAACACGAATTTTCCGCGTTCGAGCTCGATCGCGGGGATGTTCTGGGAATAATGGCCCCTGAGGTTCCGCTCTATGGAAGGATAATACTCTTTCCAGGCGGAGTTGATATAACGGATATTTCCCTCGCGGTCGATGTACAGGATGATGTCCGAAGTCGCTTCCAGAAGCGCGTGATAATCGAGGCGATAGTCGTCGAGATCATCGTCGGATACCGATTCACGGTTTTTGAAATTGGTCACTATCTGGATGAGTTCGTCTTTTGAGAGGCTTTCAAGGTCCTGTTTTGCCATATCGCCCCGGTTTGAGAAATAATTTTTATGACTGGCGCTCTTTAAGCTCAGATTTTCTCCGAATATGAACCTTGTTGACGGCCATGATGAACCAGACCTCGATCAAAAGATTGAATATGGAACCGAGGAGGAAGGAGAACCCGAAATACAACTGACTCATCTGCAGGAGATAGAGACCCCCGAACGCGAAGACGGCAAAAAGAATTAATTTTACGGGAAATAGACCGAGCGATAGCGTGAACAGGACCATAATGTTGGACATGGCTATTTTGCGGATCATGAATATCCATAAAAACGAAAAAAACATGCCGAGGAACGTGCCGACAAAATACCCCTTGAATTCCGTGGGCTGGCGATAAAGGTAGCATAGCACCGTCAACGCGATATTGACCGCCACCGGAAGAAGTATTAGGACGAATGCCTTTTTAAATTTACTTTCAATCAGCTGTTTGTCTTTTTCGTCGAGCATGGCTTCTTCTTAACAGAGTATTAATTCGGCTATTTCCAGATTGTCACTGTGGCATCAATCCGAACTATTGTCAAGTTTTATTATTCCGGCCCGGGTCATCCACCCGGGCCGGTCAGCTCATCGATTACAGTTTGGACATCAGATCTTCACTAACTTCTTTCACGCCCGGTTTTCCATCAAGTTCGACAATGCGGGGCTTGCCGCCTTTTTCCTTCGAGAGCTTCTTGAAATACTCGACGGAAGCGAGGGTTCCCTTGGACTTGTCGTAATATATGCTGTGGCGCTTGTTGATGGCTTCCTCGTCCTGGTCGTCGGCACGCGCGGAGAGCTTGCCGCCGCAGACACGGCATACCATTTCTCCGCCCTTTTCCGCGGGCTTAATCGCGTCGATGAAAATGTTGTTGGGATGGTTGTTGTCTTTCTCGCAGAGGCGCCTTCCCATGATGCGGTTCTTGGCAATCTCGCGGTCAAGAAGGATCTCGATGACTATATCGATATCGATGCCGGCCTTCGAGAGGGCCTCGTTGAGCGCTTTGCCCTGCTCGGGGTTGCGGGGAAATCCGTCGAGGAGCCATCCCTTCTTGGCGTCGTCCTTCTGAAGACGATCCAGAATCATGGGAATGGTTATATCGTCGGGAACGAGATCACCGCGATCGATATACTCTTTCGCCTTTTTGCCGAGCTCGGTTCCTCCCTTGATATTTTCCCTGAAGATGACCCCCGATTCGATATGGGGAAGATTGTATTTCTTCTGCACGATTGCGCCCTGGGTGCCTTTTCCGCTTCCGTTGGGCCCGAATATGAGGATATTCATGATACTACCTCTCTGAGTATTTTGGATTTCTGGCAAAGGCTATAGCTGAAGGGCAAATTGTAAAGAAAGATTTCAACCAGGTCGGTAAAAACACCCGGTGGGAAGGATTCATCAGAGGTCAACTATGTATCCATCTTCGGGAAAATGAAATTCCGGCCCACCTGATCCTGCAAGGAGGCGTTTCTTCCATTCAATTTCGGCGGATGGGATATCCCCCTCTGAAAAATACATATGTATCACATACACGCGCGGCGGCAGCACCCCGTATTTCAGCAGTTCCCTGAAGTCCTCGGCCCCGAGATGAACTTCGCTGGTGCTCTCCCCGGGCATTGCCCATTCCACGACCGCCGCCGTGGAGTCGGCAAGGAGCTTCTTCAATCCGTCGCACAGGGCCGTGTCCCCGGTAATCGCAAGCGCGCCCTGTGCATGCGAAATGAGGTAACCCGCTGCCGGCACCCCGTGTCCCATCTTATATGGCTTCGCACTAAACAATTCTGACCGATAACTATCGGAATCTTCCAACTCGACCGGCACAATGTCAAAAGGAAGGCTGTAATCGCCGAGGAACGGAAGAAGTCTCCCATTGAGGAATTCCATCAACCCCGGCGGGCCGATAATCGAAAGAGGGCGGGTTCGGGGCCCGGAACGCGCCCACATCTCCCCCCAGAGAAGATCCGGCAGACCGGATACATGGTCTGCATGATAATGGGTAAGCAGCACAGTATCGATGAGTCGCGGAGAAAAAGATGGATCGTCGAGAAGCGCCAATCGATGATAGCTTCCTCCGCCGCAATCGACGAGCGACATGGAAGAACCGTTCGTCAGAGCCAGGCATGGAAGTCCCCGTCCCGATGGATTGCAGGTTCCCGTTCCGACAAAGCCAAGTCTGACGTTCCCGTTCACCGGACGCCTCCGAGCGGCGGTTCGATAATCGACGGGGATATACCCTCTGGCATAATTATCCTTCTCATGATGCAGCCCCGGGAACCACCTTCAGTCAGCACCTGTATGCCGATGAGAATTTTCGTACTATTGACGCGAGACTGGCATCGAGCTTTTTCATGGCGATATCCTCCATGTCGCTGGGGACGCCACCGTAAAAAGCCTGGGCGATCGCTCCCGCTATGCAGGCCTGCGTGTCGCTGTCGCCACCGAGCGACACCGCCTTGCGTATCGCATCTTCAAATGAGTCCGATTCGAGAAACGAGATAATTGCTTCGGGAACGCTTCCCCGGCATGATACATCGAAACCGTATGATGGCCGGATATCGTCAAGTCGCCTGGAAAGATCATATCCGAATGTCTTTTCAAGCCAGTGACGGATAGCCTCCTTCGAAGATCCTTCCCTCGCCATAAAAACCGCGACAGCGATGGCCCTGGCGCCGGCGATCCCATCAGGATGGTTATGGGTGACCGCCGCGTTCAAACCTGCCTCGTGAAGAACCCTGTCCATGTCGTTGAAAGCAAAACCAACCGGAGATACACGCATAGCCGAGCCGTTCCCCCAGCTATTGTATGGTGCGGGTCTGGGAGAATTGGCCCACTTGATGAACATGCCTCCATAGCCCGCGTGCGGGTAGTTTCGATAGTATTCGCGGAACTTTTCTCCGTAATCCTCGCCCGTCATGATCGCATCAGCGCTGGCGATGGTTAAAACGGTGTCATCGGTGAATTCGCTCCGCCGACCGAACAGTGGAAAATCATATTCCTTCGTACGCCGGCGTTCGTATACCGACCCCACGATATCGCCGATAATGGCACCGATCAAGGGATAACCTCCTCGCCGCTTTGAACGTCAGTTAATCAATGCGCCGGAGCGTCATACACTATACTAACGAATCCCTGGCGCAAATTCAAGATTTTTTCGGTCTCGACATAACGCGTCTGTTACCATCACAAGCCTTCCGATAGTTATCGGTCGAAAAACGAGTACATTCGGAAAGGAATATCCCAATAAAAAAAATTCGCCTGATGAGAGTCACTCATGCGTTATCCATATATAACGGCCTGGAGGATAACCATGTATCATGAAACCACATTATATCTATCCCTGAAAACATTACAGCAGCTTGAGTTGGCTGCGCTTAATACACAAAAACGAGTAACTCAACTCATCAGGATGTTGCTCAGGCGTGTCGAAGAGGATCACCGCGAATGCTTTATTCATGGAACGCCGGTGCAATACCAATCCGACGATCCACGGAAGCAATGGCATCGATTGCATATATCTTTTGAGGAAGATGAATATGAGCATGTGACTGATATGCGCAAATTCTTCAAACAATCAGTATCAAAAATCGTATCGGACGCGATACACAAACATTTATCGACGCTTGTATATGTTCTTCGAAAAAGAATCATTGGGGATACTTATCGGTGCAGGAATCATGCAGTGGCCGTGCGAAGTCACGGCCATGCAGTATGCTGGATAATTCTCTGGGGTGTTGAGTTTCATCCGGAAAAAGGTAAAAAAATACCACCTCCCTGCAAGCATCCTTGTAGCATTACATGATTTGTTCCTGAAACAATAAAGAATAATTCATGAGAATCAATACTTATCGGGGGAGAAATTGTATTGACATAACTCTCGCGTTCCATTTCCATATATATTGATGTATACAATTTTTTTTAAAATCTATCGGTGCATGCCATCTCAGAAATGGAGACTGTGACAATCCCATGAAAAAAATTGTAATATGTCTCTCGGTTGTTGCAATATCGATCATGCTTTCCTGTTCGGCACAGATCAAGTTTTCACATGAACAACTGAAAAAGGAATTGGGATACATCGAAGGCACTCGATATATAAATACGAAACTCGGTATATCGTATCTACTTCCTCCAGGTGTCACATTCATGGATTGGCCGGTCCAAAAAAATGACGTTCGGGTTGAAGGAAACTATTTCAGGTCTCATATGCCGGATTGGTACGATTACTATATCTCTATCGGCATGACTGCGCCAGATTCAGATACTGTGAACATTAAGGTCCAGCGAGCGACCGATCGTCATCTTCGTCAAAGAACGCGCAATATGATACTAGCCGACAGCGATGCCATGATTATGATACGGACGCCGATGGCATACATGTTGAAAACTCTCGGCGTTCGAGGAGAACCCGTCATTCCATATAAAATCCAGATAATAAATGGAGTCAAGTTTCATACCATGGCGATCCAATTCTCGGCTACTGATAACGTAACAAAGAAAAAAAAGTACCTGGCGGTATATTCATTCGCCGCGGTACGCGGCCGATACTGGCTTGTTATCGACGAGTACAAGACCATGAAAGACTTTTTTAAAAGCGAAAAGGCACTCATCGATAACAAGAATCTGCATACCTATCGGATCTTACAGACCATGAAACTGAAATAACCGGCACCCATGCAATGACCGATAGTTATCGGTCATTCTCGTTGGGATCATCTGGATAATGGGTCATGGATTATCACCGCAAAAAAATTTGACTTTACAGACTTCGTGTATATATACTATTCAGGGCATCGGAGTTGTGTTGAAGGTCGAGGATTTGAAAATCCCGTAACCTCTGAGGCTGTACGGGTTTCTTAATTCTTGATTGCAACAGTTTAAAAGTCCCTTTAACGAAGGAACTGGGACTGATGTCGAGAGATTATCAGGATAGGGCCCATATCCCTTTCCATAGATCAGGAGGATATGCATACAATGATGAATAGCATTCGCATTGCACTTGCCGTTTCGATTATATTGATTTCAGCGTGTATCGCCACCGTTACGGCTGCCAAGGGCCCCGGTAAAGCTGTTACCGACAGAAAATCCCCCTCCAGCCCGGCACTTTCCACACTGTCGCTTCCACCATCGGGCCCCGGGGTCGACGATGATGACGATGACGAGGAAGACGAGGATTGGAATCCAAAAAGTTCCCCACTCGTGAACGCAATATTCTTCGATTCTCACAGTGCCATTCTGACGCAGTACGACGATGAAGACGAAGACGATGACGACGATTATTCTCATCTAATCAATCATGGCGGGTTCCCCGGCGCTATACCGGTCCGCATCGCATCCTTTCACCAGAAAACGGATGCCCGCGGGTTTGAAGACGATGAGACTGAAGACGACGATGATCCCGGTGATGATGACGACGGGCGAGCGCAATCATACGAAGGCCTGGCGTATATCCTGTAAACTGGTTTTACACCCGAGACACTGAATTGCGCACCATAGGGGTTTTTCAGTCGGAAAACCCCTATTTTATTAAGACCGACGCCGATCCCCTCACCTGCGCGATCAGTGAGTTATCCGTATATCCCCCCCCCCCCTCCATAATAATCATTTACCCTGTGTATAACCACTAACCACGGATATACGTTAATAACCGGTATATTTTATCTGTTCAGCTGAAATAAAACCAAGATTGGTCTCTTCCAACCGGGTTGTCTTTAATTGATCCGGGTATGGCCCCTGTTATCCATCATCAAATCAACACATGTTACCCAAATACCTTGCCGGACACAGGGTAAGCCTGATCCATCTCTTCAAACGCCGGCAGGGACTAATCATCCCGGCGGGCAACCCGAAACAGGTCCGCTCCATTGCCGACATGACCAGACCTGACGTGCTCATGGTCAACCGACAGGAGGGATCGGGAACGAGGGTCCTTTTCGATGCATTGCTTGAAAAGGAAGGCATATCGCCCGACGGCATCCGGGGATTCGACAACGCCGTGAACACCCATTACGAGCTGGCCCTGCTTGTCCACAGGGGCGATGCCGATGTCGGCATAGGTATCGAAAGCGCGGCGCGAACGCTGGGACTTGACTTCGTTCCCATCATGGAGGAAAACTACGACATCGCGCTGCTCCAGGAGTACCTGAACATGCGGCAGGTCAGGATGGCGCTCGATTACATGGCAACGGGGAATTTCAGAAAAAAAGTCGAGACACTGGCCGGGTACGACATGACCGACTGCTGTACGCCGGTCTGGGAAGGCCGGGTGACCGTTTAACTGGTCCTCCCGATACGGGCATGACTCACCCCGCGGCGAAGCGCTCCTTCGGCGGATTGTAATATCCAAACTTCATCTTCGGCATGCGCTCCGAGAGGAGCGCGCACAGTTTCCTCACCCCTATCGCGGGGAGATCGCCGAATTCCATCGCATCGAGATACGCGTCAGGATCCATGTTCAGGTTGCGTGTCTGTATCATGTTAACGGGAAAGCGCTCGAGGAACGACAGGAGCGCCCCGGTTTCAGGTTCGCTGTCGGTAAACCCCGGCAGGAAGAACACGTTCAGCGAAACGAATATCCCCGCATCCAGCGCCGTGGATATCGTGGCCAGAACATTGTCGTATGCATATCCCGCGGGGGAATAATAGCGCTCGTAATGCGGACGCACGGGCGAATTCATGCTAATCCTGATCGAGTCGAGCCCGGCGCGGATGAGCAGGCGGACCATGTCCGGGCGCGATCCGTTCGTATTGATGTTGATCGTGCCGCGCGCGGTCCTCTCCCTGACCATGGCGACCGCCCGCGCGAGATCATCTCCCCTGAGGAGTGGCTCGCCCTCGCATCCCTGGCCGAAGCTGGCAACCGCGCCTTCGACGCGCTTAAAGTGATGGACCACCGCCTCCGCGATTTCCTCCGGCGAGGGCTCGACCAGGAGCCTGTTCTGCGAAGCCGGGATGCCCGAACCGGGCGGCTGGTGCGAAAGGCACCCGACGCAGCGGGCGTTGCAGGCGCGCGTGGTCGGCACCGGCATCTCGTGGCGGGAGAGAAAGAAGTTCCTCGCGCAGAGGCAGCGGTACTCGACCGCGCACATCGCGAGCTGGCGCACCAGGGCATTAGCCGGGAACCGCGCGGTCACTTCATCGAGCGCGGCGGAAAGCTCATCATCGTTCTCGTGGATGGCCGGGTCTGACCGCGGATCGTCGTCGATCCTGAGCGCCGGCACCGCAAATCCTTCGCCGCGCACCGCCACACCGGCGTAGGCCCACAGCGGCAGGAGCGGCGCGCCTTTCGTGTTTTCGAACGCCGGCAGCAATGTCCGCAGGTATCCCGACGCGAGAAACGCAGATACCGCGGACGATCCCTTCTTCTTCACTGCGGTAAATTCGCGTGTGTCGGGCGAATAACGGACCGGAAGGCGCCCCGGCAGCGTAAAGAGGTAGCTCCCGTACGGCAGTGATATCAATTCCGACCTGCCGGCCCTGACCAGGCGACGGCCCGAGCGGAAGGCCGGCTCCATGCCGGGATACTCGAGCACGGTGCCGTTCCGGTCGGCAAACGCGAGGTTCGGGCGCGTGCCGGCTTTACCTGTCGTTCTCTTCACGCTCACCCGTACGAATCCGATCGAGTTTTATATTGACATGCCTGAGGAGGGTGGTCAGCCTCCGCTGTTCCCTGGCCAGGGCCCGGTAGTGCGGCTGTCTCCTGACGCGCGATGGCTCCAGCCCGCGTGAGCGGAGTTCTTCCTTGAATACAAGACGCTCTTCCCGCACGCGGCGCCACTCCTCCCGAAGACGGGCTCTTTCGCACATCAGGGCGTCCCGGTCCACGAATCAGCGAGCCCCCCCGCGGCAGGCTTCGATAATGCCGCGACAGTTCTCCTCGATCGCGTCGTTCCTGTACAGGGCGGAGATGACCGCCACGGAATCGGCACCCGCGCGGACGGCCTGTTCGGCGCGCGCGGCATCGATGCCGCCTATCGCCACGATGACGGCGCCGGGCAGGGACGTACGAACCGCGGCGAGCGATTCGGCCCCTATGGCGGTCATCGGCTCGGGGTGCTTGCTCGTGGTGCCGAAGACCGGCCCCACTGCCACGTAATCGGCGCCGGCGCGCGCCGCGGCGACCGCCTGTTCCGCGGTGCGCGTCGAAACGCCTACGATCATGCCGGGGGAGAGCACGCGCCGCGCCTCCCCGCACGATATGTCTTCCTGGCCCAGGTGCACGCCGTCCGCGCCGCTGAGGACCGCGATATCGGGGCGGTCGTTCACGATGAAAAGAGCGCCGCCCTCGCGGCAAACCCCGGCCGTGACGCGCGCCTCCTCGAGGAACTCCCTTGATGTCGCGGTCTTCATCCGGAGCTGGACCGCGACCGCGCCGCCATCCACGAGCCGCCCGGCCGCCGACTCGATGCTCCCCTCGAAAAACGCCGGGTCGAGTATCGCATACAGCCCGCCGCCCCGGAACCTTTCAGTTTTACCGGCGCACGACAGGGCCGACAATCCCGCCTTCTCCTCGTCGTAGAGCGCGAACCGAAGGCGCTGGAATTCTTCGGCGGCCGCGCGCTGACCGGCCAGCTTCGAGAATTCCTCGATGGCGCGGCAGGCCTCGGCCGCGCGCCTGATGTTCGCGCGGAAGAGCCCGTATATCCCCCCCCTCTTCTTCTCGCTTTCGAGGTCGTAGAATTTTTGGGCGTCGCCCTCGACGTCACGCGCGCCGAGGAGCGATTCCGCGGGGAACGCCCGCGCCGCCACTGCCATGACGTGCCTGAGATCCTTCAGCCGCGAACCGCGGGCCGTATCGCCCAGCGAGAACCGCATTACGTCCTCGCACACGCGCATACCCTCCGCGGCGCGGTTCAGGTTCGCATCCACCGCCCTCCAGATCGACGCATCCATCAGCCGCCTCCAACAATGCGGACTATCTCTATCGAATCGCCCTCGGCGAGCCTGGTGATCGCGTGCTCCTGCCGGTGCACGACCTCCCCGTTCAGCTCGACGACCACGGGACCTCCCGCCAGGCGGTAGCTGGCCAGGAGATCGCCGACGGTGACGCCGTCGAAGTTCACGTCCTTCCCGTTAACGCGCAGCATCATCGCTCCTGCTCCATTCATATATGACTATCGCGGGCAGCACCATCGCCGCGGTCGCGGCCCGCATCTGCGAAAAACCGAAACTCGCGGAACGCCATCCCGACGCGACCGCCGCGGAGAGCTCGGCAGGCGAAAATCCCCCTTCCGGGCCGACGATCAGCCACGCCTCGTCGACCGCGCCGCGCCCGGCAAGGACGCTCCCGATTGCATCCGTCGCCTCGGGATGCGCCAGGATCTTCACGCCGCGTCCCTCCCCGGCGAGGTCCCCGAACGCGCGGACCTCCCCGACGTCGGGCACGTAGCCGCGCATGGACTGCTTGGCCGCCTCCCGCGCGATCCTGTTCCAGCGCTCCCGCTTGGCGGCGGCGCCCTCCGCGGTCGGCACCGTCCTCTCCGATACGAACGGCACCACCGATCGGACGCCGACTTCCACCGCGCGCCGCACCACGTCGTCGAACAGCCCGCCCTTGAGCAGGCTCGCGCACAGGACCAGGCGCAGGGTCTCCCGCGGGGCGCGGCCCATGTTTTCCATCACCGCGTCGAGATACTCCGGGGTTACGCTGACGACCCGCGCGGTATACGGGAACCCCCGTTCATCGCGGAGGTGGATATACTGGCCCGCGGACACGCGCCTCGAGCGGCACAGGTGCCTAAGGTCCTCGCCCGTAATCCGGCATACTCCGTCGACGATGTCAGTTGATCTCACGAAAAATTGCGGCACGACCTATTCCCCGAGCCTCTCGGACCTGAAAATCTCGCGGTTGAACGTCACTCCGGGTTCAAAATCGGTAATATTCATGATGGTGACGGTACCCTTGCGGATGTTCATCATGTCGTAACGGAGCGGTATGATGCGGCCGTCCTTCTCCTTGTACTCGACGATCGTCATGAATTTGAAGATCACCCTGTCCTGATCGTGGTAGTCGATCCTCAGCGGGATGAACTTGTCCTTGGTCACGTAGAGCGTGAGCTGCCCGTACTCCCCGCCCTTGAAGACGGGCTTGAGTATCAGGCGGTACGCGTCGACGCCCTTCACGATCGCGCTCCCGGCGATGGTGCCGGTGTAATTGCTCTGCATGTCGGCGTTCGAAAGATCGATGAACGTGAAGTTGGTTCCCAGCACAGAATCGTACTTGTCGATGCCGAGCTTGTGAAAAAGCTTGAGGGAGAGGATGTTGTACACCCACACGTCCTCGCCGTTCAGATTGTAGAGGATCTTGAGCTGGTTTCCCCGCTCGGGGCTGGAAAAGAGGAAGAGAAAGTCCTCCTTGGCGATGTTCCCGGTGAACTGGACCATGTACGATTTTCCGTCGGGCGTTATGTGCTTTAGAAGGCCCCGCACGACCCCCTGCGGGTATTCCATTATCCTGTCAACGCGGGAAAGAATTCCCTGTGCGGTGAGTTCGATCTTTCTCTCTTCCACCGAGCCAAGGGGAGCGTATGCGGCGCATATGATAACTGCCGCCATGAGAACCGTTATGGAAAAAGCCCGGGAGTGCTTGCTTTGACGGGTGCTCATTCGTGGCTTATATCCCCCTCTCGATGAACTGGCAACTCTTAATAATCAATTCCAATCTGTATTGTACACTACTAACAAAACTATACTTTTTTAAATTATTAATTGTAAAAATTGATATTTTTTATTAATTTTTTATTGCACTATAATTGTATATATTTATTATAAACATTCACTATATAAAATATACATACATATATAGTTGCTTTTTGTCCGATACAAGAGAGATATGTCAACCAGATTTGTAGAATCCAAGAAGGCGATGGACTTCAATGAATCCCCACCGGGATTCACGGGGGAACTTTCGTGGTTACACAGTTTTCGCGCCGATGATGTGATCCACAACATGGACCAGCTGGGCCCGATGACCGACTCCATCTGCGCGGTGTATTACGAATACCTGGAAGACATGCACGACCGCTGGCTCGTGTCGCATGTGCTGTACGAAGCGATCTCGAACGCGGTGAAGTTTTCACATCCCTCAAACGCCCCGATAACCGTGGAGACTTCCATCGAGGGTCATCGCTTCCATCTCAGGGTGATAAACCAGACAACCCAGTCTTCATGGAAGGACTTCAGCGCGCACATCCAATCCCTCGAACTGACGCCGCTCGACGAATTCTTCGTGAAAAGAATTCAATCGCTCGCATCAAAAAAGGTAACCTCCGGGCTGGGCCTCATTCTTCTCAAAAGGAACCACCGCGTGGAAATCGAACCCCGCGCCTCGATCGAGAACGGCCGTTACCTGGCCGAAATCGAGTGCACCGTGCTTCTCAATCGCTGAACGATTATTGTCGGGATATGTCCGGACGCAGCTTCTGGGCTTCCCGGAGATAGGCATGCACCATCTCGGATTGCGTCTTCCCGGTATTGACATGGATGAGCACCCTCACGCACATCGGGAGGCTCCCCCGTACCGGGATTTCCCTCGCGCAGAAGAGCGGAATGCCTCCCCAACCCATGGCCCTGGCTGCCACCGCGGGGAATTCCGCGTCCAGGTCGTCCGTCACGGTGAACAGCACCGAGGCGACGTCCTCCAACACGAGTCCGTTGCGGTCCGCAATGACCTCCAGAAGCTCGCGCGTGGCGGAAAGCATGTCTTCCTTCGTATTGGATGTCACAGAAATGGCGCCGCGTATGCCCCTTACCGCCATGTCACTCACCCTCCTCTATGTGCGCTCCCGCGTCCCGCATGAGCCGCGGGAAGTCGGGAAAGGTAACCGCCGCGGACTCGGCCGTGTCGATCACTGTCTCCCCCCGTGCGGCGAGGCCGGCCGCGGCGAGCGCCATGACCACCCGGTGATCGCCGTGCCCGCCGACACTGCCCCCGGAGAGCTCGCTCTTTCTGACGACCAGGCCGTCAGGGAGCTCTTCGACGCGCGCGCCCATTTTCGCGAGCTCGGCGCGCATTACCGCGATACGATCGGTTTCCTTCAGCCTGGCCTGCGCCACGTTGACGAACCTGGTCTCGCCCGCGGCGAAGCAGGCGGCGACCGATAGCGCCGGCAGGGAATCGGGTATGGCATTGAGGTCGAAGGTCCCGCCCCTGAGCGAGCCTCCCCGTATGGTTATCGAATCGCGGCGCACCTCGACGCCGGCGCCCATCTGACCGATGATCGATACGACTTCCTTGTCTCCCTGCGTATCTCCCATGTCGAGTCCTTCGAGCGTCAGGACCGACCCCGTGATCGCGGCGGCGACGATGAAGAAGGTGGCCGACGAGAAATCGGCAGGAACGGGGAGGTCGAAGCTCTGGTAATACTGCCTCCCCGGGATGCGGAACTCCCGGTAGTCGTCGTTCTGAATGGATATGCCCAGCTTCTCGAGCCAGGACAGCGTCATGGTTACGTAGGGTTTCTCGTTCAGGAGCGGGACCCGGATGATCGTGTCTCTCTCCGCGAGGGGTGCCGCGATCAGGAGCGCCGAAAGGTACTGTGAAGTAACGGCCTCGATGGAGGTTTCGCCCCCCGAGATCCTCCCGCGCACGGCGATCGGGGGTCTGCCGTTTTCTCTCGTGGAAAAAACCGCCGCGCCAAGCGATGAAATCGCCTCGATGAGCCCGTCCGCGGGTCTGCGTCGGATCTGCGAATCCCCCGTGAATACGGTCCACCCATCGATGAGGCTCGCCAGGCCGAGCCCGATATACAGGGAGGTTCCCGAGTTTCCCACGTCGATCACGTCATCCGGAACGGGGAGCGCCCCCCCCCTTCCCTGCACCAGCCACGCGTCGCCCCGCTCGGTCACCGTGGCGCCGAACCGTGTTACCATGTCAAGACATGAACGCGTGTCCGAGGAATCGAGGGGCGCATGGATGACGGATTCCCCCCCCGCGAGCAGCGACAACGCGAGCGCGCGGATGGTATGGGATTTCGATCCGGGAATGCGGATCGTCCCGGACAGCGAGGAGGGCCTGACCATGTATCTCATGACGTTTATCTCTTCTGTTCGGACGGCGGCTTGATGCGCATGAACACGCCAATGAAGTATGGTTCCGCGATGACGGAGCCGTTCAGCGAATAGAGACGTTCAAGATCCTCGCGGAACGCCTCAAGTCCCGCGGCCGGATCGGGGGCGTCCCCGTCCCTGAACGGCGCGAAGTACGACGACAGCTCGGCAAGATCGCGCGGAAAGCTCATGGACGATCCCTTAACGAAGTTGAACTCGTTGAGGCCAATGAACGTCTTCAGGTCGTCCTGGATGTAGTAGTCGTTGTGCAGCGGGAGGACAGAGTGCATGAACTCGTCGTATCGCCCGTCGACATCGTCCTCGTTGAGCACCACCGACGAGAGGAACAGGATCCCGTCGAACTGCAGCGCCCTCCTGAATTCGTCGACCGCGCGGGCCGAATCGATGAAGCTCAGCATGTCGGTGCAGATCAGCAGGTCGGCCGCGAAGAAATCGACGGGAAACATGTAATAATCACCCGCGATAAGGCGAATCCTTTCGCGCATCGTCTCGTCAAGCCCCGCCTGGAAGGCATCCAGGAGCGCCAGGGACTGCTCGACCACGACTATGTACGAAGTGGATGATCGCACGAGTTCCTTCACGAGTTCGCCGCTTCCGAGCCCCGCCTTGACGATCACCGCTGGGGAATACGTTTTAACGACATCGAGGACGTGGTTTTGCAGCGCGATCCTGCGCGCCTCGGGATCTATGAGATAATGCCTGTCGTGGTCGTACTCGATCAGTTTCTGTATGTCGCCGGCTCTGCTCACTTCCATCCCTCTCGTTTACATCATTAATGTCTCACCTGCGGACTCCTGTCAAGCAGATTGAGGAAGGAACGGTTTTTTACTCGAAGGGATAGGGGGATATACACGACCGGACGAACGGCATGGCGGTGAGAATTATTATTGACACAGGGGGCCCCTGATGAAATACTTCCTACATTAGATGTGCGTCCGCATCATCCCTGGGCGGGTCGCAGGAATCCGTATATCGATCAGGACGCATATATTACCGACCAATCATCGCTTAAGGGAATATCCCATGAACTTGTTACAGAAGGCACGACAGGGGACAATGGCCCCCGAGATTGAATATGCCGCCCGCACCGAGGGTATCGAGCCGGCAGAGGCCCTGCGCGCCTGTGCGGCGGGTACGCTCGTAATCGTAAAAAACGAGCGAAGGACCATACCTCCCATGGCCGTGGGCGCGGGCACCCGCACCAAGATAAACGCAAACATAGGCGCGTCTCCCGACCTCACGGACGAGGCGATGGAGATTGAAAAACTCCGCACGGCGGAAGAGGCCGGCGCCGACACGATCATGGACCTCAGCATCGGTCCGGGCACGCAGGCGATGCGCAGAAAACTGCTATCCCTCACGAAACTCCCGCTCGGGACCGTGCCGCTGTACGAAACCGCCGCACTTCTCATCGAGGCGAAGAAATCCGTGCTCGACTTGACCCTCGACGATTTTCTGGAAACGATCCGGTGCCAGGCCGAGGAAGGCGTCGATTTCATGACGATCCATTCCGGCGTCACCCGGGAATCGGTGCGCTCCCTCAAGACCGCCGAGAGGATCATAGGCATCACCAGCCGCGGCGGATCCATCCTCGCCGAATGGATGGCATATCACAAAAAAGAGAATCCGCTCTACGAACATTACGATAAGATACTTGACATTATGTCGGCTTATAATGTCGTCATCAGCCTGGGCGACGGGCTCCGCCCCGGCGCCCTGCACGATGCGGGCGACAGGGGGCAGATCCACGAGATGATCCTGCTCGGGGAGCTCGCGGAGCGGGCCAGGGACCGAGGCGTCCAGGCGATCATCGAGGGACCGGGCCATATGCCGCTCGACATGATCGCCGACAACATGAGGCTGGAAAAGGCCCTCTGCGGAGGGGCGCCCTATTACGTGCTCGGGCCGCTGGTCACCGACGTCGCGCCGGGTTACGATCACATCACCGGCGCCATCGGTGGCGCGATCGCCGCCGCCAGCGGCGCGGACTTCCTGTGTTATGTGACACCGGCCGAGCACCTGCGGCTTCCCGGCCCCGAGGAGGTTCGAGCTGGGGTGATGGCATCGCGCATTGCGGCCCATGCCGCGGACATCGTAAAACTGGGGCGCCGTGCGAGGGAATGGGACGATAAGATGTCGCGCGCCCGGAAGAAGCGCGATTTCGATGAAATGTTCAAGCTCGCGCTCGACGAGCGCTCGGCCCGCGCGATGAGGGGCCAGCTCCCTTCCACGGAAGAGGACCAGTGCTCGATGTGCGGCGAGTTTTGCGCCATAAAAAGAAGTTACTAGCTCGAGGAGGGGCACATGCCTGACGACGGCATCTATTACGACTCGTACAAAGAAGACAGGGACCTCATTCTGGAATACAACCAGGTGACGCTGAGCGACGTGACCATATCCAACGTTCTTGGCATCGGCATCGACAACATGACCCGGGAACAGGCCGTCGCCCGCGTCATCGACATGATTAAAAACGGCGGGGTCCATCACGTCATGTGCCTGAATCCCTACAAGCTCATGCGTATCCGCGCTAGCAACGACCTCAGGGTCATATCAAACATGGCCACCATGCATATAAACTCCGGCGGAGGCCTCGCGTGGGCGTCGCGCATGCTCAAGGCGCCGCTGAAGGAGAGAATACCCGTCCTGAGTTTCATGATGGACATCATCCGCATCGCGCACATCAAGGAATTCACCATCTTCATGGTGGGCGGAAAGCCCGAGATCGCCGAGAGGGCCTTTTTCAATATCCGCAAATCCTTCCCGAGAATCCGCATCGTGGGACGACACGGCGGATACTTCAGCGACGAGCGCGAGGGCGCGGTCATCGAGGCGATGCGCAAATCCGAGGCGAACATCATATTCGTGGGCCTCGGTTTCCCGCGCGAGGACCAATGGATTCAACGCATCAAGAACGACTTCAAGAACACCGTGTTCATCACCGTGGGCGGGTGTATCGATATCATCTCGGGCGAAGTCAAAAAGGCGCCTAACTTTTTTATGGAACGCGGGCTCGACTGGTTTTACCGGATCATCACCAGGCCATGGAAGGTGGGAAGAATCCTGCGGGTAAAGCAGTTCTTCATCACAGTCGTTTTCAAGAAAATATTTTCAGGAAGGTAGCGCCCCTCCGGGCGGGCTATTTTTCGTAACGGCCGCCCTTGGCTCTCGTGTCGCGCGCATTCTGAAGCTCGACATTGGAAATGTGGCCCCTGCCGAGGGTAAAATGCGCGATTTCCTCGGAGGTACCGCACGAACGACACCGGATAATGGCATTCCCGTCGGGCGCCCATTCCGAGATCTCCACGTAACGTGACGCGCAATTTCTGCAGAAAATTACCGATACGAAATTTTGACTCATGAAATACACCAGTACAATACAATCGCTACAAAAGCAATCATTATTCCGATGTGTTGACAGAGAAAGAAACAATGGAGATGTCCTCGCGGATGCCAAGCCCTCCGGTGAACTCGCGGGCGTCATCCACCAGGCCGTCGATGAGTTTCCTCGGGTCCGAGAACCCCGAGGCGAGGAAATCCATCACCCGCTTGAGGCCGAATTCCCTTCCGTTTCGGTCCTTGAGCCTGACGATGCCGTCGGACACGACCGAAAACCTGTCGCCGGGAGCGAGCCTGATCGTGACCACGGGGGCGTTCCCCGCCTCGCGTATCGACCCGCATGAACCCATTCGTATATACCTGCTCACGCCGTCCCGCACAAGGACCGGGAATGCGTTCCCCGCGTTGATGAACCTGAGCACGGATCCGTCCGGCTGGATCACGCCGTAAAAAAGCGACGCGAGCGGGGACGCCTTGAGAAGCTCGTTCATGTTGAGATCCAGGCAGGACAGCATCCTGCGGGGGCTCTTCCCGTAGACCGAGACCAGGGCCGAGAGTCCGCCGCAGAACAGGGACGCGTTCATGCCGCCGGCGATCCCCTTGACATTAAGGTCGCCGAGTGTGATGCCGATATGACCATCATCGAGCGTGAAGAGACCATGGAATCCGCCGCCGATTTCACGTGCGGAAAGCGATCGTGCAGCGAGGCGCAGCAGGCCGAGGTCCAGGTCAATGTCCGGGACGAGCATCTCCTGGATCGCCATGGCAGCCCAGAGCTCGCTCTTTATCCTCTCCTCTTCGATCGCGTTCTGAAAATACACTGCGTTCTGCACGGCGAGGGCGGCCTGGTTCGCGAACACGTTGAAAAGCCGCATGTCCTCGTCAGTGAACCGCGGCCTGTTGAGGGGGTTGATCGCCTGTATCACTCCGAGGAGCTTGCCCTTGTTCAGCAGCGGCGCGCACATGATGGATTTCGTCACGAAACCAGTCTTGCGGTCGAATTCGGGATCGAAACGCGGATCGTTGTACACGTCGTTGATATATATTGCCTTCCTGTTTTCGGCGACCCACCCGGCCACGCCCTGCCCGATTTTCACCCGGTACCGCTCCATTAGTTCTTCACCCACATCGCTGAGGGCGACCTTGAAGACCAGCTCCTCGGTAATGTCTTCAAAGAGGAGCAACGTGCTCGCCTCGGTTTCCATGATGTCCTTGATGATTTCCATGACAATAGTA
This sequence comes from uncultured Leptospirales bacterium, assembly GCA_964423905.1. Taxonomy (GTDB): domain Bacteria; phylum Spirochaetota; class UBA4802; order UBA4802; family UBA5550; genus CAYRGX01. The sequence continues at coordinate 51,570 of CAYRGX010000013.1, read as the reverse complement.
AGGAGCCTTCCCATGTCGATGGTGGAATTAATAACCGTCGTTATATCGACAAGCTTGGTCAGATTGTATATCTGCCGCTCGAGCCTCATAAGATCCTTGTGATCAATGTTCACAGCCATGACGTGAATGGTTCCCCTTAATCAATATCACGAATTATCCATATTATCGGAAAATCTCCCACAGGATTGCAATCATTATTGCTCTAATAACTGAACAAATGTTCAAATATGCATTTTTATCAAAATGTCTTGACATTTCAATTTAGCTTTTTTAGAGTTACAGAAAAGATGGATTTTTTTCTAAAAATTAATTTTTTCATAAAAACACAAATAACATAGAAATAAACCGGTGTATTGGTTTATTAATAAAAATGTTTAGGAGGATCCCATTTATGAAGAAGCTTCTATTGGCAATGGGAGTGTTCCTTCTCACCTCTGCGTTTTTTGCCGGCCAGCTGTTCGCTTACAACTACAGCTATTCGCCAAGTTATGCGCGGACGTTGAGCAGGGCTGCAACCATAGGCACGGCTGACGCCGTATACTATAATCCGGTCGGATTGGTCGAGATGAAAGACGGCCTGTATCTCGACCTGGGCAACCAGATGGGATATAAAAAATATTCCCACAAGGTCGGGACAGAGTTCAGGACCTATGCGGACACGACTCCGACCTACCTGATGCCGAACTTCGCCCTTATCTGGAAGAAAGACAAGGGCGCGCTCGCATTGTCGGTGTACGTTCCCGCTGGTGGCGGTTCGGTCAATTATAACGCACCCATGGGTGGTATGTCATTGATCACCTATAACCTGAGCGCTTCGTCATGGGGGATGTTCAACAAGGACCCTGCGACCGGCCTGCCCTATACGAGCTACCGTTCCGGCTACGGCGTGAGCTACATTAAAGCCAACTCGACGTGGATCCAGGGACAGCTGTCCGGTGCGTATAAATTCACGGATATCTTCTCGGTGACCGGCGGTATCCGCTTCTCCCGTTACAGCGGCTTCGACGCGGCCGGACTCTCAAAGCTCGGCACGCTTCAGAAAAACGAATACCTCGGATACGGATTTTCCGGCTTCGCGGGATTCATGATTGCCCCTGTAAAGGAATTCGCCCTCACCGCGATGTACGCCACACAGACATTTGCACGCGGTTCGCAAAGAAGCGTGAAAAACCATTACAGCAAAGCATACCAGAACACCTTGGACGACTATGTCATGGTCGGTATCAACCTGAAACCGATAGACAAACTCAGCATTCAGGTGTCGTACCAGCTGACGTTCGAAGGCGAGCGCAAGCTGGGTACGTCCAAGCTGCTGGCCAAATCGCTTGAGCTGGCATTCTACGATTCCATCAGTGCGCTTGGCGTAACGACGAACACCTGGACCATCGGGGCTAACGGCTACACGCTGCCGTACAACTACGCCGGCGGCAACAGCTACAACTGGAAATACAAAAACGCCCATATGGTCGGCCTCGGTATCGAATATGCTTTTACCGATATCTTCACCGGGAGCATCGGCGGAACCTACACCAACGGGAACAAGCACCCCAGGGCCCAGAACCCGCTTGACCCGTGCCTGACGAAATTCGGTGTGGGCCTCGGCTTCAAGGTCAAGGCGCACGAGCTTGTCGACATCGATGTCGGCGTAGCCCGTTACTTCTACAAAACCGAGCGCATGTTCTTCAACGTAATCAAGTTGAACAAGGAGATCTGGAACGGCGGTATCGGTATCACCATCAAGGCCATGTAAGACTCTTCACAATGAACATAAAAAAACCGCCCCTCCGGGGGCGGTTTTTTTATGGATCCGGCATCCGCAGATCACCTCAGGGAATAGCGCATGCGCAGCAATTTCTCGGCATCCACATATCGTCCCTGCGCGCGGTACAACCGTATGAGCGACTTGATGATATCCGTATCCCTCTCGTTGAACCTGCGCGCCTCTTCGAGAGACTTCACTGCCGAGGGTATATCCCCCTTTTTTTCATATAATATTCCGAGAAGATAATACGCGTCACCCGTGGTCCGCCCCTCCTTTACCGCGAGTTTCGCGATCTCGAGCGCCCTGTCGAATTTCTTCTTCTCATAGAGGGCGACCGCGAAATAGTACAGGATGTTCTGGTTGCCGCCCGGATCGTTCCTTACCACGACGTAGATAAGGTCGTCGTACCGCTGCTTTTTATGGAGATATTCGATCACGTCCTCGTAGACCACGGGCGGTACGGGCATGGTATCGGCAAGCGCGAGTATCGATTCCGCCCCCTCCTCGGTCTTCCCGCTTTTCATGAGCCCAACGCCTTCGATCTGCCTGAAGCGGCCGTTTGCCGGATAGGCAACCGCCGCACGGCGCGCCAATGTGACAGCCGCGCTGTATTTACCTGCCCGCACGAGATCTTCGCCCCGGCTTACGAGAGAGGCTTCCCCCGTTCTTTTAAATTTTTCAAAATACGCCCTCATGTATTCCCTGTGAATGTCATTCCTGTAATAATAGGACGCGCCCGTGACACCGGCAAGGAGGATAAGTGTCAGATTTCTCTTCAGTTTCATGGCTTATTCCCCGCTCCCGGTATCGCACCGGGCATATTCTCAAAACCACAATGGCGGCCAATTATTTCTTGAAATATACGGCCCCTGTACAAACAGTGCATCTACCCGTCGTTCTGTATGGAAAGGAACACACCCGCCGGGATATCCCGGTTGACGAACACAACGGGTGGACTATCTGTCACTATCATGCATATCGGAAAAAAAATCAAAAAAAATTCGCACCTGCTGCGGGTAATTTCGTATACTGAAGTAAGAGGAAACGCCATGAAATACATCGCAACCATCATCGCGGCCATCGTCTTCACCGCCGTCCAGGCGCAGGCGATCACGGGCGAGGAAGCGCTCGCCCGCTTCAAGGGCAGGATGCTCGGGCTGGGCAAGTTAAGCGGGGTCGTGTCCTGGTCGTCGGATTCGGGCGGGCAGACATCGGGAACATTCAAATACATGGCCCCGGATAAAATCTACGTGAAATTCACGAGCCCCGCGGGGAAGGTGCTGGTCTGCAACGGCAAGCGCCTCTGGGTGTACAACCCGGCAAGCAATATTTGCGGCATCCAGGACCTGGCACGCGGTTCCTCCTCGGGCGGCATCGCGAGCATGTTCGACGGGTACAAGGCGATCGCCTCGGGCGGCGGGGGGGGATATACCATCAAGCTCAAAAACCCTGACCGGCAGTATTCCGAAGTCACGCTCAAGGTCGACGGGACCTTTTTCCTGAGCAAGGCTATCCTGAAAAACAAGGACGGCGGCATCTTCACGATCAGCCTGTCGAACGTGAATAAATCCGCCAGCGTGGGACCGGCCATGTTCCATTTCAGCGTCCCCACGAACGCGACCACCGTCACGAACCCGCTGGACGTCAAATAGGGGCGCATGACGGGACGGGCAGCGATCCTTATCCTCGCCGCGGCGATACTTTCGTTTCGGGGCGCCGCCGAAGCGAAGGAAGCGAAGGAGCGCGCCGCCCGCATATCCACCTATATCGGTCCGGTCGCCGGCATCGAGAATACGAATGTCAGTTTCAAGGACTGGGGCTACATTTCCACGCAATCGTACAACAACCGCGGCATGCTCTATGCCGGCGGGGCCAGGCTCATGATTGCGGGTATACATTATTTCGCCGGCGATTTCAGCATCCAGTACGCGTTCAGCCCGGCCCCTAACATCCATAGACACCTCCTGTTTACCATAATGGCAAGGGTGGCCGTACCCCTCGGTGAAATCGCGTATTTAACCGTTCCCGGCGTCGGATTATATTTTGAGACACCCCCCTCGTCCGACAGGCGCTACCTGGGCGGCGCGGGATTCGCGGGCTGCCTCGGCGTCGGTTTCCACGTTACCAGGGAACAGGAACGGGAGGGTAAGACCTACGGCACGCCCACGATCCTCTTCATAGAAGGATATGCGCGCTACGGGTGGTATCGCAGGGGGTGCGAATCCTCGAGGATTTCATACGGCGGCTCAGTGGGCTTTCTCGTCAAGGTGGGGACTCTCTGAGAAATGGGGGGAAGAATCTTCGCACCCTCCCTGTTTTTTCTCCTTGCCATCGCATCCTCGGTCCTCGCCGGGTTCTGGCGCGCAGGCGTCGCGCCCGGCGGATGGGTCCCCGCCGCGGTCACGGGACTCCTGGCGGTCGCCTCGCTTGGTCCCGTGTGCGCTAACTCGCTCGCACCGCTCACCTCCGGCAGGAGGATCCCCTCGGTAATCGCGCTTCTCGCGGTCACTGCCGTCGCCGCGGTTTTCGCGGCTGAATCGACCTCGACCGCCGCGCCCGCGGCGTTATCCCCCGGCATCGCGAAATACTCCGCATCGGTACTGTCCGCCGACGAGCGCCGCCACGGGACCGTCGCGGTCGTCCGATGCGGGGAAGGTGAAGGGGCACCCTTTATCGCGCGGGCATATCTGCCGCCCGGCACGCGCGTCTCGGGGGACGACGTTCTCTCTTTCAGCGCGCGGCCGCATGTCACGGAACCCCGCGCGGGGGGGCTCCCGGATGCGCCGGTATTCTATCTGGAAAACGGGAACTTCACGCTCGCGCGTTCCCGACCCGGGGCCCGCGAGCGCTTCCGCGGATGGTTCGACCCGGTTCTCGCCCGCCACTTTGACGCGGATACGGCCGCGGTGGTCAGGGCGCTGTATTACGGCAATACCGCGTTCGTTCCCGCGTCGACGATAGAGAGCTTCAGAAAAAGCGGCCTGCTCCACGCCCTGGCCGCGAGCGGGGAAAACATCGGGCTGGTGGCCGCATTCCCGCTTTTGCTCCTGGGACTGCTGAAAGTCCCCAAAAAAATCGCCCTTTTCACCGCGGGGCTCGCGGTATTCATGTACCTGGCCATCAGCGACCTGCCGGTATCGCTGCTCCGTGCGGGCATCATGTTCTTCGCCTGCGCGGCGCAGATGCTCGCGGACCGGGAGAAAAATCCCTTCAACGCGCTGTACACGGCCTCCGCGATCATCATTCTTGCCCTGCCTTCGGACATATACAACGCGGGTTTTCATCTGAGTGCGGGCGCGACCATGGGGATACTCACGTTCCACGAATCATACCGGAAAAAAATGGAAGCGCTCCCGGCTTTCGTCGCGCGGCCCTTGTCGGTGACGCTCGCCGCGCAGGCGGTGGTACTTCCCCTGGTCTACCTCCATATGCATGATGTGAACCTGACGTCCCTGGTCTCGGGCCTCGCGGTCACGCCCCTGCTCGCCCTGCTCATGGTTCTGACAGGGGTAATTGCGCTCGTTGCCGCGGTTTTTCCCCCGGCCGGAATCGCGGCGGTGCTCTGCGACCTTCTCTGGAAGTGCATTGCGCACCTGGTGAATTTTTTCGCCCTGCTGGGCGGACATTTTCATCCCTCGCCTGCGGATATATCCCCCGGACTCTTTATCGGACTGCTGGCGTGTTTCCTTCTGTTCTGCCTCCCGCTGGTGCCTGTGCGGATCGCGGCCAGGATTTCGCTGGCGCCCGTGCTCTGCGCGGTATCGGCCGCGTGCCTGATCCTTGCCGCGGACAGGAACAGCGCGCGCTCCGTGGCCGCGCTGAACCACGGGAACGGGGTACTGTTCATCGATACGACGGGGAGCACCGCCCTCGTCGCGGGCTCGCCCCCGCGTGGAACCGGGCTCGTCCCGGCCGTGGAGATGCTCAGAAGGTGCGGCCCGGACGGAATCAGGCTGGTCGTGACTTCGACCGATGCCGCGTCCATAGCCGGTTATCTCACGCTGATACGGAAGGTGAACGTCACCTCGTGCGTCGTCAGCAGCGACCTCGGATTTTCAGCGCCGGTGAGGAAACTGTACTACACGCTCGAACGCGAACGCATTCCCCTCGAAATGAAGAACCCGGCGGAGCTTGATGAATATTTCCCCCGTCGCACCAAAAAAATACTGGAAATTTATTAATGCATGCCCGTAGTATTGCCTTCATATAAGGCGGCACCGAAACCGGTGCGCATATCAATCGATCGCTCACCCCGGGAGCCCGTAAGGGATACACTGATGACAGATACATCCGTGCTTGCCACGAGATTTGAAAAAGGCGAAAAAATATCGTTCCCCTTCCAGTTCCCCGATGACGATACCGTCAATACTGTCATGTCATTCATGGCCAAGATTTTTACGCGATCGGACAGGATGTTCCTGTTCGAAACCGTGAGCAGTCTGCTCATGGAGCTCATCCAGAACGCGGTCAAGGCCAACGCGAAGAGGGTATTTTTTACCTCGAGGGGCCTCGATATCAACAATCCCGAAGAATACAACCGCGGCATGGCCGATTTCAAAACCGCCGCGATTAACCTCGACACGATCAGCAGCGACCTGAGGAACTCCGGCTACCATGTGGAGGTGACCTTCACCCCCGGAGCCGACGACGAGACCATCATCAGCATCAGCAACAACGCGCGGATAATCGATTCAGAGCTCGAGCGCCTGAATATGAGGATAGAAAGCGCGTGGGAGTGCGCCACCTTCGGCGACCTCCACGAGAAGGCCTATGACACCACCGAAGGCGCGGGCCTTGGCATCGTGCTGACCATTTTTTTACTGAAGAACATCGGCGTCGACAGGAACAAGTTCATCCTGGAGGTCGGGGATTCATCGGTCAAAGTGACGCTAAGCCTGCCCAAAATCATCCGTTCCGACGAGATAAGCTCGTCGATCAAGACGAGAATCATCGACGAGGTGAACAATCTGCCGACCTTCCCCGGCAACATCCTCGAATTCTACGACCTGTGCAACGATCCGGACACTCCCATAAACGCGCTGGCCGAGAAAATCGAACGGGACCCTTCGATCACCGCCGATGTCCTCCGCCTGGCGAATTCCGCGGGCTTCGTGAGCGGAAAAAGGATAAAGGGAATACACGACGCGATCATCGTGATCGGCATCCAGAACTTCAAGCTGCTCCTGACCGTCACGGCCTCGAGAAAAATCCTCGACGGCAGGTACCGCCATTTCCAGGAGATATGGGAGCACTGCAACAGGGTGACGTTCTACACGCAAAGGATCGCCTCCAAGATCAGCCCCCAGAGGAAGGTGTATAACACCGCGATCTCCGCGCTGCTCCACGATATCGGAAAGATCGTGCTCCTGTCGATCGACCTTCCCCTCCTCGACCAGATATCGTCACTGGTGAAGAACAACCGCATACGCACCTCCACCATCGTCGAGGAACTCTCCATCGGCGTGAGCCACGCCACGGTGGGGGGGCTCATCGCGCAGCGCTGGCAGTTCCCCGACGAGCTCGTGGAGGCCATCAAGTTCCACCATTCCCCCACCCGCGCGAAGGAGGAATACCGCGACACGGTCATGGCCGTGTATCTGGCCGACATCCTCTGCAACATCGAACGCAAGAGGTTTTCATACCTGTACATCGAGACCGACGTCCTCGAGCGGTTCGGTCTCACCGAGAAAAACGCGGTCGCCGAGATGCACGCGACGATCAGGGAAGAATACGAGGCCTACCTCAGCGGCCCGCAGGAGTAAGGCCATGGGCGACTATGTCGTCGCGGACGCGAGGGACGGTTCAAAGACCCTCCTGTACAGAAACGGGCGCGAGATAAAAATCCACTCCTCCTATGAGCCGGACCGGGAGGCCGGGCGGGCGGTCCAGGCGTTCAACGTCGGGCGCGCTTCCCTCATCGTTGTCTCCGGGGCCGGCCTGGGATACCATATACGCCGCCTGAAGCAGGCCAATCCGGGCATTCCGATGCTCGTGCTCGAACGCGATCCCGAGGTCGAGTCCCTGGCCCGGCGCCACTGCCCGGAAAACCTTACGGATATCACGGTGTTCCACGACGGCGCGGACGTCGCCGATTTCATGGAATCGTTCACGATCGAGGGATTCACCGGAATCGCGAACTACGTGCACAGGCCCTCGTATTCCATCGACCCGGGTTTCTACGACGGGGTCCTCGAGGCGATGCACCGTCAGATATCCTCGAAGATCAGCGACCTCCTGACGCGCTTCGAGTTCGAACGGAACTGGATGCGCAATATTTCGCACAACCTTCCGCGCCTCTTCGATCTTCCCCGCGTCGCGTCGCTCTTCGGCCGCTTCCGGGGCTACCCCGCGGTCATCGTGTCCGCCGGCCCTTCGCTCAGAAAAAACGCGGCGCTCCTTCCGGAAATCCGCGACAGGGCCCTGATCGTGTGCGTCGATACCGCGGTGAAGGTGCTCGACAGAATGGGCATATCCCCCCATATCATCCTCACCCTTGACGCCCAGAAGCACAGCCTGAAGCATTTCCTGGGCCTGCGCAACCGCGCGCCCCTTCTCGTGGCGGACATGGTCTCATACCCGCCGATCACCAGGGACTACGCGGGCCCGTGCATGATGAGCACCACATCGAAGTACTTCCCCGGCCCCGGCGGCGCCCTGTACAAGGAATCCACGCCGTTCATGGACTGGATCGAGAGATTCATCGGTCCGGTGGGGGATATACAGAGCGGAGGATCGGTCGCCACCAGCGCCTTCGACATGCTGCTCAACTTCGGCTGCGAGCCGATCATCCTGCTGGGCCAGGACCTGGCCTACACGGGAAGGGAAATCCACTGCACGGGCACGCACCACAACGACGGGTGGCTGCCGCGGATCGACCGGTTCGAGAACCTCGAGACGATCAACCAGAAGGTCATACGCCTCAGAAAAATAAAGTTCGTGGAGAGCGTGGGGCCCGACCCGCTGGTCATCTCGGATTTCGTGTTCGATCTTTACCGGGGCTGGTTCATGGACGCCGTCGCGAAGGTATCGTTCCCGGTCATCAACGCCACCGAGGGGGGCGCCAGGATCGCAGGGACAATCGAGAAGACCCTCCGGCAGGTCGCCGACGGGCTTCCCCCGCTCCGGGAGACCCCGTCGCAGATCATCGCGGCCGCGCTCGGGGCACCCGCACACGAATCGCCGCGGCGCCTGGTCGCCGCGCTCAGGGAAGCGCTCCCCGTGGCCGGGGAAATCGGTTCGCGCGCCGCGTCCGGCGAGCCCGCGGCCGCGCTCCTCGAGGCGATCGAGAACTCTCCCCTTTCGCCGCTTTACCATCCGCTCCTGAGGAAGGCGCGGACCTTCAGCGCCCGCTACGGCGGCACCGGCGGCGACGAACGGGTGATGCTCGGGGAAATCGAGAAAGCCTCCCACGAAATCGTGTCGCTCGCCACCCGCGCGCTCGCGGGGCTTGAAAGGGCCTGATTTTTCTATTTCCCGGGCACTTTCCGGCCGATACTGTAATGGGCGGGCAAACGATATCCCCGCACCGTAAAACCTGTAATAATACCGCCGGACCGTCATGAAACGAACGCTCGCCTTACTCGTATGCATTATCCCCCTCGCCTCAACCGGGGCGCCCGGGGACGCACTTGATGCCGTGGACTGGGTCAGGGGGACCATCGTGGCGAGCGCGCGGTCAAGCGCGCGCGTCGGCGATCAGGGTTCGCCCCTGGATGAAACGGGCGAACCGGTGACCATAACCAGGGCCCGCATGAACGCCTACGATACCGCGCGGGAGTCCGCACTCCAGAAGATGACGCAGCAGATCGGCAGGATTCGCGTCGACGGAGAGACCATGCTCACCGACCTGATCGAGCAAAACGAGGACACCCGCCAGCGGCTGGACGCCATTCTCCGGACACGCGTTAGAACGCGCAGCTTCCCGGCCGGGCACCGGGGCTCCGGCTGCACCCTGACGCTGAAAATATCGTCACTGGTGCCTGCCCTTGCCATGATGTACCCGAAGCGACGCTTCCCCGTACAGGCCGAAGTTCCCCTCTCCACCGATTACACCGGCCTTATCGTCGATGCCAGGGGAATCGGCGTCGAGCCAATGATCCTGCCCTCGATCTTCAACGAGGACGGCCTCGAGATCTACGGCCGCCAGTACGTGGACATCAGGCACCTGGCCGACCAGGGGATCGTCGCGTATGCCCGCAACGAGGCCGAGGCGATGAAGAACCCCAGGGCCGGAGCGCACCCCTATTTCACGGTCGCGCTCCGAAGCGTCAAGGGCGGACCGGTCCTCTCCCGCAGGGACATGCGGAAAATCCTGGCCGCGAAGGCGACCAGGGACAACCTCAGGCGCTGCAGGGTGATATTCATCATAGACAGGAAATCGGCCCTGCAGTGAGAACCGTTCTTTTTTTATTGCATAAATTCACCCCGGAAATTATATTATATCAGGGATTGGCTGACAGGTAAAAATCCGATGAATATTTTCAATAAATTCATTCGTTCCATTGATGGCATCATCGACGGAATGGATAAAAAAACCCAGGGGTCCATCAAGAATGCATTTTATTTCGTGATATTCTGCCTGACCGTCACCGCCATCATCATCGGGGGCATCAAGGGCCGCGAATCGGCCAAGATAAAGAGCCCCCCGATAATCGGCTCGACCGACGACGTCTTTTCCATCAGTAAGGAGCGAGGGAGCGAAGAGGGCCGCTTCAATGAAATGCTCGAAGGCGATATCATCAACGAGCTCAAGGCGGGTAACCCCGACAAGACCAGATTCAAGTCCCGCGAGGGACTCAATGCCGAGTCCAGGCTCGAGCCGTTTGAAATGGAACGGGACAAGCGCCGCAGGGCGGCCGTCGACATCGACGTCAACGACTCGCCCGTCGAGGGCGAGTATGTTTCGCGCAGGGTTCCCGAATCCGACGTGAAGCCCCTCGGGAAGAAGTGGGGAGCGCGCTCGGCCGCAGAGGACGAACCCGATGAAAAGAAAATCGACGACGATGGCGACATGAAGATGCCCGCGCCGGAAAAGGGCGTCAGGGACTCGGGAAAGGGCGAGAATACCGATTCGGAAAGCCTCCGCAGGAAAAAACAGCTTTACCGGGGAAAACAGAAGGAGCCCGGCGTCATGTACCATGATCTCAAGGGCGCCGATAAATGAAATATCTCTCGCTGTTCATATCCCTCATCATCGCCGCGGGGGCGTACGGTGCGACGCGCGACTACAAGGAAACCCGCAAGGTCATCGACAGCATCCTCGAGGAGGCCCCGGACAGGAAGGCCCCGGCCGATGGAAAAGGGCGTGAGACTTCCGGTAAAAAAACCCCGGCAGACAGGGACGCCCGGGACCAGAAAAAGCAGAAAGATACGGCTTCGTTCAAGACCAACGTGGAAGAGCAGATGCTCTTCAAATCCGCGTTCGACCTGTACAACGGCGGGTTCTACGACGGCGCCCTCCAGAAAATCGGCGAATTGAAGACGAAGTTCCCCCAGAGCGCCTTCGCAGACCAGTCACGGGTCCTCTCGGCGCGGATCCTCAACCGGCAATACAAGCACGACGAGGCCATCCGGGAGCTCTCGTCCGTAAAACCGGACTCCGGCGAATTCCGCCAGGCCCTGTACCTCAAGGGGGAGAGCTTCCAGCTCAAGGGCGATCCGGTCAACGCACTGGACAATTTCCAGCGCCTCTACTCCCAGTACCCCGAAGACCCGCTGGCGAACATCGCCCTGCTGGCCTCGGCCCGCATACTGCACGCGCAGCACCGGGGGCAGCAGGCCCTCGACGCCGCGGTCAGGCTCATCAAGGACTATGGACAGAAGGAAACCGTGGACGACGCGTACTATCTCATGGGAAAGATATACGAAACCGACCCCGTGCTCAGGGACATCGAGTCGGCGCGGCGCGTGTACCGGATCTTTCTGAAAAAGGCGCAGGGCGAAGACGAGCGGTTCAGCAAATCCCCGCTCAGGGAGAGGGTCTCGAAGGACCTCCAGCGGCTGGAAAAAAATCACTTCAAGCTCGAGAACTGAAATGACCTCCATCAAGAAGCAACTCACCGACACGGGGCTTTCCTCCAACATGGAGGACTACATGGAAGCGATCGTGGTCATCTCCCGCAAGAACCGCGTGGTGCGAGTGAAGGATATCGCGCGCGAGCTCGACATCACCATGCCGAGCGTCACGGCCGCGCTCAACAAGCTCAGGGACATGAACCTGATACGCTACGAGAAATACGGGTATGTGGAACTCACCGAGAGGGGGCTGGAAATCGCCGACGACGTGTTCAGCCGGCATTCGTGCATACGCACCTTCTTCGAAAACGTGCTCTGCCTCGCCGGGGACCGCGCCGGCGACGAGGCCTGCCGCGTCGAGCACGACCTGTCGCCCGACACCTGCAGGCGCATCCAGAAGCTCGTGGATTTCATCAGCCAGGAAGAGGGCCGCGAGAGCGACTGGGTCGCGCGGATGCGCGCGATAATGAAGGATTGAGCCGGACTCAGCTCGCCTTTTCCTTTTTCTTCTGGTCCCTTTCCTTCAGTACCTTCGCCTGGACGTCCTTGTTCAGCGGGACGTACTTGAAAAACTCCATCGAATAGTTGGCCCGGCCGCTCGAAACGTTCCTGAGCTGCGTCGCGTATCCGAACATCTCCATGAGGGGAACGAAGCCGTTGAGCTTCTGGGATCCCTTGCGGTAGCGCCGCATCGACTCGATCTTGCCCCTCCTCCTGTTGAGGTCCCCCACGATATCGCCGATGTAGTCGTCGGGCGTGTTGATTTCTATCTTCATCAGGGGCTCGAGCAATATCGGCGTCGCCTTCATGAACGCGTTCTTGAAGCAGATGGACGCGCATGTGCGGAAGGCCATGTCTGAGGAGTCGACCTCGTGGAAGGAGCCGTCGAGCAGGACCACCTTGACGTCGACGATCGGGCACTCGGCAAGGATGCCGTTGTCCATGGTGGCCTCGATGCCCTTCTTCACGGAGGGGATATACTCCATGGGGATGACCCCGCCCTTGATCATGTCTACGAACTCGAAACCCTTGCCGTCGTTGGGCTCCAGGCGCATCACCGTGTGGGCGAACTGCCCGCGTCCTCCGGTCTGCTTCACGTGGCGGTAATCTGCCTCGGCGGCCACGGTGATGGTTTCCCTGAACGCGACCGAGGGTTCTCCCACCTGGGCCTCGACGCCGAATTCGTGCTTCAGCCGGTCGATGATGATCTCGAGGTGCAGCTCACCCATCCCGGAGATGATAGTCTCGTTGGTCTCGTCGTCGAAACGCACGTTGAACGAGGGGTCTTCCATCGAGAGCTTGCGCAGGGCGGTGCCGAGCTTCTCCTCCTCCTTGCGGGAGGGCGGGGTGATTTTCAGCTCGATGACCGTCGGGGGGATGAATATGGATTCCAGGTACAGGGGATGACCCGTGTCGCAGAGGGTGTCCCCGGTCTTGGTATACTTCATGCCGATGAGCGCGACGATGTCGCCGGGACCGGCCGATTCGATCTCCTCGCGCTCCTTCGCGTGAATCCTGAGGATGCGGCCTATGCGCTCCGTCTTGTCCTTGGTCGAGTTCAGCACCTGCATGCCGCTTTTCAGCTCGCCGGAGTATATCCTGATAAACGTCTGCTGTCCCACGTAGGGATCGTGGATCAGCTTGAAGGCGAGCGCCGCGAATGGATCCTTCGGCGAGGGATGGCGTGTGTGCGATTTTTCCGGATCGTTGACGTCAATGCCCACGACCGCCCCGATGTCCACCGGGGAGGGAAGGTAATCGATGACCGCGTCGAGCATGGCATGGACGCCCTTGTTCTTGTATGCGGAGCCGCAGAACACCGGCGTGATGAGCATCTTGATTGTGGCTTCCCGGGCCGCGCTTTTCAACAGGTCCATGGGGATTTCCTTCCCCTGGAGGTACAACTCGGCTATCTCGTCGTTGTAATCGGCGAGCTTCTCGATCAGGTATGTCCTGGCCTCGGCGCATTTCCCCTTCAAGTCCGCGGGGATTTCGGATATCTTCACCTCCATGTCCTCATAGCTCATGGCCTTGCCCTCTATGATGTCGACCGAACCCTGGAAGGCGTCTTCAACGCCGATGGGAACCTGGAAGGGTACGGGGTTGGCGTCGAGGTACTTGTCAAGCTGGCTGACCACCTCGAAGAAATCGGCCCCCACGCGGTCCATCTTGTTCACGAACGCGATCCTGGGCACGCGGTAGCGGTCGGCCTGGTTCCACACGGTCTCGGACTGGGGCTCGACCCCGGCGACGGCGCAGAACACGGCCACCATGCCGTCGATGACGCGGAGCGAACGCTCCACCTCGACGGTGAAATCCACGTGGCCCGGCGTGTCGATAATGTTCACGCCATGGTCGTTCCAGGTGCACGAGATCGCGGCGGAAGCGATGGTGATGCCCCGCTCCTGCTCCTGCTTCATGAAGTCCATGGTGGCCTGGCCGTCATGCACCTCGCCCATTTTCCTGGTGGTGCCGGTGAAAAACAGCACCCTCTCCGTGACGGTCGTCTTTCCCGCGTCGATGTGCGCGGCGATACCGATGTTTCTAACCTTGCGTAATGGCATATGTATTCCCTCACTGCTAATATGTCACGGAATGCTTCAGAATATGGCTTTGAGATTGATTACCACGACGATGCTTGACCGTGATGAACCCACGACGGGGACCGGATAAAACCGGCGGCAAGATGGCACTAACTGGTTTTATACGAATTTTGTCAAATTATTTTCGTTAATTTTGTTCATCCTTGAGGATTCCAAGCGCGTCAAGCTGGGTCTTCGCCTGTTGGCCGAACACGGTCTCCCCGTAGGTTTCCGCGATGGCCTTGAACACTTCAATGGCCTTGTTCTCGTAGCCCATGTTCTTCTGGCATATCCCGGACTTGTACATGGCCTCGATGCCGATATCGGTACCGCCCAACTCCTCGTAGATGGCCTGGTAGTACTTCAGGGACTTGAGGTAGTGCATCCGCGAAAAGTGGATATCCCCCATGCGCATCAGCGCTTCCCCCCGGTGCGCGCCGTTGTGGTAGATTTCCAGGTATTCCGCGAACTCCTGGAGGGCCTTGTCGTAGAGCTTCAGGCGGTAAAACTGCGCGCCGTTCTGGAACTTGAGGTCGTCGGACATCGCGTCGAGGCTCCGCTCGCCGCCCGCGGCCGCGTCCTCCGCGGCGCGCGCCGCTGCCGTCGCGAGCACAAGGCACGCGGCCAGGACGATCGCGGACATTTTTTTCATTATTTGGACATATTCCCGGTTCATGGCTAGCTCCTCCCGGTACGGAAACCCGGATTCCCCCCGCTGACTGTATCGGCCCGTGCATGGCGCGGCTTGAGCGATTTTATGCGACATAACGCATTTTTCACGTTTTCACGACCGGTCCCCGGTCCGGGTCGAACGGATTCATCCGGACCGCCAGGGAAAAGAGATAGGGATAGTTCTTCTTAAGGTGGAACATGTATCCCAGCCACTGGCCGTACAAGAGCCTTGCGGCGCGGACCGCGTCCCCCCTGAGGTGGGCCCTGTCGGAGTCTGGCATGTTCCCGAGGTCGTCCCTGTGCAGCAGCTCGTCGGTGAGGTGGAACACGGCCCACAGGAGGTCCGTGAAGGACTCGTGCTCCAGCAGGTTCGGGTTTTCCAGCAGGCGGAGCATCCCCTCCCTGCGCCCGACGAGGAATTCGCGCATGCGCGCGAGGCCGTCGGCGTCCGCGTCGAGCTCGAAGCGGTGGGCCTTCACCGCGGCGAGGGCGCGCTCAGGACGATGTACCAGCGTTTCTGCGACATGCGATTCAATTCCGAAAGTCAGAATATGCCCGGCTATAGGGTCTTTTCCAGATACGGATGGTGGGGGATATGGGCCCGGTTGTCAAGGACAATATTATGTCGCATTAGAATGTTCCTCCCAGTGCGCGCATATCCCCCTACCCGCGCTTCGCGCTGAGCCAGCTCCTGAACCGGCGGTACTCGATCCAGCGCTCGAGCGCGAGCGCCGCTGGAAACACGCGATGCACCGCGAGCATGGTGCGGAACAGGATCGACGGGTGGATGGAATTGCGGCCGCGCTCGATGCCCCGCACGATTGAGCGCGCCACCCGTTCCACGCCCATGCTCGGGAACGGCACCGGGCTCCCGCCCGCCTCCCGGAAAAAGTTCGTGCGGGTGGCGATGGGAAAGACAACCTGCAGGCGCTGTCCCTTTTTCAGCTCGTATCGGTAGGCGTCGGCGAAGCCGCGGACGGCGGCCTTGGTGCCCGAGTAGATGGCGTAGCCCGGCAGGGAAAGAAAGGCCATGGCGCTCGAGGTGACCACCACGCTGTAGGCCCTGTCGCGGTTCAGTTCCTTCATCTTTTCCGCGGCGTAGATCGGCGAGAGCGCGTTCACGCGGTATATTCGCTCCAGGCGGTCCCAGTCGGCCCTTTCGATCTCCTCGTAGTAGGCGAACCCGGCGTTGGCGATGAACACGTCCACGCCCCCCATGGTTTTCAACGCGAATTCAAAGAGCGCGTCCACGTTCTTCTTCTGCGAGAGGTCGCAGGCGTACGGCGTCACGTTCTTCGCAGTCGCAATGCCCTCAGTCGCAAGGTCCACGGCGACGACCGCGCAATCGATCTTCGCGAGCAGATCAAGGACGCCGCGCCCGATGCCCGAGGCGGCGCCGGTCAGTATGATTCTTTTCCCTTCGAGTTTCATCGCATGTCCGTCCTGTCCTGAATGTCCCGCCCCGCGTCGCCGACCGAAAGCAGGCGCTCCAGGTCGCGCACGACCCGGAGCACCGCGTCGATATCGCTCCCGGTCATGTCGGACAGGTTCTG
The DNA here is from genome assembly GCA_964423905.1 of uncultured Leptospirales bacterium. GTDB lineage: Bacteria > Spirochaetota > UBA4802 > UBA4802 > UBA5550 > CAYRGX01. The sequence goes on along the minus strand of CAYRGX010000013.1, from coordinate 34,987 downwards.
CCCGACGATATCGAAGGCGTTGTCCTCGATGCGACGCACGAGCTCGAGCCCGCCTTCCGTGATGTCGACCGTGCGCGACCGCCGGTCCGCGTCGCCCGCGCTCCGCGCGACCAGCCCCTTGTCCTCGAGTCCGTCGAGGAGCCTCGTCACGCCGAAGGGCTTGAGGCGCAGTTCCCGCGCTATCTCGGCAAAGGGCGCGGGCGAGCCGCGCCGGAGATATTTCAAAAGATATATTTGCTGAAAGGTGAGGCCGAAATTCTCCACTTCAAGGCGCTCGAAAAGATAGAGCGACCGCAGGAGCCGGAACAGGAGCTCTTTCACGGCCTCCCTGTCGTTCAATTGCGATACCGTATCAATCATGCGGCCAGCATATCCATATACTTGCATTTCGCAACTTTTTTTTGGATTGTGTGCTTTTTTATTGCCGGATACGGGCGTGTTGAGTAATTTACTTGCATATTGCAACTAATTTAGACTGCGAGAAACAACATGACACAATACCATCCGGCACCATGGACCCTCGAGGGATATGGATATGTCTTCCTCTATAAATTCCCGAAATCGATGGCGGGCGCGCGCCACTTCACCGCCCCGGGAGCTTCCGGCAACCGGTTCAGCGGCCTCGGCACCGTGATCATCGCCGACTACTCGAAATCGGCCGCGGGGCCGTACGGCGAGTTGCTCGTGATCCCGGGCAGGTTTCCCTTCGGAAATGAAAGAGCGCATTCCATCGCGAAGATATACGTTTCCAGCGAGGCGAGCGTGATCAACGGCAGGAGAAACTGGGGCATACCCAAGGAGCTGGCCGACTTCCGTTTCGAGCCCGCGGGAGAGGGACGGCGCAGGGTCACGGTGACAAAGGGGCCGTCTGTAATTTTTTTTACCGATATCGAGACCTTCGGCCCCCGCTTCCCGGTCAGCAACGCCCTATTCCCTATGCCGCTCGCGCAAAAGCTTGACGGCAACCTTTTCCGTACCGCGTTTTCGGGCCGGGGCAGGGCCCGCCTCGCGCGAATCCGGGAGATGTCGGCCGCCCCCGCGTTCTTCCCGGACATCTCGTCCGTTCGTCCCCTGGCCGCGATCGGTCTCGACGATTTCAGGATCGTGTTTCCCGAGGCGCGCATCGAGGGTATGCGAAACTGACGGCGGGTGCACAAACGCGGGGATATATCCCCTTCCGGATGAATGACGGACGCTACCGGTCCTTCTCGACGCGGCAGTCGACCGAAAGCGCGTGCGACCTGACCCTGTACAGAATGAAGAACCCGGCCATCAGCGCCAGGTCGCGCGCTATGGCCCACGGCCCGATGGTTTCGTCGAAAGCCATGCCGAGTCGGTCGAGCTCGAAGCACCCGCAGTCGAAGCTTTCCCCGCGCGCGTAGTTGACGGATATTCCCACCGCGAAGGCCGCCATGAGGCAGAGCGAGACCAGGGCGGCGCCCCTGGTACGGTAACCGGCGACGAGAAAGAGGCCGCAGACGACTTCGACCCACGGCACCACGAGCGCGGCCAGGGGAACGAATCCCGCGGGGAGGAGCCTGTACTTCGCGACGATCAGCGCGAAGGATTGCGGATCGAAAACCTTGAAGATGCCCGCGAACAGCAGGAGCGCGCCCGTGAATATTCTGAGCGCGGCGATCGCGTAATCGCCGCGCAGGAACGATACCGCCCTGAGGATCGCATCCCTCACCGGGGGCCTCCACCCGCCGCCTTCGCACGCTTCACCGGGTAGCCGGCGCTTTCCCAGGCGGGGAGCCCGCCCTTTATGATGTAGATGTGGCGCCTGTACCCGGCCTCGATGATCCTGCCCGCGAGGAGCTCCGAGGCGCCGCACGACTCCTCGCCGCAGTAAATCACCAGGTCCCTGCCGCTCGAGTTGAAATTCGGCAGCCTGACCAGCGTGGCGGGGACGTTCCGGGCGCCCGCGATTTTCGAGGCGCGGAACTCAGCCTCGTCGCGGGCGTCCAGGAACACCGCGTCCCCGCGCACATGCTTGATCCTGGCCTCGGCCGGCGATATGCTTACCATAAGGTCGAATCCAGGCGCGGTCTTTTTCACGAGGTCGAACCCGCGGGGATGCACCGTGTTCAGGAGGATCGCGATTGCCGAGGCGGACACGATGATGAACACCGCGTCCCTGAGGGGCTTAGCGCGCACTGCCGGTCTCCTGTGGTGGCGATTCCTCGCCGGACTGGATCCCGGACGAGGCGAGATATATCTTTTTATCTATGAAGAGGCTCACAAGGTCGGGATCGAGCACCCCGCGATCGGCTTCTTCTTTCAGTATCTTCAGCACCCTCTCCGTGGGCAGGGCTTTCTTGTACGGGCGGTCGCTTGCCGCGAGCGCGTCGTACACGTCGGCGATGGACATGATGCGGGCCTGGAGCATGGTGCTCTCGCGCCCCTTGAGGCCCCCGGGGTATCCTGTTCCGTTGATCTTCTCGTGGTGCCTGAGCGCGATCTCCGGGATGTTCCGGTACTCGGGCGGCCACGGTATGCGGCTCACGAAATTATAGGTGTGCACCACGTGGCTCTCGATCTCCCGGCGCTCGTCCGGATTGAGGCTCCCCCGCCTGATCGACAGGTTGGTGATGTCGCGCCCCGTGAGAATGTCCATGTGGTCGCCTTCAACGGTACGGCACTCGAGCTCCTCCATGTCGGCGATGATCTTCCGGAGCACCTCCTCCGGGTCCTCGTCGGTGACCGCGGGCTCGTTCATCTGGATGAGCTTGCTCTTGATCTCGTGTATGCGGTTGAGCCGGCGCAACCTCGCGCCGAGAAGGTCGTCAAGCTTCTTCTGCAAATCGTCCTCCTTCGCCGAACGCTCCAGGAGGCCGAGCTGCCGCGCCGAGTATTCCAGCTCGGTGAAGCGATACAGGTAGTCCAGCCTGAGGTTCAGGTTCTCGAGGTCGCGCGGGAACAGCTTCTTTGCCTTCATGAACACCGACAGGTCGATGTAGACCTTGCCGAAATCGTGCAGCAGCGCGGCGAGCTCGATCTCCTTGATCTCGCTCTCGTTGAACTTGAACTGCGCCAGATATCCCTCGTGCACGACGTTGACGGCCTCCGCCATGGACTTGCAGATCTCGGCGACGCGAAAGGAGTGGCCCGAGGTCGCGGGATCGCGCGATTCGATCGCGGTGACGGACGCCTTGACGAACTCCTCGAACTGGCGCTGGATCTGCGCTATCATGCGGTTGTTTTCTATGGCGATGGCGGCCTGGCCGGCGACCGCCTCCATGAGGCTGTCGTATTTCTGGTCGAAGGTCACCACGTAATTGTCGAAATCCTCCGGTTCCTTGAGTACGATGGAGAAGGCCTCGTCCTCGCCGTCGTACTCGATCCTGTTGTCCACGTTCTCCTTGCTGTTGATCAGCTGGATGACCCCGATGATGGCGTCCACGTGGTTGCGCATGGGGACCACCAGCATGGAACGGCTCTGGTAGCTGTGCGTGCGGTCGAAGCTCGTGTTGAACGAATAGGGAGCGTCCGTCGGGAGGTTGTAGGCGTTGGGGATATTGAGGACCTCGCCCGTGACCGCGACGTATCCCGAGATGGACTTCTTGTCCATCGGCATCACGAACTCCTCGAGGGGGATTTCGCGGGAAAAGGTGTGGGAATACTTGAACCTGAGGCGCTTCTTCCCATCCTCGTCGTCCTCCACCAGGTAGATGCTGCCCGCGTCCGCGCCGGTGATGCGCTTGCTCAGGAAAAGGATCTGGCGAAGCAGTCTCTCGGGGTTTTTCTCCAGCGAGAGGGAGCGGCCTATCTTGATGAGGTCGTCCTGGTCCTGGCGCATGTCCATCAGGCGCGTCAGGTAGCTCTCCTGCATGGCCCGCGTGATGAAGTTGTCGTTCACCACGGAGAAGGCCTTCCGGACGATGAACGTGAACTCGTCCGCCGAAAGGGCGGTGACGCGGTATTCCGAGATGTTCCTCAGGTCCTCGAAATAGTAATCGGCGACGTCCTCCCCCTTCCCGAATATGACGATCTGGTAGGTTATTTCCGAAAACGGCAGCACCGAGAGGAGCTTGGTGCAATCCCGGTATTCGTCGCTCATGAGGAATATGACCGAGAGGATGGGCGTGGCCTTATCCACGGTGATCATGCTGTTGATCTTCTCGTGAACGTCCGGGGTCTCGATGATGGTGAAGTTATGGGAATCGGGAAACGTAATGAGTCCACCGGCCCTCTTCGAGATGATGACGATGTTTTCAGTCTGGTATGTCAGTAGATCGATCACCGGTAAAACCGCCTGTTGACTCAACTTACTGTAGTTACTTGCCCGGAATGCGTCAATTATATTTTTTTCCGGCCCCCCGCTCTAATTTTTGTCTTGCTTTATACCACTTTTATGTGATCCTTCCCAAAAAAACGAATGGGGAGCGGATAATGGACCCGGGAAAAAACATCCAGGCTGGAAGAAACGTTATCCTCCGTCTCGCGGAAAGGGGGGTGCTTAACAACAGGCAGGTCGAGGAGGCGCTCGCTCAGGCCGGCATCATACCGGACGCCGGTCTCTGGCTGAAATTCGCGAAAATCTTCCTGCTCTCCATGGGTGTTTCATTTTTCCTGGCCGGGGTGGTATTTTTCTTCGCCTTCAACTGGCAGGTCATCCACAAGTTCATGAAGCTCGGATCGATCGCCGCGGTCATCGTCATGGCGGCAGGCGCGGGATTCCTGTTTCGCCGCGAATCACTCCCCGGCAGGCTCGCCTGGATGGCAGCCTCGGTCATGACCGGCGTGTTCCTGGCGGTGTACGGACAGATATACCAGACCGGGGCGGACGCATGGGAGCTCTTCGCGGCATGGGCGGCCCTCATCGCGGGCTGGACCGCGGCGGGCCTATTCCCTCCCCAATGGCTGCTTTCCCTGACCGTTGCCGAGACCGGCGCGGCCCTTGCCATGATCCAGCTCCACGCCCGCGGCGACGCGGGACTCATTCGCGCGTTCGCGCTCCTCGCGGCAGTCAACGCAGCGGCATATATCGTGTTCGAGATTTTCAGGCTCAGGGGAGCCGAATGGCTCCGGCCGCAGTGGTTCACGCGGGTCGTTGCCACTGCCGGGATCGGGACCATGGTCTTGTCGGTGAGCGTCTATATCATGGAATTTAAAACGGCGCTTGAATTCGATTTCTTCCCGGGCTTCTCGCTCCTGGTATTCGCGGCCTTCGCCGGGGCCCTGGTTATCCTGCTCCGAAGGTCGCGGGACCGCTACGTTCTCGCGGTCGGCATGTTCTCGCTCGTCGTGTACGGCACGTGCCTCTACATAAAAACGATCAACCTGCGACTCAGGTTCGACGGATATTTCGCCTGGCTGTCGACGGGGCTCGTCATCGCGGCGCTGGCGCTCGGGGCCGTGTTCGCCATACGGAAAATAAGCGACGCCTGGTCGCGGGAGGCGCAGATTGAAAACGATTGATGAAATCCTCCTGTCCTTCTTCGACCGCGACGAGGTCGAAAAGATAATCGCCTCCGAGCTCGCCGCGGACGATGCCGCGTCCGCGTGGTACGTGAAGGCGCTGATCGGCCTGAGCGGCTGGTTCGCTTCGATCTCGTTCCTCGCTTCGGCGGGAATATTCTTCGACAGGAACATGGAAACGGCGGGCATGCTCATCGGCCTCTTCCTGGTCGTCGCGTCCGCCGCGCTGAACAATCTCCTCAGCGGGAGGATCTTCGTCCAGCAGTTCGCTCTGTCCCTGGGGCTCGCGGGCCTCGCGATCGCCACGTATTTTTTCGGGGATATCGTACATTCCACTGCAAAAACATGCGTGTTTTCCCTGGCGCTGAACATCGCGGTCATCGCGGCATACCGGTATGCGCCCATGCGCTTCATGGCGATCCAGGCCGCGGTCATATCGATCCTCGTGCTCATGTACGATGTCAGGTGGGCGGGCGGTCCCTCCTTCCTCATCATGCTGCTGGCGATGATCGTGTTCGTGATGTGGATATACGAGCCGGATTTCGCCGCGGCCCCGTGGGCTCCGGTCTCCCGGGCCCTTTCCTACGGGCTTACCTTTTCACTTCTCGCGCTCCCCGCGCTGTCGACCCACAATTTCCTGCCGAAAGGGATGCACACGTGGTACCCGGCGACCGCGGGAGTGGCGATCGTTTTCGTCGCCGCCCAGATGAAAATGCTCTCCTCGTTCGGCAGGGGGATTGCGAGCCCCGCCTTCATCGCGGGCGCCCTGCTGACCGCCGGCTTCGCCGCGATCTCGTGGAACTCGCCGGGGCTGATCGTCGCGCTCTACGTGACCGCGCTCGGCTTTTTCCGCGGCAACAGGATCGTGACCGCCATGGCGGGTCTGTGCCTCGGCGGGTATATCATAATGTTCTACTACAATCTCTCCCTGACCCTCCTGGTCAAGTCGTACATACTCATGGGGAGCGGGGCCCTGCTCGTCGCGGCCTGGGCCGCGCTCGTTAAATTCCGCGGAGGTGATGCAAAATGAAGGCGCGGGTAATCGTCCTGGCCGTTTCTACGGCAGTCGTGATTGCGGTCCTCGCGGGTATCGTCATCCAGAAAGAGCGCCTCCTGGCGCGGGGCGACCGTGTGTTCATGAAACTCGCGCCGGTGGACCCGCGCTCCCTCATCCAGGGGGACTACATGGCCCTCCGATACGCCCTTTCCATCGACCTCGCGGGCAAGCTTGTCACCCAGAAGGGCGTGCCATGGCGGAGAAGCGGGCTCGCGGCGATCGAGGTAGATGCCGACGGCATCGCGACGAAGGTGCGTCCCTGGAGCGAGGGGGATACGCTCGCTCCAGGCGAAAGGCTCCTACGCTACAAGAACGTCGACGGGCAGATACGATTCGGCGCCGAGTCCTTCTTTTTCCAGGAAGGGCGCGCGTCCGCGTTCGAGAAAGCCGCGTACGGGGAACTGGCCGTCGATGGCAGCGGATCGAGCGTGCTGGTGGGGCTGAGGGACGCGGAGCTTAAAATGCTCGAATAACAAGCGCGCGCGGGATTTGCCCGCGCGCGCCGAATCTCTGCGTCATGATCGCGTATTACTTTTTCTTCGCGTAACCCGCTTCCTTCAGGTATCCCTCTATTTCCCCGAGTATCGCGGGATCGTCGATCGTCGACGGGACCGAGTACTCCTGCCCGTCCGCTATCTTTCGCATGGTGGCCCTGAGTATCTTGCCGGACCGCGTCTTGGGCAGCCGCTTGACGATCATGGCCTGCTTGAACACGGCCACGGCCCCTATCTGGTCACGGACCATTTTCACCAGCTCGTCGATGATTGCCTTCCCGTCCTTCGTGACTCCCGCTTTCAGGACCACGAAACCCATGGGAAGCTGGCCCTTGAAATCGTCCTCGACTCCGATGACCGCGCACTCCGCCACGTCGGGATGGTGCGCGATGACCTCCTCCATGGCCCCGGTGGAGAGCCGGTGGCCGGCCACATTGATGACGTCGTCGACGCGTCCCATGATGTAGATGTAACCGTCGGGGTCGATGTAGCCGCCGTCACCGGTGAAGTAATAACCGGGAAAGGGATCGGTGTACGATTCCTTGAACTTCTGGTCGTTCTGCCACAGCGTGGGAAGCGTGCACGGCGGGAGCGGCAGCTTGACGACGACCAGACCCTCCTTGCCCGCGGGCATGGGCTTCCCGTCAGCGTCGATGATCCCCACCTGGAAGCCCGGGACCGCCTTGGTCGGGGAGCCCGCCTTGATGGGAAACTGTTCAAGGCCGAGGAAGTTGGACGCTATCGGCCATCCGGTTTCCGTCTGCCACCAGTGGTCGACGACCGGCTTTTTCAGCAGGTCGCTCGCCCAGTGGTAGGTATCGGGGTCGAGACGCTCGCCCGCGAGAAAGATCGCGCGAAACTTCGAAAGGTCGTATTTCTTGAAGTAATCCCCGTTCGGGTCCTCCTTCTTGATCGCGCGGAACGCGGTGGGGGCGGTGAACATGGTGCTCACGCCGTGCTGCGAGATGACCCTCCAGAACGCGCCGGGGTCGGGTGTGCCGACTGGCTTGCCCTCGTAGACTATGGTCGTGCAGCCGTACAGGAGCGGCGCGTAGATAATATACGAATGGCCGACGACCCAGCCGACATCGGAGGCCGCCCACCAGACCTCGCCGGGCTTCATACCGTAGATATGCTTCATGCTCCATTTAAGGGCGACCGCGTGACCGCCGTGATCGCGGACGACACCCTTGGGTATGCCGGTGCTGCCGGAGGTATAAATTATATAGAGCGGGTCGGTTGCCTTTACCGTGACGCAGTCTGCTGGCTTGGCCCCCGCGACGGCTTCGTTCCAGTCGAGATCGCGCCCGGCTATGAGCGCAGCCTTCGCCTGTGGCCTCTGGTAGATTATGCATTTCTCCGGTTTGTGCGACGCCGTTTCGATGGCGCGGTCCAGGAGCGGCTTGTATTCAATGTTCTTCTTCCCCTCGATGCCGCAGGATGCGGAAACGATCATCCGCGGCTTCGCGTCATCGATCCTGATGGCGAGCTCGTTCGGTGCGAAGCCGCCGAACACCACGGAATGGATTGCGCCGATGCGCGCGCACGCAAGCACCGCCACGAGCGCCTGGGGAATCATCGGCATGTACACGATAACGCGATCGCCCTTCTTGATCCCCTGGGCGGCCATCGCCCCGGCAAACTGCGCGACCATGTCCCTGAGTTCGCGATAGGTATACTTTTCCACGGTCCCCGTTACAGGGCTGTCGTAAATGAGCGCGGCCTGGTCCGCCCTGCCTTTTTCCACGTGCAGGTCGAGCGCATTGTAACAGGTATTCAGCTCCCCGCCGGTAAACCAGCGGTAAAAGGGCTTGTTCGAATCGTCGAGGACCTTGTCGTATTTCTTCGTCCAGTGGATGTCAGCGGCAGCCCTATCCCAGAATTTGTCCGGATTGTTGATGGATTCGTCATATGCTTTTTGATACTCTCCCCCCATGGGAACCTCCTGCATGATCGCATGTTAATACCCGAATCGCGGATCGATAAGCCTATCCTTGAAGAGGTCCTGATCACATATCTCACGGCGCGCCAAGTGTCAATAAAAAACTATCCCCTTCTTCCCGTTGCCCGGACATCGCATCCGCCGGAATCTCCGTTCTTTTTAATCCGCCCCCAATAATTTTATTGAAAATAATACTGCATGCTGCTAAAAATGTACAAATCGTTACCCGTGCCCAAAGGACATGCCAATGGCTGAACCTATCAACATCCAGAGCGCCCTCGAAAACATCGGCGAGGCGGTCATGGTATCGCTGTCGTACAAGCCGTACCCCCTCGACAAGCTAGATAAAATCATCAACCTCGTCGAAGATATTAGAAACCATCCCCAGTATCTCAGGGAATGCGAAGAGCATCTCAAGTCCTCCGGCAGCAACTACGTGCTTTTTTTCCTTTCGAATATCATCTACAATCTGAAGCGGCAGGGCGAGCTCAGGCTGACGCCCGAGGTCCTCAAGTGGCTCGGCAGCGTATGGATCAATTTTCTGAGGCGAAACAGGTCCTACCAGGACATGTTCACCCTGTTCGACGATTACCGCATCAAGTTCAGAAAATACTATCCCGGCGAGGGTTCATTCGTAAACCAGATAAACAACGTCAACCTGGTGAAAGAGGATTTTATCCTGGAAAGCGAGATCGAAGGCGAACAGACGCCGTTGAAAAACCTCGAAAAATTCTATCAGGTGGGATCCGAGATCATCGCCGCGATGAAGCCCACCTATTTTTTTCTCATGGACTATTACTACGAGCGCAAGATGAACACCGGCGTTGATTACAACGAGGCGGTCCAGCTCGAGATGGGCGGGCTGTCCAGGTTCGGGTTCAGGCACTACACCTACTTCGACATCGCGGTGCTCCTCTGCCAGGCCCTTGGCATACTCGAGGCAGTGTATCTCCTTCTGAAAAAAAAGAAGTCCTCGCGCCGTCTGATCATGATCGACGGCAAACAGAAGTTTCTCACAGTCCTGGAAATCTACGCGATGTACCTCGAGCGCTTTAGCGCGATGAAGAAAGAGCTCACCAACCTCAACAAGTAAAACCAATCAGGCGCGGTTCCGCATGGATCAACAGGAAAAAGACATCGTCGGCATTTTAAAGAATATCCCCGTATTTCAGGGCCTTGAGGAAGAGGACTACCTCGCGATCATCCCGCTCCTCGCCATCGAAAAATACGAGCCCGACCAGATCATCATACGGGAGGGGACCACCGGCAACTCGATGTGCATCCTCATCAGGGGCACCGTCAAGGTGACTCGCAGGGAACACGAGGAGGACGAGGAGGAGATTTTCCTCCAGGTGCTGTACACTGGCTCCTTCTTCGGTGAATTTTCCCTGATAGACAACATGCCCCGTTCGGCGACCGTGACGACTCTGGAGGAAACGGAGCTCTTCAGGCTGGAAAAGCGCGACTTCGACGTACTGCTCTCAAAGCGTCACAACATCGCGATCTCGTTTTACAAGAACTGCCTCAGCGAGACCTTTTCGCGCTTCAGGAACAACATTTCGAACCTGGCCTTTTCCCAGCACATTCTCAAGGAAAAGACGAGCGAGCTCGCCGAGATAAACCGCGATCTTTCCCAGGCGCGCAAGCTGCAGGATTACTTCATTCACGCGGAGATACTCGACAACGAAAAGAACCTTCTCCACGGGGTCCGCCACTCCTACATCTACCGTCCGTGCAGCCAGGTGGGCGGCGATTTTCTGACAGTCACCGCGCTGGACGATTCCAGGTCCGCCATCATCATCGCCGATATCATGGGGCACGGCATCACCGCGGCCCTGGTGACCGGGGTCATGCACAGCGCGTTTTCCCTCGCGCTCAACCAGTTCGGGAGCAGGCCCGCGCGCATGATGAAGTTCCTGAACCGCCATTTCAGCAACGTTATCCGAAACCTGTACGCGACCTGCTACTACTGCGTGCTGGATCATGAAGAAAAGACCATTACGCTGGCCAAGGGGGGGCACCCGCACCCCCTTTTCTGGTGCGGCCGCGATCAGGACTACATTGACATCGTGTGCATGGGGACCGGCCTGGGCCTCATCAAAAAGCCGGAATTCAGCGAGGTGACGCTGCCCTTCCGCGAGGGGGACCGCATGCTCTTCTACACGGACGGCATCATCGAGCAGAAAAACGAAAGCGGCAACATGTACACCGAGACCAGGCTGAGGAGCATGCTCCGCGAGCTGATCCTCATCCAGGAGCGGGAAATCCCCCACAAGCTCTTCGACGATCTCGTCGCCTTCGCGGGAAACAACCCGCTCGAGGACGACGTGACCCTGCTCTACCTGGAATTCTGACCGTCAATCCCTGGTAAACCTTCCGTCGGTCTTCGCGTCGATCGCATGCCGCGCCTTCAGGTCGCCGATGATGGCCTCGCGGAGCGTCGCGCCGGTGCGAACGACCGTCTTCCCTTTCAGCATGGCGTACCCGTCGCCTCCCGAGGCGATGAAATCCGTGACCGCGACCCGGTAGGTGGCGCATTCGGCCAGCGGCGCACCGCCGACCTTCACCGACACGATCTGCCCGCCTTTCACGCGCACGGACATCCCGGACACGTGCATGAACCCGCCGTCCTCCTCCTCGCGCGTGGCCTTCACCGCCCTGGCGAGCACCGCCATGATCTCCCTTCCGGAGAGCGTGACCGTGACGATGTCGTTCGCGTACGGCATCATCGTGTACACGTGCTCCATGGTCACCGTTCCCTTCTGCACGCTCGCGCGGATGCTTCCCGCGTTGATGAGCGCGATGTCGGCCCGCGACGCCCGCCGCATGATGTCCGCGACGTAATCGCCGAGGTTCGTCTCCTCGTAGCGTATGCGGTCCCGCTCCCCGTCGAGAAGCGACCTGTTTTCGGCGAGCACCTCCCTGAATCTGGCGCCGAGGCGCGCGGTGTAGTCGTCGACGATTTTCGCCACCGCCGCGTCCGGCCGCAGTTCGGGGGTGATGGGGATATACTTCCAGGAGTCGACGCGCGCCCTGCGCGACACGCGGTCCACCACGATGTCGATGCGTCCCAGGTACTTCCCCCACTCGAGGGCCTGGAACACCTTCGCCCCTCCCGTTCCCTTCGGCGGATCAAGGAGGACCTGGTCGTGGCCGCCGATGACCGCGATGATGCCTGGTACGCGCGCGGCTATGTCGGTATCGACCTTCCACCCGCAGTGAGACAGGACCAGTACCGGGCCCGTCGTCTTGAGGCGCCCGACGAGGGGCGCGATCGATTCGACCGGATCCTTCACCTTCACCTTTTCGGCGATCACCGGGGCGGTGGTGGTCAGGAGCTCGGGCGTGGTCACGCCGACCACCGCGAGCGTGGCTCCCCCGCCGAGGTTGAATGCCGCGTACTGCGGGCAGAGCGCCTGCCCGTTCCTGGCGAGGTAGATATTCGCGCTCATGATGGGGAATTTCGCCGCGGTCTTCAATGCCGTGAAGTTCTCAAGCCCGAAATCGAACTCGTGGTTGCCCACGACCATGGCATCGAGCTTCATGCGGTTGTAGCAGTCGATGTCGGCCGCGCCATGGAAAATCGTCGAGAGGGGCGTGCCCTGCAGCGTATCGCCGGCCAGAAGGACCACGGTGCGGATCCCCTTCGCCCGGTTTTCGCCCCGGATCCGTTCCACCATACCCGCGAGGCGCGCGATGCCGCCCATCTCCACCTTGCGGCCGTCTTTCTCCACGGTGAAAGGCGCGAGATGGCCGTGCACGTCGTTGAAGAAGAGGACGCATACGCCGAAATCCCCTTCGGCGGCATGCGAGAACGATCCCGCCGTAAGGGCGATTACCAGGACGATGATTATTCTTTTAAATGCGCGTTTCATGCGGCACCTCCGGGGAAACGATTCAGCCTGACGCAAGTTTCGCGAAGTGTCAACCTGAATATCCCCCCGCATGGTGGAACTCGAACCTGCGTGAATATCCCCCTCCGCTCCGCAGGGGACCGCGCCTTAACGCTTCACGAACTCCCGCAGGCGGAGCAGCCGCTCACCCGCCGCGTGCAGCGTCTCCTCCTTCTTCGCGAAGTGGAATCGCACGTAGCGGTGCTCGGGTTCCCTGAAGAAGCTGGAGCCGGGCACGCCCGCGACCCCGATCTCGCGCGCGAGCCACTCGCAGAGCTCGTCGTCGCGTCCGAACCCGAGGGGCGAGGCGTCGACCATCACGTAATAGGCGCCCTGGGGCCGCGTGTACCCGAGCCCGGTCCGGTCGAGGTAGCCGAGGAACACGTCGCGCTTTCGCGTATAGTCGGCGAGAAGCCCGTCGTAGTAACTGTCCGGCAGCTCGAGCGCGGTCACCGCCGCCTCCTGCAGCGGGGCCGCCGCGCCCACGGTGAGGAAATCGTGCACCTTGCGCACGGCGTCGATCACCTCCGGCGAAGCCAGCACGTAGCCCAGGCGCCACCCCGTGATGGAATAGGTCTTCGAAAGCGATCCGCACATCACCACGCGCCCGTCCGCCTCCGGCAGCGACGCCGCGTACACATGCCGGTGCGGCGGGTACACGATGTGCTCGTACACCTCGTCGGTGACCACGTACGCGTCGTGCTCCGCGGCGAGGGAGAGGATCAGCTCCAGTTCCTCGCGCGTGAACACCTTCCCGCTGGGATTGCTCGGGTTGCAGACCACGATCGCCTGGACGCCGAGGCGGAACGCCGCGCGCAGCTCGTCGGGATCGAACCCGTACCCGGGGGGGCGCAGGGACACGTACACCGGCTCCGCGCCGGAGAGGATGGTGTCGGCGCCGTAGTTCTCGTAGAACGGGGAGAACACAATGACCTTCTGTCCGGGGTTGACCAGGCTCATCAGGCTCGCGAGCATGGCCTCTGTGCTCCCGCAGGTGACGACCAGGTTGCGGTCCGCGTCGACCGGGATACCGATGTGCCGGGAGAGCTTGGCGGCGAGCGCCTGGCGGAAACGGGGCGCGCCCCAGGTGATGGCGTACTGGTGGTGGGGGCCGTCGAGCGCGCGTCGCGCCGCCTCGACGAGTACCGCCGGCGGGTCGAAATCCGGAAAGCCCTGGGAAAGGTTGATCGCCCCGTGTTCGATCGCGATGCGCGTCATGCGCCGGATCACCGACTCCGTGAAAAGCTCTGTACGGCGGGCAAGGCCTGGCATGGTTACCTCACGCTATCGGTAACGCGGGCGTGCGTGAACGCGCCACTGCGGTCGCGGGCCCGCGTGTTCCCGTAATATTTCATGGTCACGGTCGCGTATGCCCGGTTATGGCGCGCCGGTCAATCGTAATTTTCCAGGTACACATGGAAAGGAGCGGGGGATATAATAGAAAAAGCCCGGGGCTACCCGGGCTTTTCGAAGGTAATCTACAATGAATTCAGTTTATTTCCTTTTCTTCAGCGGGGACGACGATTTCTGGGGCGCGAGCGATTTTATCGCGCGGTCGATATCTCCCTGTGCGCTGATGAGTTTCGAGATCGCGTCGCCGGTAATCTTCTTCGCGTCCTCTTCGGCTTCGGGCTTGGCCTTCGCGAGAAGGTCTTTCACCTCGGCGATGGCCTTTCGGGCCGCAGATATCGCCTTCATGCGGGTGATGTCCTCGACCTTGGTGAGCTTCTTCGCGTTCAGTTTGGAAATGGCGTCCTCGATTCCCTTGATTTTGGTCTTGATCTGGGTGAACTGTCCGAGGAGCTCGTTCAGTTTCTCGTTGGCGGCCTTCATCTGCTTGGCCTTTTCGTCTTCGCCGGTCGCCTTCTCGGCGGCGTCCCAGAGCTTCTGTGCCTCCGCCATCTTCGCGTTGAGCAGGTCCTTGAACGCGGGGTATTCGGCGATCGCCTCGGCGAGGTCCTTTTTCGCGTTGTCCCAGTATTGAATCTCGTTCTTCATGCTGGGTTTGCAACCGCTTGCCAGGAACGAAGCCAGGCATAACAGCGCGACGAATAATGTGGCTCTTTTCATGAAATCCTCCTGAAATTGTATGTGGATGTAATTTTGTGAACCCACGGCATAGAACCACGCCGTGGAAGGTCCGTGTATGCCACGAAACTTCGATCGTGTCAAGTTGAAGTTGGATTTTTTTTCAGCAATATGTGCTCTAAAATATCACCATCAACCGGACAGATATCTGCCCGGTTGATGGCTGCAAAATGCCCTATCGTGTTATCCTTCGCAGGAAGGCATTACAGCAATACGTGATTCCCTCCACGTGCGCGAGAAGCTTCCCGCCCGCATCGAATGCCACATCGCTGGCAAACGTACCGGCGACGATGATCCTGCCCGCGCTGTCAGTGGTGATAGCCGTCGCATAGTTCGGGCTCATAACATTGACGGATTTTTTATGAGTAAAAATCTCAGTCCAACCGTACCTGGCGCACGCGTCCAGCTTGGTGACGAACATGTTGCTGGCGGCGAAATCGCTCGGTGCGTCGCGCATGTCGACCCCCGATGTAGGATCGAAATCAGTCCGAAATAGATTGTAATAACCTGTTATGAAAACATTGTTCGACCGGTCAGTGGTGATCGCCATCGGTATCACCAATGCCATTACCTTTGTCCAGTAATAGGCGCCGTCAGCCCCGAGCTTCATGATGAAACAATCCGAGACCTGCCCCGGCTCATTGCCGTTCGGGGACGAGGTTATCGTGTCGTTTCCTCCGCTTCGGTTGAAGTTCACGGATCCCATGAAAATGCCGGTAACGTACACGTTGTCCCGCCGGTCGATGCACAGGGACCTCGCGGCACAGACTCCCGTTGTGCTGCCCATGGCCTTTGTCCAGCTGTACGTGCCGTTTGAATTGATCTTGGTCACGAAAATATCCTCACTGACATTGGAAACCTTCACATCGGTGCCCTCATAGGGATCGAAGTCCACGCTTCCGCTGAAGGAACCCGCGACGTAGATGTTGTCACGCGAATCGAGCGCGATGGAAAATGCATCTGCGGAACCCTGGACATCGCCAGTCTGCTGGTTGTGGACGGTCGCCGTCATGGACAAGGTCCACCCGTAGGAGCCGTCAGGGTGGAGCTTCGTGACGAACGCGCCGGTCATGTGATCATAACCACACGTTGACCATGCCCGGTGTATATCCACCCCTTCGCCCGGATTGAAGTCCACCTCGCCCCAGAAATTACCGGTAATGTACACGTTGTCCTTCGAATCGACCGCCACTGCGCGCGCCCAATCCGCGTTGCCGTAACTGCTGGTGCCGCCGAAGGTCTTTGTCCAGCCGTACGTGCCGTCAGAATTGATCTTCGTTATAAATATGTCGCTGTTGCCTTTTGGCGTGTACTGATCGTTGTATGAATGATGTTCGAAATCGAAATTACCCGACCTGTCGAAAAATCCCGTGACATAGATATTGCCCTTCGAATCCGTGACCATTCCCTTGATGGTGCCGCTCCCGACCCTTCGCATCCACCCGTGTGTGCCGTCGGAATTGATTTTCACCACGAACCCGCCACCATCGTTACGGCGTTCCTTCGCGCTTCCCGGATCGAAGTCGACATACTGTGTGTAGTGGGTCTGCTCGTCGTATCCGAAAAAATTTGCCCCGGCGATGAAGACATTGTCGTTTTTATCGGTTGTAACCGCCAACCCGAGAACGCTTATATTTCCAAAACCGCCGATGGTCTTCAACAACCAGTTCGGATCGTTGTACGCTCCCACGGTGATCTCCGAGTCGTTCAGTCCATTCTTCATGGCGATCGCCTTGAGCTTGGAACCCAGGGGAAGGTCAACCGGTGCCTCGTATGTCTGTCCGTTCGTTCGCGAGGGGTCGGACCCGTCAAGGGTGTAGATGATGGTGGCACCGTCGGTGGCGCTGCTCATGGAGATTGTCTGGGGGGTCGAATACCTGCTCGGGTCAGGCGAAAGCTCCGGGGCCTGTGTGGTGTAGAAATAGCCCGATCCCCCGGTACCGCCTGATCCGCCGCCCGTGCTATTTGCGCTATCAGCACCGCCAGAACCCCCTGAACCTGATAGCAGGGACAACAGCGACGAATTGCTGGCGCCGTTTCCGCAGGAAAGTACCAGGATAGCGATTAGAAAGACAGAATACGACCAGGCTTTCATGATGTATATCCCCCACCCTTTTTCTGAATCTACCCGGCCGTGTTACAGAAAGTGCAATATTTTACGCTTGTTTTATCAGAATGGATAAATTAATTATATTGGTGTAGTGAATACAATACCGATGAACATTGCAATCTCCGCGTTGGCCCTTATAGCATGCTGCTCTCTTAAAGAGTTTTCAGAAACCCATCCCCTCATCAATCCACGGGGGACCACGATCGCGGAACGTATAAATACACCCGCGGGGTATGAACGGGTGCGCCTGGCACCGGGCTCGTTCGGCCGCTACCTCAGGTACCTGCCGCTGAAGCCCCACGGCACGTCCGTGCGCTACCACGACGGATCGACGAAGAGGAAAAGCGGCGTGTACTGCGCCGTGGTGGATTTCGACCTCGACCGGCGCGACCTCCAGCAGTGCGCGGACGCGGTCATGCGTCTCCGGGCGGAATACCTGCATGGGGCCGGCCGCGGCGGCGAGATCCGCTTCACCCTTTCGGACGGCCTGGTCGCGTCATACGCCCGGTGGGCCCGCGGCTGGCGAATCCGTGTCGTCGGCGGAAAAACAGTGTGGGAAAAAAAAGCCGGGCCCTCGGACTCGCGGCACGACCTCGAGAGATTCCTCGCGGTCGTGTACGCCTACGCGGGAACGATCACGCTCGACCGCGACCTGGGCTCGCCGGTGACGTTCGCCTCGATCTCCCCCGGGGACGTACTCATCCGCGGCGGGAGCCCCGGGCACGCGGTGATCGTGCTCGACGTGGCCGTGCAGAAACGCACCGGTAAAAAAATTTTCCTGCTCGCGCAGAGCTACATGCCGGCGCAGGACATCCAGGTGCTGGTGAATCCCGCCGGCGGTTCGCTCGATCCCTGGTACGAGATCCCGGACGGCGGGGACGTGATCACCCCCGAATGGAAGTTCACGAAGGGAGACCTGAAGCGATTCAGTGTGCGGGCACGCGCCCGCGATGAAATGTAACGGTATCCACTCCGGGTCAGGTATCCCGGTAAAAAATGAATACATCCGATGTTCGATTCCGGTGACAGGCGACAATCATGCCAGCCCCTCGACGATTTGCGCGATCGTATCAGCGGCGTTTCCCAGGAGCAGATTTACATTCGGTTCCGAGTAGAGGACGTTCTCCACTCCGGAATAGCCGGGACGGGTGTCAAGATTGCACACGATCACGCTCCGCGCCTCGTCCGCACGAAGGATCGGCATACCGTAGATCGGCGTTCCTTCCGCGGTCATGGCGGCGGGGTTTACGACATCGCATGCACCTACTATGATCGCGACGTCGGCTGACGCGAACTCGGGATTGATGGTTTCCATCTCGAATAGCCGGTCATAGGGGATATCCACTTCCGCGAGAAGTACGTTCATGTGCCCCGGCATCCTCCCCGCCACAGGATGTATGGCGAACCGCACATCCGCTCCCCGCCTTTCCAGCAGGTCATACAGCTCTTTCACCTTTTGCTGTGCCTGCGCCAGCGCCATTCCGTATCCCGGGATGATGATGATACGCTTCGCCCCGGTCAGGGTCACAATCGCGGCCTCGGGCCCGTCGACCCGTTCCGCCGGCACGGGGACCGTCGGGACCGGTGCAGGAACTCCCCGCGCCGCCGATCTGCGGATGCCGATAAAGATATTCGCGAGGCTCCGGTTCATTGCACTGCACATCACCTGGGTGAGGACGGAGCCCGACGCGGCCACGGTCGCCCCGCAGACCACGAGCAGCCTGTTTTTCATGATGATGCCGCAGAATGCCGCGGCGAGCCCCGCCGCAGCATTTAAAAACGAGATAAGAACGGGCATGTCCGCACCGCCGATACGCACCGCGAACACAATTCCGAAAACGATCGAGACCAGGATCACGCCCGCCGCGAACATTTCAGGTGGCTCCGACGCGAAGATGACGCCGAACCCGGCACCTGCAACGGCGAGCGCGAGAACTGAGAGAATCAGGTTATGACCGGGAAGCGTCACGGGGGTCTGCCTGAATCTGTTGGCCAGCTTGCCGGCGGCCACTATGCTTCCACTGAAAGTGGCGGCACCGATGGCAAGTCCCAGGAGCCCGGCGACCTGTCCCACCGTACCAGCCGCGGCGTTAGCGCGCACAAGCTCGACATACGAAATGAGGAAAGCGGCGACGCCGCCGGCGCCGTGCTGGAGCGCGACCATCGCGGGAATCTGAATCATCGTGACCCGCGCGGCGACAATCCAGCCTGCGGCGGAACCGGAGAGGACGGACATCGCGACGATCACCGGATCGTTTACGCCGCTTCGGTACACGACAAGGCCCGCGGCGCACCCGAGCGCCAGTGCCGCGGTCAGGTTTCCATACCGCGAGCTGCGGGGAAACCTGAACTGGAATATGCCCGCGTAAAGCAAAACGATTATCAACAGATCGCTTGCCAGGGTGGTAATATCGCTCATCGCGCCACCTCCTGCTTACCAGGATCGTCGTGATCGCGTGTCGTTCGGGCTTTTTTAAACATGGATACCATACGAGCGGTGATCACAAATCCTCCCACGAGATTGAAGGCCGCCATGGCGAGCGCCATGGCACCGATCGCCTTTTCCGCCGTCGTCGCCTCCGTCGAAAAAATAATGAGCCCGCCCAGAATCGTGACAGCGGAGATGGCGTTCGTCATCGACATGAGTGGCGTGTGGAGGAGCTGAGGTACGCGCGATATGAGCAGGTACCCTACGATAAAAGAAACGGCAAGTACGGAAATCATTATCAGCAATTCTGTCATGATCCTTCCTCCTTTGATACCCAGGTGCGGGTAATATCCGTCATCGGCATCAGCTTGCGGCTGCCATCGCCTCGAGGGCGCCCGCATGCACCAGTTCGCCGTCTATGGTGGTGAGCGACGAGGCGATGATTTCGTCCTTGCGGTCCAGATTGATTTTACCGTCCCTCACGACATATTGCACGAAATTGAGGATATTGTTCGCGAACATCCACGTGGCGCTCGTCGGCACCGAGCCGGGAATGTTTTTCGTGCCGAAAATCGTAACATCGTGCTCCACCGTCGTCTCGCCGAATTTTGTCAGCTCGCAGTTCCCTCCCTGGTCGATCGATATGTCCACGATGACGGAACCGGACCGCATGGCCTTCACCATGTCGGCGGTAACGAGCACGGGTGCGATCCTGCCGGGGACGAGCGCGGTGAGGATAATGATGTCTGATTTCACCACTGAATCCCTGAGTACCTGCCGTTCCTTCGCAATCCATTCATCGGAGAGGTGCCTGGCGTATCCGCCGTTTCCTGTCGCGACATCGGCCGGTACGCCTGTTTCGACAATCCTGACGCCCAGGCTCCTGGCCTGTTCCAGTGCATCCGTGCGAATGTCAGCCGCGGAGACGGACGCGCCGAGTCGTTTGGCGGTGGCGATTGCCTGGAGGCCCGCCACGCCTGCGCCGACCACGAAGACCTGCGCCGGCTGTATGACTCCCACCGCGGTGCCGATCATGGGAAGAAACCTGGTAAAGACTTCGGCCGCCATGATGATGCTCTTATAACCGGCCACCGTGCTCATGGAGGTGAGCGCGTCCATGTTCTGTGCCCTCGTGATTCTCGGTATGCCGTCAAGGGTGAGACCGGTGACACCCTGCTTTGCGAGATCCCGCACCATACCGTGGTTGACCGGCGATGCCGGATGAAGGAAGCTGATCAGCAGCTGGTCCTTTTTCATCATCGAGACCTCGTGCCGGTTCTTGACGGTGTTGAATATCGGTTCCTTGACCTTCAGGATGATGTCGGACCGGGAATAGAGTTTTTCGCAATCCGGCTCTATCTCGGCGCCCGCGGTGCGGTATTCATCATCGGAAAAATGCGCGCCAAGTCCTGCTTTCGACTCGATGACGACGCGCGCGCCCTGGTCTACAAGCTTCTTGACGGTGTCGGGAATTGCCGCCACCCTGAATTCGTGCTCCATGATCTCCCTGGGAATCCCTACTGTCAGTCCTTTAAAGTTCATACGGCAGCTCCTTGTGCTATAATCGAAACGTGGTAACGGCCGTAAAACTAGCATGGCCATTCCGCTTAAATTAGTTAGTCAACCAACTAATTAATGAGGCGTGAATGTCAATTCATTTTTTCACGCTTCACAATTTTTTGCGCACCTCTCCGCTTATTCCCGGCTCAGCGCGTTTATGACATTGGTGAGCATCCAGAGCATGAGGTCCCGCGGGTTTATATCGCTCTTCGGCATCAGGAGGGAAAAAAGCGACATACCCTCGCTGAACGTGACGAGCATCATGCTTATTTTCCTGGCCTCGGAAGACCGGGGGAAGGACTTGATGATTACCTGGGAAACCGTCCGGAATCCCTCCCGGTAAAGGTTCTGGAGCTTGAGCCGCACTTTTTTATTGTACATGGCGATCTCCCATATCTCGACGAACACGTGCGACAGCGTGTCGTTGAGCGAGAGGCGGTCTATCATGAACTCGGAAAAGTCCCTCAGGTATGCCTTCTTGTCGATTTTGCGCCTGCTGTGGGATTCGACCCATTCCTGGTACATTTCGTGATAGTGCACCAGTACCCAGTCAATGTAGTTCAGCAGTATGTCTTCCTTGCTTTTGAAGTAATAGTGGAGCACGCCATGGTTCACGCCGGCGGTTTTTGCTATGTCCTTGATGGATGTTTCGCTGAATGATTTTTTCAGAAGGCATTTGGTGAGGGCCTGGTAAATCTGTATCCGCCTCTCCTCCTGCACGCTTTTACGGGGCATGTCAATCACCTTGCCTTTCAGGCGCGGTCGCCGGGATGCCGGCGGACGGCCAATATCTATTATTAATATATCCATTCTGTGGCGCACCGTAAACAAATAGTCAAGAAAAGAATCTGGATGCCCGGGGACAAATGAAAAAAAACAGGGAGTACGAAAAAAATATTGACGGGAAGAAGCGGTCTGCTTTATTTTAGTTGGATGACTAACTAACATAACACCGGCCGTGCCGGGGCGGCCGCATGGATCGTCGCCATGCCGTGCACCCGCACCGTGGATTTTCACGATACATTCTTCATTATGAGGAGGGGCTTATGGGCCTTCGCGAATACAGGAAAAAGAAAAGGGCGGACAAGGAAGCCGGGCTGAAGCTATTCGGCAGGCACATCTCGTACGGGCAGGTCCGTTACCTGAGATGCGCTCATCTTGACATGCACGAGGATCGCAGGTCAGGGATCAAATTCATCGAAAAAGAGACCGGCCGGCCCATTATCGATGCCTTTTCCTCTGCCGGCTGCTTCAACGTCGGCCGGGGAAACCCGTTCATCATCGAGGCGCTCGCGGAGGCGGCCGGTGAGTATGACATGGGGAGCACCCTCCTGCTGTCTCCCGGGAAGATAGAATTCGCCCGCAAGCTGGTTTCGATCTGCCCCGGCGACCTGAAAAAGATGATCTATGCCGGCAGCGGGGCCGACGCCATCGAGGGGGCCCTCAAACTCGCCCTCGGCGCAACGGGCCGCAAGCAGGTCATCTCGATGGTCAAGGCCTATCACGGGCATTCGGGTTTCACTCTCTCGGCGAACGGCAAGGATTATTACAAGGAAATGTTCAGGCCCCTCATGCCGGAATTCACGTTCGCGCATCACGGCGATCTCGACGAGGTGAAACGGATCGCTTCGGAAAAGACAGCCGCGATCATTATTGAGCCGGTGCAGGGTGAAGGCGGAATCCACGTAGCGTCGGCTGAATACCTCAGGGGCCTTCGAAAGCTGTGCGACGAGTTTGGGATAATGCTGATATTCGACGAGGTGCAGACCGGGTTCGGAAGAACCGGAAGGCTCTGGGGCTCAGAGCATTCGGGGGTCGTGCCTGACATCATGACGGTCGCAAAATCGATAAGCGGCGGCGTGTATCCGAACGCGGCGCTCATCTACCGCGACATCCCCCTGCTGACGGATTTCGTGAACAAGAATCCGCTTTTCCACCCGACGTCGGGAGGTGGCACAGACCTCGGCTGCAGGGTTTCATCCAAGGTCATCGATTACATAATCGCAAACAGGGTGTGGAAAAACGCGGCACGGGTCGGCAAGCGATTCAAGGAAGGCCTGAACGAGATCACACAGGAAAACCCGCGCATCGTGAAGGAAGTCCGCGGGCAGGGCCTGATGATCGGCGTGGAATACCAGTATGAATTCATCGGCGCGCTCATGGCTGACTGCCTCGCGAGGCAGGGCATCTGGGCGGTTTTTTCCGGCAACGCACCGCAGGTCATGCGCTTTCAGATTCCGACAACGGCCAGCATGGAAGAGATCGAGGAAATGCTGGCGAAAATTCGTGCCGCGGTACAGGGCATGAAACCGTATCTTGTCGTATTCTTTCCTCTTGCGAGAATACCGCTTGTACGGCGCATCCTTGACAACATGTATGTCCAGATATGGGCCTTCAATTTCCTGAGGGACATCGAAGAGTTTTTCTCAGAATAAAGGAGACATGCCATGACAATGAAACAAGCCAATAAAAGCAGTCTGATAAAAGATGCGGAACGGGTCTTCTCGAAGGGCCTTGTGGCGGCGCTTGCAGAAAAGGGCCTTGACATGCTTGAAGGAGAAAGGGCCGGCACGCGCATGTTCGACACCGACGGGAAGGGCTATATTGACTGTTATACGTCGGCCGGCACCTACAATCTCGGTCGGAAGAATGAGACATTGCGTACTGAGCTGACCGCAGCTGCCCGCAGGGTCGACCAGGGTAATTTCATCATGCTCTCCGAAGAGAAGGCCCTTCTCGGCAACCGGCTGGCACAGTTCGTTCCCGGAGACCTCGAAGCGGTCCTTTACACCGTGGTCCGCGGCGAACCGTTCGATGCCGCCTGCAAGCTCGCCCGCGGCTTTACCCGCAGGCAGGAGCTCATCACTGTCGATGGCGCATGGTACGGGCAGACCGGTTTCGCCCTCACCATGTCGGAGCGGCCGGCAAAAAGTATGTTCGGAACGCTGATCCCGGCGGTGACAACCGTTCCATTCGGGGACCTCACCGCGTTGAAGAAGGCGGTTTCTCGTAAAACTGCGGCGGTCGTGATGGAGCCGGTCCAGGCCGAGAACGGATGCCGGCACGCCGATGCCAATTACTACCATGAGGCCCGCAAGATTTGCGACAGGAAGGGTACGTTTCTGATATTCGACGAAACGCAAACCGGGTTCGGGAGAACCGGGAAGAAGTTCGCGTACGAGCATTACGATATTGTTCCCGACATCCTGCTCATGGGAGAGGCCATGACCGGAGGCGTCTTCCCGATGACAGCCATGATGTTCTCAGTGAAGACGAGGAAATTCTTCGACATCCATCCGCTGATTCATCTCTGTACTTTCGGCGGGCATGATGTCGGGTGCCTCGTCGCGATGAAGGCGCTCGAGCTGTACGAGGAAACGAGGCCATGGGAGAATGCGGTCCTCATGGGCGAGAGACTCCATGCCGCGCTGTCCGGCATCACCGCCGGTTATTCCGGGAAGGTGAGCGTGAGCGGATTTGGACTATTGCAGGCGTTAAGGTTCCGGGACGGGGCCACGGCCTGCCGCTTCTGCCGCGAGGCCCGGAAGCTGGGGCTCCTGGCTGTCCAGGGTGAAGTGGCGGCGAACTGCGTGGTGTTCCGGCCCTCACTGACGATCGACGTCGACGGGATTGCGGAAATCGAAGCTCGAACCAGGAAGGCAATCGCGAAAGTGATGTAGCCGGAAAAGCTGTCTGCGGTCACGTTCGACACGGGAAGCGGGCGGTCGCAGACAAGACAGTTGCCCGTATACAGTACATCCAGCCTGATAGATACTCCTGCCGTTACAATCATGAGCCACCAAACAGGCCAGTACATGAACATGGCGCTCATGTACGGGCCTGTTTGCTTCAGCCGGTTCAATCAGTAGAAGCATTGAAATGATATGGCATGTTCGATTTTCTTTTCTCATTATCGATTCGCGGCGTATTTTCTTCACCGGCATATGGTTGTTCTTCCCTGCAGATTCACTGCGAACGAATCCGGTCTTCACGGATACTCACGAAGAGAAATTTCGTATTGAAAAAAAGCGCGAAAAACTTACCGTGACCTCGGATATCACAACTTTTTTTCTTGAAAAGTATGTAGAATCGTTGTGGCATGATGCGTAATATTGAATTACGCATTTCGTTGTACTCAATGATCGCTATCGAATAAACACTGATTTCACGAACCGGAGAAACCATCATGCTCGAATGGATAATCGCCCTCTTGACCCTGACATTTCTCGAGATAGTGCTCGGCATCGACAACATCATTTTCGTCTCGATCGTCACCAACAAGCTGCCCGCGGCGAAGAAAAAAAAGGGAAGAGCCCTCGGCCTCGGCCTCGCGCTTATGTTCAGGATACTCCTGCTTGTCTCGCTCACCTGGATGGTGAAGAACCTTACCACCGTGCTCTTCACGGTTTTCGGCGTGGGATTCAGCATCAGGGAAATAATACTTTTTATCGGCGGGCTGTTCCTCCTCGCAAAAAGCACCCACGAGATACACCTGAAAATGGAAAATCCCCTGGAAGAAGAAAAGAGCGACGGGAAAGCGGCCGGCTTCGCCGCGGTGATCGTGCAGATCGCGATGCTCGACATCGTGTTCTCGTTCGATTCCATATTGACCGCCATAGGGCTCACCGACAAGCTCCCGATTATGATCGCGGCGGTGGTCATCGCGATGATCATCATGCTGATATTCTCGGGAAAGGTGGCCGGATTCATCCACAAAAACCCTACGCTCGAGATCCTGGCCCTGTCGTTCCTTATCCTGATCGGGTTCATGCTGGTGCTCGAGGGTTTCCACTACGCGATTCCCAAGGGATATATCTATTTCGCGGTGTTCTTCTCGCTCTGTGTCGAGATTTTGAACATGCGGTTACGCAAAAAGCACGACCACGTGAAACTGAGCAGCTGAAGGCACATTTTTCCGAAAAACGCTTTGACTTTTAATCGGGATATGAGTAACTCAACTCATCAAAAAAGGATATTCTCAGGAGGAGACATGAAAGTTCAATTGGTGCTGGCATCTCTGTTTATCGCAGCCATATGTGTTGCCGCGGGTCCTGTAATCGAAATCAAGTGCGAAACGAATTTCAATGCAGTTCCCGTTGCGAACAAGCAGATCGGGGCCTCGTTCCTCGTAAAATGCCCCGCGGGTTGCAGCGCCTCAACGCTGTACGGAAGCGATGTGTATACAACCGACTCGAGCGTCTGCACTGCCGCCGTTCATGCCGGCGTGATCAAGGCCGGCAAGGGTGGGGTGGTAAAAGTACTCGTACTAAAAAGCCCGCCCGCATACAAGGGTAGCAATAAAAACGGCGTGCAGTCCTCCGATTGGGCGAGTTCGTGGAGCGACAAGGCATTCAGGGTCTCGAAACCGTAAATCCCTCTCAGCGGAATAAGATGCTATCAGAAAAGCCCTGACCCGATCGACATCGGGCAGGGCTGACCCCTCCCCTCCCGCCATGAACGCGTTCTGTGCCCTCTGCGTTCCTGCGGAAATATATCACGATTAGCACAATAAAAGGAAAAAGAGAACGTTTCCGGCCGGGGCCGTGATGCACCCTGGCCGGAAACGAATGGGGGGCTTGCTTATTCGTTCATCGTATAGGTGTCAGTGAGGGCATAGACGTAGTCTTTCAGGACCTTCTCGTAACGGTCCCTGTTCACCACGGGCCGCTTGATCATCTTAAGACACGCGGCCTGCTGCTTCTCCGTGGTGATGGCTTTCGCGTAGAGCTGCATGGCGAACTTCACCATGTCGCGGATCATGAAATCGAAGATCTGATCGACCAGGTCGTCGTCCACGCCGTAGATCTTCCTGTTTTCCAGGATGAGCTGGCCGTACGCCACCAGGGTGAAGCACTCGCCCACGTTGAGCAGGAAGTCGATATCGTTCGACTGCTCTTTCATGGATTCCATCGAGGCGACCATGAATTCCTTGAACGCCTCGATCTGTTCCTTGAAGATGTTCACGTTGGGAATATTCACCGAGTTGTAAGCCAGGTTGAAGTCATGGAACTGGAGCTTGCCCAGCCCCTTCGTGGGGCCCTGGTTGAACAGGAAATCGTCATTGGCCGCGTCGCGCCGCTGCGGCACTTCGGGGAACTGTCCGGGGTTGAAGAAGTAGTTCGGCATGAACTTGATGATCAGGGCCATGTTCACGTGGACCGTGCCCTCGAGCTTGGGCAGAGCCCTGATGTCCGTGGCGGCGTTCTCGAAGTAGGTGTCCTTCTCGAAGCCCTTGGCCGCAATCACGTCCCAGAGGAGGTTGATGACCTCCTCGCCCTGGGTGGAAACCTTCATTTTCACCATGGGATTATACAACAGGTAGCGCTTGTCGTTCTCGTTCGCGGAGCGCATGTAGTCCGTGGCGCGGAGGGCGAAGAGCTTCATCGCCACCAGGCGGCAGTAGGCGTCCATGAAGAGCTGTTTGATATGCGTGAAATCGGTCACCATGCTCCCGAAGAGCTTACGGTGCGCCGCGTGGTTGAGCGATTCGTAGAAGGCGTGCTCGCAGATGCCGATCGAACCCCAGCCCAGGTTGAACTTGCACACGTTGATGGTGTTCAGCATGTCGTCCCAGGCCTTCTGCCCGCGCTCCAGGATGTCCGCATCGGTGATGGGATAGTCATGCAGCGCGTATTCGGCCACGTAATCCTGGTTGTTGATGATGTTCTTCACGCACTCGTATTTCGGGTGCTTGGAGTCGACGGCGAAGAACACGTAGTCCCCGGTGTCGGCCATCTTGCCGAAGGTGGAAACCATCGCGGCCTCGTTGCCGTTGCCGATATAGTACTTGTCGCCGTTCGCGCGGTAGGTGCCGTCCGGATTGGGATAGAGCATCATGTCGCTCGAGTAGATGTCCGCGCCATGTTCCTTTTCGGAGAGGCCGAAGGCGAAAATTGCGCCCTCCTTCAGGCGCTCCGCAGCCTTCTGCTTTGCCTCTGCGTTGGATCCGAGGAAAATGGGCCCCAGGCCAAGGGCGCTCACCTGGAAGGTGTACCAGTAGGTGAGCCCGTAGAAGCCGAGTATCTCGGCAAAATCGGTGATGCGCGAGGTGTCCCAGCGAGCACCGGGCCCGCCCACGCCCGAAGGCGTCAGCAGCTTCGACATGATCTGGTTCTCTTTCATGAAGTCGAGAAACTCCGTGTACCAGCGACATTCGTGGAAATCGTCCTTCATTTTTCTGAGTCCGCGGCCCTCGAAGAAGTCGATGGTCTTCAGCATTATCTGCCGCGTTTCCTCGTCGGCGTACCTCGCCGCGACCTTCTTCGGGTTGAGCAGTATTTTTTCCATATGCTTTTCCTCCGGGAGAAATCGGGAGGACCCCTGCGGCCCTCCCGTCGTATGTCCGTTAAAAGTTCTGGTCCCTCATCTTGTACGTCCCCTTCAGGGAATATACATGCTCCTTGAAGATCTTCTCGAAGCGGGCCGGGTTCGGCACCGGGGTGCGGATGATCTTGAGCGAGAGATCCCTCTGTGCGTCGCTGTTCGAGGGCTTCATGTAGATGTTAAGCGCGTATTTAGAAAAATCGCGCACCATGAAATCGAATATCTCCTCGAGCAGGTCGTCATCCACGGGGAAGTGCTTCCGGGACTCAATGATGAGCTGCCCGTAGGCGACCAGGGTCAGTATCTCGCCGAGCGCGAGCAGGTAGTCGATGTCCTTCTGCTGCGCTTCGTTGGGGCCGGCCTTGGCGAGGAAAGCCTTGAAGAGCTTGATCTGCTCCTTGAAGACGTTCACGTTGGGCAGGTCGACGGAGTTATAGGCGATGTTGAAATCATGAAACTGTATCTTCCCGAGTCCCTTGGTCGGGCCCTGGCGGAACAGGAACTCGTCGTTCGCGGTATCGTCGCGTTTGGGCACTTCGGGATACTCTTTCGGGTTGAAGAAATAATTGGCCATGAATTTCACGATGAGCGCCATGTTCACGTGCACCGTTCCCTCGAGCTTGGGAAGCATGGGGAGCTCGTGCTTCGCGATCTCGAAGAAGGGTTCGTTCTCGAAACCCTTGGCCGCGATGATGTCGTGAAGGATGTTCATCACGTCCTCACCCTCGCGGGTGACTTTCATCTTCACCATCGGGTTGTACAATAAGTAACGCCTGTCATCGTCGTTGGCCGAGCGCATATAGTCGATGGAGCGCTCGGAGAAAAGCTTCATGGCCACCAGGCGGCAGTAGGCGTCCGTGAAGAGCCTCTTCACGTGGGGAAAATCGGTCACGAACTTGCCGTAGACGTTGCGGTTGGCCGCGTGGTCGATCGACTCGTACAGGGCGTGGGTGCAGAGGCCTATGGCGCCCCAGCCCAGGTTGAACTTGCACACGTTGATGGTGTTCAGCATGTCGTCCCACGCCTTGGCGCCCTTCTCGGTGATGTCGGCCGCGGTGATGGGATAATCGTGCAGCGCGTACTCGGAAACGTAGTTCTGTTCGTTGACGACGTTCCTGATGCACTCGTAGTTCTTGTGCTTGGAGTCGACCACGAAGAACACGTACTCGCCCGTGTCGGCCATCTTGGCGAAGGTCGAGACGAGCGCCGCCTCGTTGCCGTTGCCGATGTAGTACTTGTCGCCGTTGGCGCGGAAGGTGCCGTCGGGATTGGGATAGAGCATCATGTCGCTGGAATAGATGTCCGCGCCGTGTTCCTTCTCGGAGAGGCCGAAGGCGAAAACCCCGCCCTCCTGCAGCAGCTTCGCGGTGCGGTGCTTGGTCTCCTCGTTGCTCCCGTTCCAGATGGGGCAGAGTCCCAGCATGGACACCTGCCAGGTGTACCAGTAGGTGATCCCGTAAAATCCGGTGATTTCGGAAAAGCCGCTGTTGCGGTAGGTGTCCCAGCGGGAATCGGGCGCACCGTATCCGGACGGCGTCATCAGGGTTGCGAAACCCTGCGCATCTTTCAGGAACTCCACAAAATCGTAGTTCCAGTTCTTCTGGTGCCAGTCGGCCTTTATTTTTTTGAGCCCTTTCTTCTCAAAAAACTCGATCGTTTTAAGCATGAGCTGTTTCGATTTTTCATCTGGATAAGGCCGGTCATATTTATGTGGGTTGAGCAGTATCATTGGTTCCTCCTTTTTATAGTAGGATTATTGTGAATATATATCAACCACATGAACGGCGTTCGATATGTCAAATAATTTTCAATATTTTCTTGATTTTTATGGCCCATCTTCACACCATGATACAAAATTGGGTATCGATACCCAAAAGCGCGCCTGCGTCCCACCACGCGGGCGTAAAGGTCGCAATGAGGAGAGCGCAATGGCCGCCAAGAACACACTTGAAAAACTGAAGGACAGGGAAAGGACCGCCCGGCGCGAGCTGATTATGGAAGCGGCGGAACACGTCTTTTCCATCCGCCCCTTCGACAAGGTGAGCATGCGCGAGATCGCCGACGAGGCGGGCATCGCCACGTCCTCGATTTACACCTATTTCGAGGACCAGGAAAGCCTGTTCGTCGAGGTCGCCATCCGGGAAATCGGGCAGATGATAGACGAGGTCAGGGGAATCCTGGCCCGCGATATACCCGCCGAGGAGAAACTCGAGATCATCATCAATTCCTTCATCGATTACATCATCACGCACGATTCGTATTTCCGCATGATGGTCCTTTTCATGACCCAGGGAAACCTGAAGGGAGCCTCCATGATCACCATGAACACGATCATGCGCACCGCGTTCGACCTCTTCGACGACGTGTTCCGCGGGCTCGATTACCGCGGCGATATCCGCAAGCTGTCGCACTTTTTCTTCGCCGCGATGAACGGCATCCTGGTCACCTACCGCAAGCTCCCCGGCCGCGGCGAGGAGGATGTCATCCGCCACATGCGGGAGCTCGGCCTCATCATGAAGGACATGATCGTCGCCTGCGGCCGTCGCTGAACGGCCGCGCTCCGAGGAGGCCCCCTTGAAAAAAAGGCCCGTCGAAACCACCGCGTCAGAGCTCGCCGACATCCTGGCGCGCTATTTCGCCGCAGCGCACGAACTCAACTACGCCGTCAAGATCGTCGGCCACCCCGGCGTTGGCAAGTCCGCCATCGTCAAGGAAGCCGCGGCGCGTATGAACTTCCACTACATCGACACGCGCCTCGCCTTCAAGGAAAACGTGGACCTGGGGGGCTACCCCGTGCCGCGGCACGAGGAGGGCCGCATGGTCTACTACCGGCCGCGCTTCATCCCGCCCGAGCGCGTGCCCGAGGGACGCGCGGGCATCGTCTGGTTCCTGGACGAGGCCAACCGCGCCCACCCCACTGTGATACAGACGCTCTTTCAGATCATCACCGAGCGCACCTGCGGCGAACATTCCCTCCCCGCGAACACCGCCATCGTCCTTGCGGGCAACCTGGGCGAGGCCGACAGCACCACCATCACCGAGTTCGACGACTCGGCCCTGGACGGGAGGCTCGCGATCTTCCACCTGCGGCCGTCGGCCCCGGACTGGCTCGCCTGGGCCGAGTCCGCGGGGGTGCACCCGTCCGTTACGCGCTACATATCGCTCTACCCGGAACGCCTCTGGGACGAGGCGAACATCGATCCCAACCCCCGCGGCTGGCACCAGGTCTCGCTCGCCGTGTCGCGCTCGTACGGCCTCGAGGACGAGGACTCGTTCCGGGACCGCCTCCGCGACGACCCGGGCGGTACGCTCGAGAAGACCGTGCGCTCGCTCGTTGGAGGAAACTCGGCCGACGACTTCATCGCCGAGCTCACCGCACCGCGGGCCCTTTCCACAGAAGACGTTCTCTCCTGCAGCGCGGAGAAGCTCGCGCTGCTTGACTCGGGCGGGGTACCCGCGGAGGACCTCCTCTGGGCGCTGGCCGGCGCGGTCAGGGCGCTCCGCGAATGGAACCTCTCGCGCGGCGACGAGCCCTCCGGCGCCGAGCTCGACCCGCTTCGCGGGTTCCTGGTCTTCGCCGGGCACGCCCGGTCCGACGTGCGCGCGGCCTTCTTCCACCGGCTCGTTAGGGAGGCGGGGATATTCTCGCTCGGCCCCGCGGCGCTCGCCCGCGTGCCCGATCCCGTCGAGCGGAAAGAGCTCGAGTCGCTATACGCGACACTCCTCGGGAACTGAGGGCGCGCGCCTGCCGTGGATATATCCCCCGCACAACAATGGGAATCGATACTCGCCTCGCTCTGGAAAAAGAGCCGCTTCACCTCGTATTTCTACCAGGCGGTCCGGTTCGCGGCGGAGCCCTCCCTTCCCACCCTGGCGCTCTCCGGCGCGTCCGGGCGCTTCACGCTTTACTACGGGCCGGACTTCGTCGCGTCCCGCACCGACGACGAGCTAACCGGCCTCCTGGTGCACGAGATGCTCCACGTGGCGCTCGCGCACGACCACCGCGGCCGCGGCGTGGCCGACCCCTCGGCCGCGAACCTGGCCCAGGACATGGTGGTGAACTCGTTCTGCCGCGCAGCCGAAAAGACCTTCTTCTCGCGACGCGGCCAGTACGAGTGGGACGTGCCGCGCCTCGTTCTCCCGCCGGGGCTTCCCATGGTGCCGGCCACGTTCCGCGCCGACACCGGCAACGACGACCCCTCGTGGGAGGACGTGTACCGGTGGCTCCTTGCGAAAAAATCGGAGTTGCGCGAAACTTCATCGGGAGAGACCATGGGGATATCGCCCTTCGCGGACGCGGCCTTCGCGCCCGCGTCCGCGGGGGAGCGCAATTCCCCGGGCGCGGCCGAGCTCTCCGGGCTTTCCGCGACCGGCGTCGACGGGGAATTCCTTCCGACCGGGATGCATCTTTTCAACCTGGAACGATCCGACGGCCAGGCGGAACGCCGCATGCGCATGATCGTCGAGACCGCCTCGGCCGACGACCTCTGCCGCGAGGAGCGCGCCTTCGAGGAGGTGAGCGCCATCATCGCGCGGGTGCGCTCGACCGGCACGGACTGGCGTGCGGAGCTGAAGAGCGTCATCGACTTCGCGTCGCAGTCGCTCGAGTTCCGCTACACGGCATCGCGCCTCAGCCGCCGCCACCTGGCCGAAGGCGTGTACGCGCCCGGCCGAGCCTTCCGCGAGAAGGACACGGTCACCGTGGCCGTGGACCTCTCGGGCTCGATGGTGTCGGATCCCGCGCGCCTGGAGACCGCCTTCGGCGCGGTCGAGGAGATGCTCGGCAAGTATCGCGTGGAGCTCGTGTGCGTGGACGAGGACGTGTTCACACCGCGCCTCGAGGGCGAATCGTTCGTGCCGCTGCGCGGCGCGGCGCGGGGCTGGCCCTACCGGAAGGGCGACTGGCGGTTGATAAAAAGCGGCGCGCGCGGCGCCACATTCTTCGCGCCGCTTTTCAACCGCTACATGAAGGGGCGCCGCGAGGCGCTGGTGGTGATAACCGACGGGTACGTGTACGACATGGCCTCGCTCAAGGTCCACCGCCCCACGGTGTGGGCCGTGCCAGCAGACCGGACCGAGCCCTTCGTCCCGCCCTTCGGGCGGGTGGTGAAGCTCCCGGGCGGGTCGGGGTGACCGGCACAGTCTACAGCTCCCCGAGCCGGTCCATGAGCATTTTCTTCAGCGACAGGAGGTCCTTCTCGAAGAGTTTTATTTCTTTTTTGTGTTCCTGTATCTCGTGGTATTTCTTCTCGAGGTAATAGAGGCTTTTTTCGATCTGTTTTCTTTCATTATACTCGGCGTCGGCCATGCCCACCATCTCGGCGATCTCGTCGAGCGTGGCCCCGAACCGCTTTCCCCTGAGGATGAGCTTCAGCCTGCCGCGTTCCCTGTGCGTGTAGAACCGCTGGTTCCCGCGCGTGCGCGGCGGGTTCAGCAGGCCCTTGTCCTCGTAGAAACGAATGGTCGAGGGGCTGATCTCGAGCTCCCCGGCGAGTTCCGATATGGTGTAGGTGTCCTTGTCCATCGCTTTCACGCACACGCCCGAACGTAGTGTTTCACCGGCGATTGTCAATCGCAATAACGCCCGTCAGAAAGATGGGGATATATCCCCATCTCCCCCGGACCCTTCCCGGCAGGCTTCAGGCCGCGCCCGGGAAGTACAATTTCGCAGAAAAAGTCTTGACAGCGTATTCTTAAAGTTAAAGTTATCTTTAAGTATGTGCTTTTACCTGTCAACAATAAAACCACCACATCCATAAAGGAGAGACGCCATGTTTGATTTCGTGATGACCGACGAACAGCTGAAGCTCAGGGACGAGGCGAGGGATTTCACACGGTGGGTCCCGCGCGAGATGATCCTGGACATGGATTCCGAAAAGCTGCAGTTTCCCAGGGAATACCTGACCGAGTGCGGCAGGCGAAACCTGCTCGGCCTCCGGCTCCCGAAAGAGTATGGCGGGAGGGGCCTCGGCTGGGTCGAGGACGTGATCGCGGCCGAGGAAATCGGCGTGGCCAGCTACTCCCTTGCGTGCATCTGGGGCGTCGGGGCCGACATCGTGTGCGAGGCCATCGTGAAATACGGCTCCGAGGAGCTCAAGCAGGAGATCGTGGTTCCGCTGCTCAAGGGCGACACCTTCGCCGCGGAATGCCTCACCGAGCCCCGCGGAGGATCGGACTTTTTCGGCGCCACCACCAAGGCGCGCAAGGACGGGAGCGACTGGATCATCAGCGGCCAGAAGCGGTTCATCGTGGGCGCCGAGGGCGCGGACTGGTTCATGGTCTATGCCGTGACCGACCCCTCCGCGCCGCCCCACAAGAAGATGACATGTTTCATGGTCCCGCGCACGAAGGGCGTCGAATCGAAGTACATCTACGGCCTCATGGGCGTGCGCGGGGGCGGCGCGGGCAGGCTCATTCTCGACGAGGTGCGCGTGCCCGAACGTTATGCTCTCAACGGGGTAAACAACGGGTTCGAGGTCTTCATGACGAACATGGTGCCCGAGCGGCTCGGGACCGCGGCCATGACCGTGGGGTCGGTGCGCCCCGCCCTGGAGATCGCCACCGCGTACACCTCGCGCAGGAAGGCCTTCGGCATGAAGATCATGGACTTCCAGGCGGTCGGGTTCAAGGTGGCGGACAAAGAGTGGAGCTTGTTCTGGGCGGTCTTCGCC
>CAYRGX010000012.1:0-115582 GCA_964423905.1 uncultured Leptospirales bacterium | reverse complement strand
ATCAGAGCCATGTATCTTGTCAATTAATCATGAGTTTTTAGAAGTTTCCTTAAATAACAATTTAATTGATGAATTAGGCATGATGAGTATAGAATATATTTATGACTCTAAAGATGAATCCTGGAGGCATGTTATTTTCAATACTGAGATACATAATGTAAAATATGTTGTTGTAATAAATTTACTGAATAAAAGAATATTCGGTCATTATGTAATTAATTTTAATGAATTATATGGATTAAATAGAAATCAATAATTTTACCAACTACACACAACAAGGCATCAGCCGCTTCGGTTCATAGTGGTCTTGGCCTCGCGCTAAGGCGCTCGGCACATCGCCTTACAAAATGTAGGCGAATTCACACAAAATGAGTTTTGCTAAACTATAGGAGGGATATGAACTTTAAAGATATTAAAAAACGATCAGAAGAGACCATAATTAAACTTGGTGGAAAAGTTAATAAAAATTTACCCATATTGAAAGCATCTAATGTCAGAACAATTGATGAACTTGTAGCTCGTTCTGCAATTGTTTTGGCAACGTTACAAATTTATTTTAAAGCTCCAGTTGGTAGCATACATGAGTGGATATCGAAAAACAAGCTGACGAAATACCTGTCGCATAAAGAAAAACTGATTTTAAAGAAAACTAATGATACATTAAAAGAACAAGACTTAATCGATCTATATTGGAATATCGAATCACTCGTTGCTTTCATGTGGTCTGGAAATGTAATCGATTCTCTTGATATAGATTTTCCTGTTCCTGATACTATGGCTTCATTGTCACCAAATATTAAAAATGATGAGGGAATTGAAAAGTTTTCTACTAAAATGCACTTACGATCGCAAGAAGAGTTATTTCAAAAACTGGATCTTTACTATAGAGCGCACTGGTATGTTCGTGATGCGCAATTAAATGGGTACGATGCACCAAGCTTTGACCTTGATTCAATTATGGAACGTAGAAAAGCTTTGGAATGGTTATTAGATTCAACTCTGGACTGGGATAACATAGAACTATCCACATGAAAATGCGCGATCACCTAATAGCGGCTATTGGCTGAGCGCATCGCTCGCTCGTCGTACTCGGCTTTTAGCGAACCACGTCGAATATGAAGCGGAGAACATTAATGATCAAATTTCATAAAAAATTATTTATACCCCTTTTACTGCTTCTCGCTACATTTATTTATTGTTCTTGCAAGGAGAAGAAAATGCTTCATCCTGATTATCCAATCATTGAAGGTAATTATAAAATTACTAAAACCTGGTCAATTGTGTTGCCAGAAAAATTTAATAAAAGATTCGAAAATGATAGTCTGGTAATTTGGCATCCAGGATTTACTATGTGGATAATTGCATGGAATAATGATAAAAGGGAATCATATGATGAAAGGATAGCATTTATTAAAAAGTATATTACCAAGAACGCATATAAGATTGACGAAAAAATTGGAAAAAATCTAGCAAGATTTTCTTATTGTTTGGATGAAAAGCGCAGAGATGAGAATAGAATTGTTTATTCCTATAATGCTTTTGTTTTTGATGAAAATGGACATATACAAATATCAATATATTACGACGATAAAAGTGATTTTCAAAAAGCGCATGGCATTTTTATGAGTATTACCAATAATTGATAATATTAAGCTCGAAAACATCGCACAACGATATGTAGAACAAGCATGGAGATGAAAAAATACTCATGGGAAAGAATATTAACTTACTGCAAGAGAAATAAGCAGTGTGGTATACCATGCTCCATATGGGACATGACTCCATCTTTCCATTCACACGCAGGGATATCCCCCTAGCCCTGCTCCTGCAGGAACTCCTTGAATATCTTCTCGCACCCGGAATGCATGCTCGTGATCCGTATCCCGGTTTTCCATTCTTTTCCCTTCTTCCCCGAGTGGACCACCACGCCCTCGCACTTGATGATGCGGTCCCCGCTCTTGAGCGAAACGGTCATCATGAGGAAGACCGTCGTATGCGGTTCGCATTTTTCGTCGGTGATGCACAGGACGCCCTCCGCGCTCAGGTTGATACCCTCCGCGTGTACGAAGGTTTCCCTCGCGAACTCGAGCTCCACAAGCTGGTTGATCTCGAACCTCGGGTGCTTTCTTTTTTCCTCTGCCATGGTGTGACCTCCGTCTCCGGTATATCCATATCATCCGGCGCATGAATTGTCAATCCATTCACCGCAGGGCGGCAGTGGATATGTCGGAATGCACCGGTCGGGAACACTGCTGAATAGACGCAGCAGGTCCGCGATATCGGGAATGTTCGTCTGCGACTGACCCGAATTGTGCGTGTTCGAGAATCATCACGATTTGAAGGCAACCGGCGGGACAATCAGGGTGATTGCATGCGCGATGGCTGGAGTCCGGGGCAACGATGAATTTCCTCATCATCTATCTGTATACGGCGGTTCCTGCCATCCGCACCGCCGATGGCAGGAACTTCACGGTTCACCTTGATTTGTAACGGCCATTCCCTGCCGCGCGGGAGGATTCACGCCTTCCGTGGCTCCGATCCTGATTCCCCGGAGTATTGGGTTTCTGCGTGGGCCGACCTGACGCGCGGGAATGATTTCCCGGGTCCCCCGGTCGGGCGGGCCGGTTCGGCCTTCCCCCGAACCGCTGCTGGGGCGGCTTGGCCGGATTGTGGTCCACAAGCGGGAAAGGATGGTTTTCGACGACGGCTATTTTTTTCACTATCAGCTTTTCGACATCGCGCAGGAACGCCTTCTCCTCGGCGTCGCAGAACGACAGGGCCGTGCCTTTCGCGCCGGCCCTTCCGGTCCTGCCTATGCGGTGCACGTATGTTTCGGGGATGTTCGATATTTCGTAATTGATAACGTACTCCAGATCGTCGACGTCGATGCCCCGCGCCGCGATATCGGTCGCCACAAGCACGCGCGTGGTCCTGGTTTTGAAATTCGTAAGCGCCCGCTGGCGCGCGTTCTGCGCCTTGTTGCCGTGTATCGATTCCGCCTTGATATTGTTGTTCAGCAGAATCCTCGCGACCTTGTCCGCTCCATGCTTCGTGCGGGTGAACACGAGGGCCGATTTTATATTCTTGTCTTTCAATATATCGACCAGGAGGGCGCTCTTGTTCCCTTTGTCCACGAAGTAGACATACTGGTCAATAATTTCGACCGTGGGAGCGTTCGGAGTCACCGAAACCTTCTCCGGATTTTTCAGTATGGTGCCCGCGAGCTTGACGATCTCGGGCGGCATGGTCGCCGAAAAAAACAGGGACTGCCTTTTGACAGGAAGCGCCCTCAGCACTTTTCTCACGTCGTGGATAAAGCCCATGTCGAGCATGCGGTCCGCCTCGTCCAGGACGAACAGCTCGATATCGTCGAGCGTCACTAATTTCTGGCTCATCAGATCGAGAAGCCTGCCCGGGGTCGCGATCAGGATATCGATGCCCGCACCGAGTTCCCTCGCCTGTGACTTCTGGCTCACTCCCCCGAAGATCACGGCGCACTTCAGCCCGGTATGCCTCCCGTACGCCCTGAAGCTTTCGCAGATCTGGATCGCCAGTTCGCGGGTGGGCGTTACGATAAGGCTGCGTACTTTTCTTTTACCGCCCGCGTGCCTTTCGGTACTGAGTTTCTGCAGAACGGGTATGGCAAAGGCGGCGGTTTTGCCGGTGCCGGTCTGGGCGCACCCGAGCAGGTCCGCGCCCCGCAAAATAATCGGGATCGCCTGCACCTGTATGGGCGTGGGCACCGTGTACCCCTCCTCCTGTATCGCCTTGAATATCGGTTCTATGATGTGTAGTGAGCTGAATCTGTTTTCCGGTTTTTGTTGTGGATTGCCTGCATCAGTTTGTGTAATCAAATGTACGGTCCTCTATAGTTTCTGTGCTGCGTCAAATCCGCTGGTGGGTGGAATCATGTCGGCAGTTAAAGTTGCCGCCACGCTAGGTGTGCATGCATTTATAAGCAAGCAGAAAACACGTAAAACGAAATGGGTGTTTTCAGTTGGTGGAGATATCCCCCTATTTCACAAGCCGCGCCATCCTGAATCGAACATGCGTTTGACGGCACAGAGCCGTCGATGCCCTGCAGATTTTTCTCGAAACCACGCTATTCATGCCCGTCATCACGAATGATACAGGGAATGAATCACTGCATATCCTTGATCGTGTTCAGGATGCGCACCGCCTGGTTCCCCTTTTCTATCGCGGGTTCGTACTCCCCGTTCACGAAACTGGTCTGCGCCTCGCCCACGATCTTTTTCGCTTTTCTAAAAAGATCGTGCTGTGCGCGGTTCAGTTGCCGCTTCTCATAACCGGATATTAGTATGCTGCAGTTCGCATATGATGTCAATAATTAATAACGGGGAATGCGCGACCGAATCGACGTCGCTCCACGCCGTAGGGCGCTATCATACGTTGATGTAATACTCCTTCAGGTAATAGGTCTCGATCTGCTTTAAATCGAGAAAATGATTCACGTGGCGGCCGATGCGTATCATGTTGGGGACCATGGGGATGATTCCTCCGAACATCTTCGCCGGATTGAGAAGGGTACCCGGGGTGTCAAACCGCTCCTCGACGATTCCTTCGAAGCGGGACTGCCTTTCGTAGAGGTTTTCCCGGACCACGTTTCGGATATACTCCCGCAATGGGTGTATCTCCAGGGACATCGGGGTATGCCTGCCGAACCACTGCGACATGAATTCCCCGTAGTCGAGGTTCGGGTTCCTGACGAGGAGCGTGAGCAGGACCACGCCGGGTGACGCGCCGCCGGGTTTCGGAAGCGAATCATCGGCCACGGGATAGGATTCCTCCACAAGATAGCCGCCGACGCTGAAGCCGGCAAGGCCCGCCAGTCCGGCAAGGAACCCCTCATCGACCGGCGTCCCGGTCCAGACCGACACGAGCGCGACGGGTTCCCTGTTGAAAGGAATGAGGCTCACGCGTGGCGGCCGTTCGCCGGCGACGGAAAGCTTGAGCTTTTTGGGCCCGAGCGCGGTAAACCGCGGCAGAAGCTCGCCGCGTACCCTTTCTTCGTGATCACGGAACGATTTTTCGAGCGATCGTATGATATACTGGTATTTCATCGTTTTCATTTCCTTATAGTTGTGCCGCCGCGCGGCGCGGTGATATCTTGTCATTCATCCTGCATGGCCCGGACCACTTCCTCCCATCGTCCCCACGGGTAGGCCCAGGCGCTCTGCAGGCCCGCAAACGCCCAGCAGGCCACCACGATCCATGCCGCAAGCGGCGCCGAATCCATGACGACGAGCCGCGGCACGAGCCCGAGTACCACCACTGCCTTGTAGGCCATCATGTACTGGAGTATGACAAGGTAGCGAAGGGGGCTCCGCACCCCGAGACCGTTGATGATTCCTTCCCCGCAGATGCCCGCGCCGTAAATGGCCTGCACGATGGGGTCGCTGCCGTTTATGCCGATCGAGCCCCAGAAGGTCTCCGGGGCGATTACGGTCCAGAGGCCCAGGGCGAGGGAAGTCGCACAGTTGAAGGCATACTGCACCCTGAGCCTTTGTGCCAGGGATCTCAGATCCTTTTTCATCCGGCCCCGTTCCTCCGGTAGAACGGCGAGCGTCGCAGGATGACCCTGCGGATAAGCGGTGAAAGCGCTCTGGCCAAGGTGCGCCTGATGCCGGCTTTCCGAGCGAGGTCCTCGAGGTTTTCCTGGAAGGTCCAGCGCTGGTAATCCAGCAGCGCCTGGCTTTCGGAGGTGTCCAGCCATCCGCCGCCCTGGCGCGCTTCGCGGCTGAAGGCCTCGGGCGGGAGCGGGGCGATGCCCATCGCGCCCAGCGACCTGTTGATCATGTCGATATACATGAACCTGCATTCGGGACCGCCGCCGATGAGGAGCGTCTTCCCCCATCCGGAATCCCCCTCGATGCATGCGGCCACGGCGCGCGCGACATCATCGCAATGCACGAACTCCTGGCGACAGTCGTGAGGCAGGTCGAAAATGAGGGGGTCGATCCTGGTGCGCAGCATCATTTCGGCCGACATGGTGGCAGCCAGCCGCATGATGCACCACCTGAGTTTCGAGCGTTTCAGCATCTCCTCGGCCTCGAGCTTGTGGCGCGTGTAGTTGTTCATGGGGGATACGGGCGTGTCCGCGCGGACGAGCCCCTCGAGCGACCGCGTATCGCCATAGAGCGCGTAGGTCGAAGACAGCACGAGCGACGCCCCGGGGGATCCGGACTCCATCGCCCGGATCAGGTGTCGCGTGCCCTCCACGTTCACTTCCCGGGCGCCGGCAGCCTCGCTTCCCGGCGGCAGGAGGAACGCGAGATGCACCGCGGCATTGATGCCGCCCGCAGCC
This sequence comes from uncultured Leptospirales bacterium, assembly GCA_964423905.1. Classification (GTDB taxonomy): domain Bacteria; phylum Spirochaetota; class UBA4802; order UBA4802; family UBA5550; genus CAYRGX01. The sequence goes on along the minus strand of CAYRGX010000012.1, from coordinate 109,257 downwards.
GATGCCACGGCGGCCGCGTCCCTGATGTCGCCCCACAGGACATCAACGCCCTTCCCGATGCGCGCCGCGTCCCGCGCCGTCGCGCGTGTGCGGCGATCGAGGGCCCGGACGCGATGTCCCCTCCCGAGGAGCTCCCGGACCACGTGACGCCCGATGTTGCCGAATGCCCCGGTAACGAGGACTGTAAGAGGCGCGCTTTTCCTGTTCATGGTAACCTGATCCTTTGCGATTTGCATAACACAATCATGTCATTATGAGCATATCGGCCGTATTTCCGTTGCTCATTCGGATCCCCCGGATTATATTAATGACGGGGAATAAGTGGCCGACGGGAATTCATATTGGAAAAGCCCGCAGAATAATCAACTCAAATAATCTTGCGTCGAGCCTCTGTCGGCCGGCAGCGCAATCGGGAGGAAATTGAACGTGGAAGAATTCAGCGATTCACCCGTCTTCAAAAGTCGATTGTCGTACGATATCCCCCTATTGCCCTTTCCCTTCCATTCAGCCATAACCGCGGTCGTCAGATGAATCCCTATCTCATAGTCCCTCTCGTCGCCTTCATGGTAAACACATGCACGATGGCATACGTATCCGCCCTCGACATGAAAAACCAGATCAACCGGGCCTTTTTCATTTTCCTCGGGATTATCACCATATGGATCGCTGCGGGATTTCCCTTCTATCTCCCGTTTCCCGGCGGGTGGAAAGTCCCGTATTGCAAGTTCTGCTCCGTTATCTGGTTCTCCAGCGGGCTCTCCATGCTCAATTTCATATATGCATACACACAACGTCCCAGGGATATATTCTTCCGTATCGCCATCCTTATCATGGCGACATCGGTGGCGCTCTGCGTCGGCACGGACCTGGTCGTGTCCGGATATCAGTCCTACTCGTGGGGATGGAGATTCAGCGAGGGAATACTTTTCGCCCCCGCCTCGCACCTCTCGATCACCCTTCCCTTCCTCTTCGGCGCGGGACTGGTCTTCAGGGATTTCTCCGCCAATCCGGATCCCATCCGCCGCAGGCAGCTTACGCTCATCCTTTCAGGGATCACCCTGTCCTTTTTTATCGCCATGGTTGTCCAGTTCATCGCCCCGAGAATACCGGGATTCTCCGGGTCGGTGAGATATACCGCTCCTGCCAGCGCGATCATGTGCATCTTCGTGTTTTACACCGTGGTCCGGTACCGTTTCCTGATGCCCGACGTGAAAGACGTTTCCGCCGAAATGTTCGCGCACGTCGGGGTTGGCATCGTCATCACAGACAGGACGGGCACGGTGCTTCACCTGAATGATTCGGCAAGTATCATCCTCGGTAACGGAAAACATGATCACTCCGCGAAGAAAACCATCGACGCATATTTTGATGACGATCTCGGCAGGGGATTCATCTCCGACCGCGAAACGACCATCTGTGGAACGAAGCGCATCGTCATAGTTTCCCGCTCCGACATTATCACCGGCGGGTTGGTCACAGGCGCCATCTGGTTCATGAAGGACATCACAGACCGCAAACAAGTCGACGAGGAGCTTCGCCAGAGTCTTGAAAAACTCCGCGAGCGCAACGATGTCTTCGAAAAAGAGCTTTCGACCGCGAAGATGATACATGCCGCCCTCCTGCCGCAATCGCCACCTTCGTGCGATTGGCTCAACATCGCCTTCCGGTACAGGCCCCTCGAAGCGGTGGGCGGCGATTATTTCAACATCGTAAACCTGAACGAGGGCGGTCTTTCGGTGTTCATCGGCGACGTTTCAGGCCACGGGGTTCCCGCGGCGCTTTTCCTGTCGCTCATCAAATCCGTCAGCGACCGTCTTCTGAGAAAGTTCGCCTGCGAACCTGCCGAATACCTCTCCAGGCTCAACAAGGACCTTTCATACTGCATGCAGTCATATTTCTTGACGGCCCTCTATGGGGTATTCGTCCCCGGAGAAAATGACGGTGCGGTGCGTCTTTCCATGGCCTGCGGCGGACATCCCTCCCCGATCGTATACCGGAAAAAAGCGGAAAATGCCGAGTATATCGCCATCAGAGGGAAGGTTCTCGGGATAGTCGAGAATATATCCTATGAAAATAATGACGTCATTTTGCAAAAAGGAGACCGGGTATATTTTTACACCGACGGGCTCCCTGAATCGATGGATGAAAATCCTGAAAACCTGGGATTCGATCGCCTTGCCGACGTCATCCGCGATTGCAGTACAGACGATCTCGACAGCACTCTCGACGCCATCATGAAATCGGCGGATTCTCTGGGTAGGGTTTCATCAAATACAGACGATATCGTGCTGATCGGGATCGAGATACGCTGAATCACCGGAAACCTGTATATCCCCATACCGGCCATCCAGGCATGTTCGCCCGAATATCCTAAAAGCGACATGTTACAGAATGTAACAATCATGCAATACTGCCGTTACAATAACTCTGTACGTTTGAACTATCGGACCAGCGCATATCCCCCGTCGCCAATCGGCTCAAACGGCTGGTGACGGCGAATGGATGTCGGGCGATTATGAGCCAGGTCCGCACCATACCAATTAACAGGAGTTACAATCGTATGAAAAGAGCGGCACTTATCACACTCGCGACGATGCTCGCACTCGGAACGATCGCGGGCGTCGGCTACGCGGTCGGCAATCGCTTCAACAAGATGACGCCCGCGCAGAAGGCTGACATGATCGCGAACCGGATCGTCAAGGAGCTGGATCTCACCGCGGCCCAGCAAAAAAAACTGAACGCGATGAAGGCCGAGCTCGTCGACAAAATCACCAGGCTCCACGAAGACCGGTCGAAGGTCAAGGGCGAAGTCCTTGCGCTCGTCAGGAGCGACCGGGTCACCGAGAGGGACATCAACAGGCTGATCGACCAGCGCGAGGCGAAATGGCAGGAGTTCAGGCCCGTAGTGGTCGACATGCTCGTCGATTTCCATTCAATGCTGACTCCCGAGCAGAGAAATAAGCTTGCTGAAAAAATGGAATCGTTCCATAAAGGAAACGGGTGCCACCACATGGAGTAGCGGCTGTTCGCGGCGGGGCCAGTCCCCGCCGCGATAGCATCCCGTGCACCGGGACGACGAATGAAGAATAACATCCTGATCATTGACGACGATATAAAGCTCACGAATCTCCTTGCCGGGTACCTGGCAAAATTTAATTTCTCGGTGCGGGCCGCATCCCATCCCGACGAGGGGCTCGATTCGATCGAGAAGACCCTCCCCGACCTCATCATCCTCGACATCATGCTCCCGGGAATGGACGGGTTCGAAGTGTGCCGCCGCATAAGAAACCGGCATACCGTGCCGATCATCATGCTCACGGCCAGGGGCGACGTCACCGACCGCATCGTCGGCCTGGAGCTCGGCGCCGACGATTATCTCCCCAAGCCCTTCGAGCCGCGCGAGCTCGTCGCGCGTATCCAGTCGGTTCTCCGCCGGAGCTCCGAAAAGACGGGGGGACGCCGCCTGGTCATCGGCGATATGGAGATCGACATCGACGGCCACGCGGCGTCGCTCGGCGGGAAGAAACTGGATCTGACCACCATGGAGTTCGACCTGCTCGCGCTCTTCGCGCGGAATCCAGGCATCGTGCTCGACCGCGACCGCATTTTCGAGACGATCAAGGGCCTCGATGACGATTCCTTCGATCGCTCCATCGATGTGCTTGTCAGCAGGCTCAGGGGAAAGCTCGGGGACGACCCGCGAAACCCCCGGTATCTGAAGACGATACGGGGCGCCGGATACAAGTTTATAGGTCACCGTACTTAGGAGCAATTCGCAATGCCGTTGAAGGTTACACGATCCATATTCGTCAAGATCTTCATCACGATGATCGTTGCGGGCATGGCGGTCAATTTATTCGTGGGATCCTTTTTCCGGTATTTCTTCATGCCGCGGAACCAGGCCAACCTCGTCAAGAACATCGAGGTGTATACCGATTATATCGTCGGGGATATTGGGCTTCCCCCGGACACGAAACGCGCCGCGGAAATCTGTCGCCGCACGGGCTTCGATATTTCAATCAGGGGAGAAGGCCTGTCGTGGTCCTCGACGGACCGCCCCCTGGCCATGCGCCCTTCGCATCAAATCTACCGCCTTTCCGATGGCGGAATCACGTGGCAACGCGGCCGCTTCGTTTACCACAAGACCCGGGGTCCGTACCGCTATGTCTTTTCAACCGTGCATAACGTCAATGCGGAAGTGAATCATCTGCACCTGGCCATCCTGATCGTTGTCCTGACCGCCATACTCGGGGGCTGTTTCCTGCTCATACGGAGCATGCTGATGCCGATAAAGAGGCTCACCTCGGGAATGAGGGAGGTTTCCGGGGGCAATCTCGACTGCGAGGTCGCGGTCAGGTCCGACGACGAGATCGGCGAGCTCGGCCGCTCGTTCAACGAAATGCGCGGCCGCATACGGGCAATGCTGAGATCACGCGAACAGCTCCTGCTCGACGTGAGCCACGAGCTCCGGTCGCCGCTGACCCGCATCAAGGTGGCCCTGGAATACCTCGACGACTCCGGCACAAAGGCAAACATAGCCGAGGACGTCCTCGAGATGGAAAAGATGGTGACCGAGATACTTGAAACTGAGCGTCTCAACCGCGACGGAGGCAACCTTCAGCGGGAGGAGGTGGGTGTCGATTCGGTCATGCGGGAGGTCGCCGCGGAAACGCAGGTGCCCCCCGGCGAATTGTCGATGGATATGGGTGCCGATGCGACGATCAGCGCGGACCGGAGGCTGATCAAGATGCTTTTCAAGAATCTGCTTGAAAACGCGCGCAAGTTTTCTGAGCCGGACAGGAACCCTGTGGCCGTTATCGTACGTGACGAGGCCGGATCCGTCGTCATCGAAATTACCGACCGCGGAATCGGCATCCCGCCCGGGGAAATCCCCTTTGTGTTCGAACCCTTCTACCGGGTCGACCATTCACGCTCGAAAAAGACGGGAGGATACGGCCTTGGCCTTGGCCTGTGCAAAAAAATCGTCGAAGCCCATGGCGGTTCCATCGACATCGAGAGCGCTCCCGGGCAGGGAACCGTCGTGCGCGTCAGACTCCCGCGCTGAGAGATGGATCGTCTCCGAAGTACGAATACTCACCCGATTGCCATTATGGAGCCCGCATCTTCCGTGAGCGCATGGAGCCCCCGGGAAACGATAATGTAGTTGACTTTCACATCGCCTCCCAATTCATTTGCTAATAATCCATCCGGGAATCAAGCGGGAGAACACGATGGACTTCAACCAGCTGAAGAAAAACCTTAAAAAAGATTACTCGTCGTTTAAAACAATCAAGCTCGCAGTGCTCGGTGACAGCGCGACCCAGTTGCTGGTACAGGCGATCAGGGCCTACGGCTACGAAGTCCAGATCAATTTCGATATCTATGAAGCCGACTATGACCAGATCGACATGGAACTGTTCGACACCTCATCAGGGGTTTACCGCTTCAAACCAGAGTATGTCATTATTTTCCAGTCGGTACAGAAGCTGACGAAAGCATTTTACAAGCAACCCGTCGCCGAGAAAACGGCATTCGCGCAGAACACCATACAGAAAATCGAGAACATGTACAATACCGTGTCCGCGAACAGCAAGGCCCGGCTCATCTACTACAACTTCCCGTACGTCGACGACTCCGTATTCGGCAACTTTTCCGGAAAAATCGAATTCTCGTTACCCTACCAGCTGAGAAAAATCAACTTCGAGCTGATGAACCTGGGCCGCGGTCTGAAGAATTTTTTTATCTGTGACGTGGACGGTCTCCAAAGCCGTTATGGCCGCTCGTTCATGACCGACATGCCGCTTTATATCAATACCGACATCATCTTCGGACTCGACTTCCTGCCCGTCGTTGCGAAAAGCACCATCGACATCGTTCTCGCCATCGCGGGGCGATTCAAGAAGTGCCTCATCACCGATCTGGATAACACCGTCTGGGGAGGCATCATCGGCGACGACGGCATGGAAAACATCCAGATCGGAGATCTCGGCATCGGCAAGGCATTCACCGATCTCCAGCTGTGGATGAAGGAGCTCAGGAAGCGCGGCGTCCTCCTGGCGGTGTGCAGCAAGAACACCGAGGAAATCGCGCGCGAACCCTTCGAGAAACATCCCGACATGACGCTCCGCCTGGACGATTTCTCGATCTTCGTCGCCAACTGGAACAACAAGGCGGACAACATCCGGTATATCCAGGGCATCCTCAACATCGGCTTCGACTCGATGGTCTTCATCGACGACAATCCCGTTGAACGCGAGATGGTGCGCACCCACGTCAACGACATCACGGTCCCGGAACTGCCCGATGACCCGGCCGAGTACCTCCCGTACCTGCAATCGCTTAACCTCTTCGAGACGTCGTCATACTCAGAAGAGGACGAAACCAGGACCGCGCAATACCAGCAGGAGGCCAGGCGCAAGGTCGCGCAGGAGGTCTTCACCAACGAGGACGATTTTCTCGCGAGCCTCGAGATGACCTCGACCGTGGGCCCTTTCACCACGTTCAACACTCCCCGCGTGTCCCAGCTCACACAGCGGTCAAACCAGTTCAATCTCCGGACGGTGCGCTACACGGAGGAAGATATCGCGCGTATCGCATCCTCGAACGATTACACGGGACTCTCGTTCACCCTTCACGACAAGTTCGGCGATTACGGTCTCATCGCCGTGATCATCATGAAAAAGGAACGCGATTCGCTCTTCATCGACACGTGGATAATGAGCTGCCGCGTGCTGAAGCGCGGCATGGAGCACTTCTGCCTGAATACGATTGTTTCGGTCGCGCGCAAGATGGGCATCGGGACCATTGTCGGCGAGTACCTGCCGACGCCGAAGAACGGCATCGTGAAGGACCATTACAGGGACCTCGGCTTCGCTGAGAACGGCGGACGCTGGATTCTGTCGGTACCCGATTATCAGGACAAGATCAACTTCATACAAAATGCATAAAGTGAGGGAAGATGGAAATGACCGTTGACGACATTATAAAACAGGTGAACAGCATATTCATCGACGTCCTTGAAAAGGATGACATCGTTCTATCCCGCGAGACCTCGGCGAAGGACATCGAGGAGTGGGACTCCCTCACGCATGTCCAGCTCGTGGTGGCGATAGAAAAGCACTTCAAGATTCGATTCAAGGCGTCCGAAATCCAGGGTTACAAGAACGTCGGCGAGATGTGCAACGGCATTCTCGCGAAGCTTACCTCGTAAGGCCCTGCGGGACCAGTCAGACAAAATCGGAGGCGGCGTTTACGGGGATATTCACCCCGTTGATATGCTGCGTGGCGCTCATGAGGAACGCGACCACCTCGGCGATCTCCCCCGGCGAGAGCAGCTTTTTCAGCGGGTGACCGCTTTCCATCTCGTCGATGATCCTCTCATCGACGTCTTTCAGAAAACCGGTATTCATGAAGGCGGGGGATATGCTGTTCGACGTGATGTTGAAACGCGCGTTTTCGGTGGCCCATGATTTACTCATCGATTCAAGGTACGCCTTGTTCGCCACGTATTCGGACAGGCCGATCGGCGGCTTGTTGATCAGCGCCCCGGAAAGAATGTTGACGATCTTACCGAATTTCTTTTTGCGAAAAATGCGCAGCGCCTCCTGGGTGATCACCAGTACGGGAAGCACGTTCCTGGCGAAGCTTCCCGTGAACACGTCCGGTCCCATCTTGTGGAAATGGTCCCTGGTGTAACCGACCATCGCGTTGTTCACCAGCGCGTCGAGGTTCATGTCTCCCATCGCGCGGACCAGCGAATCCAGATCTTCGCCGCAGGTGAAATCGCATTTCACGGACGTCACGTCCGGGTGCGACGCCTCGATCGCCCGGGCCGCATCCGGACCGAAAGGATACGTGAAGTAGATGCGGTTCCCCCCATCCCTCGCGAGTCGCCCGACGATTTCCCTCCCAAGTCCCTCGGAACCGCCCGTCACAAGTATGTTCATGAGAGTATCCTTATCTGTATTTTCCCTTTCGCCACCTTCGTCCCTTCCCGGTTGGCGAAGGTGTATTTGAATTCAGCGATCCCGACAGATTCGTGCACGTCCTCCACCTCGGCACGGAAGGAGAGCGCGTCGTTGAGGTATACCGGCTTGCTGTAGGCGATATCCTGCGAAATCAGGACCACGTTTTTAATCGGCAGGCATTCGCCGATGAAATGGGAAATAAAGCCGTTGAGGATATTCCCGTACATGACGCGGCCGCCAAAGCCGTTTCTCTTCGCGAAGTCCTCGTCGATGTGCATGGGGTTACGGTCCCCGAACAGCTCCATGAATCCGCGGTAGACACCATCCGTAACCGTGTACGTCTGTTCAAATCGATCGCCTTTTTTCATGGCAGCATCCTCGTCTATAAATCGCAACTCCATCCATATCGACGGAGCCGGTTTGCGGTCAGAACTGGAAGTAGATAAATTGTGCCTTGCTCGAATATACCCCCAGCAGTGCTATCGAAAGCAGAATGACATAGTACATGACCCACCGAAGCCAGAACGGCTTTTTCGATATGAGGTCCCACATCGACCCCCGCCGCTCGATGTATTCGACCGCCATCAGCGCCGCCATCGCGACGAGGGCGAGGCTCAGCTCGAACGCACCCAATCCGAGGTTCGCCTTGTTGAGAGGAAGGACCGACGCCCCGAGGTTGGCGAACAAATGCGTCAGGACGTACCAGGCGTCGGCGAGCGTCGCTGCCCGGAAAAAAATAAGCGTGAACGTGAAGAAGGAAAACGTGATGAACACGTTGACGGCATTCGCGATCGGGGCGGGGATTTTTTTCTCGATCCTGGCGCGTCGTTTCATGACCAGGAACTCGACGGCAAGGCCCACGCCGTTGAGGAGCCCGAAGATGACATAGTTCCAGCTCGCCCCGTGCCAGAGCCCGCACAGGGTGAAGGCCGTGAGCAGGGCGAAGACGATGCCGGCCTTTCCCCAGTAGCGCCGGTTGAACGCGATCGGAGTGTAAAGATAGTCGCGGATCCAGGTCGACAGCGTGATGTGCCACCGCCGCCAGAAATCGGTGAGCGAGGTCGCCAGGAACGGCCTGTCGAAGTTGGGCGTCAGCCTGAATCCGAGAACCTGCGCCGAGCCGAGGGCGATGTCCGTGTACCCCGAGAAATCGCAGTAGAGCTGGAACGTGAAAAACACCACCGCCGCGATCAGGAGGATCCCCGAGTAGGAATCGAGATTGCCGTAGACATGGTTCACCACGATCGCGAGCCGGTCCGCGATGACAACCTTCTTGAAAAAGCCCCAGGCCATGAGCTTGAGCCCGCCTGCCACCAGGTCCGGATCAATTTTCACGGGTTCGTGAAACTGGTGGAGCATGTCCTGCGGCCGCTCGATGGGACCGGAATTCACCTTGGGAAAGAAAAGCACGTAGAGCGCAAAAATGCCGAAATGGCGTTCCGCCTTCAGTGTGCCGCGGTGCACCTCGATCAGGTAGCTCATGAGCTGGAAGGTGATATAGGATATACCCACCGGTATGATGATCTTGTATGTCGCGGACGAGAGCTTCAGGCCCCACAGAGCCGTGATGACCGATACGTTGCCCATGAAAAAATTGAAGTATTTGAACACGAACAGGAAAAACCCTATCGCGACCAGCCCCAACACGAGATAGCGCCCCTTGCGCTCCGCCGCGGTTTCGATGTTGATGGCCACGACATAGCTCACGGCGGTCATGAGTCCGATAACGATGATATGGTACGGGCTGAACAGCATGTAAAAGAAGAGGCTGGCGGCAAGAAGGAAAAGCCAGCGGTACCTCGCCGCCAGGAAGTAACAGGCGATGAAAACAACCGGCAGGAAGATCAGGTATTTCCAGGAATTGAACAGCATGCAAACATCCTCGGGCTAACGGTTTTTCTTCAATGGTACTATTCCCTCTTTCTTCAGCAGCTCGATCATCCGCTTTGTCCTCAGCGTGCGCCCCTCGAAGCGCAGGTGATTCACCGTGTTGGAAAAGCATTCATAGGGGAAAACCGAATCCGCGGGGACTCCTAAAATGACGAAATGCAATCGCTCGTGAAATTGTCGCTCGATATAGTCAACCTCGCTCCTGTTGAGCAGGTATTCCCCGTCAGGATACGAGGTATACGCCATGAATACCCGTGCCTTCGCTTTCACCGCGGCGTCGTTGAAGCCGTTGAATACCTTGAATACCGAGTCCTTGATAGGTTTGTCCAGGAGCTTGTTCCCCGCGCCGGAGAGCTTCTCTTTCGGTACGTTCGGCCAGTTTTCAAGAAGGTCGCCATGGGCGTTGCTTATGAGGGGATAATTGAGCATGCCGTTCGCAAACATGTTCTGGCGTTTCAGGATCATCTGGAGCATGCCGGATATCTTCACCAGGAGAAGATCCGAAATATCGCCAGGAAGGGACGCGAGCTTGTTCTGCGGGCAGTATACCTTCTTCATCGCGTACTCGGGTGAGAGTAAAAAATACCACTTGTGGGTGAACTGGTCAGAGATCATTCCCTGTTGCATGGCGAAGTATTCGGGAATGATGATGACGACATCCCCCTTGCCGAGGAACGGCACGATGAGCGGCAACACGTCGCCGAGCCCGAAACCGACATAGAGTCCCATGTTGACCACGGGATAGTTGAATTCTCTCATAAGCATGCCGCTATCGACACCGACAAGCACCTCACTTCCTCCCACCACCACCATTTTCGGTGAGCCCGCGGCACGAAGCGTGTCCATTTTATTGACGATAGCCGCCAGAGGATAGTCGTAGGTTCCCGGCACGCAGAAAAACACGATAAGCGTGATGCCCACGGCGGCAACGAGACTGGCGGCTTTCAATACAAGTTTCTTCATCTGGTTCATTCATCGCATATCAATGTAAAGTTCCTGGCACCCTTACCAATCAAGGTACGAAATAGATTTGGGCACGAGGTATCCCATGTCAACCATTTATCGCACTCCGGTGGGGTAGGGACGTGCCACTGTCACGAAACGTGTTCCAGTAAAATGCAATGCCCCTTTTTCATCAACGGTCCAATCGACAAAATACTTACATAAGACCATCGTCAGGGAACTCATGGCCCGCAGCCTGGATATCAACATCACGTCGACGGCCGGCTCCGGGCATAATCCCGAAGTCATAGCCGAGACCCCCCTCGGGTTTGCGAGAAAGAAAGGCGACAGGAAAATCATCGAAATGCTTTTCAAGGCAGGGCCGAAATACGAAACGAACACATATTATATTGCAGCGCATTGTACCTGATGTGCATGATGGACATGCCCACCGGGAAGAAGCACAGCTCATCCAAGAACACTTGCCTTTGAAAGAAACCAGTCCGGATGACACGGTGCCGTCACTCCGTCCATGAGCAATCATCTAGAGTAAAACCTGATTACTTGACATTCAGTCACTTTTTTAGTAATATTATGTATACGAAGAACTTGAAATATTATTTGCTGCATATTTCGGTTTCAATTGTCATCAACAAACCAGAAACCTGATTTTTTTAAACAACTACTTCAGACATCCGCGGGGGATGCTTCAATCGAACATGAACAATCGAATTTGGAGACGATGGCAAAAATGGTGCTGAGCGTACAAGCATCGCGATGCGTTTACTCGTGGCATACCAGCATTTTGACAATCCTCCATCGCAACCCTGACCTTTTCTTGAGGTTCTACACGGGATTTACATTCAGCAGAAGAGGTAGCGATTTGATAATGGGAGAAATCGATACTCCTCCCCTCGATGTCATACCTTCAGAATACCGAAATAATCGGGCGTAGTACATGGCGGCCAGGAGAGAGATGCCTATAATGATTGGCAGACGAATCGGCAGGTTTTTCGGAGACTCTTCCCTGTTACAAACCTTGACGCACTCGGTTGAAATTGATAACGAGGAGAAAAGCCGCAGACAACTCTTTACTATATTCTTGGTACTGCTTGTTTTTCCGATGATCCTGTACGGGATATCCCAGATTACGATGGGACATCCCGAATACGGTGTGATCGATATCGTTCTTGGCCTTATCATGATTCTCTTTCTGTTCTTGCTTCGGATCGTGAAAAAAGCCGTTTTCATGTACCGTTTTATCGCACTATCAGCGCTGGGGATGCTCACCTTCTGGCTGGTGACAGGTGCAGTCAACGGCTATGCAAGCATCTGGCTGCTTGTTTTTCCACCATTTATCTTTTTCTTACTGGGACGCAGGGAAGGCATCCTGTGGACTCTCGTCATCTCAATTGTTGCGCTGTCCGCATTTATCAACCCGGGTAGATGGATCTCCGTCTTTGTGTATCCTTCGCAATACGTGATCCGTCTCATGACAGCTTTCTTCCTCGTGGTACTGTTTGTATATTACTATGAGACGCTGAAAGAGGTCTTCAAGTCAGCGTTAAAGATCGACCGGGAAAGCATTCTCAACGAAAAAAACCTACTTGCGAAAGCAAAGGAAGAAACCGAGATCGCAAACCTTCTCCTTCAAAAAGAGATGGAGGAACGACGGCTCGTCCAGGAGCAGATCAAACAAAACAGGGACACACTCGAAGAGACCGTCACAAAAAGGACAGAAGAAATCAACCGGAAGAACAGGGCATTGTTATCAGCCCTCGAAACCCTGGAAAAAACCAACATAGACCTCCAGAATTCGAAGAACAGCCTCTCGGCAAGTGAATACCGGTACCGACTGCTTGCCGACAACGTCATTGACATGATCTGGTCAACCAACCTCGCTCTTCAATTCACATATATCAGCCCATCCGTGAAAAATATTTTTGGTTACACCGTCGAGGAGGCAATGGCCCTCCCTTTCGATAAATGGAGCACCGTGGAATCAAACGAGAAAGCGTTGAACCTTATCAGTGAGTCGGTAAAAAAAATTTACGGGTATACTGCCGAAGAAGCGAAATCAAGACCATTCGAGGAATGGAGTTCTCCCGAATCAAACAAGAGCGCGCTTAACATCCTGTATGAGAAGGTCCTGTCCCTTGATCCTCCGGATATGTCCCTCGTTCTGGAAATCGATCAGATCAAGAAAGACGGTACGGTATTCCCTGTTGAAATAAAAGTATCGTTTCTGGTGGACGAGAAGGGCGCCCTGATCGGCACGGTTGGCATTACACGAGATATCACAGAGCGCATCAGGGAGCAGAAGGAAAAAGAAACCATCCAGGAGCAACTAGCGCAGGCTCAAAAAATGGAAGCTATCGGCACACTCGTGGGGGGCCTTGCGCATGATTTCAACAACATCCTCGGCGGTATTATAGGCAGTTTTGAGCTCATCAGGCTCACTACGGACAATGACGATCTGTCGGCATACAGGAAAGAGCTTAAAGATTACATAACAATGGGCATGGAATCGGCAAACAGGTCGTCGAGCCTTATCAAGCAATTATTGACACTATCAAAAAATCAAAAACTCTCTCTGGTTCCTGTAGATATAAACCAATCGCTCAAACACATTCTGGTCATTTGTAAAAACAGCCTGCCGAAATCGGTCATCCTCGATTTTCATATAACCGAGGAAAGCTTGTTTGTGCTTGCTGATGAAGTGCAGATCGAGCAGGTCCTCCTGAATCTTTGCATAAACGCGTCACACGCCATGACATTGATGCGATCGGATCCCGCAGCCGAGGGCGGAGTGCTTACAGTTGAGGCATACAGAACCATGCCGGACAATACCGTCCTGAAAACAGCGTTCAATAAACAGGGGGACGGTGAATGGATATGCGTGAAGATCTCCGACACCGGTGTGGGCATCGAACCCGCGATACGACATAGATTATATGAGCCATTCTTCACTACAAAAAAGCCAGACCACGGCACGGGGCTCGGATTGCCCATGTCATACAGTATTGTATCTCAACACAATGGTTTCATCCATGTCGAATCGGAGTACGGGAAAGGTACATCCTTTATAATATTTCTGCCGTCACATGCCCCTGTCATCGAACCCCAGAGTGTGGGAAAACCCGCGGATGCATTCATAAAGGGCAGCGGCACCGTACTTATTATTGATGATGAAAAGCTCATCACCAACGTGGTGCATGGCATTCTGAAGGGCTGTGGATACACGGTACTCATTGAGAATAGTGCCGACAGGGGCATCGAGGTCTACCGGCATACCTACGACCATATTTCCGCAGTTATTTTGGACCTGTCGATGCCCGATAAATCCGGCATCGAAGTATACAAGGCCCTCAAGAATATCAATCCCTCGGTGAAGGCAATACTCTCCTCAGGAATGGTCGATGACGAAATCAAGCACAAGGCTGCAAAACTCGGTATCAGTCATTTCCTCAACAAGCCATTCACCGGCCAGGAACTTACGACTGAGCTTGACAGGTTGCTACATTCCTCGACATGATCACCATGCTCAAACCTGCCTGTCACAGGGAAGTACAATCACAATTCTCTAAAAAAGCTTGCAAGGTAAATGATTATGGTGGATTGTTCATCTATCTCGGAAAATCAGAGCCATGGTTGATTACAATGAATAAACAACGTGGGATCATCATAGCAGCGTCAATAATTCTGATCCTCTGCGGGCATCGTTCGGCAGTCTGGGCCGATCACTCCGGCGATCTTCTCAAGGCGGTGTCGAAGGGAGATATTGCCGGGGTCAGGGCGCTCCTTGACAGAGGCGCTGACATCGACGCGATGGATGGAGGCGGGCGCACGGCTCTGGTCCTATCCATTTCGAGGGGGCATACGGCACTCGCGAAATTCCTCATCGAACGAGGTGCGAACATAAATGCAAAAGGATATGACGGCTTCTGCCCGGTGTACGCCGCAGTGCAAAAAAACAACGCCGCAGTCGCGCTACTCCTGCTCGCAAAAGGCGCCGATCCCAACGCAGTCCTGACCGACGATTACCCGGTGTTGTTCGTCGCGATAAGGAACAACAATGAGTCCATCGTCAGGGAGCTCGTGGCCCGCGGCGCGGATGTCAACGTCACGTCGATGGCCGGCACGGGCTACGGTCCCGAAGGAAAGCCAGAGACCCCCCTTATTTTCGCCAGAAAAAGGGGGAACAGGAAAATCATTAATTCGCTCATCAAGGCCGGGGCGAAATAGCCAGAATCCATGAATACACTGCCGTGGATAAGGATTGAAATATTGGCCCTCTGAAACGATATCACGGATTTCCTCCTGACCCTAAATAATTCGGGATTCGCACAAAATATGATTTACAACTACCGCGGCTGACGTATCTTCTTTTCATCACCCGGAGGTAACGCCATGGCTAAGCGCATCATTCTCGCCGTCGTCGGCCTGATCGTTCTTATCGTAGTCGTATGTCTCGTCAAGACCGCAATCTTCACGTCTCGCCAGCTGGCGGTGAAACCGATTCCCGTCGAGGAAGGGAACGCGTCCCTGTATGCCTCGCACCTGGCAGAGGCGCTGCGTATCAAGACGCTGTCAAACCTTGATCCCGCGAAAACCGATCCGGCCCCGTTCAAGGCCCTGCACGCGTTCCTGGAAAAGACATATCCCTCGGTCAATCGCCTGTGCAAGAAGGAGACCGTCAACAATCTCTCACTCCTGTATAAATGGGAGGGAACAGGCGACGGCAAACCCGTACTCCTCATGGCGCACCAGGACGTGGTGAGCGTTGAGCGCGGCAGCGAGCGCTCGTGGACCCATCCCGCCTTTGACGGGGTGATAGCCGATGGTTACGTATGGGGCCGCGGCGCGATCGATTGCAAGAATACGATGATCGCGATCATGGAAGCAACGGAAACCCTCGCAAAACAGGGATACAAACCGAAACGCTCCTTTTACCTCGCGTTCGGACACGATGAAGAAGTGGGCGGGCTCGAGGGTGCAGGCGCGATCGCGGCGCTCCTGAAAAAACGCGGCGAGAAACTATCGTTCGTCATCGACGAGGGCGGAAGCATCACCCTGGGCATGATGCCAGGCATCAAGAAGCCGGTGGCGCTCGTCGGCATCGCAGAAAAAGGCTACCTTACCGTAATTCTCTCGGCCAAAGGTGTCGGGGGACATGCATCAACGCCGCCGAAGAACTCGACCCTCGGCATGATCGCGACTGCCCTTCATCGCCTGGAGGCAAACCCGTTTTCGGGAAAATTCATCGGCCCGGTCCGTCTCATGTTCGAGAACCTCGGCCCGGAAATGCCATTCGGCCTCAAGCTCGTGATGGCGAACCTCTGGCTGACCAGGCCGATCCTCAAGTGGCAACTCGACCAATCTCCCAGCACCGCCGCGATGCTACACACCACCACCGCGGTGACAATGGCCAAGGGAAGCGACCAGGAAAACGTCCTGCCACTGGAATCCAGGGCCACGGTCAACCTGCGCATACTGCCGGGTGAAACAATCGCAGGCACCGTCGCTCGCGTTAAAAGCATAATCGACAACCCCGCCATCACGATCACCGTGCAAAAGAATTCCACCGAACCGTCCAGAATTTCGGATCCGGATTCGCCCTATTACGCGATGCTGAACCGCACCATACGGGAAGTGTATCCCGATGCCCTCGTTGCGCCCTACCTTGTGCTCGGCGGGACGGACGCCAAAAAGTTCCAGATTCTGTCGGAGAATGTGTACCGTTTTTCGCCCGTACCTCTCACATCAGACGATCTGAAAACCATGCACGGGACGAACGAGCGTATCGCGGTAAAGGATTTCTCCAGGCTCGTTTCCTTCTATATACAACTTATCAAAAACCTGGACCAGGCTAAAAACTGAAACCAGGCATATGCCTGACAGTCCGATGGGGATATACCATCCATAATATGGACCCCATCGGGCAGTCAGCCTGCCAGACCATGTCGATCGAGCGCCGGCGCCATATCCGGCGATGGTGCACGTACCTTCACGTTTCGGACAGCGCACTGAATCGGGGATAATCGTCCTTCCGCCGCTGACTCCAATAAATGCTTGATTTTCCATACCTTACCTTCAGATTAATCATGGAATCGAAAACGATATCATGTGTGAGGATCCCCATGAAACATTATGTATTTCCTATCCTGATCGCCTGCCTGCTTCTGGCATCGGTCTTCCCCGTATCGGCCAGCAAGCGGGACCAGTTCATAGCCGCCCAGGCACTGTTGATCGAACAGGACGCGAGAAGAGAGTTCCAGCAAATCCACGGTAAGATGAAAGGCGATCTTCAGGATTACATCAACCGCTACAGCGATCGCGTGCATACCTTCAACCTTCTCGTGAAGGACAGGCAGATCAGGGAGCCGGAACAGATCGATCGGGCCAGGAGAATACTCCGCCTTCTTGAATCGCGCTAAGTCCGGAATACCATCGCGGACGAAATACTTAAAGCGCGTCCGGTTCATGAAGTATGAAAGGGCGCAGAAGCGTCTCTTTTCGCTCCATTACGTACATGCTGCTTGGATGGATCCTCGACCTCATAATGGCCTCTATCCCCTTTGCGACCCTGTCTGATATGACCGGGGTACAGGTAATCTTGGTTTGTGGAACTATACGGAGGGTTAACGTGTTAAAACCTCATCCTGCGGAATTTCGACCATTCATCGTTGGCCGATTTTCTGCAGATATCGAGAACCTTCCTGGTCTCGTCGGCCCCCTTCGCATCGCCCGCCTTCAGCCTCGCCAGGTACTCCTTCTGCTTTGTCATTTCCATCATGCGATATGACAACGCGGATACGAGTGAAGTTTTCCCGTCCCAGAGGGTCTTTTCGTTTCCGGGATTGAGCCAGTTGAGCTCCATGATGAGCGCGCGAACCGATGTATACACCTTCTCGGACTGCTCGATGGCCCTGTCATACTGCTTCGCAGCGGCATACTTCTCCAGAACAGGGATGTCCGTTGCCATGATCGTCCCGTATCGCAATGCCACGCTGCCCGCGAGCTTCCGGAAGTCTCCGGTCAACGACGGTCCACCGGTCCCGGCTCCGGTGAGTTTCTGGCTTTCCGTCCGGGCGCCGCGCGTGAGCACCTGCGCGTAAATGTCGAAGACCTTCCTGAACAGGGCCATCGCATTCCGGTAATCCCGGGTGTAATCATCGATGAGCGTTTTCTCCAGGTCGTTCTTCCCCGCCAGGTGCGCCTCGATTGACTGCGTCATTTTCCGCGAGAAATTTCTGAGATGAGGAATCATCGCGTCCAGGTTGCCACGCATCTCATCTATCTCGGGATAGTTCCGCACCCGTGCGAATCCCCCTGTGGATACCGCTAACGCGTCGATTGTGGCCGGCACCTTCAGAGCTGCCCGCAGCGCCTGTTCGTACTGGTCGAAATCACGATACTGGATCGTGATACCGCAGGCATTCTGGAACCTGTCGAATTCGTTCTTGATGATTCCCTCGAAAATCGTGATGGAGTGACGGGCCTTTTCCCAGTCTGACATGTCGAGATAACCGGAAGTGCGTTCCGCCAGGGGAGTGACGGTCTTCCCGGAACCCCCGTCTTTTTTACAACGGAGCGAAACAATCGAGACAACGACGATCGCGACAACCGGAATCAGAACCGGTAACGCAATCCATTTCACATTGGTTTGATATGAACGATTGTTCATGGCGCCCTCCGTGCCCGGCAATATCATGAACGCGTGCAAGATGCCGTCAATACGGATCGTGGTGGAAAACTGAACCACAAACCCATGTTGATCATATCGGAAAATCGCGCGCTGTCAAGTACATCGTGAACCGCCGGTCGGCGGGACGGCAAAGTCCTGCTTTCTGGCATATTGCACGACCCGGGTTGATCTCCCTGGCAATCCGCCCCTCCCGATCACCTGGCGACCGGGTGAGGCGATCCCTTTCTTCTTGACACCCACGAATTGCATATGATATACGCACACCATGTTTGGACGGCAATGTTTCTGTATCCGGATCGGTACGTTACTGCTTTTCATCGCCGGACTCGTTCCGGTGTTCTGCTTCGGCGTGGGCGCGTATGCGGGTTTTTCGGGAAGGGCTCCATGGAAGCTGGGGGGGAGCATCGGCTTTCTGCTGAGCGCGGTACTCTTTTTCTTCATGGCGCTCAGGATACTCCTGAAAAACGGGCATCCTCTCAGCGAGGAGCAAATCATGTCGCTGAAAACGCACGGCAGGAAAATCATGACGCAATTCAAGGCCCTCGACCGCAGGTGGAACATCCGGATTAACGGCCGGTCACCGGTCGTCATATACAGCCAGGACGCCGAGAAGAACACCTACCATAGCGAAGATCTCTGGTTCTCGGGCGAGGACCCGTCATCGTTCGACGATCCGGCATTCAAGGCCTGGCAGATTCTGCAATCGATCGATCCACAGAAGGATTACATGATCCCGGTATTCATCAACCCGATAAGAAAACACGAATACTACATGGATCTCGCGGGACTCGTGGTGAGCATCTGAACCGTCACAAGCGGGACGGTTACCACGTCAATTTCTCGCACTATGTGGCATAGCAGTTTCAATTTTTCCTTGCTTCTTTCCCCTGAACCTGAAACAAGATCCTTCAAAGACGACATCACTGTTATTCTCGAAACGAGGTCTTCGTCATGCCGATTTGCCATGATCGCGGGTACGCATCGATCCGGATAGGTGCCGTTCCTGAGAGTGATCAATCACCTGGTATGACATACCACGAGGAGCACGACACGTGCGGTTAAGGTGCATACTGTTATTTTTGCTGTGCGGCGTCCCCGCTGCGCTCTTCGCCTCGGACGATGGTAAGTATTCATTTGAAGCGCTCGCGCGATTCGGCGCGTTCGTCCCTCTCGGGGAGATGGATGAAAGGGCGAAGGTAAGCCTCCCCTATTTTGGCGCGGGCGTGCGAATCGCGCCTCCGAAGGCGTGGTCGCGTTGGCTGGTCCTCGAGATCGAGGCCGGGTTTTTCGCGTATCGCGGCAGGGATGCCACCTCGACCGGGCTTCCGTCATACCGCATCAACTACCGCAGGCCGTACCTTTATTCGGAGCCGGTGCTCGCCGGCGTCGGCGGTAACTTTACGGTATGGAAGGGCCTGTACCTGCTACCCGGATTCGGCGCGGGAATGATATTCAACCAGGTCCTGCACGGCGATTCACCCGGTTCGTACAACCACGTCGCGTGTACCGCGGGGCTGGAGCTCGGGTACCGCTTTTCCGAGCTCGTATCGGCCTTCATCCGCACAAGGGGGGTGTTCGCCTTCGACAGGAACCGGATCTTCTACCATATCAACCCCGATGCGGGAATATCATTCCATTTCTAGGTGCGGCACATGAAAAGGATAATCCCGGCGCTTATCATGATATCTTTGTTCGCCGCCCCTCTTTATGCAGGCACTGTCGGATATGACATCGGTCTTCGATACGGAGCTGGCATATGTTCCATGGGTCAGGATCCCTTTTTCGAGAGGCTGGGCGATCGCTATACCTACACGAATGTCATGCTCGCCAACGAGCTCGTCGTGTACGATATATTCCGCGTCGAGGTCGACCTCCTCTACAACGAGCGCGGGTTCAGCAGGCGCAGGGCGGTCATGACGGAGCACGTTTTCTATTTTCTCGAGTTGCCTGTTGTGCTGAAACTCTACCCGGTGAGATACGTTTATATAGGGACCGGGGTCGGATTCGCCTTCAAGGTGGGAGCAAGGCCGGTGCCCTGGTACAAGGACATGTCGTCGAAATTCATGGGGTATGACAATTTTACCTCCGATACGATGAAAAGTTTCGAGGTGAACCATGTCCTGTCGGTCGGCGCATCGGTCCCCGTGTACAGGGGCGTTACCGTCATCGCGGAGATCCGGCACAATTACGGACTCACGAACATGAACCGTCACAGGAGCGTTTCGATCCTGCTGCCCCCGAATGACTTCGCGGAGCGGTTCAGGACGCTGTATTTTTTCATCGGCGCGAGTTACCGCGTTCTGTGATACGGACCTGGAGGATTCATGATGAAAACCAGGATGCTTATGACGATTACGGCCATCGCGCTCGCGGCGGGCTGTATGAACTCGCTTGACGAGGCACTGCCGCCCCAGAAGTCGGAGCTTGGCATTCTTCGTTCCGCCTCGGTGAATGGCAGGATATTCTATTACGCGGAACCCTTGCTGCCGCCCCCGCCTGGCGGATATCCGGTTATCATGCTTTTACACGGCGGCGACGGGTATGCCGCGGACTGGATCGAAATCATGGGGCTGCCCAATGCAATGACTACCATCGGCCTCTCCCGCCGCTACCTCGTCGTGGCACCCGAATCGGGCGTGTCCGATGAATCATCGGGTACCGTCACGGACGTCAAGAAACGCTGGAACTCGGCCATCGACAGCCCCGACATACCCTATATACTCGAAATAATCGCATGGCTCCCCGGATCGGGATACCCGGTCAATACGGGACGAATCTTCATCTGCGGCATATCATCCGGCGGTGCGATGACGAGCCGCATGTGCCAGACCACCCCCGGCCTGTTTAAACGGGCCGTGATCGTCGCTTCGATGAACCCGAATTACTACCCCTACACGCCGTCATCATATACTGTAAGCGGGCAGCATCCCTCAACGGCCTTTATCCATGGTACCACCGACTTCGCGGTCAACATCGATCGCATGAGGGAATACTATAACGGAATGACGTCCCATACCGCGCAGCCAGACTGCACCTTTACCGACAGCGGCGCGAAGATCAAGATGAAGTGCGAGGTAACGGGCGGTACCCACACCTGGTTCGGGCAATACAACACAAGCATTTACGACTGGTTCGATTCGGCACCCTGACTAGGTTGAAATGACATCCACTTTATAAACAGGAGAGGAAAACAGGTACTGCGGTGATGGCCGCAGCGCAGCCGTTCGTTCACACCGCCCAGTTCAGCCTTCCCTGATCGCGAAGCCGAGCAGTATCTCGGCAATGCCGAGAAAGAAATAGAGATACTGGAGCCAGTGTCCGCCGCCGATCATGCTCACCTGTATGAAAATCCAGATCACGAGGGCGAAACCGAAAAAAATTCCAGCGAAACCCGCCAGTTCCCGCCGCCTGAAACTCATTATCCCCGCGGCCAGATTCCCGAGACCCATCACCAGGAAGAGCAGTATTCCGGGGATAAGATAATTGCTGAACGGCGATCCCTTCAGTACGCTCACGGGCATCTCCATGAGGCTGCCATCCGGCCGTATGATCAACAGAAGCCCGCTCGGCGCAGCACTGAGACCGATACAAGACTGCAGTATTCCTTCCGCGATGAAGATCGCCTTTTTCATCATGCCACCTTTTTCCCTTTCATTTTTACAACGATCACCGCAATCGGTATCCCGACGGTCAATGCAATGATGACCCAGAGCAGGTCCGCAGTAACTGCGGAGAACCGGACCGCAAAAAAGGAAAACGCTATGGTAATCACAAGGTACGCGGGCCATCCGATACGCGCGAACGGCTGCACCGCGGGCAGATGCGAATACGCCCTGAGAAGGCCCATCGCGGGACTGCCGAGCAACACGAATCCCACGACGAGAAGAAAGAAACACACTGGATTGCGCATCCAGCGCCACACCCATGTTTCCTTCAGCTCGTCAAGGGTCTTTCCCTCGCTGTAGGCACTGACCACGCAGAACGGGCCCGACCCGAGGAAACCTCCGGCATACCTGCCAACACAGAAGAGGGGGATATCGCCCGGGATGCCGGAAACCTCGAGCTTGGTATCGCCTATCCGCGGTTCAATTCCCTCGCCCCTGTCCGGTCGCCTGATCGTAGTTGACCATGACCGGCGCCCCAGGATCTCCGCCTCGCTCAGCCTGACGCGCACCGTGCCGATCCGAATGCTCTTTGCGAGCTCTGACGAGTTTCCGAGATACTTCCAGTCAGGCTTCGCCGAAGGTCCATCGCCCTTCGCGTATTCATAACGGGATTTTGACACATACACAAAGGTCCTGCCGGTATCTGCGTCCTCGATCAGGCCTTCCTGCGGTATACCGGTAAAGCGGACCATGCGGCCTTCCTTGCCGGGCCGGTCCGGCGAGATCAGGTCCGCGCGCGAGGCGATCCAGCTTTTATTGTTGGTGCGTTCGGCGCGATAGAGGATGGAAAACGCGGCAATGACGCACAGCAGTCCGAAAACCGTGAGGGTGGCGGCGCTCCTGGCCCGGGGCTTCTGGCCATCAGGGGGGATAATATTTCTCCGTTCTGTCGATTCTTCCATGGCTTCACACACCCCCTCATCGGAATGTGATTTCCTTCTACCGGACCGATACTCCGGACGGGAATACATGAATCCCGGAAATCCGTCAGCGGCCCTGTATGGGCTTGTCCAGACCGAACTTTTTCGCAAGGATCCGATCAAGCACCCGTATCGGCAGGAGCGCCTTGAAGAGCGGCAGCCTTACGGACTCGGGACCGTATCTGAACAGGGCGGGCGGATTGTCCGACAGGGCCCTTTCTACCAGCGCGTCAGCGAAAGTGCCGGCGGGGGCGGCATTGTCCTGTGATGTCATCGCGCGCTGGCGTATGAACTCGAAGACGCTCGAGTACCTCGACCGTGGCCCCTTGAATTGCTCAATGCCCGCGAGTGAGTTGTCGGAAAGGCTCGTCCTTATGCCCCCGGGTTGTACGGTCATGACCTTTATGCCGAAAGGCGCGAGCTCGAGCCTGAGCGCGTCCGACCAGGCGTTTACCGCGGCCTTTGACGAACAGTACGCACCGGCGAACGGGGTCGTGAGCACGCCGGAGACACTCGATATGTTCATGATCATGCCGCTTCTGCGGTCGGCCATCTGTGGAAAAAGAGCGGCGACGAGGGCCGCCGGGCCGAAGAGGTTCGTGGCATACTGCGATTCGAGCTCGGCCACGGGCAGCTCCGCGAGCGGTCCCGTGACGAGTTTTCCCGCGTTGTTCACGAGAATGTCGACCTCGCCGCAGGCAGCCAGGCATTTTTTTATCGATTTGGCGTCGGTCACATCGAGCTGCAGGGTTTCGACCGCTGCGCTTTTAAGATCGGCTATAGCAGCGGGTTTCCGCGCGGTCGCGATGACCCTGCATCCCCTGTCGGAAAAGGATTTCACGAGGGCGCGGCCTATGCCGCTGGAGCATCCAGTAATGAGTACAGTTGGTTTTTTGTTGGTTTTCATGCATGAATGATGCACCGGGAAAATCATTAGTCAACGATTTTTTCCTGCACTCCGCGCCAGATCAGGCGCGTACAACGCGGACGGTCAATCGACCGGGTCCCGAATCTCGGATGCTCCCTGCATGCCGAGTGCCACCTCCGGTATGATCCCTTTCTCCCGGTATATGGGACGGACATAGGAACGGAAACCGGGAAGGCCTGCCAGGAACAAGGCCATACAGGCAAGCATGCTCAAGCCGCCGATCAGTGCGGCGTACTGCGCCCCGATGACCGACGAAAGCCCTCCCGAGGCGAGGCTCCCGAGAGGCGACGCCCCTGCGACCGCCATGATGTAGAAACTCATCACACGCCCCCGCTTGTCGTCGTCCGTGATTGACTGCAATATGGTATTGCACGAGGCGAGCGTCGCCATCATGCCGAATCCTGCAAGGGTCATGAGGCCTATGGAAAGCGGCAGCCAGCGCGAAAAGGAAAATGCGCTGAGCGCGACCCCGAACACACCCATGGCGGCCGCGATGATTTTCCCGAGGCCGAGAACGCTTTTTCTCGAAGCGAGAAAGAGCGTTCCCGCAAGCGCGCCGATGCCGGTTGCCGCGATCAGAAAGCCATAGGCGCCGGAACCCTCGTGGAGCAGCCTGGTGGCGAACACCGGCAGAAGCACGGGGAAGGAGAATCCTGTAAAATTCATGACCGCGACAAAGACCAGTATGCGCCGAATCGGGGGTGTTCCCGATGCATAGCGCCACCCGTCCGTGAGGGAGGAAAGAAGGTTCGGATACTGGATCTGTGCGCTGGCCGCGCGGGGAGTCCGCATGTTCACGAGCGCCGCGACCGCGGCGAGGTAACTCGCGGCATTAACCGCGAAGCAGGCGGCTTCGCCCGCAAACCCGATAAGGGCGCCCGCGACCGCGGGACCCACGAGGCGGGAGGCGTTAAAAAGGGACGAATTGAGGGCGATCGCGTTGGGCAGGTCCGCTCTGTCCTCCACCATCTGCGCAACGAAGGACTGCCGCGTCGGCATCTCGAACGCGTTCACCGTACCGAGAAAGATCCCGAGCACAACCACGTGCCAGACCGCGATCGTTCCGGTGAACGTGAGGGTTGTGAGCACAAGGGCCTGCACCATCGAGGCAAACTGCACGATGATCAGTATGCGCCGCCTGTCGAAACGGTCGCTGAGCGCGCCTGCGACCGGCGCCAGGAACACCGGCGGAAACTGGCTGAGAAACGACACGAGACCGAGGATGAAGGCGGAACCGGTGAGCCTGAACACCAACCACGCGACGGCAACGGTCTGCATCCATGTGCCGATGAGAGATAGCCCCTGACCCGCGAAAAACAGGCGGTAGTTCCTGTGCCGGAGGGCCCTGAATGGCGTCGCCGCTGCCGTGAAGGGATGTTTCATGCCTCACCATCGGCCGCGCGCACGCGCGCGGCACGCGCATACAGTCCGGCGATGATGGGGATATCCGTCAAGTACAATCGGACCGGACCCGGGGTTATTATTTTTTGATCCATCAGGACATGATAAGACATTGACACCGGTTTGAGTATCATTATAGGTGAGGATGCACGATGCATTCGACCACAATCTGCTCCACATGGAGGCCGCCATGAACAGAAAAGCCGATACCATAACGACGGGATACGCGATCGGCGAATACCTTGACGCGAGAAAGGTCTATGCAGAGCTCGACGAGCTCATTTCTCAGCCTATCCGGCAGATCAGGCGCGACAGGATGGAGGAATACCTCGATTACTATGAACGTAAATGCAAAAAATCGAAAGAAATGATCACGCGGGCCAAGGAGCTCATCCCCGGCGGGGTGCAGCACAACCTTGCGTTCAATTATCCCTTTCCTCTTGTATTCACGAAGGCGTACGGCCCCTATCTCCACGACATCGACGGCAACAGGTACATCGATTTCCTCCAGGGAGGGGGGCCCACGGTTCTCGGCAGCAACCCCGACCAGGTCAGGAAAAAAGTCATATCCATTCTGAACACGACCGGGCCGGTCACCGGCCTTTTCCACGAGTTCGAGCTGAAACTCGCGGAAAAAATCTCGGAGCACATGGCCGGCGTCGAGATGTTCCGCATGCTCGGCAGCGGCACCGAGGCCTGCATGGCCTCCATACGGGTGGCACGCCTTGCGACAAAAAAGAAATACGTGCTCAAAATGGGCGGCGCCTATCACGGCTGGAGCGACCAGCTCGCCTACGGGATCCGTATTCCCGGCACAAAACACCTCGAAGCCCACGGCGTGCCGAGGAACTGCTTCAAGTATACGCAGGAATTCTATCCCAACGACATATCCTCTCTTGAACGGGCGCTCTGGAAGAACAAGTTCCGCGGCGGAACCGCGGCGGTGCTCATCGAACCCGTGGGCCCCGAGAGCGGGACAAGGCCCCTCGACAGGGACTTCAACCGCCAGGTGCGCGATCTCTGCACGAAATACGGCGCGCTTCTCATCTTCGACGAGGTCGTGACCGCGTTCAGGCTGGGAATGGGAGGGGCGCAGGGATATTTCGGCATCGTGCCCGACCTCACCGTGCTCGGGAAGGTCGTGGCAGGGGGATACCCGTCGGCCGGCGGCCTGGGCGGCAAACGCGAGTACATGAAGTTCCTGGCGGCGGGTATCCAGAGCGGAACCAAGAAGGCGCTCGTCGGCGGCACCATGGCCGCCAACCCCCTGAGCTCGGCTGCGGGCTATTTCACCCTGTGCGAAATCGAGCGCACCGGTGCCGCGCAAAAAGCGGGGCGTGCCGGCGACAGGCTCACGCGAGGACTGCAGAGCCTCATCCGGAAATACCGCCTCCCCTTCGTCGCGTTCAACCAGGGTTCCATCTGCCACCTCGAGACCGTGGGCACCATTCTGTTCGACATACCCTGGAACCGGCCCTGGAAGATACCCGGAATACTGAAGGAGGTCGGGGCCCGCAAGCATGTCATGGAGGAGATGGGCGCCGCCTACATGGCCGAGGGCATCGTCACCCTGGCGGGGAGCCGTCTCTACACGAGCGCCGCTGATACGGACGCGGTCATCGACGACGCCCTGTCGCGTTTCGAGAGGATATTCAAAAACATTGAGGGGGTCGACTGACGATGTACATGTTCGACGCGAAAAAGACCGTCGTCGACGCCGGGATTCGGCTGGTGGGAGAGGGTCTCGTATCCAGGACCTGGGGAAATATCAGCGCGCGCGTCGACGACAGGTATTTCGTCATCACCCCGAGCGGCAGGACGTACGAGACGCTGACGCCGGACGACATCGTGCCGCTGAAAATGGAAGACCTTACACACGAGGGGCACATCAAGCCCTCGTCGGAAAAGGGGCTCCATGCCGAGATATACAGGGCCAGGCCCGATGTGGCCGCGATCATTCACACCCACCAGTTGCACGCGTCCACCGTGGCTGCCGCGCGGCGGGGATTCGAACCCTCAGGGGAGCTGATGCGGCGAGTGATCGGGGACTCTGTGCGGGTGTCCGCGTACGCGCTTCCTGGTACCGGCAAACTCGCCCGTTCCGCGGCGCGGGAACTGGGGACATCGAACGCGGTCCTGCTCGCAAACCACGGGGCCGTGTGCGTGGGGATCGACATGGATGCGGCCTTCGCGGTCGCCACCGCGCTCGAGAAGGCCTGCATGGAGTTCATCGAGGCATCATTCAGGGAATACGCGTCGATTCAATCGTCGTCCCCGGGCGTTATCCAGGAATACTACCTGAAAAAGTTCGGGAGGCGGACATGACCGAAGAAAAGGCCCGCGCGGATCTCTGCGCATATGTGAAGGCATTGCTGCACGATGGTCTTATCGACGACCGCGGGGGATGCGTGAGCCTGCGTCTGGACGGCCGCATGCTCATCTCCACCGGGAACATCCCGGCCCGAAGCATCAGGCCGTCGGATATCGCCCTCGTCGATATCGGGGGCGTAAACATCGAAAACGGCCTTCCCGCCGGGGAGTACCCCCTTCACGCCGCGGTCTATGCGGCGAAAAAAAACGCGCGTGTTATCATCCATGTCAGGTCGGGATATATCTTCACCTCGTCATGCGCCGGAAGGACAGTGTATCCCATGCTCGACGACATGGCGCAAATCGTTGGCGCAACCGCGCGGATCGCGTGTTGCAGAACACTCGTGGATCCCGCATGCGGGCGAAAGCTCGTGAGGGCCCTTCGCCGGAGAAACGCGGCTTTCCTCGACGGCGACGGCGCATTCTGCTTCGGCGGGAGCTTCGACGACGCGCACGCGGTCGCACAGGTCCTCGAAAAGGGGTGCAGGACGTTTATTGAAACCGAATTCATCGGCGGGGGGGTGAAGATCAACCCCCTGGAGGCGAATCTCATGCGGCTCGTGTACGTTCTGAAGTATTCGAAGTCCGATACGACAAACCGCTGACGCAGCGGGGACTCACTGCCTGTTCGATTCCCGGTAGGCTGACGGCGTCTGCTTCATAATCTGCGCGAACACCCTGTTGAACGTGGGAATGCTCTCGAAACCGACTGCGAAGGCGATGGTGATCACGCTGTCGTCCGTTTCCCGGAGCCTCCTCGCGGCCTCGACCACCCTGAGCGCGTTGATGTAATCGTTCATCCTCCGGCCCGTGCAGAGCTTGAAATAGCGGCCGAGCGAATCGGGGTGCATGTTCAGCGCGGACGCCAGCCCCTCGCGCGAAATATCGTACGTGTAGTTCTCATCGATATAGCGTATCGCGCCATTGATCTTCTCCTCGATCTCGCGCGAGACGGACATCCTGGTCGTGGCCCGCACCGAGTTGGCCATCCTCTGGTACAGGAACGCGTTTTCCAGCAGCACGGTCACGCGGTCGATAAAGCTCCTGACCATGCGCACCTCCGATGGCGCGTACGCGACCGTTTCCTTTTCAAGACAGCATGCTCCGATCGTCATGCCGTCAAGCACCACCGGGACCGCAATGCCCCGCGAGTTCCTGAACCTCTTCACGGACAGCCGGCCGCCGTGCCGGAGCACCTCCCCCCGCAAGAGTTCACGCAGTTCGTGTGACATTGAGCCTCCCTCTTCCGGAATGGAGGCCCGCATCACAAGGGAGCCCCGCCTGTCAGCCATGAACAGGAACCCGGTCGAGGACGAGGTCATCTCGACGGCCTTAGCCAGCGCCTTCGCGAGCATGATATCCAGGTTCGCGATTATGGCAAGGTCCTTCGACAGGGACTCGAGCGAGTTCCTGTCACCGTCGTCGCGCGCCTCCTCCTTCCTGCCCCGAAGCAGATCCGAGTAGAGCACGTTGCCGATTTCGCTGACGTAAAGCTCGATGGTACGGTCGGTCACCTTTCGGTCAAGGACCTCGTTCAACTCCCCGACCTCCCTGTGAAGATCGATAAAGCGGTTCTGCATGACGAACGCCATGGACACAATCACGCACATGAAGGCGTACTCGGCCACGTAGAAGAAAGGATATATCCCCATGCCCACACAGATGTCGTTGACCGAAGCCAGATAGAACAGGGCGAATGCCACGAGAAGGGCGAGAGTGTTCCTGTCCCTTGTATCGAGATAGAGGTTGAACGCGATCCATATGAGATACAGCGAGACGAGGAACATCGCGCCGTACTGGACCATGTATAGCGGGCCGGGGCGCGCCTCGTTGTAGACCACGGAAACCGCGCTGCCGAAGAAGAACACCTCCCGGGCGATCGATTCCGACGCGGACAGGGTCATATCCCCCCTCACAAGGAGCCCGGCGATGACCCACGCGGCCATGAACAGGGTGTAGCCCGCGAAGATAGTCGTCCTCCCCGACCTGACGTAATGATGAACGAACCAGGCGAAGCAGATGGAGAACACGCCGAGGGACGCAAACTGAAGTCGCTGCCACGTCATGCCCTGGCCGACTCCGGCGGCACCGTAGAGACCGGCGCAGAACGCGTCGTAGAGCGCGATGGAGAAGCAGGAGAGCGCGAAGAACAGGGACGTCCTGTCACCGCGCATCCTGATGAACGACCAGAGATAGCTCGCCCCGGCATACGCCGAGACCGCCGACATGCACGCCGGCGGAAGAGACGCCAGATTCATACCGCCCTCGCCGGCGCGGAGGGCGGCCACCCCCCGCGCGATTGCATCAACTCGTCAGGATCAGCTTCGATTCCCTGAGCATGAGGCACAGTACAACGTTGAGCGCGGCAAGCGCAATGAAAAAATACATGAAAGGCGTCATCCCGAGATAATTCATCCCGATAATGAAGAGTATTCCCGAAAGCTGTCCCGCGAGAAGGAGCGTGCCCTGCGAGGCCGACTCGGGCGCGGGGTGCGTCGCCTCGGCCACGTACTGGAACCCCACGGGCGCGCCAGCGCCAAGCAGGAAAAAACCCAGCACTGCGGACGAAGCGAGCACGATCGCGTAATCATTGCTGAAGGCCAGACCGACCAGGCCCGGTGTCATGAGCGCCATACCCGCGACAAGAAAGGGCTTTCTCCGCCTTGTCCTGTCTGACAGGGGTGGCAGGATGATCGCACCGGCTATCCCCGCGATGAGCATCGCGCCTCCCACGGCCCCCGACTGTTCCATCGAGAATCCCTTGAGTTCGCATATCTGATCGATGCAGATGCTCACCGCGTTGAACAGGCCCAATCCCGCGAAGAACATGACCAGGCACAGCGCCATGTCCCGGTTTTTCAGGAGCGCGGCGAGCGATTTAAAGAAAGGCTCGTCCGTCGTCTCGCCACCCGGGCCCGCGGGGGAAGGCGGTCGCTCCCTGATCAGCACGAGCGCGAGCGCCGCACCCGCGGCAGAAATGACCCCATAGAGCAGGAGCACCTTCTTTATGGCGGCGATCCCGCCACCGGCCCCGACGAGCGGGGGGGTAAGCCCCATGACGAGGATGATGCCCACGAACTGCGCCAGGATCGACACGCCCACCGCGGTCGCCCGCTCGTTGACGGGGAACCAGCGCCCCGCGAGCTTGGTCGACGCGTTCAGGATGAACGGCTGGGCCACGGCGAGCCCCACCTGCGCGGCCACGACCATGGCGTAGCTGTCGGCGAATATCCCCTTGACCAGGCTGAAAATTCCCGTAAGCGCCGCGCCGAGGCCGATCCCCGCGCGGAGCCCGCGCGTGTCGATAACGTACGATGCCGGCAAGCACATTACCAGGAACACTCCCATGAAAATCATCGACAGGAGATCGATTCCCATTGCGTCGACGCCGTAGGCGGCCTTTGCCTCGCGCGCGATGGGCGCAAAGCTCAGCCACTGCATTTCGATGACGATGGTGACGAGGGCATACATCCCCAGCACCACCCACCGGTACCCGTATGATCTGTAACCGCTATCTTCCATCGGTCCTCCAGTTCGATTATATCAGCATCGCCTTGCCGCGCGGAGTCACTTCGCGCTACCCCGCGTTCGCGTTCCTGTTCAGATCGCGGAATAGGTCCCTGTTGTTTCTGTAGAGTTTCTTGAAAACATAGAACATGCGCTCATAAAGCTTCCTGTGTTCGTCCCTAGGAACGTAGGTTTTAAGGACGGGGATATACTCCCCGACGCTCCCGAAATCCCGCATGAGTCCCTGCCCGACCGCGCACACCGCCGTGGCGCCGATGGTGCCCGCGTTCTGGGGATCCGCGATGGTCTCCACCCTGCGCCCTGTCACGTCCGCCATGATCTGGCAGGTGGCCGGGGACTTTGCGCCGCCGCCGACGAAACGGAGCGTTTCCCTCCTGGGGATTTTCCGTTCGATCGACTCCAGCATCCAGCGCTTGTGGAAGGCGATCCCTTCGACGACCGCGCGGATGAGCTGACGCTTGCCGGTCGAGAGCCCGAGGTTGAAGAACATCCCCCTGGAAAGGGAATCCTCTGCCGGCGCGCGGTTGCCGTGCAGCCACGGCGTGAAGATCACGTTACCCGCGCCGGGCGGGACCTCCTGCACCACCTGGCTCAGAAAATCGTACAGGCTTTCGTACTTCCCCTCGCATTCGCATACGTGCCGTGCCTTGAGGAAGACCCCGATCTCGTCGAGGGCCAGGTGGTCCCTGACCCACTGGAGGCACACCCCGGAGGTCTCCTGTTCGGCCACGTAATTGTACCTGCCCGGGATCGCCCCCATGATGGACGCGATGAAGCGTCCGACGTCCACCATCCGTTTGTCGACGCAGGAGGCCACCCATCCGGACGTGCCCATGTAAATATGCGTATCGTAAAGGTCGAGGCAGCCGGCGCCTATCGCGATCAGTGAAACGTCGCCGCCGCCGCCAAACACGGGAATTCCCTCGACGAGCCCCATTTCGGCGGCGGCCTTCTTCCCGAGCGGGCCGACGACGTCTGTCGAATCGATCACCTCCGGCAGGTGATTCATGTCCACATCGAAGGTCCTGCAGAGCGGGCGGTTCCACGCGTTTTTGCCCGGGCGAGTGTCGTAAATGAACGTGAGGTTCGCCGAATCGGGCGTCATGGTGAACCTTCCGGTGCAGCGGAGGTTCAGGTAATCCTTCACGTCGAGCCACTTGTAGACCCTTTCGAAGAGCGCGGGCTCGTGCCGCTTTACCCAATGATATTTCCAGAGCGGATCCTTGGCGGTACCGGCAAGGCCCCCAGTATAATACAGCGACCTGGCCACGGCGAGGGCGTTCCACTTGCCTTCGATCTTGACGGGCCCACGGTTGAGATACCGGTCGATCTCGCCGACCGCCCGCCCGTCCATATAGCTCATGGCGTTGCGAAGGGCGACGCCGTTTTCGTCGACCAGGACGAGCCCCTGCATCTGGGCGCAGAAAACCATTCCGCTGATGCCCGCCGGCCTGACCGGCGAGCGGCGCATGACCTTCTTGGTGGCGTTGCAAAGAGCCCTCCACCACTCGTCGACCTTCTGTTCCACGCCGCCGTTGGCAAGGGTATAGAGGGGATATTCCTCGAGACAGGAATCCACCAGGCGTATGGAGTCGGATATGCGGTAGAGGCAGGATTTGCATCCCGTGGTTCCGATATCGTGCGCAAGAACGTATGTCTCTTTCATGACTTCCTCGTGGATCGGAGCGATCGGGCCGCTTCGGAAATCGGCCCACTGGTTGTCTGTATAGCATACTCTCGCGTTTCTGTCTTATCATTATCTGATATCAGATAATAAATTCCGGCAGGCATACCGCACCTGCCGGCAGGGCATATCATGCTTTTTCATTGACACTGATGCCGAGTGCATTATCCCTGCAATCATTACATTCGCAAGGAGCGATCAATGGCGGAAAATTCGTTTGAAATCAGGCTGTCGCGAATTCCCTTGGCCTTACTCTTCGTCGCCGGTTGTTTTTTTCTGTTTGCGGGACTCGATATCGGGTTCTTTCATTCGGTATTTCCGAATATTGGCGTCAGCCCCGACAAAAAATGGGTGTTTTATCTATTCCTCGTCTTTTTCATAGGCTGCGGCGCGGCAATCGCCGTGCAGATGTTGCTCTATCTCGTTAACCCGCCGGTGATGTTCCGCGCCTCATCCGAGGGTATCGCGTTCGGTACCGGTTTTCGCTACAAGCTCCACACGCTAAACTGGAAGTATATCGAGAGCATTCACGGCGGTGCCGACCTGGCGGCAGCGGGCGACCTGAAGATCGGACTCCAGATACAGTTCAAAAACACGAACGAAATCGAGGGGGCCATGCCCACGTCGATTGGCGTCAGCTACCAGGCGTACATCCTGACCCTCAGCCGGATGTATATGGGTACCTCTGTCTCGGAGACCGCTGAACTGCTGAATACGATGTGGAAAAAATATCGCTGACCCGGCTCACCCGATTGGCACACGGCCAGAAATGGCTCCCATCCACGCGGCGTATCAATCGATACGCCGCCGCGCATAACCCCCGGGCTCAAAAAAGTCTTGCTTTTCCGGAATGTCGTGATTATTGTCAGACACATTTACGAACCGTCTGTCTCTGTATACTGGACAGTTCAGGCAATGACAACCATCACCACATACGTCGTCTACATTCTCGGTGCGATAATCGCCTATGAAATCGTCCGCGCGTTGCTATTGACCTGGCTGAGAAAAAAGCTCTACGGATCGGTCAGGGAGTACCTGTCGAGCAACGAAATCAGACTCGATCGTTACAAATTCATGCACAAGATCGCGGTCAAGGAAGAGCTGATGAACGATCCCGAAATTCACGAGGCCATCATCGTCCATTCCAGGGAGAACAACCTTCTCATCAAGGAAGTCCAGGACAGGGTCGCGGAATACATCGAAGAAATCGTTCCCTTTTTCAATCTGCTGTCGTATTATAAAATCGGTTACTGGGTCTCGAATACCATCCTGAATCTCATCTACGAGGTGGTCATAGACCACGAAAACGCCGCAAAGCTGGAAAAAATACCCCGGGACAGTGTCGTGGTTTTCATCATGAACCATCGCAGCAATATCGACTATATACTCGTCGCCTATATGCTCGCACGCCAGATTTCGCTCAGCTTCGCGGTTGGAGAATGGGCCCGGGTCTGGCCGCTGGAATACATATTCAAGTCGTTCGGAGCCTATTTTATCCGACGTAAATTCCGGGAAAAGCTGTATCATCTTGTGCTACAGAAGTACGTCCAGCTTATCAGCTTGCAGGGCGTCACGCAGGGGATATTCATAGAAGGAGGACTCTCGCGGGACGGGACAATTCGCCCTGCGAAAATCGGCATACTCGATTACATCATCGCGATAAAGAAAAATCCCGATTTCAAGAAAGACCTCGTCTTCGTTCCCGCCGCCATCAATTACGACCATGTGCTCGAGGACAGCACTCTTGTCGCCGAATGGGAAAAGGGGAGGGAACGCAGCGGATTCAGGGACAACATCGCATCGTTGCTGAAAATACTGGTCAAGGGCCCGATCATTACGGTCATGAACGCCGCGCGCTATATCACCGGAAGGCTCAAGCGCCACGGTTACGCCAGCGTCAGTTTTGGTGATCCTGTCTTTCTGGATGATTTCCTTAAACAGCAGAAGGTGGATATCTTCAAACTGGAAAGGAAGGATCGACTCGCACGCATCCAAAAATTCGCGGATTCAGTGCTCAGTCAGATCGCGCTGGCAATTCCCGTGACCCCGGTGTGCATCACCGCGTACGCCCTCCTTTCCCTGAAAAACGGTCCCGTGGAAAAAATCGCCCTCTCCAAGAGGGTGGAAGTTCTCCGCCGCAGGATAAAAGGCAACGGGGGCCGCATCATAAGCGGCAGGGCCTTTGAGGTCGACATCGCGATCCAGAAGAAGCTCAAGAATGAAAAAGACCATCGAAGAAAAGATCTCTTAGCGTTCGAAGAGGACATGATCGAAAGCGACGAATCCCGCCAGACGGTCAAGATCGCACTCGACATCATGAAGAGAAGAAAGATGATAGTCATCAAGCAGGGAAAAATCTCCATCCTTGATGGAAAAAAGTCCTTGCTCGAATACTACGCGAAGTCCCTCGATGCGATTACTCATGCCTGATGTCCGATTTATTCAAAAAATCATTATTTGTATGCTGGTGCCTGCCGGGCTTGCATGTATCGTTGCATATTTCGCCATGAAACAATCCAGTGCGCCTCCCAAACGGGCCATGGTCCCCGGGAATGAGTATGTAGTCCTCCTCCATGGAATCATGAGAAGCCCGAAATCCATGGAAAAGATACAGCATGCCCTTGAAGAAAGGGGATACCGGGTCGTCAATTTCGGCTATCCAAGCACGAAGGAATCCATAGCCGATTGCGCCGATATCCTCCACGAAGAAATGAAAAAGCTGCCATCCGGATGTCCGGTCAGTTTCGTCACGCACAGCATGGGGGGAATCGTCGTGCGATATTATCTTGCGCACTACCGAGAAATTCCTGTCAGACGCTTTGTAATGATCGCCCCCCCCAACAGGGGATCGAGTCTGGCCCGTCGCCTGAAGGCCATTCCGTTATATCCCAAAATTTTCGGGCGGGCCGGAATGGAGGTGGCGAAGGATTCCCATTCCGTCATCGAGGACCTTCCTTCGCCCCGTTGTGAGTTTGGAGTTATTGCCGGGGGACTGGGGCGCGGGAGCGGCGTAAATCCACTGATCCCCGGAGACGACGATATGACCGTCGGAATCGAGGAGACGAAGCTTCCAGGGATGAAGGACTTCATCCGGATAGAGGGGCAGCATTCCCTTCTGTTGAACCAGAAACGGGTGGCAGACAACGTCATTTCATTTCTGGAAAACGGATCATTCATCCATTAATCACCGCCGGCGCTGCCGGTTATGAAGATGTACCGGCCGTCACCGGTTTACCGCTATGCGCAATTCGATGTGAAAATTCCCCACACGAGTCGCATCATGCCGGCTCCTCTATGGTGCGACCAGATTCGATCCTTCCCGATGGTCGCCGGATTGTCCGATTCGGAATTTCCACACCAACATCGAGGGCCGTCAGCGTCATCCGACGGGGACATTTTTCCGGGACCGGAAATAAAAGGTTTGACATCGGGCCAATCCGTGCATCTCTTCATATATCAATCTGTTATCATTTCTCCTGATAATCGCCGATCCGGCGACGCGTTACAGTATTTCGATAATGTCGAACGAGGGACAGCAACAGAAAAAGCAAACTGTCCCCTCTGCCATATACCTGTATGGGAGAAGCCATTCAAATGTCGCATAACGATGCAGCAAATAACCTCAAGGACACGCACGCCTACCTCGTAGGCGGGGGAGTCGCTTCGCTCGCCGCGGCCGTTCTGCTCGTCCGCGATGCCGGTGTTCCCGGCAAAAACATCCATGTTTTCGAGCAGGACGTCGTCAACGGGGGGTGTCTGGACGGATCCGGGTCCCGCGGCGCGGGATATGTCTGCCGGGGCGGAAGGATGTTCGAAGAGCACTATGTCTGCAGCCGCGACTGTTTCTCGTCAATCCCGTCGGCGACCGACCCGACACGCAGCGTTTGGGGAGACATTATTCTCTTTAACAGGGAAGTGGTATCGAATGCTCAGTGCCGCCTGCTCAGGGATTGTACGAAAGTGGATGTCTCTTCATACGGTCTGCGACTTTCGCACCTCTGGGACATGCTTCTCCTCACCGTACGAAGGAAAAATCTCACGAACAGAACCATCCAGGATTGGTTTTCACCGTCATTTTTCAAAACGAATTTCTGGCTCCTCTGGGCCACAACCTTCTCGTTTCAGCCATGGCATAACGTCGGCGAATTGCGGCGTTACTTTCTACGGTTCATCCAGTTCCTGCCGGGCTTCAACGAGCTGAAGAACGTATTCAAGACGCGCTACAACCAGTACGATTGCATGATAGCCCCCACCGAACGGTGGCTGAAAAACCGGGGTGTGGTTTTTCACGCAAAGACGAAGGTTTCATCGATCGATTTCTCAACGGATGCCGGACAAACCGCGATACGGGCCATCAGTTATGCGAAAGGCGGGTCACGAAAAAAAATCGAACTGACGGAAAGCGATTACTGTTTTATTACCCTCGGTTCCATGGTCGAAAGCTCAACGCGCGGCTCGATGAAGATTCCCCCGCCAGAACCCCCGCCCCCGGAACAATCCGCGACCTGGTCGCTCTGGACTTCCATCGCCAGGAACCGCCCGGATTACGGCAATCCCGATATCTTCACGAACCGGATACCACAAACGCACTGGGTCTCTTTCACGGTCACGCAGACCGAACCGGTTTTTTTCATGTTCATGGAACACCTTACCGGGAATATCGCGGGAACCGGCGGATTGGTATCGATCATGGACTCCAACTGGTTTCTTTCCATCGTCCTGGTCAACCAGCCGCACTTTCTCAATCAACCGGAGAATGTCCTGGTTTTGTGGGGATATGGCCTGTACCCCGACAACACCGGCAATTTCGTCAAAAAAAAGATGAGGGAATGCTCCGGGGAAGAGATTCTCGTCGAGCTTCTGTCGCACCTCAAGATCGCGGATCAGCACGCCATCATCAAGCATTCCAACTGCATCCCTACGATGATGCCTTACATCACGAGCCAGTTCATGACGTACAGGCCCGGCGACAGGCCTCCCGTCATCCCTGCCGGGGCGGCCAACTTCGCCATCATGGGACAATACTGCGAAATACCGGATGATGTCGTGTTCACCGTGGAATACTCCGTCAGATCCGCCGCAACCGCGGTATACGGGCTTCTCAACGTGCAGAAAACAGTACCTCCCGTATACAAAGGACAGCGCAGCATATCGGTATTATGGAATGCGCTCAAGGCATTGCTGCGGTAACGGCCTCGGTTACAGGTCATGTCAATCCCCAGGGCTCGCATGCAAACGCAGTGGCGCTCACAGCTAACGAAACGTAAATCGCGGATGCATCCCATGATTGATCTACGCGGCAATGTTTCCGGGGCCCGTCCTGAATCCAGCCTTCTTCTCATCGCGGCCCTCTGTGTAGCCGCCTTTCTTTTCCTCGGCATGATCGACGCTTCCCACGCCTCATCAACTGTCGCAACCGTGCCGGGGACCGGACGGTATCCCCTCGGGCTGCACCTGGACCTGCTCGAAGACAGGGCAGGAGCGCTTGGCATCGACCAAGCACGCTCGCCGGAATTCGACAGGCAATGGATTCCCAGCACCGCCGAAGTCCCGAACCTGGGCTTTACCCGTTCCACGTACTGGGCGCGTTTCAAGATAAAACCCGGTCTGCACACTGAAAACATGTTTATCGAGGTGTGCTACCCACTCCTGGACTACATTACCCTGTATGCGTTCGATGCGAACGGCACGCTGATTAGCGAAAAAAAATCGGGGGACTTTCTGCCGTACCGCGACCGTGAACTCAAATACAAGAATTTTCTTTTCGAAATCGATCCGCAGAAGGCATCGACATATTACATGCGTGTAAAAACCGACAGCTCCATGCAGCTACCCCTGGTTCTCTGGGAAAAAAACGAGTTTCTGCAGCGGGCGAACACGGAGCTGACACTCTGGGGAGGTTATTTCGGGATACTCCTCATAATGGTTTTTTACAACCTGTTCATATTCTTCTCGGTCAGGGACAGAGTGTATCTGTACTACGTGCTGTACATCTCGTGCGCAATACTCACGCAGGCGTCGCTCCACGGGTTCACGGCCGAATACCTTCTGAAGGATTCGCCCCTGTGGGTCAACAGGAGTTTCCCGCTCGCCCTGAACTCTGCCCTCTTCTGCGGAAACGTGTTCTGCAACCGCTTCCTTGACACGAAAACCAACGCGCCCCGCCTTTACCGTGTCATCCTCGGCCTGATGCTCATATCCATCGTTGGCATGGCCCTGTCATTTTTCGCCAGGTATTCCATCATCATCCAGTATACGGTGCTCTTTGTCGTTGTCGCGCCGTTTATCATAGCCGGCACCGGCATCTACCTGTTCATCAAGGGCGTGAAGACGGCCAAGTACTTTTTACTGGCCTGGCTGCTCCTCCTTGCAGGGCTTACCATCACCGGCCTGCGCGCCTTCGGCATACTTGAGAGCTTCTTCTTCACGGACTATTCGCTGCAGATAGGAACGGCACTCGAGGTCATGCTGCTCTCACTCGCGCTCGCCGACCGCATCAACATCATGAAGCAGGAAAAAGTCCAGGCGCAGGAGGAGGTCATTCGGATCCAAAAGGACCACAGCGAATCCCTCGAAAGGACCGTCAATGAGAGGACGCAGGAGCTCCAGATGGAACGCAACAAGCTCGTGATCCGCAACAGGGCGATGGAAGAGGAAATCAGCCTCGCACGAAAGATTCAGGAACAGCTCATCCCGACAAGCACCCCCTGCCCTTTCATACGTTCGTTCTACAAGCCCATGGAACTCGTGGGCGGTGATTTTTACGATTTCATAACTTTCGAGGATTCCAACCGTATCGGCATTTTCATAAGCGACGTGTCGGGGCACGGGGTACCCGCCGCGTTCATCACCTCCATGATGAAAACAATCATACTCCAGGCCGGCCAGAAGAAAGAAGACCCCGCGGAGCTTCTTCTGTACGTAAACGACATCCTTTTCAACCAGACCGGCGGCAATTTCATCACCGCCTTCTACTGCATCTACGAACCCGTGCACAGAAACATCATCTACTCAAACGCCGCGCACAATCCGCCGTACGTAATAGCAGATGGTCCCATTTCCCAGCTGACCGGCAACAGGAGCGTACCGCTGGGAATCTACAAGAATCTTGCGCTCGATTCGCACAACAAGTTGTACTCCAATTCCCGTGCCTCCCTGCATCCCCGAAGCAAACTGCTGCTCTATACCGACGGGCTCACCGAGGCGCAGCCGCACGACCGCGACGATACCTTTTTCGAATATGCCCATCTCTTCGAAGTCATGGACAAGAACAGGAACGTATCCTGCGGACAGTTCATCGAGAACCTCTATAAGAAGCTGGTCGATTACCGCGGGAGCGATAATTTCGACGACGACGTGTGCCTCATCTGCCTGGACGTCGATTGACGGCGGGCAATGGATCGTGTTATCCATGGGATATTTCCCTCGCACAAATCACCTCCGGCGATATCCCG
The DNA here is from genome assembly GCA_964423905.1 of uncultured Leptospirales bacterium. Lineage (GTDB taxonomy): Bacteria > Spirochaetota > UBA4802 > UBA4802 > UBA5550 > CAYRGX01. The sequence continues at coordinate 68,800 of CAYRGX010000012.1, read as the reverse complement.
CGTCATGCGCTGCACGGATGTCGAACCCATTCCCGCGGACATATCCAAAAACCGTTTTGAACAATTATAACACCGGAACCATAAATTTCTTGAATTTCGCATGTCGATCGTTTATACATGAACGCGTCACCGTACCGTCCGGGAGGTGAATAATCGAACACGAGGTGCGTCAATGGAACAGAAATCCGGTTTCGGCGGCAAGGAGCTCTTCGCGGTCATACTGCTGGCGGTCATGAACTTCTTCCTGTTCGCCGACCAGAACCTCATGGCGCCGCACCTCACCGAGATCGCCAGGGAATTCGGGCTCGACGACATCCAGCGCGACATCATGCTCGGGGGGCGCATATCGCTCGTATTCTGGGTTCTCGGCGCCCTGGTCACCATCCCCATCGGGTACCTCACGGACCTGGTGTCGCGAAGGAACCTCTTTCTCATAGTCATCATCATCGGGGAAGTCCCTTGCCTGCTCACCGCTTTCGCGCAGAACTACGAGCAGCTGTTCTGGCTCAGGGCCGCTACCGGCATCGGGATCGGCGGCGCCCTTCCGCTGACCTATTCAATGATCGGCGATTATTTTTCCCACGGAAACCGCGCATCGGCCACCGCCTTCATCGGTCTCGCCGAGGGACTCGGCATCGCCATGGGTCAGCTCCTCGCGGGCAGCGTGGCCCCGGTGATCGGCTGGACCTGGCGCGAGCCTTTCATCGCGGTCGCGATACCCAACTTCATCCTGTGCGTCGTCTTTTTCTTCACGTTCAGGGAGCCGTCACGGGGCAACACAGAGGACAGCCTGAAGGATCTCATCGAAAGCGGCAGCGTGTACACCGGGAAGATCAACCTCTCAGAGTACATCAACATTTTCAAGATCAAAAGCAACCTGATGGTTTTCCTCCAGGGCATACCCGGCACCGTTCCCTGGGGAGTCTTCTTCATCTTTCTGAATGATTTTTACGAGTACGACAAGGGCTACTCGAAGGGAGTGGCAACCCTCATCGTCATGGTGGTTGGGGGCGCGGCCATATTCGGCAGCTTCATCGGCGGCCTTGTGGGTAACAGGCTCTACAACATCAAGTCCCGGTACCTCCCGCTCCTCTGTGGATCGAGCACCATTCTGGGAGTCATCCCCATGGCATTCCTGATCAATTATCCCTCGCAGAAAGGGGTTGCCGATCCGAGCGCGATCGGTCCAATAATCCTCGGCTTCGTGACGGGCTTCACCGTGACCATTACGAGTTCCAACGTGAGGGCCATGCTCCTGAACGTGAACACGCCCGAATCGCGCGGGTCCATCTTCTCGCTCTTCAACCTGACCGACAACCTCGGCAAGGGATTCGGGCCCGTGATCATAAGCCTCCTCATCGCGCAGTTCGGCCGGGTCTGGGCCTTCAACATCGCGAACCTTTTCTGGGTGGTGTGCGGGGTGGTCCTTCTCCTGATGATGATCACCTTCCCGAGGGACGAGGCCGCCCTCCATAAGATCCTCGCGCAAAGGGCCAGGACCATGGTGAAGTAAAAAGAGCTGCGGGAGCGTTCTGCACTGGCACCTCGCCGTCAGCACGCCTTCCGCGGCCCGGCGGCCGAGCCTATCAAACGCCTTTCTGTCGGAGGCGCGAAGGCTTAATAGCTTTTCTGCTACCTGCCATGGCGAAAATCGTTCGCCATGGCAACCACCTCATACCCCGAAAAGTTCCCCGTATTTCTTCTCGAGGTAATCCATGAACGGCCCTGCCGAAATCGGCGCGCCCGCGGCGTGAAGCGCGAGCTCCCCCGGGGTATAGCGCGTCCCGTGCCGGTGTACCTTGTCCCTGAGCCAGGCGAGAAGCGCACTGAAGGTCCCGGAGGCGATGTCGCCCTCCAGGTCCGGCAGATCGTTCCGCGCGGCGGCATACAGCTGGGCCGAGAGCAGGTTGCCGATGGTGTAGGTGGGGAAATAGCCGAACGCGCCGTGCGCCCAGTGGATGTCCTGGAGGCAGCCCACATCGTCCCGTGCGGGCGTAATGCCCAGGTAGCGCGCGTAGAGCTCGTTCCAGGCACGGGGAATATCGGCAGTGGAGAGGCTTCCCTCGATGAGCTCCTTCTCGAGCTCGTAGCGCACGAACACGTGAAGGTTGTAGGTCACCTCGTCGGCTTCCACGCGGATGAGTCCCGGCCGCACCGCGTTCACCGCGCGATGGAACGAATCGATGTCAGCCTCCCCGAGCGCATCGGGGAAAAGCCGCGCGAATTCCGGAAGATAGTGCTCCCAGAACCCGCGGCTGCGCCCCACAATGTTTTCCCACAGGCGGGACTGCGACTCGTGGACCCCGAGTGACACCGCCTCGCACAGCGGCGTGTCCGCGTGCTCCAGCGGCAGGCCCTGCTCGTACAGGGCGTGGCCTCCTTCATGGATGGAACTGAAGAGCGCGGAAAGGGGATCGTCCTCCGAAAAGCGGGTGGTGATGCGCACGTCCCACGGACCGAACGATGTCGTGAAAGGATGCGCAGACCGGTCCTGCCTGCCCCTGTTGAAGTCATAACCCATGTCACGAAGCACCATGAGCCCGAACTCTTCCTGGCGGGCCGTGTCGAATGTTTTCCCCGTGAGATACCGCGGCGTTTCGAAGCGCGCCGCGCCGAGTCTTTCCGAAAGGGGAATGAGCCGTTTCCTGAGCTCGCCGAAGAGCCCGTCCACGGTCTCCGTAGCGAGACCCGGTTCGTAGATGTCGAGGAGCGCGTCGTAGGGGCGCTCCCCGCCGCCGAGGCAGCGCGCCATCTCCCTGTTCATGTCGACGATCTCGGCGAGGACCGGGGCAAAGGCCGCGAAATCGGATTCTTCCCTGGCGCGAATCCAGATGCCGTTCGCCCGCGCGGTGGCGCGTGTCAGCCGCTCGACCAGCGACTCCGGGATCTTCACCTTCTGGTCGTACGCCCGCCTTGCCGCGCGCACCATGCCCGCCTCGTCGGAGTCGTACGGGTGCCCCGAGGTCTCGTCCTCGGCGCCCTCTATGAGCGCGCCAGTTTCAGGCTCGGTAAGCCATCGGTGCACGACCCCGGCGATGAGTCCCATCTGTTCAGTCCGCCCTCGCACTCCCCCGGGGGGCATGCAGGTTTCCATGTCCCACTGGAGCAGTGCCAGGGTCTGACCCAGCCGTGAAATCCGTGCCCACTTGTCCTTCAAAGCATCGAGCCTGTTCCCCATCGCATCCCCCTTCGTGTCAAACCATCCGGTACCGCGTCCCAGCCACTCGTTCCGGGGACGGGGAACATATCCCCCATCACGCGATCTGTCAACCCGATTTCCCATGACACCGTCACGACGCCGCTGAATACTGGTTGACATTCGTCTTTTACAGTGCGACTCCTTCCGCATGACGGGCTTCGATTTCGACAGGACGATCGAGCGCCGCGGCACCGGTTCGGTCAAGTGGGACCTGGTCGATGAGCTGTTCCACGGGAAGGGCCTCCTGCCCTTCTGGGTCGCGGACATGGACTTTGCATCCCCGGAACCGGTCATCCGCGCGCTCGCGGAACGGACGGCACACGGCGTGTTCGGGTACACCGCCACGACCGCCGCGTATTATTCCTCGATTGCACAATGGTACCGGGACAGGCACGGGTGGGCCATCGACACGCAATGGCTCGTCTACCACCCCGGCGTGGTGCCGGCCCTCAATTGCATCGTGCGGACATTCACCCGACCCGGCGACGGCATAATCATCCAGCGCCCGGTCTACTACCCGTTTTCCACGACCGTGCTCAACAACGGCAGGGAACTCGTCGACAACCCGCTTGTGATCGAGGGAGGGCGCTACCGGATGGACCTGGACGACCTGCGCGAAAAGGCACGCGGCCCGCGCACCACGATGCTCATACTGTGCAACCCGCACAATCCCGTGGGACGGGCGTGGAGTAAAAGCGAACTGGGTGAACTCTTCCGGATCTGCGACGAATCCGGCGTGATGGTGGTTTCCGACGAGATATGGGGGGATATGGTCTACCCCCACGCAAGGTACGTTCCGTTCGGGTCGCTGTCGGAACGCGCGCTGGAACGATCCCTTACCTGCATCGCGCCGAGCAAGACCTTCAACCTGGCCGGACTTCATACGGCAAACATCATCGCAGCCGACGCGGGGATGCGTAAGGCCATCACGTCCTCCCAGAGAGACATGGGAATCCTCGGCCCCACGGTGTTCGGCGCAGCCGCCAGCGTGGCCGCTTACACCGAAGGGGGTCCCTGGCTCGACGCGCTCATGGCCTATCTCGCGGAAAATCTCGGGTGCCTGAGAAATTTTTTAAGGGATCGCCTGCCCCGGTTGTCCCTGGTGGAACCCGAGGGCACGTACCTCGCGTGGATCGACTGCGGGAGACTGGGTCTTGAACGCGCTTCCCTGAAACGGCTCATTACCGAACGGGCGGGAGTTGCACCCGATTACGGCTACATCTTCGGGGTCCCGGGCGGCGAGGGATTCGTGCGCATCAATTACGCCTGCCCGCGGAGCATGCTCGAAAAGGGGCTGCTATTGCTGGAAAAAGCCGTCAGAGAAACGTCATGATCTTCCCGAACCGCGGGTCCAGAATGTGCGCCGTACTGGGCGCACACATAAAAAGGGACCGTGGTCCGAACCACGGTCCCTCTGCATTTCAATGTGGTGAAAATACTATCCGATTTTATGCACCGACAGGCAGATAAATCGCGAACTTGTAGTTCGACACTTCGTCCATGATGTGAACGTCCCAACCTTCGTTGTCATAGAACTTCTTCAAGCTCATGGCCATAGGGTATTGAATTCTTTCCTGGGGATTGTAAATGCAATGGGTTTTGATTCCCCAGTTGGTCTTTACCATAATCGACCACGCTTCGATTATGTGTTCCTTCAGTTTTTCCTCTTCGTTGCTCCTGATTTGCCTCATGTCATTGGGAGAAAAGCCTGCCATATATACCTCCGTTTATATGGATAATCCATAAATATTATAAATAGTATCCCGTCCCCGAAAGGGAACAGGGCTTCAATAACGCCGAAAATCATATATAAAGGCATTATTTAGTACAATGTTTGAATTAATGAAAATATCAGTAATATTGCAAGCATTTTTTTTGCCAAAACCGGGTTCCGTAGCTACTCAAGCTTTCAATATGACATAAAACAGCCGATAGAGCTGCACTCCGGCGAATATCCTCCTTTCACCACCCCCCGGAAAAATACTTGCACAAACCGCGAATACTTAAAAGCCTCATCTGTCAGGACAGGGAGCAGCCATGGCAACGACGAACAGCATCGAAAAACCGAAGTTTGAATTCGGAGGCCCGGCCGGGAACGTCATTCTAATGATCGGCCTGCCGTTGACGGTGTATTATCTTTATTTTTCCGTACGCTTCAACGGGGGCGCCTTACTTCCCGGTGCTTTTATCAGTTACGCGCCGTTCGGCTCTTTTCTGGAGAGCATCGTGCCGGCCCCGGGCGCGTGGGCGGTGTTCCTGGGATGGTTCGCGTTCCAGGCCGCGCTTGCCGCGCTCCTTCCCGGGCGCATGCACACGGGGGTGAAACTCCCCGATGGAAGCGCCCTCTCGTACAGGATGAACGGTCCCGCGGCGTTTTTGGTATCAATCGCCACTGCCGCGGTTCTCGTCTGGTTCGACATTGTCGACCCCGCGATCGTGTACGATAATTTCGGCGGGATCATATCCGCGGGGATTATTTTCGTATACGCCTTTGCCGCGTTCCTGTATTTTTTCGGGAAAAAAACCGGCAGCGATAATCCATCTGGGAGCATCATACAGGACTTCTTTCTCGGGACCTCCCTTAATCCGCGCATCCCCCCGAAAACGGGGTTCGACTTGAAATTTTTCTGCGAGGCGCGGCCCGGTCTCATCGGCTGGATGATGATCAATTTTTCGTTCATGGCGGTCCAGTACCGGACGCACGGTGAAATCACCCTGGCGATGGCGGTCACCGTGGCGATCCAGTTCCTATACGTGGCCGATTACTACCTACATGAACCGGCGATCCTCACCACGGTGGACATCGTCCACGACCGTTTCGGCTGGATGCTTGCTTTCGGCGACCTTGTCTGGGTGCCGCTGACGTACAGCCTGCAGGCATTCTACCTGATAGGCCACCCCCACGCGCTGCCTGTTATGGCCGCCGCGGGGATCATTCTTCTCAACATGGCGGGATATTACATCTTCCGCGCGACCAATCTCCAGAAGCACAGGTTCCGCACGCGGCCGGGGCAGCGCATCTGGGGTCATGAACCCCGCTTCATCCAGACCTCCCATGGGAACCGCATTCTTGTTTCGGGATTCTGGGGCCTTGCACGGCATTTCAATTACGTGGGCGACATCATGATGGCCCTCGCGTGGTGCCTGCCCTGCCTTTTCGATTCGCCGATACCCTATTTCTACGTGATCTACTTCACCGCGCTCCTGGTTCACAGGGAGCGGCGGGACGATCGCAAGTGCTCCCTGAAATACGGGACCGACTGGGACGAATACAAGAAGCTCGTCCCATGGCGGATCGTCCCGCGGATATATTGACAGAAAACCCCCGACGCGGTTCCGCGCGGACGGTTCTATACAGCGCACAAACGCCGGCCCCCTCAACACACACAGGGAGGACGGCGAACCATAAAGGAGGATTTGCCTATGGATTCCATCATTCCCCTGAAGGAGCGGAAATATGACCTGTTTTTCATTGTCATGTTTTCGGCTTTTGCATTCACTTCGTTCGCCGCTGACATGGTCAACGCGGTCATGCGGCCGGACCCGGCCAGCGGCTACTTCTGGGCCCGTGCCGCGTACCACGCCTATGCTCTGGGGTGCGATCCCCTTCTCATCGCAAACCCGCTGTGGCTCCGCACCATGTGCGCGATCTCGGCGTTCGTCTTCGGCCCGTTTTACCTGGTTCTTGTCTATTCATTCATCAGGGGCAGGAACTGGATCAGGCCCTTCGCCCTGGTGTACGCGGGCATGATCATCGAAAGCATGATAGTGATCCTCGTGGTTGAATTCGCCGGCGACGGGGCGTTCTACGCTCAGATGAGCGCGGGTGGTCTGAAAACCGCCGAGGAGCTCGCGAAATCCGGGCTCACGCCGGACCTCACCGTGCAAAACGCGGCCAAGTTCCTGGCGTTCAACCTTCCCTACAAAATCGTGCCATTGCTTCTCGCGGTGAGGATGTGGAAGGACAGGCCATTCAGCAGAAAAGACGGTTAGGAACAGGATCGCGCGGCCCCTCCTGCGACGGGGAGGGGCCCTCGCCTGCGTCGAGCTTGACCGCAGGCCCATGTGATTTTCGAGGACCGGGACGACATTGATGCGACGATTGGAACAGTCAGCAATGAGAGCTCAACAAAAAAAAGAAAAGTGCCGCCAATACTGTTGACACGGGTGTATGGCCGTGTCAAAATCCAGTCTGGATAAAACAAATTTCGCAAGAAAGAAGGAGAAAATAATGAAAAGAATAACGGTATTCTGTTCGGGTCTTGCTCTTGCGCTCTTTCTCCTCGCGCCCGTGTCGGGTCACGCCATCATCGACATAGGTGCATATGGAGGATATAATTTCGGCGGTAAGGCTTACAACCCGACCGTGTATGGACCTCACCTCGGCCTGATCTCCCATGCAAGCTTCACGCTCGCCGAGGTAGTCACCCTCGGGCTCGGAGCGTATTACCAGCGCGCGTACGAAATAAAAACCATCAACTATTTCGGTTTCGACAAAAAGAAGATGACCTATCGCGATTCCGTAGGGCTTGATGGCTACCTCCAGATCAATATTCCGAAGGCCAACCTCCGTCCCTATGGAAGGGTTTCGACCAATATATGGGACCAGAACGAAGGCTTCCGCGTCAAAAATTGGAAAAACGTATCCATCTCCGAGTATTTCAAAACGTATGCATTCGGCGGCGGGCTGGATATCCCCCTCGCCAACATTGAAGTCCTGGACAAGTTCAGCATTTACCTCGAATACCTCTATACCATATCGAACGTCAAGAACACCGCGCCCTATACCCATACGGGCCATGCGGGAGTGCGGTTTCGAATCTGAACAAGCCGAACTATGCCCCGGTCATACCGGGGCATAGTTAACGCCTTCAACCGCAGGCAATCACACCAATTCATTACAGAAGAAAAATACCTTGCCATCATTTCCGACGGAGGGAAGGGTAGTATCTGAAAGCACCATTATACTAGCGGAGAATACATTATGAAGAATGTCGTTATGCTGCTAACGGGAATATGCATGACGTTCATGGTCGCGACAAACGTGTCAGCAGCAGAAAAGAAACGTATACGCCTTGCCGTATTGGACTTTACCCCCAACAACACCACAAAGGAATACGCCCTATCGGTCCGCAACAAGATGGAAGTGGCATTGTTTCAGACAAAGGCGTTCAAGCTTGTCGAAAGAAGGGAAATCAACTCGATACTCAGGGAACACGGCCTCCAGATGACGGGCGTGACCGATACCTCATCCGCACTCGAGGTTGGCAGACTTCTCGCGGCGGAATATATCGCCGTCGGGAGCGTCGACCGGACGTCGGGATACACGGTAACGCTCAAGATAATCAAGGTCGAGCGGGGCAGCGTCAAGTTCGCCCACGCGGAAAACGCGCAGACGGATAACGACATCCAGGACGCGGTTAACAGCATCGCGGAGCTGGCGGCAAAAAGCATCGCGGGCGTGACCGTCGAACTGCCGAAGAAAAGAAAGAAAAACGACGACTCGTCCCTCGCGGATAAAAAGAAAAAGAGCGGGAAATCAATCCTCGCGTTCCGTGAATCCAAAAAGGAACATCTTATAACTGAATTTGCCATCGGCCTTCCCATGGGCACCATGAAGGATCTCGTCCACATGGGATACGGGGGGGCGATCGCGTTTCAGTACCGCGATGGCATTGTCCTCGGTATAGAAGGAACCGTGATAAAATTTCGAAGCAAGGCCTCCCAGAAGGGGTACTATCTCACGATGCCCGTGTGCGCGACTGTCGGCTTCAACCTGATCATCGGGGAACTATTCAGCCTTGTCCCGTACGTGTCAGGCGGTGGTGCATGGAACTGGTCAAAGAACCTGGGACGATATCCATATATCAATTACCCGAAAAAGGGCCAGAAAAATGAGCTCAACGGCTTTGTTAAGCCAGGGCTGCTCTGCGAGATCCATCCGGGATCTCTGCTAAAAATAACGCTGGGCGCCTATTATGGAATGATTTTTAACGACAAAAAGCACACGGTGAAAAAGGGTTATACCGCGATTCACGCAGGTCTCGGTTTCAGATACTGAGGCAATTTCTTCGAGGCGCGAATCGCGACATCTGAAGGTGCACCCCTACGTTCGCACGCCACAGGAGAACGATCATGACGGATAGCGTGTATCATGAATTGCGGAAACGGCTGGACATGTATTCCCTGGGCTTCCCGGAAACGGAATCGGGGATCGAGATCGAAATACTGAAACGGCTCTTCGACGAAAAGGAAGCCTCGTTCTTTCTGTTGATGAGCCCGAAGCTGGAAGATCCCGCTTCAGTGGCGGCGCGGCTGGGAATGCCTGCCGAAGAGGTTTCGGCCCGCCTCGAAGACATGGCAGGCCGCGGCCTCCTCTTCCGCCTCAGAAAAGGGGATTCGGTAAAATACGGGGCCATTCCATTCATGCACGGGTTGCTCGAATTCAGGATTGCCAGGCTCGATCCCGAACTGGCGGAGCTCTTCGAAAAGTATTACGAGGAAAAATTCCACAGGGCCATCGCCGGCATCAAGGGGCTTTTCCTGCGGCCGGTCCCCGTGGAGCGTTCCATCATTCTCGAGCCCCGTGTGGCCGCGTTCGAGGATGCCCGGGCGATCATCGAAAAAAACGATGCGATCGCGGTCGCCGAATGCATCTGCCGGAAGGAAAAAAGTATCTCGGGAAAAGGCTGCGGCAAGCCCCTCGAGACGTGCTTCATGTTCGGGTCCATGGCCCGGTACTATATCGATAACGGGATCGGCAGAAAGATAGATCAGGCCGAGGCCCTCGCCATTCTCAGGAACTCGCAGGAGCAGGGCCTCGTGACCCAGCCCGGCACGGCCCAGAACCCGGCCGGCATGTGCAACTGCTGCGGGGATTGCTGCGGCGTCCTACAGGCGATAAAACGCTTCCCCAGGCCCGCGGAACTCGTCTTTTCCAATTACCAGGCCGAAAGCGCCGGGAAAAATTGCACCGCCTGCGGAGCGTGCATCGACCGCTGCCAGATGGAAGCGATCACGCTCCCCGATGGTGGCGCCGCCTCTGTCAGCCAAGAACGCTGCATCGGCTGCGGCCTGTGCGTCGTCGCATGCACTGCCGGCGCGATCACCCTCGCCCCGAAACAGGGAGCGACGCAGATGGTACCCCCGGCGACAAGCGCGGAACAGATGCTGCAGATCGCGAAGCTGAGGGGCATCGTCTGATCGCGCCCGGGACGGTGGATGCTCTCATGGCCAGGGGATGATCCGACAGCGTCGGTGTCCGCACTGTGGCGGGGTACGACGGGTTAAGCCGGAATCACATTTCGTCGAGGGCGGTCTGCTCCATGACGTTGATCCTGAGCCTTCTCGCGATCTCAAGCGACAAGCGTTCGTAAAAAATCCCGGCCACCTCCGGGTACTGCCTGACGATCCGGTTGAAGACGCGCCTGTTCAGGATGAACAACTCCACGTTTCCCACGGCCTTGGCATCCGCTGACCTCGGCTGCCTGTCGAGAAACGACATGTCGCCGAAGAACGCGCCGCGCCCGAACGTGGCGAGATGGTGCGCCATCCCGGAAGGGAGCATGATCTCTATCCGCACCTCGCCCTTCTTTATGAAGTAGATTTCTCCGCCCCTGTCGCCGCGCGCGAAAATCGGATCCCCCTCCTGGTATTGTTTCTCCTCGCCGTTCGCGGCGATCGTGTTGAGCACCCCGGGGGAGAACCCCTCAAAAAAATCGAACTCGGAAAGTATGAGCGCCTTCCCCTCGATGGACCCGGGCATCGCTTCCCGAATGTACTCGTCTTCGACCCACTCGAGGGCCTCGTCCATGTCGGGAAAAAAACGTACTCTCCCGCTCTCCCTGGAGAAACCCAGACGCTGGAGATAGTCCCGCACGTGCAGCCCGGTGGGCAGGCTTTGCGGCACTGATGAAAAGCTGAGGTCCCCGCCCGATTCGAGTATTTTGGTTTTCAGCTGGGAAAGCATGTTCGCCGCAGTGAAATCCACCGTCAGCACACGCCGCATGTCCAGTATGAAATGCCTGCAGCGGCCGATGAAGGGCTCGATTTCGGTATAGAGTTGGTCCGTGGTGCCGAAAAAAAGCTGCCCCTGGAGCTCGACTATCAGCGTTTCGGAACCTTTTGTGAGCAGGATGCTCTGCTCTGAAGGCGGGCGGTTTTTCTTCGAAAACGCCTGGTTTCCGAATATTTTGTGCCGCACAACGGGAAACCTGACCTGGTCGCGCAGGAAAAGAATAATCGCGAACGCGATGCCGACACCGGCCGCCGCGATGAGGCTCAGGGCCACCGCGGAGATGACGACCGCGAGGATGACCGCGAAATCGAACAAAGTTGAGCGATGTTTCAGGAGCTCGATTGATTTGCGGTCCAGCATGCGCACCGCCACGACCAGTAGCACCCCTGCCAGGGAGGCAAGTGGGACCCACGCGACAAGCCTGGCGAAGAACACCAGTACCAGGAGCGCGCATATCCCCTCCACGATGCCCGAGAAACGAGTCTTACCCCCGCTGTAGAAATTGACCAGCGTCCCTCCCATGGTACCGGAGCCAGGCATGCCCCCCATGAGCGCGGAAACCATGTTCGATGCGCCCTGCCCGAAAAGCTCCCTGTTCGAATGATGTCGCGATCCGGTCATGACATCCAGTACCACGCATGTTTTCAACGTATCGATGGAGAGCAGTACGCCGAGCGAGATAATCGGCACGAGGAGCGACTGCAGTGTCCGGATATCTATCGAAGCGATAGTACGAATGTTGCGTCCCGCATGGCCCGCGATATCGCCGAACGAGGCGTGTATGGTCCCGACCACGAATGGGTTTTTTTCGAGGGCGAGCAGCGCGGGGTTCCACAACGAAAGGATGAAATACACACCGATCCCTGCCGCGAGCGCGGCTATCGATGCGGGGACCGCCTTTACGATCCTTGGCAGGACGAGCATGATGGCGATGGTAACGGAACCGATGATGATGCTTTCGACGCTCCACCGGCCCGGCTCGAGGATACCCCTTGCAAGGGACACGTCCCTCGGGAGCCCGAGGAACCCGGGAAGCTGCCCGACGAATATCAGGACCCCGACGCCGCTCAGGTAGCCCGTGACGACAGGATACGGGATGAACTTGATGAAGGTTCCGCCGCGAAGAAGCCCCGCGCCTATCTGTATGATGCCTGCGCCCATGGCGATGAGGGTTATGCAGAGAGGCAGTATCTCGGGCGCGATCGTTCCTCCGGCAACGGCATCGGCGGCGAACGCGGACAGGAGCGCAGCCGCGGGCGCGCATGGAGCCGATACCATCCTGGAGGTGCCGCCGATCAACGGCGCCAGGATGCCCATGACCACCGAGCCCACCAGTCCCGCCACGGCCCCTGCAGACGCGAATTCCGCGCCAAGGGGCGCATACACGATCAATCCGTACGCGATGGCCGAGGGCAGGGCCACCAGCATCGCGGCGAATCCGCCGAAAAGGTCCCCTCTGAGCGTTCCGATGCGCGCCGCCATCTCCCCGAAAAATGCCATGATCATCATCCCCGTGACGCGAAAAAACTCGAAGGGTATATCCGCCAAAAAGAACGGTATCCCAATGTTATTTTTCGGACATCGGACACAATACCTGAAAAGAAATCATACAGGTCCGGCGGTGCTTGATGCGGACCGATCATTCGATAATGGGGGATATGCATCCTGTAATACCCGTGCCATTGCCAGGAGAACCGCGTATCTGGGCATTACCGGCCATCCTTCCCTGGATGATATGTCGATCACGCAGCAAACGGGGTGAGCACTTTTTTCAATTGACACGGGCTTTTTATCCTGCCATGAAATGGCTTCATCGGAGTCGAACATTCATGGTGTGTTTCAGACATCAATTGATAATAGCCACAGCCGCCATCCTCATCATTGTTTCGGCGGCACGCCACGGCGAAGCGGGCGACAAAATACTGAGCTTCAATCACGGAGGGCTGAAGCGTTCGCTCGTGATGCACGAGCCGAAGATCAGGCCCGCGGGAAAATGCCCGCTTCTCATCGCGCTTCACGGCGGCGGGGGTACTGGAAGGGACATGATACGACTTACGCAGGGTAGGTTCAACGAGCTGGCCGATGCGAACGGTTTCTATGTCGTATATCCTGACGGGCACAAGAAACACTGGAACGACATGCGCAGGAATGTCGAGGACAGCGCCCACCTGACAAACGTCGATGACACCGGTTTTCTGTCATCCATGATTGACAGGATGAAGATCAGGTACGGCATCGACGGCGACAGGATCTTCGTCACCGGGATATCCAACGGCGGGTTCATGAGCCTCAGGCTCGCCTGCGAACTTTCGACGAAGATCCACGGCGCCGCGATCGTGTGCGCCGCGGAGCCCGCTGACCCGGTCCATCCCTGCGAACCGGCTGCCCGCATGGCGATCCTCTTCATGAACGGCACCGACGATCCGCTGTGCCCGTACCGCGGAGGTCCGGTGAAGCTGCTTCACCTGACCAGGGGTGTGGCGTCCCCGACCGAGATGGCGGTGCGTGCCTGGGCCGCGCGCAACGGGTGCGCCGCGGAGCCCGCGATCACGCCACTGCCCGACGCGAATACAGATGACGGATCGAAGGTGACGCGATGGGATTTCTCCCCGGGCGGGAAAGGGCGCCCGGTAGTCCTCTACCGGATCGAGGGCGGGGGGCACACCTGGCCGGGCGGCCGGCAATACCTGTCGAAACGAATCATAGGAACGACCAACCGCGACATCAACGCCTGCGACGAGATCTGGAAATTCTTCAGTTCGCTCAGGTGACGCCGATCCGCAGACGCGGCGCATATCCTCTCAACTCGACAATCGAAAAAAGCTTGATTCTTCCACGGACCGGCATATCCCATTGTGTTCACGCCGACTTGTTCGGCATCGCACGATAAGGAGGCTCACATGCCGTACGTGAACGTCAAGGTCGCCGGCGCGCTCACTCCGCACCAGAAAAAGGAGATCGCCTCGAAAATCGCCGAGGCGCTTTTCGTTCTGGCCGACAAGAAGCCAGAAACGACCTACGTCGTATTCGACGAAGTGGACAGGGAAAACTGGGCGGTCGGCGGACGCCTGTTGTCGGAATAGACCGGAATCAGAGGAGATCCGAGGCGAGCTCGGCCAGGTGGGAGCGTTCCCCTTTCTCGAGGGTCACGTGCGCGTATATGTCCTGGCCCTTCATCTTGTCGATGAGGTAGGTCAGTCCGTTCGACCGCGAATCCAGGTAGGGCGTATCGATCTGGTAGGGGTCGCCGGTGAAAACGACCTTGGTCCCCTCCCCCGCCCTTGTGATGATCGTTTTCACCTCGTGCGGCGTGAGATTCTGCGCCTCGTCGACGATGAAGTACGCCTTGGAAAGGCTCCTGCCCCTGATGTAGGCGAGTGCCATGATCAGCAACTTTTCGCTCGTAACCATGTCCGAGATGCGCCTGAACTCGGGCGAGTCCTCGTCGAACTGGTGCTTGATCACGGACAGGTTGTCGAAGAGGGGCTGCATGTAGGGGTCGATCTTCTCCTTTATATCACCCGGCAGGTATCCTATGTCGCGGTTCGAAAGCGGTATGATGGGCCGTGCCAGGAGGATCTGCTTGTAGTCCTTTCTGCGCTCGAGTGCAGCGGCCAGCGCCATGAGCGTCTTGCCGGTCCCCGCCTTGCCCGACAGCGTCGCGAGGCTCACCGCGGGATTCATGAGCGCGTCCAGCGAAAAGGTCTGCTCGGCGTTACGTGGTTGTATGCCGTAGGCGCGGCGCTTTTCGACGAGCCTGATACTTCCCGTTTCTGCCGCGAAACTCGCCAGCGCGCTTTTGGTCCCGTTTCGAAGGATAAAATACTCGTTGGGACAGGGCGCGAGTTCCATTTCCATTTCGTGCAGCGGTACGGAACCTTCACGGTACAGCCGGTCGATCACGGTATCTGCCACGCCCTCGATGAGGTTTTTCCCCGTGTAGAGCTCGTCAATGTCGCGTATTTTTCCGGTTTCGTAGTCCTCGGCGGAAATGCCGAGCCCCTTGGCCTTCATCCTGAGGTTGATGTCTTTCGAAACGAGGATCACGCGCTCCCGGCCGTATTTGGAGGCCATGGTGTGCGCCATCGCCAGGATACGATGATCGGGATTATCCTCCCAGAAAACGTTTCTCAGCTCGTTGTCCCGCTTCGCCGCGGCGCTCACCAGGAGAATGCCACCCGAATCGAGATGCACCCCCTCGGAAAGGAACCTGTCGCCGATGAGCGCATCGAGCTCTCGCGAGAACTCCCGCGCATTGTAATTGATGATCTCGTTCCCGCGCTTGAACTTGTCGATCTCCTCGAGCACGGTGATGGGTATTATGACGTTGTGTTCCTGAAACGAGTAGATGCACCGGTAATCGTAAAGGACGACGTTCGTGTCGATTACGAAGATCTTGTTCGAGTTGCCGTCTAGCATGCGGGGAAACAGTAGCATTATCCCCGTTGCAATGCAAGTAAAAAATTATGTCGCATGGATAATTTACTTTTCTTCCGGCGTCTCGCCGGGTCGTTCTATCGCATCCCATTCGTGATTATACATTGACACATTGCTGTGGATTCCATAATATTGATAACGGAGTACAAGGGTTGGTCCGGTGATTGAAAAGATTTCTGATAGCCTCGGAAAGACATCCATATATATAAATAAACAATGAAGTAACAATCAAGGCTGAAGATACTCAACGGGAAATGATCATGGCACACGATTCACCCGTCAAATTCCTGTACCTGTCGATCATCGCATCCATACTGACAATCGTTTTAAAAGGCCTGGCCTATTATTTCACGGGTTCGGTCGGGCTATTATCCGATGCGCTCGAATCACTGATCAACCTCGTCGCGGCCGTCATGGCCCTTGTCCTTTTAACCATCGCCCTGAGGCCCCCCGACAGGGACCATCTGTTCGGTCACAGCAAGGCCGAATACTTTTCGAGCGTACTCGAAGGCTCGATGGTCCTCGTTGCCGCCGTGGCGATCGGGGTGACCGCGATCGAACGCATCAGGAACCCGCGCGCACTCGAGGATCTCGGCCTCGGGCTTGCCATCTCGGTCGTGGCGTCGGCGATCAACCTTTTCACGTCGATCGTCCTCCTTCGCGCCGGCAGACGATACAACTCGATTACTCTCGAAGCCGACGCCCGACACCTGATGACCGACGTATGGACGACCGGCGGCGTCCTCGTGGGATTGCTGATTGTAAAACTCACCGGGTGGACGGTCCTCGATCCCGTGATCGCGATCGTCGTCGCGCTGAATATCGTCGTATCGGGGATAAAGCTTATAATGCGATCGGTGTCCGGGTTGATGGACAAGGCGCTCCCGAAAAATGAAATTGAAAGCATAGAAGGAATATTGAAGAATCACGGCGGGGATACGGGGATTCGCTACCACAGCCTCTACACCAGAAAGTCGGTAAGCAAGAATTTCATTTTCCTGCACCTGGTCATGCCGGGCACATGGCAGGTCCGGAAAGCCCATTCCCTGTCGAAAACAATTGAAAAGGATATACGAAAGGCCCTGCCCGGCTCCGACGTGTTTATCCATTTCGAGCCGGTCGACGATCCTGATTCGTTTGACGATTACCTTGATCCGCAGGTTGAATGCGTTCGCGTCACAGCCAGGGGAAACCGTCAGAGATAACAGACAGGAGGAACCGGTGGAAGCCTCTCCCGTCCGGGTACGCCATCAGCGGCATATCCTGCTCATTTGTCCGGCGGCAGCAGGTCCCCGGTTTTCAACTGAGACGGCAGGAATATCCCCACCACCCCTTTTATCCCGAGGCTCATCACTATGTTGAAAAAGAAAGCGGTGAACCCCGCCAGGAGCAGCGATCCCGCGAGGGCGGCGAGAACCATATACGGGAAAAACTCGCCGTTGTGATAAATCGTCCGTCGCAGCATTCCCTGCAGAAATCCTTGTGAGACCGTGCGTTCCGCGGAATGGGCGAAAGATGCGCAGACGACCGTGCAGAGCTCATCCCGGTATTTTTCGAAAACGGTTCCAGGAAGGAACCGTCACCACCAGTTCAGCACATCCTCCGCAAACCCGAGGAAGTTCTCGACCTGTAACCGGGTGCCGTCGTCGAGTACCACCTGGCCATCGAACATGCCGAATACCTGGTGCTGTACCGATTTCATGACCAGCAGGTTCATGCCGCTGTAGCGATCGATGAGCGGCCTGAAGCCGAGCTCGAACCTTCCGTCGTCGCTCGTGAATTTCCATGGCTTAAGATAGTCCGAGGTGTCGATGTTGAACGTGACTTCGCCGAGCTTGTGGGCCCTGCCCCGGTAAAAAAGCATGTTCTCGGACGCGGGAGTCCTGTCGCTGAAACCGTAGCCTATGTTCCAGCCGAACGGCACGCCCTTGAGAAGACCGGACGCCGACCCCCAATACCATCGGTTCTTGTAGGTCCAATTGCCCCTGCCCCAATCCAGGCACCCGAAATCGGTTTTCGGCGTAAAGGGATAAGACCGGTTCCCTATCTTCACGACACCCTCTGCGGGCATGCAATTCACCTTGCAGTTGTAGTAGAAGGCTTTCCGGTTTTCCTTCCATGAGGTCGCGATGTTCATGCTGTCCGCGGCGGAATCCTGCGTGAGAACGATCTCTGCCGAAAGTCCCCGCGATCCGTCTGGGTGTTCCACGCCGGGGGCGCTCACCGTGAGCGTACGCCGGCCGTTCTTCAGGCGGAAAGCGATATCCATCTTTTTATCGCTGAAACTGACGTCTCCCGCATCTGAAGATGGCGGGAACCCGGTTTTTCCACGCGGCAACATGGAGATGGTATCAAGCTGTAAGCAGATTTTGTTCTTCAAATCAAGCCAGCACAGCGCACAGAAGGCGATATATCCGAGGTCGGCAATGGTCATGCAGATACCATAGAGCTTATCATGCGACAGAATCGCATAGTAATCCCATTCCTTGATGCGGTACCACGGGGCGCGTATCCTGTTCCGATCGTAGGCCCAGTACGGTTTTCTCGCCCAGCCCTCATCCACGACAAGGCCTTCATCGTCAAGGAGGTCAATGGGTGTGGTGATTTCGTGTTGCATGGTTTCCTCCTTAGGGTATATCACCATAACATGAACAGACGTGCATGTCAAGCGCGCGGTTTCATATCATCGGCTGATTCCGACATGTCCGGTTTTCATGGCAGGGTCAATCCAGGTTATCTGGTGGATAAATATTATGAAGATATCAAATTATATACAATAATATTTAATGTCTATTTTTTGGATATTCATATTAATCATATATAACCAATTTGTATAAAAACTATGCATTTTTACAAATAAATACAATCCGGCCCCCCGGTTTGCCAATTCGTTTACATCAGCTTATATAATCCAGCTGAATATTAATCCAATACACTATGGGGGGTTGAAGGTTTTTATAATAAGATTTATATTTCATAGTAGTTAAGCCCTGAAACACAGCCCAATATTTGAAAATAACCTTAAAAAGGAGCCCCATATGCAGACAACTCAAGTCGAGCAAGCTTACAGGGAATCTGACGCCATTCATAATTATCAAATCCCCGAGGCCGTGCCGGGCGACAGGCTGCACGTTCTCAAAATTCAACGTACCTGCGTGCATGACGGCCCAGGTATCCGCAGTACCATTTTCTTCCAGGGATGCAACCTGAGGTGCGCATGGTGCCAGAACCCCGAGGCCCTGACATACAATCCGGACATCGCTCCAGACGCCAATTCTTCAATTTCCGACATTATGGATATTATTGTCAGGGACAGGGAATACTATCATTCAACCGGCGGCGGAGTGACCCTGAGCGGCGGAGATCCTATGATCCAGGATGCCGAAAGCCTGCTCAACCTGTTAAAACAGATAAAAGATGAAAATATCCACGTATCAGCGGAAACAACCCTTCATGCCCCCTGGAAAACGATATCAAAGGTGGCACAGTATATCGATCTATTCATCGTTGATCTTAAGGTCGCGGGAAACGACGAACTCCATAAAAAGCTGACGAGCCAGGACGGTGTCCTTATACGCAAGAATATCCAGAAGCTCCTCGACCTGAAGGCGGCCTTACGGTTCCGCATGGTGATTGTTCCCGGGCTGAACGACGCTGCGGAAAACATCCGGGCGGCTGCCGAATTTCTGAAGGCAGTCGGGCACGACTCGATTGAACTGCTCAGGTATCACAACATGTACGAGGAGAAGGCCCGGCGATTAGGCATCGAACAGGCGTCATTGAACATCACCGCGGAGCAGAGCCTGAACTCCCTCAAGAATGCGGTGGCTCTCTTCCGGCAGTACGGCATCAGGGCCCATAACGACGACCTGGATTCCTCGAGACAGAAGGCCACCTTCACCCAGCGCGTCCTCGACATCCAGAACGAGATACGCGAAAGTGGAAGGGCGCTTTGCGTGGAAGTATCAAAGCTTAAGACAAGATATTACAAGAAAAACGGTTTCAAGAAACCGACCCCCATTCACAGGGCGGAACGCCTCGCCTACGTACTGAACAACAAGACCGTCAAAGTGTATCCCGGGGAGCTCATCGTCGGGAACTTCACCTCGAAGAGGGTCGCAGGACAGGTATGGGAAGAGCACTACGGCATCCTTGAGATATCATTCCTGTACAAGATCAACAAGCAGAAACCCGTGTCGTTTAAGTGTTCCTTCAGGGAGAGAATGAGCTTTTACTTTTATATATTTCCCTTCTGGCTCAAGCACAGCCTTTTCAGGAAGGTGAATCCAAGGTTGTCCGACATGATGTTAACCGTTGCGCGTTCTTCAGAGATGATCGCCGGATTCAACAACAACATGGCGGCGATCGCCCACTTTATCGTGAACTTCGATCGGATGCTTTCGCTCGGCACCACGGGCATAATCGATGAAATCAGGGCGAAGCAGAAAGAGAAACCCGAAAACAACCAGGATTTCTATAACGGCGCCATCATCGCCCTCCAGGGCCTGGAGGCCTTTGCACAAAGGTACTCGGACACGCTGAGGACCATGGCCGAACAGGAAAAAGACCCCGCGCGCCGTGCCGAGCTCGCGGAAATGGCGGATATCTGCGCGCATGTTCCGAAATATCCGGCGCGTACTTACCACGAAGCCGTCCAGAGCATCACGTTCTTGCAGATCGCCCTTTGCATCGAGTCCTACGAGAACGCGGTTTCGTTCGGCAGGCTCGACCAGGTGCTTTATCCCTACTACAAGAAAGACCTCGAAGAGGGGAGAATAACCTACGAGAAGGCGAAGGAGCTCCTTTGCCTGCTGGTCCTCAAGATGGACGAGGCGATCCTGGTAAACGACGGCGATTCATACCTCAACGTCAGCAAGCTCTTCGAAACCCTTTCCACCGACCAGTCGGTGACCTTCGGCGGCGTGGACAGGGACGGCAACGACGCCACCAACGACGTCACCTATATGCTCATCGACGCATGCGAGCTGCAGCCGCTGGCGATCAATATGACGGCAAGAATACACAAGAACAGCCCTGACAGGTACCTGGACAGGCTCGCCGAGATATACATCAACGGGTGCCCCATGCCGGAACTCTTCAGCGATGAGATCTACATCGAGGACATCCAGCGGCATTACCCGGTGAGTGTCCAGGACGCGAGGAACTACGCGATCGTGGGATGCGTCGAACCCAATGCGTCGGACGATCACTTCGGCAATACCGACTGCGCCAACATGAACCTCGCCCTGCCTCTGCTGCAGGCGTTGAAGGGGCACGAACACGACCTGTGGAACTTCGGCCTCCTCGACCAGATGGAAAAGATGATGTCGAAATTCGTGGATTTCACTTTCAGTGGGAAGAACATCTTTTCAAGGTCGCTTACGGCAATTCACAACGCCATCGTTAAGAAAATCCACTCCAGGAAGGGGCTCTTTAAAATCAACCCGCCATCAAGCATGGAAGAGCTTCTCGATCGCTACCAGAAGCGGCTCAACCATCTCGCCTCGGGAATCCTGACGGATCACCAGAAAATCGAGAAAGAGCTCCGCGAGAATTTCACCACGCCCCTCGCATCGTCGCTCTACAGAGGCTGCATTGAAAGCGGCAAGGACGCATACGAGGGCGGCACCACCCTGAACAGCAGCGGCATCCAGGCGGTCGGGGTCACTGACGTGGCAGACTCACTGCACGCGATCGAGGAAATCGTGTTCAAGAAAAAGCTCTACTCGATCAACTACATCATCGACGCCATCGACAGCAACTTCGAGGGCGAATTCAACCAGCAGATCAGGGCCGCGTTGCTCGAAGTCCCCAAATTCGGCGACGATTCGTCCGACAGGGCCTCCGAATGGGTCACCTGGGTCATGGAAAGCTACAACAAGGCCCTCAAGTCCGTGAAAAACTGCCCCCGCAACGGCATCTATTCGGCCGGATATTACGCGTTGAACGTCAGCGACCGTTACGGTAAAAAAACCCAGGCCCTCCCCTCAGGCAGGCTGAAGGGCGTTCCCCTGGCCAACAGCGTCACCCCCCACTACGGGATGGAAGAGAGCGACCTGTTTTCGTCGCTGAACTCGATCGCCAGGG
Organism: uncultured Leptospirales bacterium; assembly: GCA_964423905.1. Taxonomy (GTDB): domain Bacteria; phylum Spirochaetota; class UBA4802; order UBA4802; family UBA5550; genus CAYRGX01. The sequence continues at coordinate 47,060 of CAYRGX010000012.1, read as the reverse complement.
TGAACTTCACTGATTTCGCCGCCAACGGATCTACCGTGACGTTTACCATCGACTCGGCCCTCTTCCCGGGCGCGGCAGGTGTGAAAAACCTGGCGAGCATTTTCAAAACCTTCCTCACGAAGGGCGGTATGCAGTTCCAGCCCAATGTGATCAACCGGGAAATTTTGCTGGATGCCTACAAAAATCCTGAAAAGCACAAGTATCTCATGGTCCGCGTCGCCGGATACTGCGCCTACTTCAACGAGCTGTCCGACGAGTTGAAACTGATCATCATCAACAGGACCTGTTATTCGTAAATTGAGTCCTCCCCTCCGGCATGGGCGTAATGCCTTTGCCGGAGGACTTCTTTTTCTCCCCGTGGTCCGTTCGGACTCCCCAGACATATAAAATGATTTCTGCAAAAAGAACTTGCGCCATAACCGCTGCTGAATCAATTATTTTCAGTATCATTTCTACAAGGAGGCTGCGGTATGCCCCGGGAATCATCTACAGAAACCTACCTCGGCGGGGAAATCCATATCGGTCGATTGAGGCACGGGGCAGACTTGTTGGAAGGCATACTCACCCTCTGCAGTGAAAAGGCCATACACATGGGCACTATCCAGGCCATCGGCGCGGTTAGCTCGGCCAGGGTGGCCTACTACGACCAGGCAGAAAAAAAATACAGGGAATTATCGTTTCCGGGCCACTATGAGATACTGAACCTGACCGGAAACGTCTCAATGAAGGAGGGCTCGCCCGTCTGCCACGCCCATATTGTGCTCGGCGACGATACCGGAAAGGCATTCGGGGGACACCTGGTGAAAGGATGCACCGTATTCGCCTGCGAGATTGTGATCACGGCAGTGGTCGGGACGCCCCTCAGTCGGGGATTCGATGAAACCACGGGCTTGCCGCTCTGGGAGTTCGTGCAATAATGGGGGTGATATTCCGACGCCGATCCATGCACATATGCTGGCACAGTTGGAAATGGTGCATCTTTCTTTGATATCACATACTATTTCAGAATATGATTCTGCATGGTTCAATTATATGTAAAAGCTCATACCGACATTTAATGCGCGCCGCTAACATACGACATCATTTATCTATTTATCTCATTCAATATTCTCATTATACAAAATAGTGCAATTTCGATTATTCTTTTTGCCGTAATACAATGCCACATCGGCTTTCTTGATCATGCCGTCAGGCGTATCCCCTGGCTTGACAATAGATACGCCAAGCGTCAGAGTCATGGCCAACAAATTACTATTATAGTCATATCTGCTCGTCTCAACCGTTTTCCTGATCCGCTCCGCGAGATTCAAACCAAGTTCCTCATTTGTCGCAGGCAATAATACGAAGAATTCATCCCCTCCCCATCTGACGACCACGTCATAAGTCCTGACCGATTTTCGGATATCTTCCGAGACAGCCTTCAGCAGAAAATCTCCGCAAGCATGTCCGTATGTGTCATTTATCTTTTTAAAGAAATCAATATCAGCTATGATAAGCGTGAATTCCTGGCCGGTTCGACCATACCGTAAATATTCTTCCTGGAATCTTCGTTCGACATACCGCCTGTTATAAAGCCCGGTCAGGTTGTCGGTCATCGAGATTAATTCCAGTTCCTGCTGACGCCTTGTTCCTGAAATCGAGATTGATATCATGAAATATGAAAAAAATATTATAACAGTTGATATGACCAGTGTGATAAATTCAAAAACCAGATTCGTTTCCTGCAAACTATAGATGACGAGTAAGAGAAACGATAATACAGGAAACATCGTAAAGACAGGATTCTGCTTATTCAATATGTCGACGATTTCTCTGATCGGCGTTTTCATATACCGCTTTATCACAGGCAGCAGGGCTATTTCCAGAATCATCCCGATCAGAATATACATTTGAGGAATCGCAGGAAACAAAAACCTATCCACATACATGAATACAAGGTATGTAAGCTGGGAAAGGGAATATATCATGTAAAAGACAAAAAACTTTGCCTGCGGGGTTTCGCTGAATATCAGCATACATGGTATCAGGTATAATGATCCCAATATGTTGCTCTCAAGGAGTGGATCAATGTTCAGCGGTCCGGTCACAAGTCGCAAAAAATATATGACAAACCAGGACAGAAGAAACACAACAACCTGAAAAACACGCGTTCGCTTAGGTGTCAAAAAAATATACAGCAAAATAATATTTGTTGCAAGGAATAGACTTCTGTTTAGAAAAAACATGTATTGTTCCACGTCTGTTAAGCCACCTGACAAGATTGCTTTACATGATACTCCCTTGGGCTCAAATATTTCAAAGCCTGATGCGGGTGTTCACTGTTATGCCAAAGTATCCATTCATTGATGTTACGCATTGGATCCCGGAATAAACTGAAAATGCTTAACACGAATGCATCTTTTCGCTTTGTAGCCCAGTTCCGGGTACCTTTATTGTTCTGTTCTATATTCATGACATATTCTCTTTTTATTACAATATATAATGTCTTATGGATGGCTTGTCAAGTCAGAGGAGCAGTCTAAACATACGCATTACTGAATCAAGCATTATCCATTCGGCAATAAATCTAACAGCACGACGTGTACAGGGAATTATTTTTGTAAAAACCGTCAATTGTAAGTATTACAAGAAGATTGCGATGAAGCAGTGAACCACAATAAGAATTATTCTTTCTGCAACAAGCGCTGTGATTTCAGCGGACATTCTTCACAAAGACAAGAAATTTTATTGAGAGCGGAGGAGCCGCGCACAGTGCTGATCTGGCCACGACTGCGCGCAGCGTCCTGCGGCCATGAATAAACCCCTGAAAGTAATTGCGTCCGCAAATGGCACTGTTATCAATATTCTCGTACAGAGATATCGGACCATGAAGGCAATGTCGGCATGCCCGAGGGCCTGTTGGAAAAGGGGGAGACGGTCAACATTGTGTACGATCCCGGTATACCGGAGAACGCGATCGCTGTTGGTGCCCTGCCGTGGTTCGTCAAGACTGTTCCGCCGCTGGCCCGATGGAGATGAGAAAATCGGTTTCACGCTTCGCGTGGCTGCTGGCAGGCCTGAGAACGCGCGAGGGCCAGGCTCACCAGCCCCCATACCATTATCGCTCAATGCCGCGGAATATTTTTATTGGGATGATAAATAAATCGTTGAACTGCTGCAACCAGTATGTTTTAGTGTGGAAGTGCCTTTTGTGGTCTCTATCAATTGGAAATTCACGACTTGCAACAGCCTTATCGACACTCAATGAATGGAGGTTTCGTTCATGAAGCGATTAATCACCATGACATGCAGTATCGCTGTGGTACTGATCTTCGGTACCGGCATAGCTTTCGCGGACCCAAATAGCGATCTGTTCAATGCCGCTACAAAGGGAAATGCATCGGGCGTGAAAAAAGCCCTCAAAGACGGGGCCAATGTCAATTTCAAGGACAAAAACGGAATTACCGCCCTCATGCTGTCTTCCAACAAGCCGAACATGGATACCTTGAAAATCCTCCTGGAAAATGGAGCTAAAGTGAATGACGCCGAAAAAAAAGGGGGAACTACGGCCCTCCTTGCATACCTGGACAAAGGGACCCTTGAGATGATTAAACTCCTTGCGGAAAAAGGCGCGGACATTAATAGACCCAATCTCAATGGCGCGACGCCCCTGATAGTCGCCGCCGATTTCGGGAGGGTTGACATCGCCAGGTTCCTGCTGGAAAAAGGAGCCAATGTGAATGCGGCCAGGAAAGACGGACTGACGCCCATCGCCTATGCGGTCATGCGCGGCAATCCGTCGATGACCAAGCTGCTCATCGGTTACAAGGCTAATGTGAACGCGAAATTGAAAAAAGTGGTGGTCGTGCCGATCCCCGGGAGCAACAAGTCAGTGGAATTCCCCGCAGGAACGAAAGTATTGACTATTGCAATAATTGGAGATAACCGGAAGGTGAAGGAGTTGCTCGAAAAAGCCGGCGCGACGGAAAAATGACCTTCCGGGTATCGCAAACGGGTTACAAGTCATTAGTAAACAGACGCTGCAGTTCTGACGGAATTATAGACAGACGAACGCCTTGATGCATTGACGATATCATTTAAAATTGCTGTCGTAATCCTTGGAGAAATAAAACACGAGAACCGATTTCGGCTCGATGTAGAGGACATCTTTTTTGTGCCGATGCCGCCGAGCGGCGAGAGAGCCGCGGTGCCTTTTACCAGTGCCTTGAGCGCGCGCGACGGGTCGGTGAAGGTCTCGCCGCTCTCGTCGATCACCCAGCCCGCGGGCATGGTCTTGGCGTCGCGGGCGTACACCTCGATCTTTCCGCGCTGGGTGATGGAAGTGGCGTAGTCGATCAACGATAAAAGAGACTGCGAGATTCCCGCCGTAAAACCCGCACCAATCATATCCGTTCAACACGATCATATTCGATACCATTGTCCGACATTTTGTCTTCAACACTCTTTTGATCAGCAGAACGTATCTGCACGCAGAAGCCGCAATCCGAACTCAGGTGCCGGGGGATGGGACGTATTTTATGATACAGCCCGGCGTCTTTCATAACGCGCGAGCACCATAGCGCGTAATTTGTCGAATGGAAAAGAACAACGGCATATTCTTCCATGACATCAACCGCTTCTGTGGTTTCCTTTATTGAGTTAACCGAAGGGCATATCACTTCGAAATTTCGATGATAAAATCATCACCTTCTGTTGTGACCGAGCACTTCATGTTGCTGTTCTCGACACACCGGGTAACGTTCTCCATTGATACAACGCTGTTCACCAGAACCGAAAATCGCTCTTTTCCAATGCTGATCGCTTTTTGTGTCAGGATCACCGGCTGGGGACATGAAAGACCGCGTGCATCTATAGTATCAGACATGGTTTCCTCCATTAAATGGTTTTGTAGCGTTGATAACATTTCAGATAGATATTTTCTCCCTCATCGTAAAACCGACAATCAGGCAGAACAGTATACCGATTACGACCGCAACAGGCCCGTACGCGCCCACCCCTTTCGGCGAACTGGCAAGCGCAAAATTGTGGGCAAGCGCGGCCCCTGTTATCATGCCGAGAACGAATATGCCGGCATCGGAATCACCCTCTCCGGAAAGGATCAGCTGTCGCCCCGGACATCCCCCTGCAAGGGTGAACGCCAGACCGGAAAGCAGCATGCCCGTAAAATTCCATATATGCATTGTATGCGCCACCGGCTGCTCCACGAAGCCGGGTTTAAACTGCCCTAATATTAGATTCATGACAAGGGCAGAAACTACAAACGCCCCGACCCCGCTAACAAGATGAAAATCACGGGCAAGTATGACATCGCGTAAAGAACCCATGGTGCAAAACCTGCTCCGTTGTGCCAGGCCACCGATCAACAACCCGGCGCCCAGGCTTATCCAGATATTGGCGTGCATTGACCCAGGACCTTTTTCACTGAAAAAGAGCGGACCGCCTTCCTGCGCTGAAAATTGGAACACGAGCAACAGTAACAGTGCCAGCATACATGCAGGCATAAGCCACCCGGATGCCATTTTTGAGGGATATGACCGCCCCAGATTGAAGCCGTTTTTCAGGAACAACACACCGAAGCCTATTCCTGAAACAAGCCCAAGAAGACCGATTACCGCATTCCCGTCACCCCCGGCAAGACGTAGCAGCGTCCGCCAGGGACAGCCGAGGAACACAAGGGCTCCGATCATGGCGAAAATGCCCAGAAAAAAGCGGATCAGCACCGAAGACCCCCCCCTCGGTCTGAATTCCTTCGCAATTATTGAAATGACGAACGAACCAATCACAAAACCGATAATCTCAGGTCGAATATACTGGACCAAATCGGCTCGGTGAAGACCAAGGGCTCCGGCAATATCCCGCTCAAAGCAGGCCACGCAAATCCCCATGTTCCCGGGATTTCCAAGGTACTGCAACAGAGGAGCAATGATCCCAATGATCACACCCACGAGTATAATACCAATTTTTGATGCAAAAATATTTTTCACGAATATCCTCCGTAAAAACATATTCAATTCATGAAATTGTAGGATAATTAACATTAATAAAATTGATCGATAAAATACAAGTTGTTTTTGTTGGGAATAAACAACAAGAGAACATATACTTTTTTACGCTTGATATGTACGGCATCCGCTGATAGTAGGGATACCAATGAAATACAAAAATATTAATTTTGACTTGAAGCAGCTATGGGCCTTTCACGAGGTGTGCCGAGAAGGAAGCTTCACTCGGGCCTCGCGTGCGCTCAGGACCGGTCAATCAACGATAAGCCACCAGATTGCCATCCTGGAAAAAACACTGGGCGTGTCACTCATACTGCGGTCAAGCAAGGAGTTTTCTCTTACCCGGGAAGGGATGATTTTCAAGGACTATTGCCATGCGATATTCTCTTCCACCGAAGAAATGCTTTCGGCGATTACACAGGACTCTTACAGGGGAAGCGCGAGCATCGCGGCAAGCACCATACCTGCCGCGTATCTGGTACCGCGTGTAATAGCGGCACTTGAAAAGGCTTACCCTGGCTTCCGATATACGGTTATCACAGGCGACAGTAAAGAAACTGCGGAACGATTGAAGGATGGCACCTGTCAGGTCGGGGTTCTCGGCTATCAGATCAGGCATCGGTCGCTTTCATATAAAAAAATCGCTTCCGATTCCATAATTCTTATAGGACCGGCCTCTTCGTCTGATACTATGAAACTTTATGGACTCCGCAAAGCCCCTCTTATCGTACGTGAAAAAGGATCTGGAACGAGAAACGCAATAGAGCAATATCTATCAACCTTGAATATACGCTTTTCCGAGCTTAACCTTGTTTTAGAATGCTCATCAACCGAAAGCCTCAAAGAATCGGTTATCGCTGGCATTGGGTTTGGGTTTATTTCTAATCTCGCCGTTGATCGGGAGATCAAGCTCGGGTTACTAAAAAAAATCATAATCCAGGGACCAGCCATTAAAAGGGATTTTTTTCTTGTTCACCGTTCCAAACAAAAGCAGACAAAAGCAGTCGATCTTTTCATAAAGGAAATGGAAAATCAATATTTATAATAGTCCCCTGTAAGCATTGCGGTGCACTCCATCGCCAAGACCTTCTTTTCGAAAATAATTTAATACTCATACCGCATTATATGCCATATTTGCAGTAATGCCCCGCTGCCGAGGAGTATGGTTTTTAAGTCATTGTTCGTGAGCCTAAAAATGTCATATATCTGTGGTTCTCATAACTATTGTAGTGTGACTACGATTATTAAGCCACTTGCCACGATAATTCTGAATGATTTTAATTCGGACTCATCTCTCCCTTCTGATGTAGACACTCGGATTTATACCTGTTGACCATTTTACAATAAGCAACTTCATCGTGATAATTTATTATCAATAATTTTAATATCATGTATTAATTTTATTAATATTGACATGATCACGCAATTTCCGATTAATGATTATATCTTCCCATTAACAAATATAAGGAACCTCGAATATGGAAACAATGACCACTCCAGAACGTATGACAGCGGTAATGATGGGGAAAAAACCGGATAGGATCCCCATAATCGCGTTTTCAGGTGGATATAACGCAAAGTTAGCGGGAATAAGCCTCGCCGACTATTACAACGATCCACTGGCATGCATGAAGGCACAGCTTCACGGAATCGGTGTTCACGGTTATGACGACGCTCCAAGTTACGGTTATGCAGATTACGGCGGATGGGAATTTGGCGGTAAAATCCAATTTCCCGAAGGATACAACTACAACGCGCCGAGAACCATTGCAACGCCCATCGACAAACCATCCGACGTAGACAAACTGAAGGTTCCCAACGCGAGGACTGCTGGCTGTCATCCGATTATGTTTGCGTTCAATAAATTGAAGTGCGAAATGGGCATGCCAGCCGGGTTCACCTCGGGATCGTCCACCACGCTGGTTGGTTCCATAATCGGGAAAGAGCGCCTGATGCGGTGGTTCATCAAGGAACCGGAAGCGGTCAAAATCGTGTACGATAAAGTTCATGATTTTCTTGTCAACACAGCCGATGCCATGATCGAGGATTTCGGGCTTGAGAACGTGAGCGCCTTCTGGGCGAACCCCCTGGATTCCAACGAACTCATCAGTCCCCGCATGTTTGAAAAAATTGTCTTCCCCTCACTGGCAAGGTTGAACAAGCTCATGATTGACAAGGGAATAATGCAGCACCTGTATCACGTATGCGGCGACCATAACGGGAACCTCGACATTTTAAAAGATCTTCCCATGCCGCCCCGGGCAATCATAAGCATTTCGGAAAAAATGAGCATCACCAAGGTCGCCGAGGCGTTCGGGCACAGGCATGTCATTGCGGGAAACATGTCCACATCAATCCTTGCGGGGGGTGCCGCCCGTGACGCGTATAACGAGACAAAAAGATGCATCAATGAGGGGAAGGATCTCCCAGGCGGTTTCATACTCATGCCCGCCTGCGGCATGCCTGTTCTCACACCAAAAGAAAACATCGACGCAATGATGACGGCGGTCAGGGAACACGGGACATATCAGTAATGATATCAGTTGATGATGTAAATTCAAACGGAGGAATGATATGGCGGCGCAAACACGAACGAGAGAAATTATTGAAAGCATCAAAACAGCGGTCATCGAGCTCGACAGTGACAGGTGCATTGAATGGTGCGACAAAGTGGTTGAGGAGGGGGTAAACGCCAATGACGCGGTGGTTCAGGGACTTGCCGGCGGGATGGAGGTGGTCGCCGATCTCTACGCAAAAAAAGAATACTTCGTTCCGGAACTCCTGCTTAGCTCGGACGCGCTCTATGCCGGGCTCGATATTCTGAAACCGCACATTAAGCTCGATGAAGTGAAAGTTAGCGGTAAAGTGCTGATGGGTGTCATCGAAGGGGACATTCACGACATAGGGAAGAACCTGGTGAAAGCAATGTTTGTCGCGGCCGGGTGGAACGTTATCGACATGGGTAAAGATGTTAAGCTCAATGTCATTATCGAAGGACAGATTAAAGAAAAAGCGGACATCGTTGCGCTTTCGGCACTTATGACTAGCAGCATGCTGGCAATGCCCAAGGCTATCCAGATGTTGAGAGACGCAGATCCCAACGTAAAAATAATGATCGGCGGCGCGCCAATTACGGCGGATATAGCAAAGCAGTACGGCGCCGATGGCTACGCGGGTGATGCTGTCTCGGCAGTAAAAAAAGCGACCGAGCTGATCAAGGCCGAGGCTATAGCGTGAGCATGGTTTTTCAGCTAAAAAAAGATGCACTGACCAACAGGGAGAGGATCGACCGACTACTGCAGGGAAAGCATATTGACCGGATCCCTTTTTATCCTTTCATGCTGGGGTTTTGTGCTAAAAACGTTGGCTATCCACTCGCTTCGATTTACAACGACGCGGAAAAAAGTTTTTTCGCCCAGATAAAAACCTTCGAACAATACAGATTAGACTGGGGACCATCCTACGGGTACGCGTCGTACGGAACATGGGAATTCGGCGGAATTATCGAGTTTCCTTCAGGTGGGTACCAGCAAGCCCCGGTGCATAAAATGATTCCCGTTAAAAGTGAAGACGACGTTAACCGGCTCATCCTTCCCGATGTTAGAACGGCCGGATGCCTTCCCATCGCCATGGAATTCTCTAAACTGCAAAAAAAACACGACTGCCCTATATCCGTTATTATGGGAGGTAATTTCACCATAGCCGGGAACATCTGCCCCATTGAAACGTTGCTCCGATGGATGATACGCAAACCCGATCTCACGCACCGGATAATGAGGCTGGCGACCGACCACATCATCGGCGTTGTTCGCCATTGGATAGAAACGTTCGGACCGGAAAATATCATTCCCCAGCTTTGGGAGCCCACCGCTTCGAACGACATTATTTCTCCGCAGCTTTTCGAGAAATTCGTGCTCCCCTATCTCCAAGAAACCGCCGAGAGCTTCCTGAAGATGGGGATCCGACATATCCTTTTCCATATTTGCGGGGAGCAAAACGGAAACCTCCCTCTGTGGTCGAAAGTCCCCATGGGCGAAACGGGATTGTGCAGTTTCGGGGCTCAGATAGACCTCCGCGACGCTATCAAATACCTTGGCGACAAGGCCGTTATCGTGGGAAACATCGATCCGTCCGAAATACTCGAGAAGGGTTCCGACGAAGTCTACACAATGTGCAGGGAAGCCATCTCGGTCGGGAGAACGGCACCTCGGGGATTTATGCTATCCTCGGGTTGCGAGATCGCTCCAGCGACGCCGCCGTACAATATTTATACGATGCGAAAGGCCATAGACGCTTTTGGATGGTATTGAAACAGATTATCCCCACATGAAATGTAAAGAGCTATGACTTCATTAGAGATACATGCCGGGGCGTGCGGATTCATCATAGACATAACCGTAGCACGAGAGGAAAAGGGATTAATATCCGTTATCGTTGACACCCGGTGTGAAATGGTCGAAGCATTTGTAAAATCACTATCGAATATCGCGTACATGGAATGCCTGAGGAACGTACCGTCGAATCCCGTATTTGCCGCGTCATTTGCCTGCATCAGGCATCCCGGATGTCCCGTGCCATCCGGGCTAATTAAAGCCATAGAGGTCGAAGTGGGAACATCGCTGATTAAGGACGTATCGATATCCTTTCAAAAGTGATTCCGATATAATCCGGAAAGGAGAACTCCTATGAGTAAAACTAACGAAATGAAAAAACAAGGAGCGGATCATGCTGAGACAAAAAACACGGTCTGCGGGTTATGCTTTGGTTATTGCGGCCTTAAGCTGGAAATAAACGGCGGCAAACTCACCGGTGTATCAGGTGATGGGGATCATTTCATATCGAAGGGACATATCTGTCCAAAGGGAAGGGCTGCGACCGAAATCATCAACTCGCCTGACAGGGTGAAGGCTCCGATGAAAAAAAGAAAGGACGGCGGATTCGAGGAGATATCATGGGAGAACGCGTTCGATTACATCTCCGGGGAACTGGTGAGGCTGAAGAAATCATTCGGACCGGAGGCCCTGGCGGTCAACATCGGCCAGACCGGGGTCTACAAGGAATTCTGGCCGGTGGCCGAACGCTTTACCCAGGCGTTCGGATCGCCTAACTTTTCCACTGCCGGAAGCCATTGCCATATGTCAAAAACCATGGCAAGCGTATTGACCTACGGCGCTGGAGGCTTCCCTGATTATGAAAATAGCAATTTTATCGTACTTTGGGGGTACAATCCTCATAATACCTGCCCGCCCCAGGTTATCTGTATTCGCGAAGGATTAAAAAAAGGCTCTAAACTCATGGTCGTGGATACAAAAAAACAGGAATTGTCGGGAAAGGCGGATTTTTTTCTTCAGCCCCGGCCGGGGAGCGATTGCGCTCTTGTGTTGGCCATGATCCACGTCATTATAATGGAAAACCTTTATGATGAGGATTTCGTTTCACAATGGACCATTGGCTTTGATCGCCTGGCGGAACACTGCAGAACCTTCACACCGGAATGGGCTGGAAAAATTAGCGGCGTTCCTGCTGACATGATCCTCAGAGCGGCTCGGGAATATGCCGCCGCGAAGACCGCGTGCATCTATCCCGGAAACTCCCTGGAAATGCACACGAATGGGTTCCAGACAACACGGGCCATTGCCTTTCTGCAAGCGATCACCGGCAATCTCGATGTGCGGGGCGGCAGCATATTTATACCCCCACCACAACTCGATCCGCTGACACTGCCGGTCAATTCCGCGAAGCCCGCCATCGGCAGCGACAGGTATCCACTTTTTCATGAATTTACCGGCCAGGCCCAGGCCAACCTTTTCTGCGACGCCATACTTGACGGCATCCCCTATCCACTGAAAGGAATGATAGTGGCTGGTGCAAACCCGATAATGTCGTGGGCCAACGCCTCGCGCGTAAAGAAGGCGCTGAGCGGATTGGATCTGCTTGTGGTGATGGAACAGTACATGAACGAATCGGCGCAGTTGGCCGATATCATTCTCCCTTCTGCGTCTTACTGGTCATGCAATGAATTCTGGATTTCTTCAAATTATTACGGCATTCCCCGTATTGGCTATTCACCTCCCGTAATGGAAGACGGGAATAGTATGTCCAATGTTCTCATTTTCCTGAAGCTGGCAAAGAAACTGGGCATGGACGAAGCGTTTCCCTGGAACACCGAAGAGGAAATTCTGAATCACCGCATTAAGCCACTGGGAATCACCTTGGAGGAATTGAAACAAATGCCTCGAGGGCATGAATACGCCAGAATAACCGAAAAAAAATATATGACCAGAGGGTTCAATACGCCCTCCGGAAAGGTTGAGCTCTATTCGGAACGCTTAGAGATTCATGGTTACGATCCGCTCCCCTTGTTTCGAGAAACATCGGAAAGCCCTCACGGCAACCCGGGGATCGGCAATGAGTATCCCTTTACCCTCACCGCCGGATCGCGAACGCTGGAATTCATCAACAGCAGGTATCACAATATTCCGTACCTGGTCGAGAAGAGCAAAGGGCCGATCGTTGAAATTCATCCGGAAACGGCTCGACAGTTGAACATCTCTGACGGTGAAGCGATTTCAGTTGAGTCACCCCGTGGTAGTATTACATTGAATGCCAGCATAAGCGAGGCGATTCTTCCCGGCAATTTGCGCATCCCTCAGGGATGGCCAGAGGCAAACGCAAACGAGCTCACCGACAACAGTGACCTCGATCCCGTCAGTGGATTCCCTCCCAGCAGAACACTCGTGGCGAGATTAGTAAAACGTGATCATCGGAAATAATGAAACGAGCCTCATTGTCCCGCACATGTACGGTCGTTTTTGAGCCCTCCGGGTTGCGGGGCACTTTCAGCTCCGGGATAACAGTGATGGATGCTGCCCTCGCATTGGGAGCGGACCTGAAAAACCACTGCGGCGGAAATGGACTTTGCGGCAAGTGCAGGGTCAGGGTGATGAATCCCGGCGATGCCTGCGCGCCTCCCGTATCCCCCATGTGTCAAAGGGAAGCGGAGTTTTTTTCATGGAATCCCGAACTCCGGGGTTTACGATTGGCCTGTCTTGCACTAATTACCGAAAACGTTGTGATCTTCATCCCCGAAGAAAGCAAGAACGAGCGCCATATCATACATAAAACTGTCAGCCGATACACAAGGCATCTGTTTCCTCATGTTCGCCGTTACCGAGTTGAATTAATGCCCGGCATTGTCGCGTCCTCGGAATATGAAAAAATCTGCAGGGCATTGAGTGATCAGCATAATATCATTCCTGCTTCCATTGACATCGCGGCACTGAATGATTTTGGACACAATCCCTCCAGAACGTCCTCCGACGTCTCGGTATATATAAATCGGTCCGATGAGATCGTGCACCTTCGTCGCGATGAAAATGATCCCCATTATTTCGGTATAGCCTTTGATATCGGGACCACATCGCTGGCGGCGTATCTTTGCGACCTCGCAAGCGGTGAAGTCGTCGCGACCGCAGCAATGATAAATCCCCAGGTGAGGTACGGCGATGATGTTATTACGCGAATCGCATACTCGGCCGGTGGACCGGAAGAACGGGAACGGATGCGAGAGGCCGTTATCGATGGAATCAATGAAACCATTGGAAAGGCCGCGATGGATGGTGGGATCGACCCGTCACAGATAGTCGATATGACGATAGTGGGCAATACATTCATGCATCACAGCGCGCTGGGCCTTGACACTTCACCGCTCGGTACGGCTCCCTTTACTCCCCAAATAACAAGTCCCTGGACACTGAAGGCCCGGGATCTGGGAATTGACATTGCTCCAGGAGCGGACGTTCATGCTCTTCCCGTAGTTTCGGCTTTCGTAGGATCGGACACTATCGGGGTATTGCTATCTGAACTGGATCTGCAAAGGTATAAATCCGCCCTGATCATCGATATCGGAACGAACGGGGAAATCGTCCTGTGGAACGGGAAAAAGCTCTACTGTACGTCATGCGCCACCGGCCCCGCTTTTGAGGGTGCAATGATTCTCCATGGAATGAGGGGCGCTCCCGGTGCAATAGAAAAAGTAATCATCGACAAAGAGACAGGGGATGTGAAGTTCAAGGTGATAGGTTGTGATTTCTGGAGCTGTGAAGCCCCTATCCCACCGGCTAAGGGTATCTGTGGGTCTGGCATAATCGACGCAGTTGCGCAACTCTTTATCGCCGGCATCGTAAAAAAGGATGGAAGGTTCGACACCGACCGTAATTTTGCGCGTTTGCAGATCACGGACAACGGACCACAATATATAATCGCTTATGAAAACGAATCCTTCAGCAGGGAGATAATAGTCGTAACAATCGACGATATAAGAGCGGTGCAGCTCGCAAAAGGGGCCCTATATGCCGCTTCAAGACTGCTGATGAAGCATGCCGGTATTGACTCCATCGGTGCCGTTTTGATTGCCGGATCGTTCGGGAATGTCATAAATCCCATATCCGCCGCGCAAATCGGATTATATCCCTTCTGCCCCATTGACTCTGTTCTTACGGTGGGGAACGCCGCCGGAGAAGGAGCCATTGCAGCCCTCATAGATCACCGACGGCGTGAGGAAGCAAAATTAATCGCCGATGATATCTGCTATCTAGAACTGACGTCACATGAGTCGTTCGAACGGGAATTTGCCTTGGCAATGCATTTTCCCCACATGAAGCATGTTAATCAGGAAAATGGAGAGACCAATTTAAACAAAGACCCACTTGTACCTGATGCTATACTTGAAGCATAAGTACGATATATCAATGATTGATTACCCGGATTCTGTTATGAAGTGCACCACTTAATAACTGTGATATACAACCAATTGACAAGGGACTAATATATATGGCGGTGCTAAGTGGATACATGCATTTGAACTATCATCTATGAGACTGATTGTCATTGCTAATATAAGTATCAGCCGAACCAGTTACGTGCGACAGGCATTAGGTAAATCAAATTATCTCTTAGATTAATGCGTTTTATGGCGATTCTCGATTTGTCAAGCCGGTAAGTATTATCATTTAAGCTTTAAAACATGCTGGATGTTTCAATATCTTCGGACCGCCTACATTTACTTAATGTCGATGGAAAGAAGGTCGAGATGGTCGGCATGATCTAGCACTGTCGCTCTTCGCCATGGATATTCCCTCGCTAAAGCGTACGGCATACAGGATCGCCCGCAAGATGTTGGGATAACTCTCCAATTGCATATACATGTATGCATGAAGGGACTCGCCATCGTGAATACATGTATAACTTAATGAGGGATCGTTCAACGGCAGGACGGTGGGTTCTGGCCCCACAAACCAAGGTTCGAATCCTTGACCCTCAGATTAATACAATCGCTCGCTCAACCAGCAGATTAACCGACAGTCGAAACCTGGCTTACTCTTTTACCGGCAAAACATGTATGGCCTTGATGATAAGATGCACCGTGTCGCCAGGTTTTAACTCAAGGGAATTGACCGAGTCAACAGTCAGAACAGAGCTCATTTCAGTGGCCGAAATCACATCAAAGGTTACCTGTGACATGATATCTCCGCTCTTGATCTTTTTGACTTTCGCGACAATATTGTTTTGCGCACCATATTTCATTTTACGCCTCCTATTTATGAGTTTCGATGTAATTCCCTTGCCATGATAAATGTAGCAAACACCACAGTTAATGGCAATATTTAATAATGGTTGGATATATCTAATGATAATCGGCTGCTGGACATTATGAAGAGAGGCCCACTATTTATATTGATGTACTGCATCAACGAGGGATAGCTGTATACCACATAACACAATAATATGAGATTCCTAGCATTACATAGTATGTATATTGCTTCAAGCGTAGTCTGTCATATTGCCGAGGTATGACGATAGACGTGACAGTCCATCAATGACGACAATGAGATGATCGCTCTCGAATACGCTGCCACAACTTACCCGCAAACGCCAATCGGCGTCCGGTTCAAAGACCAATTCTTAATCGACTGCTGCCTGCTCCATCGAAAATCAAAAAGGAAACCCGTATCCCGAAAGGCCGAGCTCCTTCTGCATGAAGAGAATCTCCTTTTGCAGGCTCTCGTTGACGGGCACGCCCTTCTCTTTGCGCTCGAGCCAGGCGATATGCTCCTTCTCTCCCGCGGTGTAGATGCGGTCTTGTCCCGGCATCTTCTTCGAGGCCCTGAGAGCGCGGAGTATATCCCCCGCCGTTTTTTTAAACGAATCGGGTTCGGTAAATGAGGATATATCCACCGCGATGAAAAAATGCCCCAGCCTGTAGGGGATCTTCTTCCCGCCCTCGAAGCCGGTGAGCGCCTTCATGAAGCTGCCCGCCTGCAGCGCCGCTGACAGAATCTCAACAACCGCGGCGTAGCCGTACCCCTTGTACCCGCCCAGGTCCTCGCCGATGCCGCCGAGCGGCGAGAGAGCCGCGGTACCGTTTACCAGCGCCTTGAGCGCGCGCGATGGGTCGGTGAAGGTCTCGCCGCTCTCGTCGATCACCCAGCCCGCGGGCATGGTCTTGGCGTCGCGGGCGTACACCTCGATCTTTCCGCGCTGGGTGATGGAGGTGGCGTAGTCGATCACGAAGGGAAAGTCCTCGTCCGTGGGCATGCCGAACACGAGGGGGTTCGTTCCGAGCATGTTCTCCACGCCGAAGGTCGGCGCGATGGAGGGGCGAGCGTTCGTGCCGGTGACGCCTATCATGCCGCGCCTGCACGCCATGAGCGGGTAATATCCCGCAATGCCGTAGTGGCTCGAATTGCGTACCGCTACCATTCCCATGCCGAACTTCGCTGCCTTGTCCATGGCCATGTCCATGGCCCTTTTCGCAATCACCATTCCCATGCCGTTGTGGCCGTCCACTACCGCGGTCGTGGGCCCCTCTCGGACCACCTGGAATTCCGTGACCGGGAAGAGGATGCCGTCCCTGATGCGGTCGAAGTAGATCGGCTTCAGCCGGTTGATGCCGTGCGATTCGATGCCGCGCCTGTCGGACTCCATCAGCACGTCCGCGCAGATCTTCGCGTCATCCGGGGGCACCCCGAGTCCCATGAACACGTCGATCATGAACCTTTCGAGGGTCTTGAAATCAATCCATACCTTATTTTCCGCCATGACTTTCCTCCAAGGCTACCCTGCCGTTCCGGCATCGGGCTTTTTCATCTTGCTTTTAATGACGGCCATGGCCTTGGACGGCGCAAGCCTGACCGCGAGGCGCTTGAACCCGCCCGAGGGCTTCCGGTAGTCGTCGTTCTCCACCATGTCGATCGCCACGGCCTTGCACGCCCCCGCGCAGAGGCCGCACCCGATGCAGCGTTTCGGGTCGTAGGTATGCCGTTTGCCCTTCATCCCGTGCGCCAGAAGGTTGCACGCGGCCACGCACTTTCCGCAGTTGGTGCAGCGCGATTCGTCCACTACCGCGCGGTACTTGGGCGCGGTGACGATCAAGCCGGGATCGAAGCTGATGATCTGCCCCAGCATGTGGCAGCAACAGTCGCAGCAGGTGCAGATCTGGTTCGAGCTCCCTGCGGCGACGTTCCCCGCGAGGAACAGGAGCTTCTTGTCGATCCTGTCGCGCACGATCGCACGCATGGTGTCCCGGTCCACCAGGCGCGCACCGCCGCGCTCTGCGTAGAGGCGCGCGAAGGACCCGAAGGCGATGCAGCCGTCCAGCCTGTCCGCGCGCCTGCAGTCGTGGCCCTCCAGGTGGCGCGCGTGCCGGCACTGGCAGTTGTCGAGCACGGCGATGGTCTCGTGCGAGCGGATCATCTGCTCGATCCTGTCCGGATCGACATGCTCGTTTCTCAAATCGAGCTCGCTTTCGAGGGGGATGCTCCGCACCACCCTGGTGGGGTGCTCCAGGTACTTGCGCACGTAGCCCGTTTCGTAGAGGCGGTTCGCGATGCGCGCAAACTCGCGATGCCACGGCCCGTCATCGCCGTCCATGAGCACGTTTTCAAAGAGGCCGGGAAGGATGGGCAAAAGCGCATAACCCTTGCCCCTCCCCCGGATGACCCCTCTTTTCGTCATGGCGTCAAGGAGCGGTTTTATCTCGCCGGGCTTTTTCCCGGCTGACTTCGCCACCTTTTCGAGCGGTATCGTTTTATAGAAGAAAGGCAGGTGAAGGGCGATCTCCGCCTCCCCGGGCGTGAAGCAGTGGAGCAAAAGCTCCATGAGCAGGGACTCGTTTTTATCGGGGCCGATCATGGCCTCGGTGCTGAACACCTCCGCCAGCCTGGCGTAAACGTCGTTGCGTGCATCCATGCGTGTACCTCAAGCGCTGTTTCGTCGGCGGCTGATCAAGCTGCCGACGTTTTTTCTGTCACATATACCATCCCGATGCGCGAGGTCAAGTGATTAAGCACTCGAAGGGCGAAGGCTGAACCGGCATGGCATTCCCGGATCGCGTAAACGAGTTGACACGCATCCCCGCCTCCGTAAGAATAAGGCATTGATACCCGCAGTCATGAACAACACCTCACGGAGGCCCCTATGCCGAGCGAAGCCCTGTACGACCAGCTCTGCGCAAAACTTGCCCTGCCGCAATCGCAGAGACTCAGGGAAATCTGGAAAAGACTCTGCTCCCCGGAGGAGGCCGCGCTCGCACTCGCACTCCCCGGAAACGGGACCAGCCTCATCGCAACTACGGGGATGGGCGCGGAATCCGCCGACGCGATGCTCGCCGTCCTGTTCCACAAGGGGGTCGTGTTCAAAGGGAAAAAAGACGGGGCCGTCATTTTCAAGCTCGCGAAAAATCTGATCCAGCTGCATGACTCGAGCCTCCTCTGGGAAGGCGCGGACGACGGATTCATGAACCTCTGGAAGGGCGTCATGGACGAGGATTTCCCCCGCATGCTCGCCTCGCTCCCCGACGGCGTTACCCTGCCCTCGTTCATGCGCGTCATTCCCGTGAACCAGGCCGTGTCGTCGCAGTCGGGGGTGCTTCCCATCGAGGAATGCCTCAAGATCGTCGACCGCGCGGAAAGGCTCGCGGTCGTCAGGTGCCCATGCCGGCTCAGCCAGAAGAAATGCGACGCGCCTGTTGAAACCTGCCTGCAGCTCGACCGCGGGGCGGATTACGCGCTCGACAGGGGGCACGGCAGGGCCGTAACAAAAGAAGAAGCGAGGGATATACTCGCGAAAGCGGAAGAGGCCGGTCTGGTGCACATGACCGAGAACAGGGGCATGGGCAACGCCATCTGCAACTGCTGCAGCTGCTGCTGCGAGATGTTCCGCCTGGTGAAGACGTCGGGCAAAAAATGGATAATGTCGCCGAGCCGCTTCCTCGCGAAGGTGGACGAAGGGGCCTGCACCGCCTGCGGCCAGTGTGCGGATGTCTGCCCTGTTGGGGCGATCGCCTTGGAGGATGTCGCGCGCGTGTCCGCCGATCTCTGCGTGGGTTGCGGGCTCTGTGCAGGTCGTTGTCCGGCGGACGCCATCACGCTGGGGACCGTGCGTGCTGAAAGCCATATCCCCGCATAACCCGGTTACGGCCTCATGCCGCCGGCCGCATGGCGTGAAAATCCGCCATCCGCTCGGAAATACTTGTCTGACAGGAGATCAAACCGTGAAAAAACGCATTGCCTCGATAATCCTGGTGCTTGCGACCGCCGCCCTTTTCGCGCCCTCGCGGCCGGCGGCGAAATCCATGGGCGTGGACACGTACTATAACTCCTTCATCATCTGGAGCAAGAAGGGCACCGATTGGCTCATCGAAAGGGAGGCGGCGGGTGACGGCACAATCCGCTGGAAAACCCGCGGAACGACCGGTGCCTTCAACGTTATTGTCGACCTGGCCAACGGGTACCTCCAGTATACCACCGGGTGTTCGTGCCACCCGGAGATTGTTTCGTGCGCGATTTTCAGCGCGAAAGGAAACGACATGTACATATCGTTCAGCTCGAACAAGCTCAAGTTCTATAAGTACCTCGGAAGCGGGAACTGGCGCGACGAAACCCGGGCCGTGGTGCCGGAGCTTTCATGGCGCGCCTTCGCCGGCGGCTCCGCGCCACCGGACAGGGAGCTTCTGGATCACACGATCATCAATTACACCGTACCCAGGGTGGGCACGACCGTCATCGCCGAGATCGTCCTCTACTCGAAGCACCAGGACGATCCGGGCAGGTTCGAGGAAACGCAGAAGCTCATGCAAGCGCTTCAGCCGCGTTTTACAAAAGCCTTCAGGTACAGGAGCATCGAGCTCAGGTGGAGCAAGGAGAAAGCCAAACTGACCGTGGGCGGGAAGAAGCCCGCCGCGGGCCCTTCCCGCTAGCATCAGGCTTTCCGAACCTCTATGTCGCCGCCGCAGGTGTTGTTGAACTTGATCGCGGACTGCACCGCCCTGCGCGCGATCGAGGCCGCGTCCCTGCGCGTCTCATAGAGCACGTCGAGCGCGCCCAGGCTGTAGCTGGACCCGGCCCCAATCGCGTAATACTTCTCGAAGCGGCGGACGCTCATGTTCCCTGAAACGAGATAGATTCCCGTCCTGTTCACGATGAGGAACTTCGAGTCGAGGTCGCCGAAGGGCGATTCCTTGTCGCTGCACTGGTCGTTCACGAAATGATAGCTCTTGTGCAGCTCCTGCCAGAATTTCATGAAGAAGGCGAAAATCGGGGCAATGCCGTCAAGGGCGAACGCCCCCTTTTTCGAGAGATAATCCTCGAGGATGTTGTCGTATATCCCCCAGCCCGAAGAACCGGCAAGGGAATCGCCGATCGTCGTGATCTTCGTCACGGGAAGATTGTCGCCGGGTATGATCTCCCCCCCGTAATGGACCCGCGTATCGGCCGCGATGACCGACTCTTCGTTTTTGCGAACCGCGCAGATGATTGTCATTCTAAGGTGGCCCTCCGTTCCCCGCGTGGCGGGTGAATTGTCACCTGCCCTTTCCGGGCAGATATTTTTTCAGCATTTCAGCCGTGACACTGCGCCTGGCGCAGATGTCGCGGTAGAGCATTCCGCTTTTCTTAATCGTGCGCTTCTGGGTCTTGAAATCCACATGTATCAGGCCAAACCGGTAATTCAAGCCCTCTGCGAGCTCGAAATTGTCCATGAGGCTCCAGTGGAAATAGCGTTCCACATTGATCCCGTTTTCGATAAGCCGGACCACCTCCCTCAGGTGGTCCACCACGTAGGCGGGACGGAACGAGTCGTCCTCGTCGCAGGTGCCGTTCTCGGTGATGAAGATAGGCTTCCCGTAGCGCGCATAGTATCGCTCGCACACGCGGTAGAGGCCCTCCGGATAGATTTCCCATCCGAGATCGTTCGTGGGCGCGTCCTCGCGCACCTGCATGACCTTCCCCGGGGGCGAGGCTATCATGTCGCGCGAGTAGTAATTTATCCCGAAAAAATCCTGGAAGTCACCCTGACCGAAGGGATATCCCCTCCCCGCGGGAACGATCAACCTGCCCTCGGCCATGCCCGCGACGAAAATCTCCTGAAACACGCGGTCGATCAACGAGGCGATCCCCCTCTCGACAGGGGAGCCCGTGAGCGGTTCCAGTATTCTCAGGTGGTGCGCCACGCCGACACGCGTGTCCCTGCGCCCGGCCGCCCTGCCCGCCTCGTGAATGGCCCGATACGCGGCAGCGTGGGCGCCGATCATGTTCTTCGCGCCGCGAAAATAGAGCCGGATGCTTTTCTTTCCAGGCGGGAAGAGCCCCTGCGCGTAGCTCATGAGGCAGTAGACGTTCGGTTCGTTGATGGTGATCCAGTCCCGGACGAGGTCGCCGAGGTTCCTCGCGACGTAATCGGCATATCGGACAAAACGTTCGATGCACGAGGGATCGATCCAGGACCCGCTGTCTTCCATCCAGAGCGGGTTCGAGAAGTGGTGCAGGGTCACGAGCGGTTCTATGCCAGCTTTACGCAGCAACTCGATTTCCGCGCGGTAGTGCGCGAGCGCGCGGTCGTCGAACACGCCCTCCCGCGGCTCGATCCTGCTCCACTCGATGCCGAAGCGGTAGCACTGGAGGTTCATGCGCTTCATGAGCGCGGTGTCTTCCTTGACCCGGTTCCAGTGGTCGCAGGCGACGGAACAGTCGCTCCCGTCGCGAATCCGTCCCGGTTCGCGTGACCACCGGTACCACGAGTGATTGTCCGCGCCGCCCTCGATCTGGAACGCTGAGGTCGCGGCGCCGAGTTTAAGGCTCCTGGGAATGGCAAACGGTTCTCTCATATCACTCTCGCCCCCGTTCGATTACTATGGTATAAAATCCATCGACGATCTCCTCCGCCCTGACCGGGCGGCCGTTGACAGTGTACGAGCCTTCGGACGGTACCCGCACGTAGATGTCCGCCGGTATCATGGCGCGGTGATCCCGCTCGATCGCGATGTCCCTTCCGTCCATCTTGAGTCGCGTCACGTCGCTCCCCGGGAAGAGGTGCCCGGTGCTCCCCGCGATGGACGGCGCGTTTTCAGGCACCGAGAGGAAACAGGCCGACTGGTGCGGGCCGAGCGCCACCGCGGTGCCTTCCGGGAGGAATCGCTCCTCCCGCTCCCTGGAATAATGCCACCCGCCGTCGAGCGCGACCTCGCTCGGCTCGCCGGAGAGGTTTGCGAAGACCCTGTAGGAAAGCTCTCCGATCGTGAAGGATATATCGTAGAGGCTCGCCTTTTCCCTGACCCTGACGGTTCCCTTTTTCTGGAATGGAAACATTGACCGGTAGAGAAGCATGGTCTCCTTGTCGTATATCGATATGTAATCGGAGCAGAAAAGGAGCCCCCCGAAAACGTTGTTCAGAAGGAAGAGCGAGTATTTTTCGTCGCGATCCAGCCTGTTGTTCTCGGCGCGCAGGATGAAAACGTCGGGATCGTTCAGGAATGTCCTCCCGTTCAGGTGCCTGCGCCCGATGGTGCTGGTTAGCGAATTGATCGTCGAAACCCTTTCACGGTACCGTACCCGCTTGAGGAATGAATCCTCCCACTTGAGGGCAACGTCGCTGCCAATGCGGCAGTAATCGACCAGGCCGAAGGCGGCCCCAAGGGGCACCCCGCACCCGAGGATCATCCTTCCCCCGGTGCATTCCCGCAGGAAGGCCATGGCGTCGCACATGATCTCGCCGCGGGTCTTGCCGTCTCGCGGTATCTGCGCGGCCGCGTACAGGAAATCGAGCTTCACCATGTCGAATTCCCATTCGTGAAGGACCGTGGAAAAGACCTGCTTGAGGTAATGCCGCACTTCCTCGTTGTAGATGTCCAGCGCGTAAAAGTTACCGCTCCAGAGAGGGTTCCACCCCGCGGGCACGCGCCGGTTTTTCGCGTCCCTGAGCAGCCATCGCGGATGCTTCGTGATGATGCTTGACTTGCTCTCGCAAATAAACGGCGCCAGCCATAGGCCGGCCTTGTATCCCTCATTCTTGATGGCCCAGGCGATATACCCCATCCCGTTGTGGAAGTCCGGCTTGATGTCCAGCCAGTCCCCCACCGCCTGTTGGTATCCGTCGTCGATCTGGAACATGTCGATGGGCACCTTGTTCTCGGTGAAGGCCCTCAGATTTTTAACAATTACTTCCTCACTGATATCGGTGTAATAATTGTACCAGCTCGTCCACCCGGTACAATACGGGGCCTTTGCCCGGAGCCCGCGCGAGTCGAAATACGTATCAAACACCGCGCCCTCGTCCCCGGAGAGCACGAGCAGATCCATTATTTTCCTGTTTTCCCGTATCGCGAGGCCCTGGCATTCGAGGTGGATATACAGACGGTTTTTCCCCGCGTCCCACCGGAACACGGTATAGCCGTGACGTTCATCCATCGATCCGATCAGGTCGAAATCCCCGCCCGCGCGGCGAACATAGGTATAGGTATACCCGTGGAGCCTGCCCCTGCCCCTTTTGTAATGATGAAAATGATAATCACCGAACCAGTGGAGCTTCACCAGCTTCACGATTCTGCGCAATCCCTTCATTCCCTCCGAGGGATCGAACTCGCGTGAATCGGTCCACGACTGGAACCCGTTGCAGTATATCCTGTCGGCTGCGTTGATGCCGGGATCGCATTCCAGGTATATCTCCTCCAGGTCGATCTGCGCCAAAGGCTCTATCGTAAGCCCCACGCGCTGCCCTCCGTCGACCTGGCTGATGTCCATGGCGAGGCGCAGCCGGTACAGGTCCCGGACGGTCTCGGCCGAGATTTTTTGCGTTTCCCGTCTTCCTTCGCAGCGGTATCGTATCCCTATGTTGACGACGGATATCATCGCATCCTCCTGTCATATCCTCCCGGCTCCATTTTCCGGCCGCGCGGTAAAAAGGCCCGCGTCGAGTCCGGTGGAGGCCGCATAACGGTGCCGCACCCATTTTTCGAATTCACCGAGCGCCCCCCCGTGGACGAGCGCGAGCGCGCACCCGCCGAAACCCGCGCCCGTCATGCGGGCGCCGATGCACCCGTCGACCTCGAGGGCGGCGTCGACCAGCGAATCGAGCTCGTGACCGGTGACCTCGTAGTCGGACTGGAGCGACCGGTGCGACTCGATCATCAGGGTACCGAACGTCTCCAGGTCGTCGGCATCAAGGAGCCTGACGGATTCGTTCACCCGCGCCGTTTCGGTCATCACGTGACGGGCCCTTTTCCGCAAGGTGCCTTCCGTCACAGAGGCGAGATCCCCGGGCGTGGCATTCGCCAGGCACGTGAGCTCCTGCCGGGCGGCGCGCATCTCCTCGAGCGCGCGTTCGCACTCGCCCCGGCGCTCATTGTATTTCGAACCGGCAAGCTCGCGGCGCTTGTTGCTGTTCATGATCACGAGCGAATACTCCCCCAGGCGGAGGGGGACATGGCGGTATCCCAGCGTGCCGGTATCGAGAAGTATCGCGTGCCCCGCTTTTCCCATGGCAACCGCAAACTGGTCCATGATGCCGCACTGCACTCCCACGTACTCGTTCTCCGCCTTCTGGCAGAGCAGGGCCACGTCCACGCGATCCCCGGGACTGTCCCCGACTGTTTCGTAAAGCGCGCACGCCGTGAGAACCTCGAGTGAGGCGGACGACGAAAGGCCCGCGCCGTCGGGCATGGTACTCATGAAAAACACGTCGCACCCCCGCGGCATTCCGCGCCCCGCGTTCATAAAGCACATCACCACGCCGGCCGGGAAATCACCCCAGGTCCCCTGCCGCGGTCGTTCCATCCCCGCTGCGGGCATGATCTCGATCTCTTCATTAAATTGCGCCGAGCGCATGCGCACGATGCCGTCCGCCCTCGGTCGGGCGAAGGCGTAAATCCCGACCGATATCGCGGCGGGAAACACCGGGCCCCCGTTGTAATCCAGGTGTTCTCCGATGAGGTTCACGCGCCCCGGAGAAAAGAATATCTCGACATCGCCTTCGGTCCCGAAGTGCTTCCCGAACAGGGCTGTTCCTTCGGATATGGCGCGGTCTCGTGTTTCTGCCGTTGTATCGTCATGCTGCGTGTTCATTTCATTTTTTTCCGGTCAAACGCCAGTGACACAACGTTGTAGGCACCGTCATAGGTGCCGATCTTTTTCTGTTTTATGATATTTTCACAGTACATGAGAAGGAGATCCCGATCGTCCGTGAGCAGGTCCAGGGCCTGAAGGGCGAGGGCATCAGTCTCGCATTCCAGGGTACCGTCGCCCACCTCGGAGCTGCGTATCGCCCCCCACGCCTCGTGCCCTCCCACCCTCTTGATGAAAAGCTTCGGGACCGGGTAGAACGATAGCTCACTCGGTTTGGTCACTAGTATGTCGCTCGCTCGCATGAGCTGGTTCGTCGCGTAGACCGCTGCGAAAATATTACCGTTGTAAAAATGGTGCACGCCCGGGGCGCGCTTTGTCAGGGCCTGCAGCGCCGTCTTCTCGGAATCCTTCCAGTCGGTATGAAGCGACGGTAAAAGCCGGCATCGTTCCATCTCTTCGTTCAGGAGAGTAAAGACGTTTTCGTGGTCGCCGGAGTTGACGAATAGATCGACCGCGCCGTCTCTGATTCGCGGTGCGAGGTGCCTGATGATCGCGCGCACGGTGCCGATCTGCGCTCCGGCGCCCCCGATTGATATGAGCACGCGGAGGGTCTGTCGCCCCTCGGCCCTTTTCACGCGCGCGGCGCAATCCTTCTCGATGCCCTTCACGATCTCATGGTCGATGTTGTGCCCCACCCATCGGATACTGTCGGGCGGGATGGGATTCAACGGCATGCCCTTTTTCGCCATGTTTTTCAGCGTGCGGTATCCCATATGCACCGACGGGGTTTGTACCGCATGGATCGCGCCCTCGGCGAGGTGCAGCCCCAGGGGCCAGTTGTCCGGGATCATGTTCACGACCCTCTCCATTCCCGCGTGGAGCGCGGCGATCGCCGGCCACACGTGCGTCCCTATCACGGGGATGCCTTTCGGGATATCGCCGTAGATGGGGGCCATGAGCTCGCACATGAGCCTGTCAGAGGCGTTGTACGCGAGTTTCTTGAAACCTTCCGCGGTGAGGGGCTCCCAGTAAAGCCTGTTGAAAAGCGCGCTTTTCTGTGACAGGCGCGATCCGAGCGAGTAGAGCTTCTCAAGATGACGGATTATCTTTGCGCCGGGAGTGCCTTCGAAGGCCAGGAGGTCCAGCCAGTAGGGTGTGATCCCCATCGAGTGCGCGGCGGACGCCACCGCAATCGCGGGACGATAGTGCCCATATCCCATCCGGATGGTCCCAACGACAAGGCTCTTCCCTTCCCGGAGCGGATCGCCTTCCTTCCCGGCGACGAGGTCCCTGAGCCCCATTGACCTGCCGAGGATTCCATTCGGCGAGGAGCTCAAGGGATACGTCGCGAGCGGGTCAAAGCCGAATTTTTTCGCGAACCTGTCCTTGTTGCGCCTGGCTTTACGTTCGGCCGATCGGGTCATCGGGTTGCCGAAAATCTGCATGCGGGCCTCCGTGGGTTTTTTCGCACACCGATGTGATCCGAACAGCATTTCGACGAAAAAGCAACAAAAAAATGACGGATGGACGAAAGCGCTCTCCCGCGCCCGTCATTTGTTTGACACCGGACATGACGGTGGTAATCTTGTAAACGGGACCGGCGAAAATGCGGCCGGGCAATCCTCGAAGGAGCGACGCATGACGCGATTCACGATGAACCTGACCGGTGAGGAGCGCGCGATACTTGACGGGTCACGGGGAGATGTTCTCCGCAAAGCCATGGAATCAGTCGTTCGTTATGGCGAGATCTTCGGCGCCGGCCGCCTTGCACCGCTGGACCACGACAGCCATATCGTCACCTCGGTGGGCGTCCCGATGCTGAAGCCCATTTTCTCGCTGATGGACGACCTCGTCCGCGAGGGCCTCGTCGCACCGCGCCCCTTCACCGCCGATCCCCGCCCCCTCGATTATAAAAAATGCCCTGCGGCCTTCTTGAAAAAACCGTCGACAGGCTCGGTCCCGCGTTTTTAGACGAGGTGACAGACGGCACCCGGGTGTTGGTTTTCCCGGACGGCTCGGTAATCATCGGCTAAACAACCGGAACATGGCATTCAACATAATCCGGCCGAAGCTTCTGCACCGGACATGATCACCCATATCGATCATGTGGCCCGTCAACTACGTTATGCAATATCAGCAATGAAACATATCCAGCCATATTCTCAATTCGTTCCAGGCACTTGAAATCACTCACGAGTGACACATTAGACCTTCATGCCGCTCCTTGAGAGCATAATTCATCACGTAAAAAACATGCGGGATTCAACAGCCACTAACACCAGGCCCGATATTCGGTTTATTCCGCCCGGATGGGAGGATATAAGAATTTATCATTGACAGGTGTACAATTAATACCGATACTAGTAAATAGAAATAAGCCGCTTCATTGCAATAAAACGTATCACTTTCGGACGGTAACCCATGGGTAACAGGTTCACGGAACGTTTCTCATTTAAAATTTCTATAATCCTGATCATTGTCCTGGTTTTTTCACTCATACTGAACCTCCTCCTGAATTTTTTCAATTTCGAAAAAACATACGGCGACCTGGTTTCATCGCGGTTCTACGTAGCGGGAAAGGATATCAAGAACACGATCGAATACCAGCTGAACCTGGGTCTCGCCCTGCCGGAGATGAAAAACATCCAGGTGTTCGCCGAGGAGCAGAAAAAAAAGGACGCGGCCATCGCCGAGGTGGAAGTCTGTGACGAGAAGGGGCGCATCCTTTTCGGAACGGATTCCGGCAGGCTGGGAAAAACCGAGTCCCCGAGCCTGATCGCCGCGATGAGAAAACACGACCATGTCTCGAAATCAAAAAAAACCGAAGAAAGAACCTCGACAGTCGTTCTGGGCGACCGCGCGTATATCATTCTTCCCATCGTCAACAGCTTCGGTCTCAGGGTCGGTTCGGTGGCGCTGGCATATCCAAGGACAATCATATCGCGACCGATGCAGGGTATACTGATATATCTTCTTGTTCTTTTTATTGTGACGTTGTTGCTGTTCTCTGCGATAACATTTGCCGCGGTTCATCTCATTTCACGTTCACTGAACCATAAAATCGTGGGGATGAACGAATCCCTGAAGGGACTGCTTGCCCGCAGGGAGAGCGCCGCGCTCCCGGGACCCCACTACGGCATGGAACTCGATTTCGCCGAGTTTTCGGGAACCGTATCGCGTGCCATGGATGAAATATCTGATATCGGCGAACGAATAGATTCAACCGGAAAGGACGCAAAACCGGCCGGCAGGGGCGCGAAAACTGCCGGAAAGTCTGCAAAACCTGCCGGAAAAGGTGCAAAAAAACATGCCAGAAAAAAGTAAAAAATACCTGAGCTTCAACAACCGCATCTTCATTGCGACCATTGCCCTGGTCCTGATTTCCACCGCTTCCATGTCGTACGTGGCGCTGAAAGGCTTCGAAAAGGCGATCGTCCCCGAGATGGACAAGAAGGCGGTGGTCATCAGCGATTCCATCAAGTCGCTCGTGGGCAAAATAGTCGGGTACGGTGTCCCCTTCACGTCGCTGACCGGCATGGAAGTATATCTTTCATCAGTGATCAAAGACAATCCCGAGATAACCTATATCATCATAACCGACATGCAGAAACACCGTCTCTATCAGGCCGGGCATGTACCCCGCGACACCCGGTCGGCCCCGCAGTCGCAGGATAAAACCGCCAAGACGGTGAAAACATCAGGCGATGCTTCCGATTATTTTACGCAGACTTCGAACATCGTTCTCGACGGCAATACCATGGGATCGCTTACCGTGGCCATCGACAAGAAATACGTCCGCACCAAGATGCTCGACATCATATATGATATTATTACCGTAATCGTTGTCACGCTCCTGATCTCGTTCGAAATGGTCATCTTTCTCGTAAATTACGGAGTAACCGCGCCCATCAACGCACTCCACGCCCTGCTGGTGCGGTCAAAGCGGGGGAATTTTTCGTACCTGACCGAGACCAAGTCCAACGACGAAATCGGCGATTTCATGGAGACCTTCAACGACGTCATCACTTCCATCAACAGGTCTTTCAACGAACTCGGGGACAGGATCGCGCGGATGAAAAAGGGCGCGCGTACGAAAATCGCCGAAATCAAGAAACGCTACGAAAAGCTGCGGAGCACCTACACCTTCGGACCGGACAACCGTCAGGAAACCGCATTCAACAGTCTCATTTACATACGACCGCCGTTGTTTCTGCTGATATTCGCGGATTCGCTTTCCCTGTCGTTTTTTCCCTTTTATGTTAGAGAGCTCTATACGCCGGTGCCCGGCATAAGCGAAAACGTCGTCATCGGGTTGCCGATATCCATATTCATGCTCTTCTGGGCCTTCTCGCTCCCGTACGCAGGGGCGTGGTCGGATAAAATCGGCCGACGCAAACCCCTCATCCTGGGCGCAATCCTTACGTCGGCGGGCCTTATCCTCACCGGTCTCGCGCAGACCATGTACGACCTGCTTCTCTGGAGGTCCATAACCGCGATCGGATACGGCACGGTGTACATCACCTGCCAGGGCTACATCACCGACAACACCACGTCGAAGAACCGCACCAAGGGCATGGCCATGTTTCTCGCTGGGTTCTTCTCGGGCTCGTTGTGCGGATCCGCCATCGGCGGAATCCTCGTGGATCGTATCGGTTTTCGCACTACGTTTTTTATCTCCGCGGTGGTATCGCTCCTCTCCGCCCTCTTCGTGGCGAACTACCTCATGGAACAAAGAAAGGAAGCCTCGGCCCAGAAAAAAAAGATGCGCATACAGGACTTCAAGTTGCTCATGGGCAATAAAAAATTCCTGTCGATCACGCTGTTTTCATCCATCCCCGCCAAGATATGCCTCACCGGTTTCCTGTACTATGCGGCGCCCATGTTTCTTAAACAACTGGGCAATACCCAATCGTCAATAGGCCGAGTCCTGATGAGCTACGGGATCATGATGATATTCGTATCCCCGCTGGTGGGGACCGTGGCGGACCGGTGGCATTTCAGGAGGGCGTTTACCAATATCGGCGGCATCATGTCCGGCATCGGCCTTCTTCTGTTGCTTTTCTGGCAGACCACGGCAGGCGTTCTGTTCAGCATCGGCATACTCGGCGTTGCCCACTCCATACAGGTATCGTCGCAGATGGCCCTGATCACGGATGACTGCGTCGAGGAGGGCGGCCGCATCGGCATGGCCACGGTGGTCGGCATCTATCGCCTGATCGAACGTCTTGGCAACATCTCCGGACCGATCGTGGCGGGAGTCCTGATTGCCATTTTCGGGACTTCCTACGGCGAAACGAAAAGCTTTCCCTATGCCATCGCGTTCATAGGCATCCTTACGATCCTTTCGAGCTTCATATTCATGATATCCTATTCAATCCTAGACCATCGGGAAAAAGTAAAATGAAATCGATCAAGCAAAACCTTTCCAGAGCGGCTATCCTCGCCGTGGCCATCGCCGCCATGATGCTTCTCCCGATCGCGGCATCCGCCGGGAACACTGAAAAATCCCGTGATCCCTACAAGGTGTTTCTCGTGGTGTGGCGGGGTATTACCGACGCCGAGCGCGGGTTCATGGATTACCTTGCTGAAAAAAAGGTCAACACGACCTATACCATACGCGACTGTAAAAACGACAAGAACGCGCTGCCCGCCATCATGGCAGAGATCAAGAAAGAGCGTCCAGACCTGATATACACCTTCGGCACGACCACGACGAAGTACATCGTCGGGCTTGATAGCGATCGGGACAAGGAGAGGTTCATCACCGACATTCCCGTCATTTTCAACATCGTAGCGAAACCGGTGGGCTCGAAGTTTGTCTCGCCCCCCGCGCTCGAGCGGAAAATTAGCGCCCCTGTCTTCGAAAAAAAAATACTCGAACGTCTCGAGAAAAAGAGCGACCGGGTGCTCGTCAACTCGTCATACCGGATGGCGAGCCGCGGGCGTTCGTATCTTCTTGTAAAAGGCATCTCGAAACGCACCGAGACCCGGCTCCAGGAGATTCTTCTTCGGATCGATTACACATCTCTTACGACGGGCCGGAACCTGACCGGCTGCTCGCATCTTGTCCCGATGGATGCCCAGTTTAACGCGCTGCGATCCGTAACCGACGTGAAAAAAATTGGCGTCATTTACAATCCCGCCGAGGACAACGCGATCCAGCAGGTCGACGAGCTCGAATGGCTGTGCCGTGAAAACCGCATCGAGCTCGTGCGCGCGCCTTTGCCCCTCGACAATGCCAAAAAACCAGTCGCATCGTCGCTGCCGGCCATGGTCGAGCAGATCGCATCGAAGGGCGTTACGCTCGTGTATATCCCATCCGATTCTTTCATCATCGCCCACGCCACCGTCATGATGAAGGAGCTGAATCGCCTCGGGATAAAAACCTTTTCCGCCACGGAGGACCCGATCATCAAGGGCGGAGCCCTCATGGGGGTGGTGAGCCACTACTACAACGTGGGGCAGTTTGCCGGTTACAAGGCGGTTGAAATACTCGTCGGGGGCAAGAACCCGGGGAAAATCAATATAGAGACACTCAAGCGATATTCGTTCTTGGTCAACATGGAAACGGCAAAGCGCCTCAAGTTTTATCCACCCGTGTCCATATTGAAGTTTGCGGAAATCGTTAAAACGACTGCCCCTGACACGGTACGGAAACAATGAAAGAATTCAGATTTACCCTTCGCATAACGATATTTCTCGCCCTTACAATTCTGCTGTTCGTTAGCTCCGTTATTCTCATCACCATTTCCGTGGTCATGGGAAGGAGCTCCGTGAACAATGTCCTGGACAATCTGATCGATAACGTATCGATGTCGGTCACCGAGAAGACCCTCGACTTCCTCGAGCCAGCGACCATGGCCTCCCGGACACGCCATTTTCTTTACCTTAACACGTCCGCAAAAAACCGCGGTGCGGGAATGATAGGGTTCGGCCCGCAGGCTCGCAAAACCGTCAAGTACTACGACTCGAAGATGCTCTCAAAATATGGGCTTACCCGTGAACGCCTGGCATCCATGATCAGGCCACGCATGGAATCCATGTCGTCCTTCATCGATTTTTCCTCCGATCTGTGCCGCACCTACCAGCAGATATCGAAGATCCACAAGACCGACTACCATTCCAAGGATTTCACGATGGTAAAAAGGATGGACGACGGAAGCCTGTCCACCACCTGGCGCATGCGGTTTAACACGAAAGCGGGGCCTGTACTCATCACCGTGTGGGACCACCAGAACGAATCGTACTACAATGCGGCTTACGTACATCCAAAAACGGGCAGAAAGATAAATTATGCCAATGCCATAGAACCGGCGGCCGGAGCCTATGACCCCAGCCAGCGGCCCTGGTTTTCCCTGGCGGTCAGGGAATTTAACGAGGCCATCGAAGCCGGCAGGGAACGCATGCCCACCTGGACCCCCGCATACGTATTCTTCTCCGATGAAACGCCCGGCATCACCTGCTCCATCGCGCTTGGCAAAAAAAAGATCGATTACATTTACTGCGTCGATATCGGCATAATCGACATATCCACGAAATACCTCGCGAACCTGAACGTCGGCACGAACGGCAAGGTGTTCCTGCTCAACGAGATCGGAGAGCTCATCGCCTACAATCCCTACTCGAAGGCCATCAAGGACCCGGTAAAACGCGAAACCTTCGCGCGCGAGGAGCTGTCAAAACTGATCAGGCAGATCCCGAAACACAACGATGCTAAAGACCCCGGAAAGGTAACCGGCTATGATTTCGAGCTGACGTCCATCCATAACTGCCCCAACGACCTATACCGCGTGTCCTTCCAGAAAAGTGGTCTCGCGGGTGAGAGCCCGGCCGGCACTGGTAAAGGCGGTAAAGCCGGTGAAAAGAAAGAAATCCGCCTGACAAAAATGAAGCAATTCAGGTTCGATTACAAAGGCACTCCGTACATCGGGTCGTTTTCGCCGTTCCCCCCGAACAGCAACTTCAGGTGGATCGTCGGTATCGTCATCCCCGAAGACGATTTTATGGCCATCGCGAAACAGAACACGCTCATTCTTATCATCGTATCCCTCTTCATGATGGCGCTTTCGTTCATCCTGGCGCTGTGGATCGCCAGGAGCATAACCCAGAACCTGAAGACGCTCGTCGACGAGACCGAGAAGATTCGCGTGTTCAACCTGGGTGAACCCGTAACGATCGATTCACGGCTCATCGAGATCAACCAGATGGGCGAGGCCTTCCACAACATGGAGACCGGGCTACGCTCGTTCAGCAAGTATGTCCCCCAGGACGTGGTCCGGTTCGTCGTGCAATCAGGGGCAGAGGCCGAACTTGGCGGTGAGAACAAGATACTGACGGTTTATTTTTCCGATATCGCCGACTTTACCGCTATTTCTGAAAGCCTCACCCCTGACGAGCTTGTCCGCTACCTCGGAAGCTATCTGAGCGAGATGAGCGACGTGATCCTCGCCAACGGCGGTACCATCGACAAGTATATCGGTGACGCGATCATGGCCTTCTGGAACGCGCCGAACGACTGCGAGGACCACGCGTTTTACGCCTGCAAGGCGGCCCTCGACTGCAGAAAGCGCCTCCACCTTCTGCGCCAGACCACCTGGAGGGAGACGGGGCACCCCCTTTTCATGTCGCGCTTCGGCATCAACACCGGCGAATTGATCGTGGGCAACATGGGGTCGGACAAGCGGCTCAACTACACGGTCATCGGGGACACGGTCAACCTGGCCAGCCGACTCGAGGGAATCAACAAGCAGTACGGAACGGGCATCATATGCAGCCATTTCACCTACGAGCTCCTCGGCGGGAGGATGGAGACGCGCATGCTTGATGTCGTGACCGTGAAGGGCAAAAAGGAACCCATCGCCATATACGAGATCTCCGGATTCGCGGATGAAGTCCCGGAAAACATAATCAAGGCAAACCGCAAATACGAGCAGGCGCTTCAGATTTACATGGATCGCCGTTTCGCCAAGGCCAAGATAGTGCTGGGGGAAATTATCGATGCGAATCCCCACGACGAGGCGGCACGCGTGCTCATGAAACGCTGCGAACGCTACGAGCAGAACCCGCCCCCCTCCAACTGGAACAGGGTCTTCGAAATGAGGGAAAAGTAGGCGCGGTTCACTTCGCGGGAAGCACGAGGATATGCTCCAATCGTTCAGGGCGGTGAATTCACCAGAAAGTCCGATGAGCGAACCGGGAAAAAAACATGCGCCGTATCCACCCAGGTACGAGCAGCGTCTTACGCTGAAAAACGGGAAGGAAGTCTTCATCCGGCCCATACGCCCCGATGACGGTCCCCTGCTCGTGGCGCTTTTCGATCACCTCTCGGCCCGCTCCGTCCACCTTCGCTTTCTGTCCGATATCCCCTCCCTTCCCGATGAACTGCTCCATCACCTGACGCACGTGGATTACGACCGCGAGTTCGCGCTTGCCGCGGTTGTCGGGGAAGGCGGACGCGACGCCGTGATCGCCGTGACGCGCTACGCCCTCGACACAGACGAAGGCTTCACCGACCTTGCGATCGCGGTCAGGGACGACTGGCAGCGTGCCGGTCTCGGCACGATCCTGCTCGGGAAAATCGTGGATATCGGCGAGGAACACGGTATCAGATCGTTCAGGAGCATGATGGATCCCGGCAACGACGTGATACGACATGTCCTTAACGGGCTCGGGTACGATGTGCGATATACCATGCGTGACGGCGACTACCAGGTGGACATCACCGTCTGATATGCCGTTCCGGAACGTCTCCATGCGGCGCCCGTGTCCGCTGAAAAATGTTTGCAAAACCGTCCCGTATGCGCTCATCTAATCACGGCCGGCCCCGTTCGGGCCGCCACGAGGAGGTCCCCATGAACAGGCAGCTCGTTTCCCCCTGCGGATTGTACTGCGGCGCCTGCGGCATCTACCTGGCCCATGCCGCGGCCGATGAATCGTTGAAGAAAAAGCTTGCCGCGGCCTATGGCGTGACACCCGAGCAGGTCGCCTGCCGCGGATGCCTCTCGGACGAGGTGTTCGTGTACTGCCGCACGTGTCCCATCAAGCAGTGCACCTCGCAGAGAAACATCGAGGGCTGCTCCAGGTGCGACGATTTCCCATGCGAACACATCGAAAGCTTTCCCGTGGAGGAAGGCAAAAAGGTCATTCTGCGCGAAGTCCCCCGCTGGAATCGGATGGAAACCGGGGAATGGGTGGCCGACCAGGAGGCGCACTACGCCTGTTCTTCGTGCGGCGGGCGCCTTTTCAGGGGCGCGCGCAGGTGTAGGTCATGCGGCGGTACGGTTTCGGTTTAACGCCGTGATCTTCAAGGACCACTTCTCCGGACACTCGGCGGACTACGCCGCCCACCGGCCGGCATATCCCCCCGAAATCTTCGACTTCATCGCCGGCCTTTCGCCGCGGACCGCGCGTGCCTGGGACTGTGCGACCGGCAACGGCCAGGCCGCGTTGGCAATGGCGGAACGATACGACCGCGTGATCGCTTCCGACGCGAGCGAAAGCCAGGTGCAAAACGCGCGACCGCGGCGAACGTCGACTACCGCGTGTTCCCTGCCGAGCGAGCGCGCATCGACGACGGCACGATCGACGCGATCACCGTGGCCCAGGCCCTTCACTGGTTCGACTGCGGGGCCTTCTATGCGGAGGCGCGTCGTGTCGCATCCCCGGGGTGCGTCATCGCCGCGTGGGGTTACGGCCTGCATCGCGTCAGCCCCGAAGTGGACCAGGCGGTGGGGCGCCTGTACCACGACATCGTGGGCCCATGGTGGCCTCCCGAGCGGCGGCACATCGAGACGCGCTACGCCTCGATCCCCTTCCCGTTCGACGAGATTCCCGCGCCGGAATTCAGCATGAACGCCGAGTGGGACCTGGACGCGCTCCTTGGCTATCTCGGCACCTGGTCGAGCGTCAGGGCCTACCGGCGCGAAAAGGGAGAGGATCCCATCGACGAGATACGCGACGAGCTCGGGCGCGCATGGGGGGATCGTTCGATAATACGCAGAGTGGAGTTTCCACTGTTCATGAAAACCGGGCGGGTGCGCGCCTGAGACGGCTACGCCCGTGTGCATGGAGGATATGCAATGATAGACCGCATGGACGAAAAAACCGTCAGGGCCGTGATCGAGACATTACCCGCCGAGATCACCGTCATCGACGCAAATGACGAGGTCGTGGGATGGAACCGGCACGACAGGCGCATCTTCAAGCGCTCGCTCACCTCGATGGGCTTGAATTTCAGGGAATGCCATCCGACGGAAAGCCTGCCCCTGGTAGAGCGCATCGTCGACGAGATGAAGTCGGGCACCCGAGACCGCGCGCGTTTCTGGATCGATCTTCCCCTTGGTCCCGCCGGCGGGAAGCACAAGGTGCTCATAGAGTTCTACGCCCTCCGCGACCCTTCCGGGACCTACCTGGGCTGCATGGAGCACACCATGGACATCGAGGACATTCGCTCGCTCGAGGGCAGCAGGCGCCTCCTCGATTGATGTGCCGACGCGGGGAACCGCGCGCGAACACGGCTTCCTCGCAGGAGAATGACGCGATGTTACAGCGTTTTCTCCTTTCCGTTTTCGTGGTAGACGATCCTGTCCTTCGA
The DNA here is from genome assembly GCA_964423905.1 of uncultured Leptospirales bacterium. Lineage (GTDB taxonomy): Bacteria > Spirochaetota > UBA4802 > UBA4802 > UBA5550 > CAYRGX01. Next base: position 10,071 of record CAYRGX010000012.1, on the reverse strand, counting down.
ATAGACCTGGATGTATTCCCCGGCCTTGAAGGTCTTTCCCTTGATAGTGAGAGCGTCCCCCAGCTGGAACTGTATGAACATGACGCTGGAGGTCTTCTTGTCGCCCACAGTGCCCGACGCGGACGCGGGTTCGAGCCGCGTTTCGGCGGGAAATTCGATCCCCATGATGACATGCTTCTCTTTAATGGTGATCACGGACGGCATTTCCGGCTTCTTGATGACGATGCCCGGCCGGTATTCGAGTTCGGTGCCCTTCTTGAACACGTAGGGAAAGGATTCGCCGAAACTGACATCGGCTATCTTCTGGTCAGCGCCGAGCACCGCTTTTTTTAATAGGCCCGCTTCGTCCTTCTCTACCGATGAACCGGCGGAAAAAGTCGTGCCCTGTATGACTTCAATCTTGGAGAGAATCACTTGCTTCCCGACCTCGCCATCTTTCTTCTTACAGGCGACAACGGCAAACACGAATACCGATACGACAACCAATATCTTTTTCATCATAAACCCCGGCATAATTTGATTTTGGAAACATCTTCACTTTAGTGCATCCCTTGCGCGCAGCGCAAGGGATTTTTCCGTTTCGAAAAAAATGTGTCTGCCGACAACTTTCTTGACGCGCTCCACGGTATCGCCATTATTCGTTCGTCCGGGCACAAGGTTGCCGAAAGGCGCGGGGAGAACAACCATGCAAAGCGAAATCCGTACCATCGTTGAAACCCTTAAGAACATCCCGGCGGTGATCTGCGATTACGTCCTGAATATCCCGGTCGAGGCGCTGGACGCCAGGCGCGGGCCGGACGCCTGGAGCATCAGGCAGCACGTCACCCATATCGCCGATGTCCAGCCGATGCTCTACGACCGCATACACACGATAAAAAACTCCAGGGACCCGGTCATCCGCCCCTACTTCCCCTCCGAGGGGGGACGGGAACTGGACAAGATCATACCCCTGAAAGATGTCCTGGCATCGTATCGCGACATGCGCCAGAAACAGGTGTACCTCATCGATGGCCTCACCGGCGAGCAGCTCGCCAGGAAGGCGGTGCATCCCGAGTACAGGGACTACGGCATCCCCATACTCCTGAACCACATGATATTCCATGAATACTGGCACATGTACCGCATCGAGGAGCTCTGGCTGACAAGAGACGAGTTCTTTCGGTAACATTTGGCTGAACGAAGAACCACAGGATAGTGAGCATGGACCAGAAAACCTCGAAGAAACACGCGGCGAAGGCGATCGAACTTACAGACCGTATCATCAGGGAATGCGGCCCGCGATTGTGCGGCACCGATGCGTGCAAGCGGTCGGCGGAAATCCTCCGGGACGAGTTCGCGCACGCGTGCGATTCCGCCGTGATCGAGGGGTTCGACGTGCGCCCCAACGCCTTCCTGGGGTTTCTCAAGGCTTCGGCCGTTGCCTACACGCTCGCGTCCGTGTTCCTCTTCTTCGGGTACCTCGTACCCGCTGTCCTTGGATACACCTTCGCCGTCGTCATCACCTTCAGCCAGTTCGTGTTCTACCGGCAGATCTTCGATCCGTTCTACCGAAAGGGGAAGGGATATAATGTCGTTGGCGTCATCGAGCCCTCAGGAGAGGCCAGGCAGCAGGTGATCGTGAGCGGCCACCACGACAGCGCGCTGATCTTCAACTTTTTCACGCGTTTCCCCTTCCTCTACAAAGCGCGCATACTGTTCGCGTTCCTGTCGATCGATATCGCTTTCATCATGGCGTGGATATGGGTGATCATGGAATGCGTCACCGGCTCCGCGCCGCCCTTTGCCGGGGCCATGCGCTACACCGCGTTCTTCGCCATGGCGTTCGTGGGCCAGCTCTGGTTTTTCGCCGGGCCCGGCGTGTCCCCTGGCGCGGGCGACAACCTGGTGGCCTCCGCGATCGCGGCCGGCACGGCCGGCCTTTTCGCGGGAAAGAAGCGCCCCGCGCACACGCGCCTGATATTTGTGAGCTATGACGCCGAGGAGTCGGGACTCCGGGGCGCCCGCGCCTACGCGCGGCGTCACCGCGAGGAACTTCGCTCCCTCCCGGCATGGAACTTCAACATGGACTGCATCTTCGACCCGGACCAGATCAAGTTCCTCTTTACCGACCTGAACGGCTTCGTCAGGCTCTCCAGGAAGATGGCGGACGAATGCGTTGACATAGCCGGGTCGCTCGGCTACCGGGCGCGCCCGTTCAGGTTCCTGTTCGGCGCGGGCGGCACCGACGCCGCCGAGATGGCGGCGATCGGCGTCCGGGCGACAACCCTGGTCGCCATGTCCGAGGACATCGCGCGCGATACGTTCTATTACCATACCTCCCGCGACACCGTCGACCACATACAACCCGGGGCGGTCGCGGCAGCGCTCGCCATCGTGCACCGATATATCCTGAAAAAGGACGGCGAGGCGCGCGGCATATAACGCTCCCGGAAAACCGTTTGACAAATACCTCGTCCCGTAGTTTGCTTACGGAACAGGCCGCAATGAAAACCCGGACATATCCACACGACACCATGCCGTCCACGCGAACCGTGCGTTCGCTCGCGGGGGCCCTGGTCCTGCTCGCGCTTGCCGCGGCCGCCGGGTGCGCCACCTCCCAGGGCGGCGGTAAGACCGGGCTGAAACCTCTGCCGCAGGGCCACGTGCGGCGCTTCGATCCCGGTTTTGACGTGGTGCGCGCCGCTGACGGAAAGGTCGCGGTGGGCGGCATCATGAAGGATTCGCCCGCGGACAAGGCGGGCCTCAGGCGCAGCGCCGTGATCGTTTCACTTGACGGGAAGACGATCTCGTCGCGCCTGGACGTGCTCGAGGCCTGGCTTGCGAAGCGAAACGGCGAGAAAACGAACCTGGTTGTCGAAACATCCGGCAAAAAGTCGACGCTGGGCATGCGCGCCGATATCCCGTTCGACGAGCCCGCGGACGCGCTCGCGGTGCGAAGGGTTCTTTACGGGGACGGCCGCGTGAACCTCGCGGTGATCGTCACCGGCGTCAGCATGGCCGGGAAAACCGGCGCGGGCTACGAGGCCTGGAAGGAGGGCGTGAAGAACTCGCTGCTCTCGGAGCACGAGGCCATGTTCCTCAACCGGTTCGGTCAGGAAAAATCGTTCGCCCTGGTCGACCGCTACCGACTCTCCGAGCTCCTGAAGGAGGACAGGCTGAAGCAACTCGGCCTGGTCTCGGACGATTCCGTGGGCATCATCGGCAACGCGCTCGGCGCGACCCACATTCTCTTCATCGGGTTCGGCCGCTACCCCACGGGTAACCCCGCGTACCGGGAGGACCATCTCTCGCGCCGGCTGGTGCAGGTCTCGGGCGCGCGCGTGCTCGCGAGCCTGTCGCTCAGGAATAAGATCCAGGTGCCGGTCAGCGGACCCGTCGAGCGCCCCCCGAAAAAGACCTACGGCTGCGTGAGCGGAGACTGCGCAAACGGCCGCGGATGGTACGTGTTCGTCAACGGCGAGTCCTACGAGGGACAGTTCAGGAACGGAAAATACCACGGCGCCGGAGTCTACCGCCACGCGAACGGCGACAGGCACGCGGGTTCGTACCTCGCAGGCAGGCGGAGCGGACCGGGCACGTATTACTTTTCGCGGGGCGACCGCTTCGAGGGTAACTACCTCAATGACCTCCCGCACGGCCGGGGCACCTACCATTTCAGGTCGGGTCTCGTGCAGGAATGCGATTACGAAAACGGAAGGATGATTCGCGTCATACGGCAATATTATACTAAATGACAGGGACGGTACCCCTATGGAAACATGGTCGCAGCTCACGTCGTTCGCCGACACCTCCACGCCGAAAAAGCTCCTCGCCGAAACCAGGCGGATCTTCTGCTTCTCGTATCCCGCGAAGCGCTTCAGGTGCGTGGACGACGCCTTCGACCTGATTCAAAACCTGTTCGAGGGGCGCTACCGGGGCTATCGCGCCTGCAGCACCGACTACCACGACCTGGACCACACCCTGGACGCCATGCTCGCGGCGGCTCGCCTGCTCGACGGCTACAATCTCACCGTGAAGGTCATGCCCGAAGAGACCGCGGTCAACCTGATGCGCGCGGCCCTGTTCCACGACACGGGCTACATCCAGGAAACCGGCGACACCGAGGGCACCGGCGCCAAGTACACCGTGAACCATGTTGACAGGAGCGTGGATTTCGCCGCGCGCAACGCGCCCGAGTTCGGCCTTTCCGCGCGCGACCTCGACGAGATCGTGAAGCTGGTGCGCTGCACCGAGACCACGCTGAAGCTCGAGGACCTCAGCTTCGACTCGGACGAGCAGCACACTGCCGGCGCCATGCTCGGCACCGCGGACCTCCTGGGCCAGATGTCCGACCGGACCTACCTCGAGAAGCTCATCTTTCTGTACCGCGAGTTCAGGGAGGCGGGGATCATGGGGTTCAACACCGAGTACGACATCATCAGGAAGACCACGGACTTTTACGACATCACGCGCCGCAGGCTTGACTCCGGATTCATGTCGGTGTACCGCTACGCCCAGGCCCATTTTCTGGAGCGGGGGGGAATAGACCGGAACCTCTACCTCGAGGAGATCGAGAAGCACATGGCCTACCTGCAGACCATCATCGAGGACAGCAGCACGAACTTCCGCCACAAGCTCAGGCGCGCCACGAAGGTCGCGCGCTGAAGCCTACTCCAGCGACCTGCCGCAGTGGGGGCAATTGTCGCCGAAGTCCTTGTCGAGCGAATCCCTGTCGCGGTAGATAGATTCGCACTCGTCGCAGCGAAGGAACCCGTTTTTGCACGAGGGGCAGGTCGACGGTTTCAGCACGCCCTCGTTGCAGAACGGGCAGATGATTTCTTCGTTTTTTGCCATGGCATGTCACCTCGCCGTTTCAATCATCGAGGGAAAAAAGTCACCACTTCCGGGGTGCCGGTCTTTACGACGATCTTCACCGCCTTGAGCGGGCGCCTTCCTCTCTGCGCGCCGTCGCGGCCGCCAGCGTACCCGATGTCCCGCCCGGCGCGGTACACATAGGCCGAGCGCCCGCCGCGCTCCTCGGCCTTCAGCGAACCGGACTTGATCTTCGCCCAGGCCTCGTCCATGAGCTCGATCACCTGCGCCTTTGACACCGAGAACACGCTGTGCCTGGGCCTCGAGGGGATGTCGCGGGTATGTCGCATCACGTGCTCCAGCCGGTTGCGGCCGTCCGGGTCCCTGCCCTTCAGCACGACCCCGCCCCTGGTCTTCCAGGAATCGGGCCCCTGCGGCACGAGGTGGCCCGATTTCTCGAGCGCCGCGATCTCGCTTTTCGTGATGAAGCTCCCGCCGTCGCGGGAACCCTGCCCCCGCTTTCCGTGTTTCTTCGCGTCGAGGCCCGGCGCCGCCAGCGCCACGGCGCACGCGAGTGCCAGTGCCAGGATGATGTTCCTCTTCGTCATGGACGCGTCCTCCGTTCGTTCGTGAGGGGGATATGCCGGCCGCCGGCCGAAAGCCTCCCCTGCGTAAAACAGTTACGTGCTGGGCCGCCCGTTTTTCCAGCATTTTTTCTTCCCGCGCCGCTCCGGCCCTGCGTCGGGACAAATACTGCTGGACGGCGGCCGCCCGCTGCGGGATAACTGCACCATGCCTAGGCGCAAGAAGGACATTTTCGACCGGGTGGCCGATCTCGATTTCGGTCCCGTGGCCCTGTGCGCGGACAGGCTCGCCCTGTACGAGCGCCTGAACGCCACCATACCCGCGCTTTGCCGCGGCCTGCCGTCTTCCCTTAACGCCGAGGGCCTGCTCTTCATGATGAGCTACTGCGGGCTACCTCTGGGCGCGCCGCTCGAGTTCTTCCACGCGTACTATCCCCCGTGCTGGACCCTGCTCCACTGGATATCCGGCGGCAAGAACGACGACGCGCTCGAGTACGCCGTCCGCGCGCACGCCATGGCCATGCTCCTGCACTCCTTCGACGACCACCTGAACGACGGGCTCATCAAGCCCACGCACCTGAACCTCCTGATCCGCAGCCAGGCCTGGGTCGTGCTGCGGGACGCGATCGGCGCGCTCACGCACGACCGCACCGAGATCGACGACATTCTCGACGAGTATTACCGCGCGATCACCGACTCAAAGGTGCACGACCGAGTGGATACCTACCTCTCGGAGTTCATGTCGCAGATGGCCACGGGCCTCATCGCGCCCATGCTCCTCGCGCGGCACAGGGACATATCCCCCCGCTCCCTGGACGGGCTCCTCTGGGCCTACCGGCACTTCGGCGCGGCCTGGCGGGTGCTCGACGACATGCACGACATGGAGATCGACTGCGACGCCGAGGTGCACGGCGCGGTGTACCTGCTGATGCACGACAAGGCGCGCCTTGTCTGGAACGCGGGCACAAACCGCACGCGCAAGGCGGTCACCGAGGCCATCGTCTCGTCCGGCGCATTCGCCGCCTCGATCGAGGAGGTGCTCGACCGTCTCTCCCGCGGCACGCGGGCGGCCATGGACGCGGGTTATCCCGGGTACGCGGCCGAGCTCGAGGAGCTCGCGTCGCCGGTCAGGGAATTCAAGCCGTGAGCCCGCCCATTCCCGCCGCGCTCGCCGATGCCGTCACCCTGGAAAACCTGACACTCGAAGTCACCACCCGCTGCGGCGGTTCGTGCCCCCACTGCTTCGTGCGGCCCGAAATCGCGGGCGATCTCGACATGTCGATTGAATGCGCGGCCGGTGCCCTTCGCGAGGGCGCCGCGCTCGGGTACCGCCACCTGCACCTGACCGGCGGCGATCCATTCCTGTGGCCGCCCTTCGGCGAGCTCGTCGAAGAGGCCGCCGCCGCGGGATACGAGGGACTTTACCTCAACAGCACGGGCCTGAACCTCTCCGGCGCGGCGCTCGGGCTCCTCACCCCGTGGGGGACGCGCGCGTGCGTCTCGGTCAGCATCGAGGGCCCGGCGGAGCGCCACGACGCCATGCGGGGAACGGGCTCGCGCGGCAGGGCCCTCTCGGGAGCTGCGCGCGCGCTCGGCGCCGGCATTGCCGCGACCGTGTTCACCTCCGCGGGAAAGGGGCTCGTCCCTTCGATCGCGACCTTCGCCAGGGACATCTTCGACGCGTTGCCGGGGCTGCGGGAACTCACCCTGATACAGTTGGTGCGCGCGGGAGGTCCCGCCGCGTACTTCGATCATGAAATGCTTTCACCCGCCGATTTCGCGTTCATGGCGCGCGCGGCTGCGCTCCTGAACCTGGGCGGCATGCCCGCCGTGGTGCTCGACAATCCTTTGGCGCACGCGGCCGCGGTCGCCTCGGGCATGCCGTGGCTCCCGCGCACGGGACCCCTGGTGCGGCCCGGCCGCGTCGTGGTACTCGTGGACGGGAGCATAGCGCTCGCCCACTCCATGCGCGAGCCCCGCTGGCCCGGCGGCGCGGGCTCCATCACGGCGACCCTTCAATCGGAAGCGTACGCGCGTGCCACCGCGCCCGACGACGCGACCTGCCCCGCGTGCGTTCACCGCGATGCGTGCGCCGCGTCGGGCATGGTCCGCCCTTCCGAGAGTTTCAGGGACCCGGATTGCGGGGGGCTCTTCTGTAAAAGGGTGTTGGATATATGCCGCGAGGAAGGACGCCGGCCGTAACCGTCAGCCCGGTTTCACCGCGGCGCGCCGCACGAGCACCACGGTCACGTCGTCGATCTTGTGCCTCTTTTCGTTCAGCAGGTGCGCGCCGGCGGCCTTGTCGAGCGCGGGACCTAGCCGGTATCCCTTGCCCGCGAGCGCGGCGAGGCCGGTCATGAACGCGCTCCCCCCGAGGGAGAGGCACATGGGCTCGCCCGTCCCTTCAGGGAGGAGGTCGAAGAGGCCGTCCGTGTAGAGCAAGAGCATATCGCCCGGCGCCAGCGCATGCACCTGGCAGGGGTACTCCACCGCGTACGAAACCCCCACGAGCGGGCCGGGCGGCTTCACCGGCACCGCCGCGCCGTTCCTGATAATGAATTGCTCGGGATGTCCCGCGGACGCCAGGGCCACGGTGTCTTTCGCGGTGTCGATGTCCGCCACGACGCAGCTGAACACGATCTGGTAGTCCCTGAAGTACTGCACGAACCTTCGGTTCAAAAGGCTCACCACCACCTCGGGCGACGAGAGCGTCTCCTTGACCGCGGCGTACTCCGCGAGAATCTTCACCGTGTTCAGGGAGGCCTGTATGCCGTGGCCCGTGGTGTCCGCGAGGAACACGCGCAGCACCCCGGGCCTGAACTCGAACATGTCGAACACGTCGCCGCCGAGCTTCTGCAGGGGCGAGTACCACACGTGCTCCTCGATGCCGGGAACGGACGTTTCCCTGGTCATGAGCTTCCTCTGGAACGAGTACGCGATGTCCAGGTCGTCCTTGATGATTTTTTCCCACTCGATAAGCTGGAGCGCCGTCTCCTTCAGGGCCTCGCTCCGTTCGAGCAGCGAGGCGAGCCTGCCCTTGTCGAGCTCCACGCCGTCGGTCAGGGCGATCTCCATGTCCACGAGCTGACGTATGGCGAGCTGGTTCTCGATGCGGGCCACGAGCTCCTCCGCGGTGAAGGGCTTGGTCACGTAGTCGTTCGCGCCGAGCGAGAACCCGCGCACCAGGTCGCTGACCGCGTCGCGCGCGGTGACCATTACCACGGGCAGGTAGGCCCTGCCCGGCCGCTCGCGTATGCGCTCGCACACCTCGTACCCGCTCATGCCGGGGAGCATGAGGTCGAGGATCACCAGGTCGAACTCGTGCGTCTCGAGCACGGCCAGGCAGTCGCGGCCGTTGGCCGCGGTCTCGAGCTCGTAGCCCTGGCCCATGCACACGTTCCACACCACCCTGAGGTTCACGAGATCGTCGTCCACCGCGAGTATGCGCGGCGCCTTCTCGCGCGCGGGACGCGCCGGCAGGGGCCGTTCCTCCCGCTTCGGCGCCTTCGCGACCGCCTTCGGGGGCGGGGCCTGCGCCTCTTCCCCGGACACGCGCGCGATGCCCTTCACCTGCGGCTCGAAGGGCAGGCGCACGATGAAGGCGCTGCCCTTGCCGACCTCGCTCCGCGCGGAAATCGTGCCGCCATGGAGCTCGACCAGCCGCCTGGTGATAGCCAGGTCCAGGCCGGTGCCGCCCGCGGGCCTTTCGTCGGGGCCGCCCTCCTGCACGAAGGGCTCGAACACGCGCAGCAGCGCATCGGGCGCGATGCCCCTGCCCGTGTCGCGCACCTCGAGGCGCACGCCGCCGGGCTCGCGCGCGAGCGCCACGGTCACCTTGCCCTTTTCGGTGTACTTGACCGCGTTGCCCACGAGGTTCACGAGCACCTGGCGCAGGCGCCCCCGGTCCGCGGTCACGGGCGGCAGGCCCGGCTCGATCTCGTCGCGGAGCTCGATGCCCGCGGCCTCGGGCGCCGCGCGCATGAGCGAGAGCACGGTGCGCGCGGTTTCCGCCACGTCCACCTCTTCGAGGAAGAGGTCGGCCCTGCCCGCGCGTATCTTGCTGTAGTCGAGTATTTCGCCCACGAGCGCGTTCAGGTGCTCCGCGCTCGAGTGGATCATGTCGAGGTCGTGCTTCTGGTTGCGGTTCACCGGGCCGAGGGTGCCCGCGGACAGGGAGCGCGACAGTCCCATGATGCCGTGGAGCGGCGTCCTGAGTTCGTGCGTGGTGGTTGTCAGAAAATCGTCCTTGAGCCGGTCGAGCACCACGAGCTCGCCGTGGGACTTTTCGAGATCGGAGAAGGTTTTGGAGTAGCGGGCCGCGAGAATCCATGTGAAAACGAGGGTCATTGAGAAAAAACTTTCAATTAACAATGGATCATATTCAATTAAATTAGAGAATCTTAGTAAACTCCATATTATACCCAAAGATAGAATAATAAATCCTACTAATATTGATACTGAGTATTCTTGGTGCTCCCTTATAGATTTAATAATAATAAATAATTCATAAAATATAATTATAATAATACTTACGCAAAACGGATCAAATAGATATTTATTGAAAACAATAATATTGCCATATTTAAAAAGATTTATTAAGAGGATAAAAAATATTGATATATATATGAAATCAATTATGTATTGAACAGTGATGGTATTCGCCTGACAGTCACCTAAAAAATAATGGTGGCCAACG